>CAYNYW010000001.1:0-64770 GCA_964401555.1 uncultured Defluviicoccus sp.
CCCGCTACAACCCATTGATCCATAAATAAAATCAAAATGAGGGGATTCCTGAGGTTGCATGCATGTCTGGCACTTGCTGCGCGGAGGGCGGACTGCACGCGAAGCCTGGTGATGTGCCAGCCGAAGAAAAGTGGCAGAAGTGGGGCTTTTCCTACTCTCCGAGAAGGGATTTGCGTTCGCTCGTCCAATTCGCGGCAACAAGAAGGCCGCGCGGCGACGTAGCGATCGTACCGGCGCGACCGCGGCGCGATCGAGCGAGGGCATCCAACCGACGTTGCCGCTGTTCTTCTTCAAGTTTGGCCGTCGACGTGGTTGAGGCCGGCTTCGGCGCCTTTGGGGGACTGAAAACATTGCCCATGGATGTCTCCGGGATCGCTGGCGGAACAACGCAAGTGTCAGACGACGTAGCGGCGCCTTTCACAACAAGGAATATAAACCCATGTGCGGATCTTTGTCAACGCCAGCGTTGGCGTGCCTCGGACGCATCGCCCGGTCGCGCCTTATCGACAGAGCGCGCCGCCTTCGTTCCGACCGCGTCGTGGCGAAAAATCAGGTTCAATTGGATAGTCCGTCTGCTACAATGTCAGAAAACTACAGGTAGAGCACCGCTCTGCCACGGCGAGAGTTACTTCCGCCTCGGGCCAGCAGTTCAACCACAAGCAGGGCGACGGCAGTCGTCAATGCGGGTGGTTGGTTTTCTGTTGGGGTTGATGCGAGGCGAAGGGCGGTTCTTGCCCGATCCCACGACCATCGCGCGTTTCGGCATATCCGGGTTCCGCTCGTCGGCCTCGGTTTGTGGGTTTCGCGTGATGAACGTCCTTGGATCGATGCCGACCGCGTTGTCGCACCTGCCCCATCAATCGTGTCAGGGCAAGGCAGGGCGACATGGCCATAGTCAGTTCCGAGAGCGGCGGGCCGGCGGCACCCGTTGATGGCTTTGCCGCCGGGACGTCCGGCCAAAGCTCCTTCAGTCAATCCGATCAAACAAGTCTCGTTCCAGCGGTGATCACCGCCGTGACGGGGGAAGTTGGCATCACGGGCGCGGGCGGTGCCGTTCACACGGCGCAGCTAGGCGAACCATTGCATCCGCATGATGCCGTGGCAACGGCAGACGGCGCACGGCTTGAGATTCGCTTGGCCGACGGCCGGATATTGACCGTCGCAGGTCCCAGCCGCTGCATTATCGGTGCACCCGACGAGGCGGACACTGGTCGGACACTTTCCCTGCACGTTATCGGTGGTCGGTATACCATCACACCTGGGAATGCAGGGAATGGCGCGGTGCTGGTAGTGCAGACCGCAGCCGGGCAACTCACGTTACATCAGGTGGGGCTGCTGCTTGAGGCAACGGCCCCACATGTCGTCCGTTTTGCGCTGGTAGCAGATGGGACCGAGCCGCCCAGTGGCGCGGAATTCGTCAATGCGCGCGCAAACACCTGGATTACCACAACTGACGGCGTTGTCACCGTGGAGGGTGACGACAGGCTGCCCCTTCTCGCGGACGCAAGCGGAAATTGCGGCGACTTTGAGAACCGTTTCGCGGACATGGGCTCGCTTACGGATCCGGTTTGTGCGTCGGACGAAGGGGCACGTCTTGTCGAGACTGCAGTTGGCAGTGAACCACTTGATCCGCCGAAAGGTGACTTAAGTGGCGATCCGACCGAGGTGTCGGCGGGCGGCGATCCGGCAGCCCTTGTGGGCGATGCCTTCAGTGTCACCCAGGCCACGACCGGAGCTTACGATCTCACTGCCTCTGCCGCGCCGTTAGCCGATATTGTTTCGCAGTCCGGCGCACCGAGCATCGAAGTCAGCGCCGAGAGCCGTCACATTGCCGAAGCACTATTCCAAAACCAGCCTGCCCCCTCGACGGAAGTCTCGTTGCCTGAGCCTCTGATTCTTCGCCAATGGGACCCGGGCAGACGCTGGGAGGCGCTTGGTCAGGCGGACGAATTCGCGGGCCAAGCGCCGGAACTACCCCTGGAATCGACGCGATTGATCTCCGCGCGCCAGGGCGAAATGGCGGTGCTCGAAGCAACGGACGTGTCACGCCTGCAGATCGAGGAGTTCCTCACACTCGGCCAGGGCACGCTTGCCGAACTCGTGCCGGGTACCAACCCTACGTCTGGCGCGGCCATTAAGGCGCTGAACACCATCGGATTGGAAGCAGGCCAATCGATCCGCTTCGATGTGTTTTTCGACGCCGCTGGTGCCGCGACCTCGAACGATTTTGCTGTGTTCTCGGTCTCGGTTGCCGGGCAGTCGTTGGCACTGCCGATCACAACGACATCCGACGTAGGCGATTTCGGCGCGTCGGGCTGGCGGACGATCGAATACACCGCAGGGATCACTGGCCGCTACACCTTCGGTTTTGCCGTTCTTAACGACGGTCCGGCGGTGGCACTGTCACGCCTCTATGTTGACAACGCTCGCCGCGAAGAGACATCTGGCTTTGTCTTCGAGACACTCGACAGCATTGGCGACAACCTGGGTGGCGCGTTCCGCGTGCTGGCGCCGGCGCCGAGCGCTGTCGATGATACATTGAGGGTCGGCGAAGACGGAATCCTGGCGGCACAGCCGACCACCCTTCTGCTTGCCAATGATCGCGATCCAGATCCCTTCGATCCGCTCGCAATCGTTGGCCTTGATCGTACGGGCACCACGGGTCGGATTTCGGTCGGTGGCGGGAATACCTTTACGTATGATCCGGCGGGTCGTTTCGAGGCCTTGGCGGCGGGCGAAACCGCCACGGATCGTTTTGCGTACATTCTCGATGGCGGCAATGGGCTGACCACCCGGGGCACGGTGACCGTGACGGTCGTTGGCGCCAATGATGCGCCGACGGCGATTGCCGATGCCGCGTTGGCCGAAGAAGGTGGACCAGCTGTCACCATCGCGGTCACGACCAACGATGTCGACGTCGATAGTGACGATGACGCAAGCACCCTGCGCGTGGTGGCGGCTTCGGCTCAATCCGGTGCGACGGTGCGCTTCACAAGCATCGCAGGCGCACCGATTACCTATGTTCCGCCGGCCAACGGCGACCTTGCGGCGGACACCATAACCTACACGATCGAGGATCGGCACGGCGCCCGGGCGACTGGGATCGTCAACGTTCTGATCACGGCCCGCAACGATGCGCCGCTTGCAGGTGACGACGTCGCCGCGGTTAGCGAAGATGGCACCATTAACATCAACGTGCTCGCCAATGATCGCGATCCCGACGGCAACGGCGTGCTGGGGCTAACGGCGCTCGACCTCGCAGGCACACGTGGGGCGGCTGCCATCGAGGGCAGCATCGTTCGCTATTCCGCCGCCGGCCGGTTCGACGATTTGGCGCAGGGCGCGGTTACGACCGATCATTTCACCTATAGTGTGATGGATGCCGCCGGTGCTGGTGGGACGGCCATGGTCACGGTCACCGTCACCGGGCGCAACGATGTACCAGTCGCGCGTGTCGATCGGGCGGTCGCCGTTGAACATGGCGATCCGGTGGCAATCGATGTGCTTGCCAACGATGACGACGTCGACAGCGATGATAGCTCGGCAACGCTCAAGGTGGTTGCGGCCTCAGCAGCGTCGGGCGCCGCCGTCACGTTCTCCGGCGCACCCGGTGATGGCATCGTCTATCATCCTGATCAGACGGCGCCGTGGCCGCTGTTGCCGGCCGGCGCCACCGCCGAGGACGTGATTACCTACACCATTGAGGACCGCTGGGGCGCCCGCGCCGAGGGCAGTGCGGTGGTGATGGTGCAAGGTGTCAACGATCCGGTGCAGGCCCATCCCGACGCGTTCATCGTCGCTGCGAACGCACCGACGGTGCTGGCAGCACCGGGGCTGCTCGCCAACGATACCGATGCCGATGGCACGGATGGACTGCGCCTCGTCGGCATCGCCGGTGTAGACGTCGGCAATGTGGTCGACATCACCCTGCCGAGCGGCGCCAAGCTGAGTGCCGGTGTCGATGGTACCGTCGCATATGACCCTGCCGGAGCATTTAATACCCTGGCGGTCGGCCAAACTGCCACCGACGGTTTTGATTATGCCGTAAGTGATGGCTCCACCACGGATGTGGCGCGGGTCACCATTACGGTGAAAGGTACCAATGACGCGCCGATCGCCAACCCAGACGTCGCCCATGTCGGCGAGGATGGGCCGGACATCGCGGTCAATGTGCTTGCCAACGACGACGATGTTGATAGCGACGATACCGCAGCAAGCCTGAGGATCGTTGCCGCCAGCGCGGCTTCCGGCGCGACGGTGTTGTTTAGCGGCCGGCTAGGCGAAGGCCTGCGCTACGTACCCGCCGCTTCGTTCCAGTCGCTCGCCGCCGGCCAGACCGCAAGCGACACCGTTAGCTACACCATCGCCGATAGTCACGGAGCGACCACAAGCGGTACGCTGACAGTCGAGATCACTGGGCTCAATGATCGACCGGTTGCAGCCTCCGATCGCTACAACATTGATGCCAGCTCGCGCCTCGAAATTCCGCAAGCGTTAGGCGTGCTCGCCAACGACCACGATGTCGATGCTGGTGACCGGCTCAGCGTCGTGGCTGTCAACGGCAGCACCATTACACCCGGCAGCACCATCGCTCTTGCTTCCGGAGCCCTGCTGACCGTCGCGACCGACGGCAGTTTTATCTACGACCCGAATGGTCGATTTGCAGGTCTTGATCCATTCGCGGCGGCCGACGACGGTTTCAGCTACGCGGTCGCAGATGCTAGCGGCGCCGAGGCTACTGCCACGGTCGACATTCGCATCTTCAAGGATAACCAGCCTCCGGTGGCGGCCGACGATCAAGCGGTCACGGACGCCGATCAGGCGATCCGCATTCCGGTGTTGCTCAATGACGTCGATCCGGAGCGAGCGCTGCTGCGCGTCGCGGGTATCGATTCCAGTCAAACCTTGGGCAGCGTTCGCGTCAACGACGACGGTACCGTCACATACGATCCCGATGGCGCGTTTCCGGCGCTAGCACTTGGCGAAACAGCCACCGATCGTTTCAGTTACGTTGTGGATGACGATATCGGCGGCCGCGACACCGCACTGGTCAACGTCACCGTACGCGGCGTCGGCAACGATGCGGCAGCGGCGGCGGAACTGTTGCAGAGCTTCGAGGAGTCATATGGGCTGTTCGTTGCAGGATGGGGACGCGAGCCCGGAGACGCCACGACTTCGAACCCGGTCCACTTGGTCACTTCCTACACGACGGCAGGCGCTACGTTTGGACCGACGCACTTTGAGCACTTAGCGCTGATCGAAGCCCGCGGATCATCCGCGCGTGGCCCCGGGACCGGGCAGTCGGCCATCGAAGCGTTTCTCGGCGTTCCCGGCGGCACGTTGCCCGACGACGACGGAAGGCATTCAGGCGAAACCGGAGACCATAGCGAGCCGGATACCGGAGCCGCGGTGCGCACGGTGCTCAGCATCGGCGATGCCGATCGCGACGCCCAGGGCCGGGTAATCTTGGCCTTCGACTGGAACTTTATCTCGGCCGAAAAGGTCGCGGACAACGCTTCGGGGCGCAACGACTACGCCATATTCACGATCACCGACGGTACGGTTACGCACGTGATCACGCTGGCCGATTCACGAGAGATCGGTCTCGGCGCGTCGGGCTGGCGGACCACTACTTACGACTTGACCGCCGCATTCCCCATGAGTTCAGGCACGGAGCTGACCGTTGGCTTCGCAGTCATTAATGACGAGAGCAGCATAAACGTCTCGTCGCTCCTTCTCGATAACGTGCGGCTCAATCCGTCGCTCGATGGCGTAATCGAGTTGATCGGCAGTGGTGAAGGCGGCGCCTTGCAGACATGGCGGGCGTTGCCTATTGCTGTCGACGATGGCGCGAGCCTGACACGCACCACGGACGAAGACCACGCGCTGACCATTGCGCCTGCGACCCTGCTCGGCAATGACAGCGCGTCCGCGGGCGCCACGGCAAGCAGCCTTGCGATCGTCGGGGTCGATGGCAGCGCCACGCGCGGCCATGTCACGTTAGGCGCGTCCGGCCCTATCTACGATCCATCCGGGCGTTTCGATGCGCTGCGCGAAGGTGAGCAGGCAAACGATGCCTTCGCTTACACGATCATCGATGCCAATCGTGGGCGCGCGACGGCGGTTGCGACGATTACGGTTACCGGGCGCAATGACGCACCGCTTGCCGCCACCGATGAGGCGCACGTCCAGGACAGCGGCGGCTCAGTCTCCGTCGACGTGCTTGCCAACGATCTTGATCCCGACGATGACACCCGCACCTTGCGTGTCATTGCTGCCTCGGCCGCGTCGGGCGCGGAAGTCCGCTTCACGGGGGGACCCGGCGCGGAAATTGTCTATGACCCCGGCAGCCGGTTTCGGGAATTATCGGCGGGCGAGACGGCAAGCGATACCATCGCCTACAAGATCAGCGACCCGCACGGTGCGGTTGCAAGCGGGCTTGCCACCATAACGATTATTGGGACCAACGCCGCCCCGGTCGCGACGGATGATGTCCTGCACATCGATCAGAATACAGTCGCCACGCTTGCACTCACTGCCAACGACGTCGACGAAGATCGTGCCGATCGTCTCGCGGTCACGGCGATCGACGGAACGACCATCGTCCCCGGCGGAACGTTCACGCTTGCTTCGGGCGTGCACGTTACGCTGATCGACGACGGGAGTGTTCGCTATGATCCAAGTCAGGCATTCATCGCGCTAGGCGCAGGCGAACAGGCACACGATGCGTTCCATTACCAGATCAGCGACGGCTTCGGCGGTACCGACGAAGCCGAGGTTGCGGTCATCGTCGTAGGCTTGAACGACGTACCCATAGCGAGTCTCGATAAGGTGACGACCAGTGCAGACCAACCGCTGACAATCAACCCTGCCGATCTTCTTGCCAACGACTTCGATCCTGACTATGGCGACGTGATCCGCTTCGTCGATGTCGATACATTTGGTGCGCGCGGCGTCGTTTCTTACGTCGGCGGCCATATCTCCTATGATCCGGCTGGTCGTTTCGCTTCCTTGGGCGAAGGCGAAACCGCGACCGATGCTTTTGCCTACCAAATTGCCGACCATGATGGATTCACGGCCACCGGCGAAGTTGCGGTCACAGTGGTCGGCGTCAACGATCCGCCAACGGCTGTGGCTGATTTGGTGCGCACCGATGAGCATCACAGCGTCGACATCGACGTGCTCGCCAACGACAGCGATCCCGACGCGACCGATCACTTGGTCGTAAGCAGCATCGACACGAAGGGAACGATCGGAACCGTGACGTTAGCAGCGGACGGAAGCGTCACCTACGATCCCGCCGGCCGCTTTGACGCTTTGACCGCAAGCGAAACTGCCACCGACAGCTTCCAATACACGGTTAGCGACGCCTTCGGTCGCTCCGACACCACGACGGTGACCGTGAAAATCAGTGGCCGTAATGACGTTGAGCGCCTGATCGAGAGTTTTGAAAGTCCCCTTACGTCGGCGGCGCGCAGTAGCAGCTTTGCTGCGACAACAACTGTCTACCAGGAGATCGACGGCGCTAGTGGTAGCTATCTGCCGACCGACGGTGCGGAGATGGCGAGACTGGAAGCGCGTGGCAGCACCGCCTCCGATCTCGCCAAGTTCCTTGGACTCGATGCGGGAACTCTGCCAAAGGATATTGATGGTTCGTCACCGGCATTCGGGTCGGCGATCAAGGTCAAGACAACTGTCGCAGCCGGCGATGAGATCTCCTTCGACTGGATGTTCGACGCCCGTGATGCGGTTGATCATCCAGCTGATGACTATGCCGACAACGACTATGCCGTCGTGGTCATCAACGATAGAACCGGCACCAAACTATTCAAGCTTACCGATGTTCGCACGGTCGGGGATCACGGCGCGTCGGGATGGCAGACTTCGGTATACACGGCGCCCGCGGCTGGCGATCTGGTCATCGGTTTCGGCGTTGTCAATGATCGTTCGCCGGAACCGATCGCCGAGAATTCGTTTCTGCTCGTCGACAACCTGCGCGTCAACCGCGACCTCGACGAGGGCTATCGGTCGGTTGCGAACGAACACGATGGTGGGCTCACCACACTCGTCCACCAGACGAGTTGAGGGGGGGGTATCCCGTTGCAAAACACAGGAAATGTCGGCGCGGCGTGGTGGGCGCGGCTGGGATTGAACCAGCGACCCCCGCCGTGTGAAGACGGTGCTCTCCCGCTGAGCTACGCGCCCGCGCCGCCATCCTTCGAACAATAAGCGGAACCGAAGCCGTGTCAAGGAAGCTGCCACAACAATGCCGGAAGCTCGGCGAACCCTCCGAACACACCGTCAGCGCCGAGATCTTCGGCTGGTATCGTGGTGTATCCACCACGGCGCAGCCAGACGCGCATGCCGGCAGCGCGCGCAACCACGACGTCGGTACGGCTGTCGCCAATCAAGACGGCGCGCGCGGGGCTCACGTCGAGCGCCCTGAGAACGGTTTGCACCGGCCGCGGGTCCGGCTTGCGGACACCTTCGAGCGTGTCGCCGCCGACGACGATGGAGAAATAAC
Organism: uncultured Defluviicoccus sp.; assembly: GCA_964401555.1. Lineage (GTDB taxonomy): Bacteria > Pseudomonadota > Alphaproteobacteria > Rhodospirillales > Defluviicoccaceae > Defluviicoccus. The sequence continues at coordinate 8,525 of CAYNYW010000001.1, forward strand.
TGTCCAGTTGAAGTGCGCTCAACAGTACCCGGGTTGCGCCTTCGGGCTTGTTGGTGCAAAGGCCGAGCCGCAACTGTTCGGCACGCAGTGCCGCAAGGGCTTCCGGCACGCCAGGATACGGTTCCGTCTCGTGGGCGCTGCGGCTTTCATAAAGGGCGACGAAGCGGTTGGTGAGGCTGACTACGGTGGCCCGATCCGGTGCACCGCCGGTCGCCGCAAGAGCGCATCCCACGAGCATTTCGGCACCTTCGCCGATCATCGAGGTGACCTCGTCAAGCGCGAGCGGTCGGCGATCGATCTGGTTCAGAAGCAGGTTGAGGCTCGTGCGGATGTCGGGCGCGCTGTCGATCAGCGTGCCGTCGAGATCAAAGACCACGCCTTCGATCGCGCGTGGATGCATCATGGGGGGGCTCCAGGTACCGAAATGGGTTCTTGGCGGCGAGAGTGCGTCGTGGCAGGCTCCGCGGCAACCACGCAGTTTCGGCCACCGCGGCCGCTTTCCAACATTTTGAGAAGGGATGATCATGGCTGGCAACCGGACAGCAGTCGTCATCTTGGGTGCGGGTCTCGGCACGCGGATGAAATCCTCAAAGCCGAAGGTTTTGCATCCGATCGCCGGCAGGCCGATGATCAAGCATCTATTGGCTTCGCTGGAAGCCTTACTGCCGCAAGAAATGGCGGTGATCATTGGGCCCGAGATGGATGCCGTTGCCGAGGCGGTACATCCGTACCCAACACTGATTCAACGCGAGCGGTGCGGCACGGCACACGCGGTGCTCACTGCGCGCGAACAGCTCGCCGGGTTCACCGGTGATGTGCTGGTCGTCTATGGTGACACCCCGCTTCTCTCGACCGAAACCTTGCGGCGGATGCTCGATCGCCGGCGTGAGCTCCCTCAGCCCGCCATCGTAGTGCTGGGATTTCGCCCGGCCGATCCTGGAGCCTACGGTCGGCTCATCGTCGATGACGCCGGAGGCCTCGAAGCGATCGTTGAAGCCAAAGATGCGAGCGCCGACGAGCTTGCCATCGGGCTGTGCAATGCCGGTACCATGGCTGTCGACGCGGCGCTTCTGTTCGAATTGCTGGCTGGTGTCGGCAACGCTAATGCCAAGGGCGAGTATTACCTTACAGACATCGTGGGCCTCGCCCGTGCTCGCGGTCTTGCGTGCGCTGTCGTCGAAGGCAGCGAGGCGGAGCTCGTCGGGATCAACACGCGCGCGGACCTCGCTCGCGCCGAGAGTTTTGTCCAAGAGGCGCTGCGCGCGCGCGCCATGGCAGAAGGCGTGACCATGCTCGACCCGTCGACCGTCTACCTCAGCCATGATACCCGCTTTGGCTGCGACGTTACCGTGGGACCGTGCGTTTTTTTCGGCCTCGGTGTCGAGATCGGCAACGATGTGGAGATCCGTGCTTTTTGTCATCTTGAGGCTGCCAAAGTCGATGACGGCGCCACAATTGGCCCGTTTGCCCGGTTGCGCCCCGGTACCGAGGTCGCAACCGGTGCGCATATCGGCAACTTCGTGGAAATCAAGAAGGCACGCGTTGAGGCAGGTGCAAAGGTCAACCACCTCACGTACATCGGCGATGCAAGGATCGGCGCCAAAGCCAATATTGGCGCCGGGACGATCACCTGTAATTACGACGGTTTTACCAAGGGTTTTACCGACGTTGGCGAAGGCGCCTTCATTGGCTCCAACACATCCTTGGTTGCACCAGTCAAGGTGGGGCGCGGTGCAATCATCGGTGCCGGCAGTGTCGTTGCCCGCGACGTGACCGACGATGCGCTGGCGCTGACGCGCGGCCCGCACGCCGAAAAGCCGGGCTGGGCCAAAGCGTTCCGCGAAAGAAAGCGAAAAGAAAAGTCCCGATTGGTAGCACGAAAGGATTGAGCGTTCCATGTGTGGTATTATCGGAATCGTCGGCAAGGACAGCGTTCAATCATTATTGCTTGAAGGGCTGCGGCGTCTGGAATATAGAGGCTACGATTCTGCCGGGATCGCTACGCTTGAAAATGGCAGCATTATCCGCAAGCGCGCATCAGGCAAGCTGATCAACCTTGAGAAGGTGCTGCAGACCGATCCGGCATGCGGGCGGATCGGCATCGGCCACACCCGCTGGGCAACGCACGGCGCCCCGACGGAAATCAACGCTCATCCCCACGCCGATGCTCGGGTTGCGCTCGTTCATAACGGCATCATCGAGAATTTCCATGAGCTGCGTCGTGAGCTCACCCAGAAGGGGTGTGTGTTCCAAACCGAGACCGATACCGAGGTCATCGTTCACCTGATCAGCAGCCACTTAGGCGAAGGCGCTACCCCGCAGGAGGCGGTGCAGCAGGCATTGCAGCGTCTCGTCGGCGCATTTGCGCTCGCCATCTTGTTTGCCGGTCGCGATGATCTGATGATCGGCGCCCGTCACGGCAGTCCGCTGGCGCTGGGTTATGGCAACGGCGAGATGTTTCTGGGCTCCGATGCGCTGGCGCTGGCGCCGCTCACCAACCGCATTTGTTATCTTGAAGAAGGCGACTGGGTAGAGGTTTCGAGCACGGGAGCCGTCATCCATGACCCTGCCGGGAACGTCATCGAGCGACCGATTCGCCTGACCGCCACCTCGGGTGCGCTAATTGGCAAAGGCAATTTCCCGCATTTCATGCTCAAGGAGATCTATGAGCAGCCGAGCGTGATGGGTGACGCCCTGCATACGCTGCTCAACCCTTGGAATCAGGTCGTCGCCTTTCCGCACCTGCCACTCGATCTGATGCGTGTCACCCGGGTGACCATCATCGGCTGCGGCACCTCCTACCACGCCGGCCTCATTGCCAAGTACTGGTTTGAAAACATCGCCAAGGTGCCGACCGACGTCGACATCGCATCCGAATTCCGCTATCGCGGCACCGAGTTGCCGCAAGGCGGACTTGCCATCTTCATTTCCCAATCGGGCGAGACCGCCGATACCCTGGCAGCCCTTAAGCATGCGCGTGGCCAGGGTCAGCACACGCTTGCCATCGTCAACGTGCCGGAAAGCTCGATGGCGCGGTTGGCGGAGATGACGCTCTTGACGCATGCCGGCCCGGAGATCGGCGTTGCGTCAACCAAAGCCTTTACAACTCAGCTCACCGTGCTTGCCTGTCTGGTCATCGGCATGGCGGCCAAGCGCGGCGTCATCGACCGCGAGGCCGAGCGCAACTTGTGCAAGGCGCTGACTGAAGTGCCGAGCCGGACCAATGATGTCCTCACGCATGACAAGCGACTGGCGGAGATCGGCCGCGAAATCGCCGAAGCGCGTGACGTCCTCTATCTCGGCCGGGGCACCGGCTATCCAATTGCGCTCGAAGGCGCGCTTAAGCTCAAGGAGATCAGCTACATTCACGCAGAAGGCTACGCCGCGGGCGAGATGAAGCACGGGCCGATCGCGCTGATCGATGAGAAGATGCCGATCATCGTGATCGCCCCTTCGGATGCGCTGTTCGAAAAGACTGCTTCCAATATGCAAGAGGTGATCGCTCGCGGCGGGCGCGTTATCGTACTCGCCGATGCCGACGGCATCGAACGCCTCGGTACCATGGCGGCTGCAACCATTGAAATGCCGAAGATCGATCCATTCGTAGCCCCCATTCTTTACGCCATCCCGGTGCAAATGCTTGCCTACCACGTCGCCGTGTTCAAGGGCACCGATGTCGACCAGCCGCGCAACCTTGCCAAGAGTGTCACGGTGGAATAACCCGCTTTGGCAGTGAAAGGCTCCGAGATTCGCGCTCCCTCATCTTTGGTGAAGATTGCAAAGCAGCGCTGGTGTGCCTATTGGATGGAGGGGATGCGAGGGACAGAAGGCGAGGAACATCGATGACGTTGAGATGGAATCCGGACGGCTGGCGGCACAAACGCATTTGGCAGGTACCGGATTATCCGGTGCCAGATGATCTGCATGCCGTCGAACGGGAGCTGCGCCGATTTCCGCCTCTGGTCTTTGCGGGTGAGGCGCGCCGCCTGAAGCGGCGCCTCGCGCAGGTCTCCGAAGGCCACGCCTTTTTATTGCAGGGCGGCGACTGTGCCGAGAGTTTCGCCGAATTTCACCCGAATACGATCCGCGATACCTTTCGCGTGCTGCTGCAGATGGCCGTCGTGCTTACCTTCGGCGCGGCGGTGCCGGTGGTCAAGGTCGGCCGGTTGGCCGGCCAGTTTGCCAAACCACGCTCTTCGGAGACGGAGACCGTTGATGGCGTGACCCTGCCCAGCTATCGCGGTGATATCATTAACGATATCGTGTTTGACAGGCAGGCGCGAACCCCGGATCCGCAGCGGATGATCCGCGCCTACAACCAGTCGGCGGCGACGCTCAATCTGATCCGTGCCTTCGCACAGGGTGGCTACGCCGATTTGCACCGCGTGCATTTTTGGAACTTGAGCTTCGTCGCCGATAGTCCGCAGGGCGATCGGTATAAGGATCTTGCCAACCGGCTTGGCGAAGCACTGGCGTTTATGGCGGCTTGCGGGCTAACCTCGGAGACCACGCCGCAAATCCGTGAGACCGATTTCTTTACCGCGCACGAGGCGCTGCTGCTGCACTATGAGGAGGCGCTGACCCGCATCGACAGCACGACCGGTGATTGGTACGACACTTCGGCGCACTTCCTGTGGATTGGTGATCGCACCCGGCAGCCGGAAGGCGCACACGTCGAATTTCTGCGCGGTGTCCAGAACCCGATCGGTGTCAAGGTTGGACCGTCGACGAACGCCGACGAGTTGCTGCGTTTGATCGATATTCTTAATCCCGGCAACGAAGCGGGGCGGTTAACCTTGATTGTCCGCTTGGGGCCAGCGAAGGTGCGTGATCTCCTGCCGAAGCTGATCCATGCGGTGCGACGGGAGGGCCGCTGCGTGGTGTGGGTTTCCGATCCAATGCACGCGAACACGATCACGAGTGCGGTCGGTTACAAGACCAGGCCTTTCAACCGGATTCTCGACGAAGTGAGAGCGTTTTTCGAGGTCCATGAAGCCGAGGGAAGTTACGCGGGCGGCGTTCACTTTGAAATGACCGGTCAAGACGTCACCGAATGCACCGGCGGCGCTCAGGAGATTACCGAGGCAGATTTGAGCAAGCGGTTTCATACCCATTGCGATCCGCGACTGAACGCCAGCCAGGCGCTGGAATTGGCCTTCTTGCTGGCCGAGACGCTGAAGGAGGGCCGAAGTCGTGATCGCGAACGAGAGCTGCGGCACGCCATCGCCGGACTGTAAGGCCGTCGAGCCGGCAGCGGAGCGGGGGAAAACGCCCGAGGCGGAGGCGGTGTTCCCGCAGGCTGCGGACATCGCGCGTTGGACCGATCGCTATTTTCTGAAGACCAAAGCCGCGATCGGGCGATTTGGCGACAGGACCGTTACTTACGCAGTGTTCATGCGCCGGCCGGTCATTTTCACGCCCCGGCTGATGGTGCACTGGATCGAACACGTGCTTGCTGCGCGCGGTAGCACCGCCTCCATTGAGCCCATGTACGCCGAAGGCGAGTGGGTCGGCGCCGGTGAACCGCTCCTTTACCTCACCGGCTCGTTCTTCCACTTGGTTGATCTCGAGACGCTTTACTTGCAGAAGTTGGGCGCCGCTTGCGTTGCCGCTCACAACGCCTACACCATGTGCTCGGACTTGCCCAAGGTCGCATTTCTCGCGATGGATGCGCGGCACTGCGCGGGAACCGAAATGGCTGAGCTGATGGCGTACGCCGCCTCGGTCGGCTCAAAGGCCGCGCAGGTGCGCGCGCACGCCATCGGTTTCATTGGCAACGCTACGGATGCCACTGCGCACTATTTCGGTCGGAAGCAGGGCCTCGGCACGATGCCGCATGCGCTTATCGGCTACGCCGGCTCAACGGTGCGTGCGGCCGAGATGTTTCACGAGTGCTTCCCAGACGACAATTTGACGGTGCTGGTTGATTATTTTGGACGGGAAATCACCGATGCACTGGCCTGCTGCCGCCGCTTTCCTGCACTCGCCCAGGACGGTCGGCTCGCGGTGCGGCTCGACACCCATGGCGGCCGCTACGTGGAAGGCCTCGATCCGCAAGAGTCTTACGCAGCCCTGGAGCGCCACGCTCCAGACGCTGTGCGTCGCTATCGGAACGAGACGGAGTTGCGATATTTGACCGGCACCGGTGTCTCTGCGGCCGCGATCTTCCACATGCGCGAGCGGCTCGATCAGGGGGGCTTCCCCAAGGTCAAGATCGTCGCATCGTCAGGGTTCAGCGTCGATAAGTGCAAAGTGATGGCCGACGTTGGCGCGCCCATCGATGTCATTGGCACCGGCTCGTTCCTTCCCGACAACTGGCGGGAGACCTACGCGACCGCCGATATTGTTGCTTACGATGGCGTCCCTTCGGTCAAGGTCGGCCGCGAGTTTCTGCTGCGGGTGCTGGGCAAAGACATACCACGGGCAACCACGCCCTCTTATTGCCAACAGGCTTGATTAATACGCGTTTTTGCGAGATGAGGCGGGCGGCTGTCTCTCGCGCTAACTCCGCTCGCTCCATTATGTGGTGTTACGGAAGGCGCGAGCTTAGAGAAAGTTGGCAAATCCGATGTCCGCGACACTCACCCTCGGTCTTGCCCAGACCAACCCTGTGGTCGGTGATGTTGCCGGCAATGTCGTCAAGGTCCGCGCCTTGCGCGCGGATGCGCCGGAGTGCGATCTCATCATTTGCGGCGAGCTTGCACTTGCGGGGTACCCGCCGGAGGATCTCGTCCTTAAACCCCTGTTTCAGGACAAGATTTGTGAAGCGATTGGGACGCTGGCTGCTGCGACCGCCGACGGCGGTCCGGCGCTGCTGATTGGTGCGCCGTGGCGGGAGGACGGAAAGCTTTTCAATGCCGCTCTGTTGCTGGATCAAGGGCGAATCGCACAACGCTCCTGCAAGCATGAGTTGCCGAACTATGGTGTGTTCGATGAGAAACGGGTATTTGCTGCGGCACCCTTTCCGCAGCCGCTGCACTTTCGTGACTGGCGCATGGGGGTGCTGATCTGCGAGGACATGTGGATCACCGATGTGGCACGCCACCTTAAGGCGCGCGGCAGCGACGTTCTTGTCGTGCTCAACGGCTCTCCGTTCGAGTCTGGCAAACCGCGTGTTCGCGAGGACCTTGCCGCGGCACGGGCAAACGAAACCGGCCTGCCGCTTGCGTACGTCAATCTGATCGGCGGCCAGGACGAACTCGTTTTCGATGGCAGTTCGTTTGTTTGCCTGCCAGGGCATGGCACCGTCCTCCGCGCCCCGGCCTGGCTGGAAGGGATCACCACCACTCGCTGGTATCACTCCAACGGCGGTTGGATCTGCGATGTCGGCGCCTTGGAGCCGGTCGCCGACGGTCTTGTCGCCATTTACCAGGCGATGATGATGGGCTTACGCGATTACGTCGCCAAGAACCGCTTTGCCGGCGTCATCCTAGGGCTCTCGGGGGGCATTGACAGCGCGCTCACCGCCGCGGTCGCCGTTGATGCCTTGGGCGCGCAGCGTGTGCGCTGCGTGATGATGCCGTCTCCCTATACGTCGCGCGTCAGCCTTGATGATGCGGCAGCCGTGGCCGACCGGCTCGGCGTAGTTCTCGATGAGGTGGCAATTACGCCGGCGATGACGGCGTTTTCCAAGATGTTGGAAGGTGTTTTCGCCGGCCGGAGCGCCGATGTGACCGAAGAGAACATTCAGGCGCGTTGCCGTGGTCTCGTCTTGATGGCGATCAGTAATAAGCTCGGGCTGATGTTGCTGACGACAGGGAATAAGTCCGAAATGTCGGTCGGTTATGCCACGCTTTACGGCGACATGTGCGGCGGTTTTTCGGTGTTGAAAGACATCTACAAGACCACTGTGTTCGCACTCGCTCGCTGGCGCAATGCAACGCGGCCAGCCGGCGCGCTGGGTCCCGCTGGCGTTGTGATCCCCGAGGGGGTCATCACCAAGCCGCCGACGGCCGAGCTGAAACATAATCAGACCGATCAGGACTCCCTGCCGCCGTACGAGGTGCTCGACGGGATTCTGGCGGCGCTAATTGAGGGGGAGACGGCGATTGATGACGTCGTGCGCCTCGGGTTCGAACAGGAAACCGTTCGTCGCGTCTGGCGGATGATCGATCGGGCGGAATACAAACGGCGTCAAGCACCGCCCGGCGTCAAGATCACGAGGCGTGCCTTCGGGCGCGACCGCCGCTATCCCATCACTAACGGCTTTACCGATCTCGTATGAGAACACTCGTTCGTTTCGCGCCGAGCCCCACCGGGCGATTGCACGTCGGCAACGCACGGACCGCACTAATCAATGCGCTGTTCGCCCGTCAGCGTCGCGGCGCTTTCGTGCTTCGTTTCGATGATACCGATCTCGATCGCTCGCGCGAGAAATACGTCGACGCGATCAAATCCGATTTGAAATGGCTTGGTATCGGCTGGGATCGCGTGGAGCGGCAGTCGCAACGCTTGGCGGTCTACAACGATGCTCTCGCGCGGCTGCAGGATACGGGCGCGGTTTATCCTTGCTACGAAACGCAGGACGAGCTCGATTTCAAGCGCAAGCGCCAGCGCGCGCGCGGCCTGCCACCGGTCTACGATCGCGCCGCTCTGGCGCTCACTTCCAGTCAGCGTGTGGCGCTGGAACGCGAGGGGCGGCGGCCGTACTGGCGGCTCAGGCTCGAAGGCGAGATCTCGTGGCACGATCTGGTCCGCGGTCCAGTTGCGATTCGAACCGAGACCTTGAGCGATCCGATTGTCGTGCGCGGTGACGGCTCGTTCTTGTACATGTTGCCTTCGACCGTCGATGACATCGAATTCGGGATCACCCATGTCATTCGTGGCGAGGATCACGTTTCCAACACCGCAGTGCAGATCTTCTTGAGCCGCGTTCTTGGTGCCGAGCCGCCGACTTACGCCCATGTGCCCTTGCTGACGGATAAGGCGGGCCAGGGGCTGTCCAAGAGGCTTGGCAGTCTAACGCTTGCAAGCCTGCGAGAGCGCGGAATCGAACCGATGTCGCTTGCCGGATTGCTGACACGGGTTGGTACCGGCGCGACCTTGGAGCCGCGCTTGACTTTGGACGAACTCGCCGCCGAGTTCGATCTGGGCCGGCTTGCTCGTGCCACTGCCCGCTTCGATGAAGACCAGCTCGATCGGCTGAACGCACGCTACCTGCAGCAGCTTCCCTACGCAGCCGTGGCAGAACGGTTGAAGGCGATGGGTCTGTCGGGCGCGACAGAGGCCTTCTGGTTAGCGGTGCGACCGAACCTCGATCGGCTGGGTGACGCCGAGCATTGGTATCGGGTCTGCTATGGTGAGATTGCACCCGCCGCCAATGACGTTGCGTTCGCCTCTCGGGCGGCGGAATTGCTGCCCGACGAACCATGGGGCATCGAAACCTGGCCGAAATGGACGGCGGCGCTGCAGACGGCGACCGGTCGCCGAGGTAAGGCCTTGTTCCAACCTTTGCGCTTGGCGCTTACCGGTGTCGCCGACGGCCCAGAGCTGAAGACGCTTTTGCCGCTAATCGGCCGTTCAACCGCAATGGCCCGCTTGCGTGCAAGCCAACACGTGGTTGCGGCGGAGCGATGTTGATGACCAGCGGGCAGAAAGCCGCGCCGACCGTACCTTTGCAACTCCACAACACGCGCACTGCGACCAAGGAGCCGTTCGTGCCGCTGGATCCGGTGCTCGTGCGGATGTACGTCTGCGGGCCAACGGTCTATGACCGCGCGCACATTGGCAATGCCCGGCCGGCCGTCGTTTTCGACGTCTTGTTCCGCCTGCTGCGCGAGATCTACGGCGCATCGCACGTGGTCTACGTACGCAACATCACCGATGTCGACGACAAGATCATCGCCGCGCACCGGCAATCGGGCGAGCCAATCGCATCGATCACCGAGCGCACAACCCGGGCCTATGTTGCCGATATGCATGCGCTGGGCTGTCTCGATCCCAACATCGAGCCACGGGCAACGGCACACATCGACGACATGATCGTGATGATCACGCGCTTGATCGCCGCCGGTCACGCCTACCAAGCTGATGGCCACGTTCTCTTCGAGGTCGCGTCGTGCCCTTGCTACGGTGGACTATCACGGCGAAATGTCGAAGAGATGCTGGCTGGTGCGCGGGTCGAAGTCGCGCCCTACAAGAAGAGCCCGTTCGACTTCGTGCTGTGGAAACCTTCGGTCGACGATGAGCCGGGCTGGCCCAGCCCCTGGGGACGCGGCCGGCCGGGCTGGCATATCGAGTGTTCCGCGATGAGCGGCCGTTACCTTGGCGAGACGTTCGATCTGCACGGCGGCGGCCAGGACCTGATCTTCCCGCACCACGAAAACGAGATCGCGCAGAGTACCTGCGCGCACCCAGGCGCGGCGTTCGTGCGCTACTGGCTGCACAACGGCTTCCTGATGACCGAAGGCGAGAAGATGTCGAAGAGCCTCGGCAACTTCTATACGGTCCATGACCTGCTGGCGGAATGGCCGGGTGAGGCGATCCGTCTTGCCCTATTGCAAACGCATTATCGCCAGCCGCTTGATTTCACCCGCCACGGTTTGGCTCAGGCTCGCCACGCACTTGACCGGATGTATGATGCGCTGCGTGGCTCCGAGGGGATAAATGTCGACGAAGAAGCCGCTCTCCCAGGGGATCTAATGGCAGCGCTGGGCGATGATCTGAACACGCCGCAGGCGATTTCCGTGCTTCATGGCCTGGCGGTGGGCTTGCGTCGGGCCGATAGCGAGGAAGAAAAGGTTCGGTTGAAAGGAGCGCTCACCAAGTCCGGTAAGCTGTTGGGTTTGCTGGTTTCGGAGCCAGAGTCTTGGTTCCACTGGCAGCCTCCGGCAAGCTCGGAGCTGTCCGAAGCGGAGATCGCGGCACGGATCGAGTCTCGAAGACTGGCGCGCAAGGCTAAGAATTTTGCGGCGGCAGATCGGATCCGTGCCGATCTTGCTGCCAGCGGCATCATTCTGGAAGATCGACCCGACGGCACCGTCTGGCGCCGCGCTTAGTCGGTCGCATGGTTGCGGGTGCGGCTGTGCTTTTCCATCTTCCCTTGGATACGGCTAGAGCTTGCCGATTGCATAATCTGGCGGCGGGAAATGCGCCACCGGAACATTTCAAAGGGGCTGCGAGACGATGAGTGGTCGCGTTTATCTTTACGACTGTACGTTGCGCGACGGCGCACAAACGCAAGGTGTCGATTTCAGCGTCGCCGATAAGATCGCGATCGCCGAGGCGCTCGATGGCTTAGGAATCGATTACGTTGAGGGGGGCTGGCCCGGCGCCAATCCAACCGACACGGCGTTCTTTGCCGACCCGCCGGTACTGCACCGGGCCCAGTTGTCGGCGTTCGGCATGACAAGGCGTTCGGGACGCAGCGCGGCCAACGATCCGGATCTGAACAAGCTGTTCGAAGCCAAAGCCGGCGCACTCTGCCTCGTCGGCAAAACCTGGGATTTCCAGGTTTCTGACGCGCTAGGCATCGATCTCGACGAAAACGTTACGATGATCGCCGATAGCATCGCGCTCGCGGGGACCAAGGTCGACGAGGTGCTGTTCGACGCCGAGCATTTTTTCGATGGCTACAAGGCCAACCCCGCTTATGCCTTGCGCTGTTTGCGCGCGGCGCTCGATGCCGGTGCCCGCTGGATCGTGTTGTGCGATACCAACGGCGGCACCCTGCCGCATGAGGTGGAAGCCATCGTCGGCGAGGTCACGAAAACCATCCCCGGTGAACGGCTTGGCATCCATTGCCACAATGATACCGGGAACGCCGTGGCTAACAGTCTTATGGCGGTGCGCGCCGGCGCGCGGCAGGTGCAGGGCACGCTTAATGGCTTGGGCGAGCGTTGTGGCAACGCCGATCTCATCGCGATCATCGCCACCCTTGCCCTCAAGATGGGCTATTCCCTGAATCTGAGTGCCAATGATTTGACTCGGCTCACCCATATCTCGCGTTTGCTCGACGAGCGCCTGAACCGCGCGCCGGCGCGCAACGCGCCCTACGTCGGCGAATCGGCATTCGCGCACAAGGGCGGTCTGCATGTATCTGCGGTCGAGAAAGATCCGCGCTGCTACGAACACATCGTGCCGGATCTGGTCGGTAACCATCGCCGCATTGTCGTCTCCGACCAGGCAGGGCGCGCCAATATTCTGGCGCGTTTCCGCGAAATCGGTCTTGAGATCGACCCCAAAGACCCGAAGGTCGCGGACCTCTTGGAAACAGTGAAGGCGCGCGAGTATGACGGCTATGCCTTCGACGGCGCCGAGGCGAGTTTCGAACTTCTGGCGCGCCGTGCTTTGGGTGAGCTGCCGGAATACTTCCGTTGCAACAGCTTTCGCGTCATCGACGAGCGGCGCTGGAACGCCAAGGGCGAACTGATCACCTTATCCGAGGCGACCGTCAAGCTTGAGGTCGATGGTCACGCGGACATGGCAGTGGCCGAAGGCAATGGGCCGGTCAATGCCCTCGATCAGGCGTTGCGCAAAGTCCTGCAGCGGGAATATCCGCAGCTTGCAAACGTCCGGCTGGTCGATTTCAAGGTGCGTATCCTTACGCCCGGCGACGGTACTCGCGCGGTGACCCGGGTGATGATCGAATCCGCCGCCGATCACGGCGAGCACTGGTCGACGGTCGGGGTTTCCACCAACGTCATCGATGCCTCATACTGCGCGCTACACGACAGCATCGTTTACAAACTCTATCGCGACGGTGCGGTCGGTTCCCGGGTGGCCCGATCCGCTGCCGGCTGATGGAGGGCGCTGGACCGGCCCCGGCAGACAACAATGCCGGGCAACCTGCCATCGTGCTCGTGGCGCCGCAGCTCGGCGAGAACATCGGCATGGTGGCACGAGCCATGCTCAATTGCGGTCTTTCTGATCTGCGATTGGTGCGGCCGCGCGAACCCTGGCCCAACACGAAGGCAATCGCCGCCGCTTCCGGCGCCGATAGGGTGCTCGATTGTGCGCGTCTCTTCGGTGCGCTGCCAGATGCGATCGCAGATCTAAACGTTGTGTATGCGACGACGGCGCGGCGTCGCGACATGACCAAGCCGCAACTTACGCCTCGGGCTGCCGCGCAGGGCTTGCGCGACGTGGCAGCGCTGGGCGGGCGCACGGGCGTCGTGTTCGGCCGCGAAGCCACCGGGCTCAACAACGACGATGTGGCATTGGCGGACGCGATGATCACGGTGCCACTCAATCCGGATTTCGCCTCGCTCAACTTGGCGATGGCCGTGCTTCTCGTCGGCTACGAATGGCGGATGACCGCAGGGTTTGCAAGTGAAGGGCCAGTGCTGCAGATGCCTGTCGAGACACGACTGGCGGACAAAGCCGAGCTCCTGGGGTTGTTTCGGCATCTCGAGATGGAGCTCGACCGCTGCGGTTTCTTGCGTTCAAAGGAGAAGCGACCGATCGTGGTGCGCAATCTGCGCAACATCTTCGGCCGTGCTAAGCTTACCGAGCAGGAAGTACGCACCTTGCGCGGTGTGATCAGCTGCCTTGTCTCCGGCGAACGCCAACCGCACACCACGAATGAAACGTCGTAAGCGGCCGCGCTAAAGGCGTTCGGACAACCAAATGGCGAGCCGGGAGCCTGCTTTGATTGCTTCGGTAAGCGGACGGTAAGCGGGCGCAGCTTCGGCATCGTGGTCGAGGGCGGTCTGTCCGTGCTCGACCTCATCACGGCGGAATTGCTCGAACACGGCGCGCAAGTCCGCCTGATCGTCGTCCAGTCTCTCGATCTGGCGTCGATAGTGATGATCGATGACCTCCTCCACGGCGACGGTGCATGCCATCGCGACCCGGGAGCCCATCAATGCCGTGACCGCACCGAGAGCGAAACCGGCAACATGCCAAAACGGTTGCAGCACTGTCGGGCGGACACGGTGGCTCGGCAAGAGTGCGTTGAACGCACTCAAGTGCTCACGCTCTTTATCCGCCATCTGACGAATGATTGGGCCGACGGGCTTGCGGTTGAGGACCGCCAGTTGCCCTTCGTAAATGCGGACTGCGCCATACTCGCCTGCGTGGTTGACGCGCAGGTAGCGTGCCATCGTGTCACGTTCGCTGGGATCGCCCAAGAGGCGGCCTTTGCCGGCTGTCCCGTCGCTCATGTGCTCTTCCACCCTCCCCAGAAGTTTGCGGCGGTGCCCAACGTCCCGAGACACAGCACCAGCGATGCGATTACATTCCATCCCGCGAGCGAAAGCCCGAACAGGCGCCAGACATCCTCGTCACAGGGGCGGAGCTTCGGCCGCGCCTGACCTTCCACGAGCGCACTCAGCGCCGATGCTCCCGTAATTTCTCCGCGGCAGGACGCGGGAGCAGTCACCCAGTGCTGCTCGACACCCACTTGGTACAAGGCAAGGGCGGTACCGCCTGCGAATACCACCGCACACGTTATTGCCAGCCAGCGCTGCCAATTTTGTGCTGCGCCCAAGGCAAGCCCGGCAATGGCGAATGCGGCGGTGGCGGCGTAAGGGATGCGCGCGAAAAGGCAAAGCTGACACGGCACAATGCCGAACACGTATTCGCCGAGCAGTGCAACGGCAAGCGCGGCAGTACTCGCCACAGCGATGCCGAGAAGAAGCGGTCGCAACGGCTGAGTGTTGTCGAGGGGTGCACGCAACATGGTGGCGCCAGCATAGGCGGGTGCGGCGCCTTCGCCAAGCGCGTGGCAGGTCGGGTGTTCAGGCGACGTACTTGGCGATGATGAAGCCTGCAATGATTGCAAATAAGAACAGCCAGGTAATGAGCACGAGCCGCTTCTCGACAAACGTACGGATCGGCTCCCCAAAACGCCATAACAAGCCAGCAAGGAGAAAAAATCGCACGCCGCGTGTAACGATTGAGGCGAGCACAAACACGACGATATCGAAATGTGCGGCGCCGCTCGCAATTGTTACCAACTTATACGGAATCGGCGTCAGTCCCTTGATCAGAATGATCCAGAGGCCCCACTTCTGATACATTTCCTCAAAGGAAGCAACCTGATGGCCGTAGCCGTAGGCGTGGATGATCCACGCTCCCAGGGTCTCCATCAGGAAGCGGCCAATGGAATAGCCCAAGAGGCCGCCCAGGACCGAAGCGATCGTGCAGCTCAGGGCATAAGTCCACGCGCGACGCCGCTGCGCCAGACACATCGGCACCAGCAGCGCATCGGGCGGGATTGGAAAGATCGAGCTTTCCAGGAACGAAACAATGGCGAGCGCCCACGGCGCCTGGGGCGTGGCGGATAGCCGGATCGTCCAATCGTAGAAGCGACGGATCATGGGAAAAACCGGAGTTGCAGGCGGGAGCGTACTGCCGCTGGGTTTTAGCCCGGGTTAACGTCGGCGACAATCGATACTCCGCCGCAGGGGCGGCGCTTGGTTTGTTCGTGCCTCGTCATGCGCTTTCGATGGGGGCGTTGCCGGCCATACGGCAGCGATTGACGTGGAAGCGAGCATCTCTATGATCGCCGCCCTAGTGCACGTGCCCCTGTGGCGGAATTGGCAGACGCGGCAGACTCAAAATCTGTTTCCGGCAACGGAGTGGGAGTTCGAGTCTCCCCGGGGGCACCAGTCGAAGGCCGATACCATCGCACAGGGCCTCAAAAGTCGATACAGCGGCCTTTGCGCTCCCAGTCGCCAAAGCGGGTCGGCTCCGGCCCCGATGGCCCGCCGTGCTCTTCGACATCGGAAATTCCCTGGTCTTGTCCCTGGTCCGAGGCGTTGGCCGCAGATCCGTCGGCCGAGGGTGCCGGCTGATCGTGCGGCGTTGCCGCTCCCTCCTCGCGAGTAGGCTGGTTTGCGGGTGGCTGAACGCTGTCCCCGTGCACGTGTGTCATCGCTGCTATCACCCGTCTGGCTTCTTGTCTCGCGCAAGGGCGGATACTACTACATAGAACGCACGGTCCCCAACGGATGGAATCGCCCGCCAAGGCGCGGCTGAAGGACGGCCATGAACACAGCACGCACCGCCATGCTGCTTGCCGCGCTCACAGCGCTCTTTCTTGCCGTCGGTTACCTGATCGGCGGTGGCAATGGCATGTTGATCGCGCTCGCCGTGGCAGTCGCCACCAACGTCTTTGCCTACTGGAATTCCGACAAAATGGTGCTGCGCATGTACAATGCGCAGCCGGTCGATGCCCGATCAGCGCCGGAATTGCATGGCCTTGTCGAGCAGCTTGCGCATCGTGCCGGCTTGCCGATGCCAAGGGTGTATCTTGTGGAAAGTGGGCAACCGAACGCGTTTGCAACGGGCCGCAACCCGGAGAACGCCGCCGTCGCCGCGACAACCGGGCTGTTGCGTTTGCTTAGCCACCAGGAACTGGCTGGCGTCATGGCGCACGAGCTGGCGCACATCAAGAACCGGGATACGCTCACCATGACGGTCACCGCGACCATCGCGGGCGCCCTGAGTATGCTCTCCCAGTTCGGTCTGTTCTTCGGAGGCCAGCGCGAGGACAACCAAGGCAGCGCCATCGGCAACATTCTCCTCATTATTCTGGCTCCCATCGCAGCAATGCTGGTGCAGATGGCGATATCACGCACCCGTGAGTACTCCGCCGATCGCATCGGCGCGGAGATTTGCGGCCACCCGTTGTGGCTCGCTGGCGCCCTACAAAAACTGGAGGCGGGTGCCAGCCGGATTGATAACTACGCAGCGGAGCGAAATCCGGCCACTGCGCATCTGTTCATCGTCAATCCGCTGCACGGGCGCTCACTTGCCAGCCTGTTTTCGACGCATCCGAGTCTTGAAGATCGCGTGCGGGCTCTGCGCGAGCTTGCCGCGCGGACGGGCCAAGTTGGGCCGTGGGGCTGAGCGGACGAGGCCAGTGCCGCAGCATGAGCGGGAATAGCGTAGCCGACATGTTCCGCTAAGGCATTTCAAATGCCTTCAGATGACAATTTGCGGCCATCGGCCGTCGCCCAAGAAACCCACGACGTGCTTGCGGCACGCAATGTGGCGCTGGGCCTGCTCGATGCCGTTCTCGGCAAAGGTCGGGCTCTAGACGACGCTGTCACTGCAAGCAAACCGATCCAAGGGCTTGCTAAACGCGATCGCGCCTTTGTGCGCGCCCTCGCAGCGACGACGCTGCGTCGGCTGGGTGAGATTGATGCCATTCTCGCCGTCGTACTCGCCCAGCCGTTCGGGCAATTGGCACCCAAGGCCGCCAACCTTTTGCGACTTGGCGTCTGCCAGCTCATGTTCCTCGGAATGCCTGCGCATGCCGTCGTGCACACCGCCGTCAGCCTCGCCCGACACGCGTCTCGCGCCTGCTCGCCCGCGCTGGTCAACGCCGTCTTGCGCCGCGTTGCGCGCGATGGTGGGGCGATCGCGGCAACCTCGGATGCTGCCAAGCTGAACACTCCTGCCTGGCTTTGGTCCGTGTTGTCCGAAGCTTACGGTGAGAATGTGTGCCGGCGGATCGCACTCGCCCATCTTGCTCCACCGACGCTTGACTTAACGGCGAAGGACCCGGTTGGAACAGCCGCCGCCCTCGGAGGCCGGCTGTTGCCGACGGGAACGGTGCGTCTCGATGAGTTAGGAGAGGTCACGACGCTTCGCGGCTACGCCGAAGGCCTTTGGTGGGTGCAGGACGCTGCCGCGGCACTGCCAGCACGGTTGCTTGGTGACGTAAGGGACCTGCGCGTCATCGATTTGTGTGCCGCTCCCGGCGGCAAGACGGCGCAGCTCGCCTTCGCGGGCGCTCATGTCACTGCGGTTGATCGCTCGCCCAAGCGGATGGCGCGCCTGCGAGAAAACCTCGATCGGCTGCGACTAAATGTTGAAGCGCGGATTGAGGATGCCGAAACGTGGCGCCCAGCGGAGCCCGCCGATGCCGTATTGGTTGACGCGCCCTGCTCGTCAACCGGCACCATTCGCCGACATCCCGACATTGCCCGGCACAGAACTCCAACCGACGTCCAAGCGCTGGTGCCGATACAAGATCGGCTGCTACGGGCGGCGATTGCGATGGTGCGTCCGGGAGGCATTGTCGTTTATGCGGTCTGCTCAATTTTGCCCGAGGAAGGACCGGCGCGGGTGGCGGCGCTCCTTGAGCACGTTAAGGAGGTCCGGCGGTCGCCGATCCAACCCGATGCGGTTGGTGGGGCTGCCGAACTCGTGAGCGCTGAAGGTGATCTGTTAAGCCTGCCATGTCACTGGGCAGACGTTGGTGGGCTCGATGGCTTCTATGCTTGCCGCCTGGTCAAGTTGTGAATGTGCGGGGCACGGCGCCGGTGGCTGGATCGAATGGCTCAATGAGAAAACCACGGTCCCTCCCTTGAGCAGGGTCTGCTATGACGGGTGTTGCAGATCCTGCCAGCACTTCCTTGAGGGGCCAGTCTCATGTCAATGCCGATCCGCCGCGCGCTCATCTCCGTCTACGACAAGAACGGTCTTGCCGATCTCGGGCGGTCGCTTGTCGCGCGCGGGGTCGAGGTCCTGTCGACCGGCGGGTCGGCCTCGGCCCTGCGTGCAGCGGGTGTATCGGTGGTCGAGATTTCCCAGCACACGGGGTTCCCAGAAATCCTCGATGGTCGGGTCAAGACATTGCACCCCGTTGTGCATGGCGGCCTCTTGGGCGTCCGCGACAACCCAGAGCACCTGCGTGTCATGCGCGAGCACAATATTGCTCCCATCGACCTCCTGGTGGTCAACCTCTATCCCTTCGAGGCAACGGTAGCTTCCGGCGTTGGCTTCGGGGAATGTGTTGAGCAAATTGACATCGGTGGTCCAGCATTGATCCGGGCGGCCGCCAAGAACCATGCAAGCGTCGTCGTAATCACTGATCCTGCCGATTATCCACTGTTAGCGGCGGAAATGGCAGCAAATGACGGCGGGAGTACCGCCACCTTTCGCTTGGCACTGGCGACCAAAGCGTTTGCTCGTACGGCTGCTTACGATGCCTCGATTGCGACGTGGTTGCAGGCTCAGAACGGCGAAGCCTATCCTGAGCGGATGGTTATCGCTGGAACGCGTCGTTTTACACTGCGATACGGGGAGAACCCGCACCAGTCGGCTGCCGTCTACGCCAGTGATGCGACCGTAAGCAGTGTTATCGGTGCCGAACAAATCCAAGGCAAGGAGCTGAGCTACAACAATTTTAACGACGCCGATGCCGCACTCGCACTTGCATCCGAATTCGACCAGCCGGCGGTTGCCATCATCAAGCACGCGAACCCCTGCGGCGTCGCCGAAGGCGCCGATCCGGCGGACGCCTTTGCCCGGGCGTTCGCATGTGACCCGGTTAGCGCGTTCGGTGGCATAGTGGCGCTCAATCGCCCGCTCGACTGCGTGGTTGCCGAGGCGCTTGCCAGGATTTTTTTTGAGGTAATCGTGGCGCCTGCGATTGACGACGACGCTCGGCCGATCCTCGCAACCAAGAAGGCCCTGCGGGTGCTTATTACCAAAGCGATGCCCGATCCGGCGCGCTCCGGCGTCAGTTATCGTTTCCTAGACGGGGGCTTTCTTGTGCAGGGTCGCGATGCGCTATCGGTCTCGGGCCAACCGAAGGTGGTTACAAAGCGTGCTCCGACACCGGCCGAGATGGCGGGACTTCAGTTTGCGTGGCGGGTGTGTAAGCACGTCAAGTCGAACGCCATAGTTTTCTGCAAGGACGGCGCCACTGTGGGCATCGGTGCGGGGCAAATGAGTCGGATCGATGCCGCCGAACTTGCCGTTCGCAAGGCGTCGCAAGCACAGCAAGCCACCGAAGAGACAGAAGCGCGAACCGTGAATGCAGTAGTTGCCTCGGATGCGTTTTTCCCGTTTGCGGACGGGCTCGTAACCTGCGCCGAGGCAGGAGCGAGCGCGGTCATTCAGCCAGGCGGTTCGGTTCGAGACGCGGAAGTGATTGCGGCCGCCGACGAGCACGGAATTGCCATGGTGTTCACCGGCATGCGCCACTTCCGTCACTGAAGTGGGCGCCTCGGTGAATGGATGACCTGCGGGTCAGGCTGCTATTGGCTTGCCCAGACAATGCGTGCAATCCATTCTATCTCGTCGGAAGCCAGCACGCGGTCGGGATGTTCGGGGTTCAGTGACTTCAGCTCCAATTTTTGCGCCGTGCGCCGCCGCAACATCTTGGCCATCACTTCGCCCTGACGTGTCTTGACGACCACCCGGTCGCCTCGCCGGGGGACGAGCTGTGGCGAGACGATGACGACATCACCGTCACGGTAGACCGGCTCCATGCTGTCGCCGCTGATCTCAAGCGCGTACGCGTGAGTGTCGGCGATTTCCGGGAAATTGACCTCCTCCCAACTGCCCCCGGTCGGATAACCGGCGTCGTCAAAAAAGCCTTGGGCGCCGGCCTGGGCAAAGCCAATCAAAGGAATATTTTGATAAGCCCGACTGCCGCTACTGCCATCGACGAAGGCAACAAACTCGGCAAAATTTGCCCCGGTCGCATCAAGAATTTTTGAGATGCTTTCCGTGCTCGGCCATCGCAATCGCCCGTCACGTGTCACTCGCTTGCTTTTGTTAAATGTGGTCGGGTCTAGTCCAGCCCGACGGGCAAGGCCCGACGCAGAAAGCCCGCGCTTTTGTGCCAAAGCGTCGATCGCGCGCCAAACGTCCGCATGCCTGAACATGGGAACATTATCTGCACTTCGCGGACGAAATGCACTAGGATCATAATCATATAAAACTTGATGGCGGCCTTATGTCACGATATAACGGATGTAAATCCTATATCGGAAAACACCGGACATGGCTGCATGACACAGAAGCGCTTTATTCCAAGGGGTTGCAATGCATCAATTCCAAGCAGCCCGTTCGTAAGCGCCGAAGAGGCGTGGTTCTGGTACGTGCGCTGCCAAGAGGCGCGCCGACAGGGAGCCCGGTTCGCCAATGCGGCGACTTATGAGCGGCCGTGTGATCCCGACGACATCTACCGCGCCGTGCTTTGCCTCATCCGTGGCGGTCGGATCCGACAAGCCCACCTGCTCGTCCTCGGTCGCTTCGGATTGTTGGGCAGGCCACCTGATCGCCGGTGCAGCGAAGAGCAACGGCTGGCATCGTTGTGGGAAGAAGCGCTGGACCGACTAGCCTCTGTCCTCGGCAAGAAGGGAATCCTCGCATGATGCGACTGACGCCCGGAAATCTGCTGGCGGTTGAGGCACATGAGAAGAGAGTCGGCCCTCAGGCCAGGGCGTTGGTCGTATTCGTCGGCAGAACACGCCTTCGCTGGCTTGCTTTTCTGCGCCCAGGGTTCCGCCATTGCTTTGTTATCATTGAGGACGGTGGAGGATGTATCGTGAGCGATCCGCTGGCGAACCGGACGATTATTGGCCATCTTGAGGCGGTCACGTTGGAGATGGCGTGCGGATATTGTTGGCAACAGGGCTATACTGTGATTGAGAGCGGCATTGGCGAAACCTCCACCGCCTGCGCATCGCTGATGCGTCCGTTCACTTGTGTTGAATTCGTCAAACGGGTGCTGTGCCTGGTGGCGCCAGCCGTTGTCACGCCCTGGCAGCTTTATCGCATGCTGCGAACACGACAAGGAGATGTTGAATTGGGTCTTGACGGGACGCGCCAGAAGAGACTATATTCCTATTCATGAACGGCACCCGTGCGTCCGGCTTACGGCCACGGCCGTAGGCGTACGCTTGCTCTGGCAAGAGGGTGATCGCGAATGCAAGGACGAGGACAGTCCGGCGAAAGAGCGACTGGCGCAAAGCCATCGCTTCGAGCCTTAAGACGACGGCGCCAGCCGACCACAATACGCACCGCAGACGGCCAAGGCTCTCCATCGGAGTCGAAGCGCTTCCTTCAGCCGGTGAGCGCGGCAAGAAGGCTATCAAAATCTGTTTTGGGAGCATGAGCATGACCGGTCTCGACCCTCAAGAGGTTGTGGGCCGCTATCAGCGGGCCAAGGGAAAGCGGGCGAGTTGGGAAAGCCACTGGCAGGAATGCTACGATTTTGCGCTGCCGTCGCGAGATACCGCGGTGCGAATGGTGCCCTCGGCCCAGCGACGTGGCGACCGCCTGTTCGACGGAACAGCACCAGATGCCGTCGATCAGCTTGCCGCGAGCTTGATGGCGCAACTCACGCCACCTTGGTCGCGCTGGTTTGGGTTTGTTACCGGCCCCGACGTTGCGCTCGGTGACCGCCAAGCCATTAGTGGCGAGTTGGAGCGGGCGACTGCGATTATCCAGTCGCATTTCGACCGGTCCAATTTCGCAGTCGAGATGCATCAGTGCTACCTCGATCTGGTTACTGCCGGCACGGCCGTGCTCTTGTTCGAAGAAGCGGCGCCTGGTGAAAGCTCTGCCTATCGTTTCAGTGCGGTGCCCCTGGCGCAGGTCGTCCTTGAGGAAGGGCCGTCGGGTCGGCTCGATACCACGTTTCGGCGCACCGAGCTTAGCATCGCGCAAGTCAACGCCCGCTTTCCCAGCGCGGAACCGGTTCGAGCGCTTGCTAAGGGCGGTGGCGACGATCCCGATGCGCGTCTGGGCGTCATCGAAGCCGTTGTCTGGACCGGCGCATTCTATCAATACACGGCGGTGGTCGAGCCTGAGACGCGCGTCGGCTCGCAGCCAAAACTGCTCGCTAACGGGCGATTCCACGCCTCGCCCTTTATCAGCTTTCGTTGGTTGAAGGCTCCGGGCGAAACATACGGGCGTTCGCCGGTCATGAAGGCACTGCCCGACATCAAGACCGCGAACAAAGTTGTCGAACTTGTCCTCAAGAATGCGTCAATCGCGGTTACGGGCATCTGGCAAGCCGATGACGACGGCGTCATCAATCCTGCGACGATCAAGCTCGTTCCTGGTACGATCATTCCCAAAGCCGTTGGTTCGGCAGGGTTGACACCCCTGGAAACGCCGGGTCGCTTCGATGTTTCCGAAATCGTCCTGGAACAGCTACGCGGCCGCATTCGCAAGGCGCTGTTCGTCGACCAGCTTGGACAGGTAAACGGCCCAAGGATGACGGCAACCGAGGTGCTGGAACGCGCAGCCGAAATGGCGCGTGTACTCGGTGCCGCCTATGGCCGCCTGCAGAGCGAGTTGTTGTCTCCGCTGGTCGGTCGCGCACAGGCGATCCTCGCCCGGCGCGGCGAGATCCCTGACCTTCCCTTCGACGGCCGGCTGGTGGCGCTCGAATACCGCTCGCCACAAGCGCGCTACCAAGCCCAGCAAAGCATTCAGAATACGCTCGTTTGGCTCGATGCCGTCCGAGCGTTGGGGCCCCAGGCGATTGCCGCCGTCAATCAGGTTGCCGCCGCACGCTGGCTCGGCCGGTCACTGGGCGTTCCCGAAGAACTAATGGCCGAGCCGTCAAGCGCTGCCGCTTCGCCCGTGCCAGAAAGCGCGCGTGTGACGTAGGCACCAACCGGTTCAGCCGAAGGCGTCGCCGCGGCGATCACTGGGACCGTGACGAAACCCCGAACCGACACAGGAAAGAGCAGCGATGGTCGATACGGAGAGCGGCTGGTCGTGGTTTCATTTTTCCGCAGAACCCGGCGGTACGCATGGCGGGCAAACCGATGACGAGCGCGAGGCCAGTCTTTTTTATGCCCGGTGCTTCCTGTCGCCCGACGGTCGCCGCGTCCTCGACCACTTGCGCGCTTTGACGCTCAACCGGTCGGCCGGCCCGCACGCGTCGGAGGCACTGCTGCGTCACCTCGAAGGTCAGCGCCAACTCGTCCTCTACATCCAAGCGCTCGTGCGCAAGGGGAGCAAGGGGCCATCGAGCTGAATGCGCGCGCCCTGTTCAGTGATCATCGACACGAGATGGAGAACGCAATGAGTGAAAATCTCTTGGAACTCGGGACGGAGCCGAGCCAGGATCAGGGAGCCGTCGGCAATGCCACCCCGACGCGGCAAAGCAGCGGGCGCCCGACGGGCGTTCCCGACAAATTCTGGGATGATGCGTCCGGTACGCTGCGTACCGACGCACTGATCAAGTCCTACCTGGAACTTGAGAAGAAACTGGGCACTCCCCTTCAGCGGGAGCTGCCGCCAAGCGCCGAAGACTATCAGATCAAGATCACCAATGAAATTCTCGCCGATGACCCGGAAATCAACCGTCGCTTGTATGCCGCCGGTTTCACCCAGGATCAGGCGCAGCTCGTCTACGATCTCGCAGCGGAGCGGCTGATCCCTCTGGTATCGGAAATCGCAGAAGTTTTCGAAACCGAGGGACAGGTCGCGCGTTTGGTCAAGGAGTTTGGCAGCGAGCAGCGGTGGCGCGTGGTTGCCAGCCAGATCGATGCCTGGGGCCGGGCGCACCTGCCGCAACGCGCGTTCGAGGCGCTTTCGACCACGTTCGAAGGTGTGCTCGCCATATATCGGATGATGAGCAATGACGAGCCAGGGTTCGTCCGCGACGGTGATCGCCCGGCCGAAAGCATGTCGGACGCGCAACTCAAGGCCTTGATGCGCGACCCGCGCTATTGGCGTGACCAGGATCCCACCATCGTCGAGCAGGTCCGCGAAGGCTTTCGCCGTCTTTACAGTGATTAGGGGGTGAGCGCGCTTCCGCCCACGCGCTGCTCCCCCTTGGGGGCGCCGGCTCCCGGGTGCCGGCGCCCCTTCCCCCTTTCTCGGTGTGTCATTCCCTCTCGATTTTCCTCTGCCGGATAACCCGCCTTGCCCGGTGCAGGCTAGGCCCGGCAGCACATACGCGGTCACCGTTGGCGGCAACGCCACAACCAGCGGGTCCCGCATCGCCTAACTCCTTCTCCCAAGACCTATTTCAGGAGAAATTCGTATGTCGACGTCTGTCGATCAGGCATTCATCAAGAACTTCGAAGCGGAGGTCCATGTCCAGTTCCAGCAGATGGGCTCCAAGCTTCGCAACACCGTCCGCACCAAGAACGACGTGATCGGCGCCAGCACCACCTTCCAGAAGGTCGGCAAGGGTGTGGCTTCCACCAAAGCCCGCCACGGCAAGGTTCCGGTCATGAACGTCGACCACGATCCCGTCGAGTGCGTGCTTCTCGACTATTACGCCGGAGACTGGATCGATCAGCTCGACGAGCTCAAGACCAACATCAATGAACAGCAGGTGGTGGCGCGCGCTGGTGCGTATGCGCTTGGCCGCAAGACCGACGATCTGATCATCAACCAGCTCCAAACGTCCCAGGTGTTCGCAGGCTCCGACAGCGACGCGCTGACCAAGGAAAAGGTCCTTGCCGCCTTCGAGATGCTCGGCGAAGCCGACGTTCCCGACGATGGACAGCGTTTTGCTGTCGTCGGCTGGAAGCAGTGGAGCGACCTCCTCAGCATCGATGAGTTTTCCAACGCCGACTACATCGGTGAGGACGAGCTGCCGTGGAAGGGCACCCAGGCCAAACGCTGGCTGGGCACGCTCTGGCTACCGCACTCTGGATTGCCCAAGGTCAGCGGCGTCCGAAGCTGTTTCTGGTACCACAAGACCGCGATCGGCCACGCGATCGGCTCCGAGGTCAAGACCGACATTTCCTGGCACGGCGATCGTGCGGCTCATTTCGTCAACAACATGATGAGCCAGGGTGCGTGCCTGATCGACGCGGCCGGGGTCGTCACTCTGCGCTGCAAGGAAATCTAAGGGGACGATGACCATGGCCTACAATTCCAAGCAGTTGAGCGTCCTGGCCTATGCCAACGGTTTCACCTTGTGGCACTACGCCACTACGGATGGTCCTGAGGCGGCCGACACCGTCGGATATTTCAACACCGCCGCGGACATGTTGCGCGCAGGTGACATGATTCTCGCCAATGTCAATACCGCGACTACGCCGGGTGCAGGGGTCTTTGTCGTCCGCTCTAACCAGGGCGGGCAGGTCGATGTTGCCAACCTGACGCCGTTCGGCACCGCTAACGACCGCTAGCGCTCGGAACCGGGCGTCTCGAAGGGGTTGCCAACTGGGTTCTTGCCCGCTTGGCTGCAGATCTCGCTGAGCCAGTACCGCTCCTGCCGGCGCGACGTCGGCAGGAGCACCTGCGGGCGGTGCCGGCAGTCTGGAATAACGCCGGGCGAACCACCTTTGATGCCGCCACTTCATTGCACTGCATTGAACAAAGAGGCCAAGCATGCCGCTCAGCCCGGTAGAGCTGTGTTCGAGGGCGCTCCTCAAGATAGGGGCTGCCACCATTGCGTCCTTAGAGGAGGGAACGACCGAGGCCCAGATCGCAGCGCATTTGTACCCGGTCATTCGTGACGCATTGCTCGCGGCACATCCGTGGAACTTTGCGATCACCTATGCCGAGCTGGAACCGCTCTCCGCACCACCGCTTGCCGATTTCGCGCATGCCTTTACGCTACCCGTTGATTGCATTCGTGTGCTGTCGGCAGGTGCGCAGTCGCGCGGCTCTGGTCTCGAATACAAGATCTGTGGTCGTCAGCTTCTGACTGACGCCGAAGCCGTAACTCTAACCTACGTGCAAAGTGCTCCCGAGGAGAACTTTCCACCATTCTTTGTTATGGCGCTGATAGCGTACTTGGCGGCCGAGTTCTGCATTCCGCTCACCGACTCCACGAGCCGTTGGGAGGGGCTGCGCCAAGCGGCGGAAGCCGAATTTCGCCGTGCAAAGATGATTGATTCCCAAGAGGATACACCGGCGCGCATTTCTGACTTCACGCTGATCGAGGAGCGCTATTAATGGCGCGCGTTCGCGTCCAGAAGACGAGCTTCACCGCCGGTGAGGTCTCGCCGTGGCTTCTTGGGCGTCCCGATCTGCGCGCTTATGATAATGGCGCAGCAATAGCACGCAACGTCGTCGTGCATCCCGCAGGCGGCATCACGCGGCGCCCCGGACTGTGCTATGTCGATACTGCGGCGGGTCCAAGCCGGCTGGTGACGTTCGAATTCAACACCCAGCAAGTGTATCTGCTCGTTTTTAGCGACAAGCTGCTGCGCATCTATCGCGAAGGCGTCCGGATCGGCGAGATAGCCGCACCGTGGTCGGCGGAACAGATCACGCAGTTCAACTGGACGCAAAGTGCCGACACGCTTCTCGTCGTTCATCCCGACGTACCGCCTAAGAAGCTGACACGGACGCAAGGTGAGCAGTGGGAGATTTCCGATTGGTCGTTTTTCACCGAAAACAACCGTATCGAGTGTCCGCATTACAAGTTCTCTGACACCAATGTCACGTTGCAGCCGAACACGACCGCCGGGGCAATCACGCTGACCGCAAGTGCCGAGGTCTTCGTTTCCGAGCACGTGGGGGTGCGATTTCGGGTTGCCGACAAGGAGGTACAAGTCACCGGCTTCGTCTCGGCAAGCGTTGTCAATGCCGACGTCAAGGAGACTCTCCCCAACAAGAACGTGACGACCGACTGGACCGAACAAGCATTTTCCAGCGTGCGTGGGTGGCCGGTCTCAGTGTGCTTCCACCAGGACCGCCTGGTGCTCGGTGGTTCGCGCGACCTGCCGAATCTTCTGTGGCTATCCTGCTCGGGCGATTACTTCAATTTCGATCTCGGAGAAGGTCTTGACGACGAGGCGATCGAATTTTCGCTATTGTCGGACCAAGTCAATGCCGTCCGCGCCGTCTTCTCGGGGCGCCATCTGCAGGTCTTTACATCCGGGGCCGAGTGGATGGTTACCGGTGACCCGTTGGCGCCGACCAACATCCAGCTCAACCGGCAGACGCGGATTGGCTCGCGTGTTGATCGCACCGTACCGCCCAGGGACGTTGACGGCGCCACGCTGTTCATTCCACGCAACGGTCAGCAGTTGCGTGAGTTTCTTTTTACCGACACCGAGCAGGCCTATCAGGCGACCGATTTAGCACTGCTTGCACATCACTTATTTGCAGATCCGCTCGATATGGATTTCGATCGATCGGGGCGACTGCTGCATGTCGTGATGAGCAACGGCACGATGGCGACGCTCACCGTCTATCGCGAGGAGGAGGTCAGTGCCTGGACGCTGCAGGAAACCAATGGCAGCTTCCGGGCAGTGTGCACGGTCGGCGAGCAGACCTACGTGCTGGTCGAACGCGCGGGCGGCTTTCTGAT
This sequence comes from uncultured Defluviicoccus sp., assembly GCA_964401555.1. Classification (GTDB taxonomy): domain Bacteria; phylum Pseudomonadota; class Alphaproteobacteria; order Rhodospirillales; family Defluviicoccaceae; genus Defluviicoccus. The sequence continues at coordinate 36,459 of CAYNYW010000001.1, forward strand.
CGAAATGTTCGACGAGCGATTGCAAGTGGACAGCAGTCTCATCGGCAATGCTGACGACGCGAAGGCGGTGTGGTCTGGTCTCGACCACCTGGAGGGGCAGGTGGTTAAGGTCGTTGCCGATGCTGCCGTGCACGCCGATTGCATCGTCGAGGCAGGTGCTATCACCCTGGTCGATGCGGCGAACGAGGTGCAAGCGGGTCTCGGGTTTACCCATGTGATCGAGCCATTGCCAATCGCACCTTCAGGCATGGCCACGGGGCAGGGCCGCAAGCTGCGGCCGATCTCCATGACATTTCGGGTACGCGATACCGGCGCCATCAGGATCGATACGGGCAGAAATATTGTGGACATTCCGTTCCGGCGGTTCGGTGACGAAATCTTGGATGCGCCGCCGCCGCTTTACTCCGGCGACAAGACCATTCGCACCCTGGGATGGATTGCCGACGGTACTTCGCCCTTGTGGCGCATCGAACAGGATACACCCCTGCCGTTCACTTTGTTGTCGGTATCGATCGAGCTCAGCATCAACGACTGAGCCATGGCGCGGAAGCGCCGCGCTCCGACCATCAGCAATCCCCGCACACTTCTGAGAACAGGAGACCAACGGATGGGTAGTGCCGCCCCGTCGCTCGCCATGGCTGCTCTGCAGGTCGGCATGACAGCCGCGCAACAGGAGGCCTCTCGCTCGGCCCAGAAAGCGGATGCCAAGTTCCAAACGGCACAGATCCGTGCTGCCCAGGAGGTCGACGATCGAAGCCGCCGCGAGCGACTTCGCCAAGCGCTTGCCACCCAGCGGGCGCGATATGGCGCGAGCGGGCTCAACGACTCCGGTTCGGCGAGCGCCGTTCTTGCCGGGCTTGCCGAGGAATCCGATCGGCAGGCCCTGGACGCAGCCGGTCTCGCCGACGCCCGCATCGGGCGGCTGCAGGCGCAGCTCGCAACGTCCAATCGAACAAGCCTTCTTGCCGCCTCCCAGCCCTACAGCCGCATCGCGTTTGGTTTGGTCCAGCGCAACCTGCAGACATCGCCGCTGTTGGAAGGTTAGAGGACCAGCTTACGAGCAGAGGTAATTATGAGCTCTGAGCACGTAAAGATACTGCCAGTCACGCCGGCCATACAGCATGTTGCCAATGGTAGCCAGCGCGCCTTTTCATTTAATTTTGCCATATTTGTCGCAGCTGACATAGAAGTATATGTAAACAACGCAAAGCAATCAGGAAATTACTCAGTTTCAGGTCTGCGCGAATCCAATGGCGGCATTGTAACTTTCAATGCTGCCCCTGTTTCTGGTGCCACGGTCACGCTACGACGCCAGATGGTGCTGCAGCGTATCACCGATTTCATGCCTTACGACAAGTTTCGGGCGAGCGTCATCAATGACGAACTCGATTACTTGGCTGCAGGCTTACAACAGCTTGCCGCAGATATCGATAACTGCGTGCACGTTCCACCCGAGGAGATTGGAACGCAGGCGGCCCTCGATCTGCCGGAGCGCGCCGAGCGTGCTAACAAGTGGCTGGGCTTCGACGCGTCGGGCGAAGTGATCGTCGGGCAGCCGCAGAGCCAGCAGGCGACAGCCGCTGCCTGGGGCACAATTACCGGCACTCTATCCGCTCAGTCCGACTTGCAGACCGCGCTCAACCAAAAAGCGAGCACCACCCACACGCACGACGGGATCTACGCGCCGGTCGCTCATAATCACGACAGCAGCTACATCGCGATCATCTCGTCACCGGCCTCGGGCAAGTTCCCGACGATGACCAGCGCCGGCAAGCTGCAGACTTCTTCCTATTCATCCAGTTCCTTCGCGGCGGCAAGTCATACGCATACCGCCGCTCAGATCAGCCTCGGTGGCTCTGTCGTCAATGCTTCGGGTGCGGTGCAGCTGTCGGGCGATGCAACGACGCCTGGCGCGTCGAGGTACTACGGGACCGACAGCGGTGGCGGCAAAGGTTTTTTCCCGCTGCCAGTGACCGGCACGATCACCGTCAAGGATGAAGGGAGCCAGGTCGCGAGCGACGTTTCGTCGCTGAATTTCACCGGCGCCGCAGTAACGGCAAGCGCGAGTGGTACCGGCGAGGTGACGGTGAACGTCTCCGCCGCCGGTGCCACCAATGCCTTCAGTGCGGTGAAGGTCGGCTCCACCACCGTGGACGCCGACACTATCTCCGACACGTTGACGCTGAGCGCCGGCGCCGGCATGGGCATCGCCGCCAATACCAGCACCGACACCTTGACGTTCAGTGTCAGCTTCGCCGGCACCGGGTCGGCGGCGAACGCCGCGCGCTCCGATCACAGCCACGACGGCACGTACGTTCCTGTCATCGCTACGCCGACCGCCGGCAATTTCCCGACGATGACCGCCGCCGGCGCGCTGCAGGGCTCGACCTACAACGCCTCGTCGTTCGCGCTCACGACCCACACGCACACAGGGGCAAACCTGACCGACAAGGGTGATTTCTATGGCAAATCCCTTGGCGCAGGACTCGCCGACACCGCCGGCACCATTGCCTTAGCCAGCAGCCTTGACGCCAACGCGCGGGTCGCGGTGAAGAAGGCCGGCTCGCTGGTCGGTACGCGCCGCGGGCTTAATCTGATCCAGGGCAGCAACGTCACCCTAACTGTGGCCGACAACGCCGCGAGCGAGGCGGTCGATGTGACGATCGCGGCCACCGGTGGCGCGGCCGGAAACGCATTTTCGACGATCGCAGTTAGCGGCCAGTCGAGTGTCGTGGCCGACAGCACGGCAGATACCCTGACGCTCACCGCCGGCAACGGCGTCGCCATTACCACCGATGCCACCGCGGATGCGGTGACGGTCGGTGTCAACTTCGCGGGCACCGGCACCGCGACCACCGCGGCCCGCTCCGATCATAACCACGATAGCGCCTACCTGCCGGCGACGACCTACAATTTCGGGACGATTAAGGTCGGCAGCACTTCAGTTGATGCCGACACTGCATCCGACACGCTGACGCTCAGTGCCGGCGGCGGTATGGGTATCGCGGCCAATGCCACCACCGACACCTTGACGTTCAGTGTCAGCTTCGCCGGCACCGGTAGCGCCGCCAACGTTGCACGGTCCGATCACAATCACGACACCACTTACGCCGCGCTTAGTCACACGCACACCGCCGCTCAGCTCAGTCTTGGCGGTTCCTTGGTCAATTCGAGCGGCGCATTGCAGCTCTTCGGTGACACGGCCACGCCGGGAGCATCGAGATATTACGGCACCGATGCCAGCGGTGCGCGCGGGTGGTACGCGATGACTGCGGGGGGCGTCATCGGCGGCAGTGATGGCGCGTTGCAGTACAATTCCTCGGGTGCGCTGGCAGGCAACACCTATCTCACCTACGCGGCCTCGACCAAACTCTTGAAAACTCCGCTGGTCGGCGGCCGCATCTACAATGCTGGCACCATTTCCGGGACATGGAGCCCGCCGCTGGATCAGGGCGCGTCGGTGATCCTCGCGTCCGCTTCCGCCAGTTTCACGCTTGCCATCCCTAGCGGGGCGACGCTTCCCGGCGATCACGAGGTCTTCCTGCACCTTGTCATTACCAACACCGGTATTTCGCTGATCGACCTTACTTTCGACATCGGCAGCGCGACAACCCAATACGCGGTCCTGCACAAGCGGCCACTGGCCGCAATCATGCCGGGCGCGACCGTCGAGTATTACGTCCGCTGGCTTGGCACGCGTTGGTACTTGGTCGGACCGCAGCCGTCCTCATTCCCGATTACCTTCACCGTTTCCGGCGTGCCGGATGCCAGCGCCGTTCTCTTCGGTATGTACGTGCATAATTTTGGTCTCGCCGGCGGGCTGTATGTACCCTTCAAGCCCGACGATGTTGGCAACGTCACCTGCGGCACGGCGCCGACCGCATCCACAGCCTTTTCCATCGAACGTTCGCCCACTGGCCAGGGTGCGTGGGCGCAGATCGGCACGCTCACCTTCAGTGCGAACCAGAAAGACTGGAGTACCTGGAATTTCCCCAATGGCATTACGCGCTTCGATCATGGTGACCGGCTGCGCATTGTCGCGCCCGCTGCCCTCAACGGGCTTGCCGACCTCACCTGGATCATGGAGTGCATGTCGTGAGGGGCGCGATCGGGGCTTTCGCGTTCCAGGGCGGAGGGCTGCCGCCTCTCGTCAGCCGGCGAGGCGTGGTACCAGTTGCACCGCCACCACCGTCAACCAGTCGGTCGCCGCTTGGCGCCTATTATGACGCGGCTCAGCTCGATGGCTGGCTGGGCCGGAAGCTGTCCTGCAAGTCGTTCTACGCGGACAGCAACCAGTACGGATCGTACGGCTACGAACCCACCAATTCTTCTCGGGACCCGAGTTGGCAGAGCCGTTCGATTATCATGGTCAACGGGCCCTATGCGCCATCAGGCAACTACAGCAATGCCACGGAAAGAAACCGGGCGCGGGCAAACGGCAGCATGGACAGTTCGATCCAAAGTGCCGCCCTGTCCTTGGCGAATGTCCTTGCCAATAACTCGAACTACAAGACCGTGGTGTTGGTCGAGAACGAATTTCAATGTTCTTGGAATGTCCTTTATGGCAGTGAAGACGTTGCTGCGTGGAAGGCGGGAGTTCAGCGCAGCTATAGCATTTGCAAGGCGATCCTGGGATCGAGCCTGATTTACTCGCTCTGCCCCTCGCACAATTGGCCCGCAAACATGAACAACGCCAGCGCACCGACTGCGTGGACGGATTGGTACGTCGGTGACGCCTATTGCGACGGGGTTGGCATGACGCTGTATTCGACCACGCGGCCGAGCAGCTCGACAAAAACCACATACGGCAGTACGGTAGAAGAACAACTAATGGACTCCCGCAATGACTGGGGTCCAGAAGCGATGTTCAACTTCGCCGCCAACCACGGCAAACGGTTCGTCATCTCCGAGTACGGCCCGATGTGGGATATCTCTCCCTGGGGTTACTACCCGCCGTCGTCGTACGATCAGGAGCAGGCCAATTTTTTTCAGTATTCGTTCGATCGGTGGCTCAACAAATCTACAACCGCTTTAACCGTATTTTTTAATGAATGGTCGTCGGACGGCTATCACAAACTTGACAATCTGCCAATCGCAAGAGCCAAGTTCATCGAACTCTGGTCATAGCCCCGGCTTCGCAACCTTTTGTTGTATGCGCGCCCGTCGATGCCGCCCGTCGCATGAGCGCTCAGCGGGTGGCTTCGGCAGCGACACGGCCATAGCGGTCGTCGAAACGGATGATGTCGTCTTCGCCGAGATAAGGTCCCGACTGTACCTCAATCATTTTCAAAGGGATTTTGCCCGGGTTTTCCAGGGAGTGTTGGGCGGTGTTTGGAATATAGGTCGACTGATTCTCCGCGATGAAAAACGACTCGCCGTCCTTGGTCACCTTCGCCGTGCCGCTGACCACGACCCAGTGCTCGGAACGATGGTGGTGCATCTGTGCACTCAGTTTCTCGCCCGGCTTGACCACGATTTCTTTGACCTGGAAGCGGTGACCCTCGTGCAGGTTGCGATACCAGCCCCACGGCCGGAAGACCTGACGCGGCACGGCGTGCTCGCTCCTGCCGGCGTTGGCTATTTCCTCGACCACCCGCTTGACATCCTGGTCACGATCCATCCGTGCGACCAGTACAACGTCGTCGGTGCCGACGATGACCAGATCCTCGACGCCGACAACGGCGATCAGCCGGCTGTCGGAGCGGATGTAGCAGTTCTTGGCGTCAAGGGTAGCGACATCGCCCAGGATGACGTTGCCGTCGCCGTCTTGGTCGCTGATCTGCCACAGCGCCGACCACGACCCGACGTCGCTCCACCCCATGTCGGCCGGCACCACGGCGCCATTCGCGGTCTTCTCCATAACAGCATAGTCGATGGAGATGCTCTCGGCTTTGGAGAAAGCATCGCGGTCCAGACGAACGAAGTCGAGATCGGTTGCCGCCGCCGCGAGGGAATGCTGCGCCGCCTCTAAGACGTCCGGACGCAGGTGTTTGAGTTCTTCAAGGAATTCGCCGACGGGGAAAACGAACATTCCACTGTTCCAGTAGAAGCGATCGTCGGCGACATAAGTCTTGGCCGTCTCGTAGTCGGGCTTCTCGATGAACTCCGCGATACGGTAGCAGCCGGCGGCCGCGGCGAGCCCGTCGCCGCGGCGGACATAGCCGTAGCCAATCTCCGGCCGGTTCGGACGGATGCCGAACGAGACCAGAGTGCCGGCCTTGGCGGCGGTCACCGCGGTGTACACCGCCTTCATAAAGGCGGGTTCGTCCGTGACGACGTGATCGGACGGCATGATCAGCATGATACCGTCTGTCTGCTTGTTCTTCTCGGAAAGGTACAATGCCGCGACGGCGGCAGCTGGCGCCGTGTTGCGTCCCTTGGGTTCGAGCACGATGGCTTCAGGCGAGATGCCGAGAGCGCGCACCTGTTCGGCAATCATGAAACGGTGGTCTTCGTTGCAAATGATCAAAGGCGGTCCGAATAGCGCGTCTGCCGTGCGCAGGACCGTCTCCTGTAGCATGCTCTTGTCCGAGACAAGCGGCAGGAGCTGTTTCGGTCGCAGCGCGCGCGACAGTGGCCAGAGCCGGGTGCCGGAACCGCCGGACAGGATGACGGGCGTAATCTTCGGCTGCATGCGGATTCCCGTTAGTTCGTGAGGGCGAACTTGCTGACGACGTAATCGGTTAACAGCGACAGGCATTCCTCGGCCGAATGGCGCATGGTATCGACCACAAGTTCCGGCTGAATCGGTGGTTCGTACGGCGCCGAAATGCCGGTGAAGTCATCGATTTCACCCTTGCGAGCTCGTGCATAGAGGCCCTTGGGGTCGCGCGTCTCGCAGGTCTTGAGATCGGCATCGATGTAAATCTCGTGGAAGAACTCGGGTTCGAGCACACGGATGCGGTCGCGATCGGCCCGGTACGGCGAAATGAACGCGGTGATGACAAGAAAGCCTGCGCGCGCGAACAACACTGCCGCGTGGCCGATGCGCCGGATGTTCTCGACCCGGTCCTCGGGCGAGAACCCGAGATCCGAGCACAAGCCATGACGGACGTTGTCGCCGTCGAGCACGTAGACCTGGTACCCTTTCTGGAACAGATAGTGTTCCAGGCTGAACGCCAGCGTCGACTTGCCGGCCCCCGACAGCCCCGTCATCCACAAGATGCCGCCTTTGTGGCCGTTCGCGCGCCAGCGGTGCTCCTCTGGGACGCGATGTTCCACCCTGAAAATGTTGGTCGATTTGATCGTTTGCAGCGGCCGTTGGTCGGCGTAGCCGTCCATGCTGATCAGTCCGCCGCCGACGATGTCGTAGTCCTCGACCAGGACGAAGCGGCCGGTGATCGTGTTGTGCTCGAAGGGATCGAGCGCGACCTGCGCGCGCGCGCGCAAGACCACTTCGGCGACGGCGTTGCGTTCGACCCACTGGCTTTCCGATTGACCGAGATCACTGACGTCGATGACTTTTTCGACCTTTTGCACCTCGACCTGGTGTTCGGCGGTGCCTAGCTTCATCTTGTAGCGGCTGCCGGCGGTGAGCGGCTTTTTGCCGAGCCAGAAGATGCGGCCACGGAAGACATTGGTGAGCATGGGCGGGTTGGTCAGCAGGCTTGCAATCTCGCCGCGCTCGACGAAGATCTGCTCATCGAGGGTTACACCCAGACATTGACCGGCGCGCACGGCAACCACCGGTTCCTTGGCGTGCCATGCCTCGATCGAGGCGACCCGTGCCGTCTTGTTGGAGGGAGAAAACAACAGGAGATCGCCGCGGCGTAAGTGGCCGCTTTCGATGCGGCCGGCCAGAATGCGCCGGTCATCAAACTTGTAGATGTCCTGAATCGGGAAGCGCAGCGCCAAGTCGATGGGTGGCAGTGGCGGTTGCAGGCTGTCCAAGGCGCTGGTGAGCGTCATCCCCTCGTACCAGCGCATGTGCGCTGAAAGGTCTACGATATTATCGCCATCGCGCGCGGAGATTGGCACGATCAGCGTGTGCAACAGATCAATCCCGAGGTCGCTCAGGTAGTCGCGCACCTCGGTTGCCACCTGCTGAAAACGACTTTCCGCGAAATCGACCAGATCCATCTTGTTGATGGCGACGACGATCTGATGGATGCCCAGCAGATGCAGAAGATAGGCGTGCCGACGCGTCTGCTCCTGGACGCCTTCACGGCCATCGACGACGAGGACGGCAGCATCGGCCTGGGCGGCACCGGTGACCATGTTCTTCAGGAATTCACGATGACCCGGTGCATCAATCAAGACGTATTCGCGGGCCTGCGTACGGAAATGGATGTGTGAGACGTCGATGGTGATGCCCTGGTCGCGTTCCGCCTGGAGCGCGTCCATCAAGAACGCCCATTCGAACGGCATGCCGCGGCGCTCGCACACCGCGCGGATCGCTTCCAGCTTGCCTTCGGGTAGTGAGCCGGTGTCGTGAAACAACCGGCCGATCATCGTCGACTTGCCGTGATCGACATGGCCGACGATCACGATTTTCAAGGGCAAGGTCGATTGGACCGGCGGTGCGCTTTGCTCCGCCTTCGGGTTGAGCGCGGTCATCGGGATCAACGGCCTCTTGAGCGATCGTCTACATGTAGCCTTCGGCGCGCAACCGCTCGAAGGAGTCCTCGGCCTCGTGGTCCATCGCCCGGCCCGAGCGCTCGGCCACCTTCGTGCGTGTCAACTCTTCGATGATCGCATCCAAGGTGGTGGCGGAAGACTCGATGGGAGATGTGATGTCCTGGTCGCCCAGCGAACGGTAACGTTTGCCATTGCGGGCGAAGTACAGGTCGACCACGGGGATGTTTTCACGGCGGATGTAGCGCCAGATGTCGATTTCGGTCCAGTGCAGGATTGGATGGACGCGAATGTGTGTGCCGGGTGCGAAGTCCGTCTTGAACTGATCCCAGAATTCCGGCGGCTGATCACGGAAGTCCCAGGTGCTGTGTTCGCCGCGCGGGCTGAACACCCGCTCCTTGGCGCGCGTTGCCTGCTCGTCGCGGCGGATGCCGAGAAGCAGACCGTTGAAGCCCTCGCGTTCGACCATTGCCTTGAGGCCTGCGGTCTTGCGCGCGGCCGAGCGCGCGGCCGGCGGCAGTGTCGGATCCATATCCTCGACCGGGGGACAGGTGCCGGTGCGGAGATCCAGATTCCATTCCCGGCTGTAGCGGTCCCGGAACGCATACATTTCCGGGAATTTCTTGCCGGTGTCGATGTGAACGAGTGGGAACGGCACGTGGCCGAAAAACGCCTTGCGTACCATCCACAACAACGCGTTGGAATCCTTGCCAAGCGACCACAACATCGCCAGGTGGTCGATCTTGTTGAACGCCTCGCGCAGGATATAAACCGTCCTGCTCTCCAGGACGTCGAGATGTTCCATGGAAACTCTGCTGTTCGCTTCGCGGTAAACTTCGCGGAGGGGCTCTTGAAGGTGCGTCACTATAAGGGCCGGTGCGCCGGTGTCCAGCGTCTCGACGGTCGCTTCGATGGCTTCATGGCGTGGGTGCAGCGGACGAAGCCGACGCGTTGCGGATGGATAGATCCCGGCGGCGCGGGCCGGCGGCCAGAAGCGCGCCTCCTACGATCAGGACAAGTGCCACGCCCAACATTGGCGTCGGCTGCGCCAAGCCGGCCGCAATCAGCAATCCCGTCGACATCAATGGAATGGCGTAGGCGGCGGTACCAAGAAAGCGCAGATCACCTTTCTTGACGCCATGATCCCAGGCAAAGAACGCGCTGCCGATGGGGCCAAGGCCCAGCGCGCCGATCACCAGCCACTCCCTGCCCTCAGGGGGGCGGGTGGTCTCCAGCGCGAAATGGCAGCCCCAGGCGAGCACGGCGGTCACCGCGCAAAAAGCACCGACCGCTTCCGTCGGCACGTGGGCGAAGCGGCGGCTGAAGACCGAATAGCCGGCCCAACTCAGGGCGGCGCCGAGTGCAAACGCGTACCCTGCGCTATGTGTCCCCGAAAAGGCGAACCCGTTTTTCTCACCGATCACCAGGATGCATCCGGCAAAGCCTGCCAGACTGCCGGCCAAGTGGCGGACCCTCAGGTGTTCGCCCGGCAATACGCCTGAAAGCACGACGATTAGAAGCGGCCATAGATAGTTAACCAGATTGGCTTCGGCCGGTGGCGCCAAGCGCAGCGCCATGAAATAGCAAAAGTGGTTGCCGAAGAGGCCTGCGACGCCGAGCGTCCAGACCGACCACGGCAGATGGAAATGCGTGCACACACCAGCGCCCGTTGTCAGCCACCGGGCGAGCGCCAGCAAAAACGCGATGGTGAAGGCGCTCGCGACAAGCTGGAAGGCAGGAATGTTGCGCGCGAGCGTCGTAAGGACTGCGAGTGTCGACCAGATCACGATGGCAAGCCCGCCGATCGCCGTCGCGCGACGACGACTGCCATCGTGATCCGCCGTGGCGGTTGCGGCCGATACCGACACCATCGGCGCGCCGCCGCGAGTGCCTTGCGCGCGCGCCGTCTTGCGCGGTCCGATCAGACGACGGGGCGCATCAGGGCCGGGTTCTGCACCGGCGGCTTCTTCGCGTAGTCATAGAAGCCCTTGCCCGTCTTGCGGCCGAGGTAGCCAAGCTGTACCAGCCGGGTCAGCGTGTGCGGCGGGGCGTGGTGCTCGTGGCGCACATCCATGAAGATGTTGGTCGCCATCGCCTCGACGACGTCGAGGCCGATGTAGTCGGCGAGCTCGAAGGGACCCATCGGGTGGGCAGCGCCGGATCGCATCGCGTGATCGATACTCTCGATCGTGCCGGTGCCGCGCTCAAGCATGCGGATCGCATTCAGCATGTAAGGGGTGAGCAGCCGGTTGACGATGAAGCCGGTGGTGTCCTGGACGGTGACAGGGTCCTTGCCGATGGCCTGGCAGAAGCGGTTGAGGTCGTCGATGACCGCATCGGACGTCTCGAAGGCGTGGATGATCTCGACCAGCTTCATCACCGGGGCGGGATTGAAGAAATGCAGGCCCGCAACCCGCGTCCGGTGCTTGCACACCGCCATCATCGCGGTGACCGACAGCGTCGAGGTGTTGGTGGTCAACAGCGTGTCGGTCCGGCAAAAGCTTTCCAGCCGTTTGAACAGGTCTTTCTTGGTGTCGAGATCCTCGATGATCGATTCGATGACCAGATCGCAGTCCCCAACGGCGCGCTCGTCCGTTGTGAAGCTCAGTCGCGCCAGGATACCGTCGCGGACCTCCGGCTTGAGTTTACCGCGCTCGACGCCCTTGGCGAGCGTGGCTTCGAGCCCGGATTTCGCCTTCTCCCACGAACCTGGTGTTGCTTTGACGGCGACGACGTCCAGCCCTGCCTGCGCGCATACCTGTGCGATGCCGAGGCCCATGGTGCCGACGCCGATGATACCGACTTTTTTGATCTCCATGCTGGCTTCCCTCCTCCGAGCCCAAAATGCCGCTCCACTGTGTGCCGCCGTTGATTTTGGTCACGGCTGTTCGACAGTGACCATGCTCCGGACCACGGCGGTGGACGGCGCCCCTGCCTAAACCCTGAGATGTACGCGCTTTTCTCGCCGAGATAAAGGCCAGTTTCGCGAGCGCACAAGCGTCGCGGCAATGGCGAGGCATGCTCAGCGTCGATGGCAGGGAATGTTAAGCGCCTGTTGTTGGCCTCATTGCGCGATTGCCCCGGCAAGACCGTAGGCAATGCATTGTTGATCTGCAAAAATCTCATGGCTCGGCGCGCGGGTGCGCAAGAGATATTGCATTGCAATATGTTTTCTGGATACTATGCGTACGCAGCGGCTCTCTTATGATTGATCCGGTGACGCACGCGATGAATGATGGGGCGGAGACAGGAAAGCGGCCGGCCGAAAAATCTGGGACGATAACAATTAAAAAGTACGCCAATCGTCGCCTCTACAACACGGCGACGAGTTGCTATGTGACCCTGGATTACTTGGCGCAACTCGTAAAGACCGGCGCGGAATTTATCGTCTACGACGCGAAAAGCGGCGAAGATATCACGCGCGCCGTTTTAACGCACATTATTGTCGAAGAAGAGTCAAAGGGAAATAGCCTGCTGCCGGTCAGTTTTCTTCGTCACTTGATCAGTTTTTACGGCGACAGCCTGCAGGTGTTGGTGCCTCGCTACCTGGAACAGACGATGCACGTTTTCGCGCGTAATCAGCACGAAATGCGGGAAGGCATGTTGGGTGCCCTGGACGGGCTGGTGCCGTTCACCTCGTTCGAAGAGATCGGCAAGCAGCAGATTGCGATGTTCGAGCGCGCCATGCGCATGTTCAACCCCTTCTATGCGGAAGGAGGGGCGGAGCGGAACGCCACATCAACCCCGCCGCCGCCGGCCGAGAACCAAATCGAGGAACTGCGCTCACGGCTCAACGGGATGCAGGAACAACTTAACGAGCTCGTCGCCCAGCGGGCGCGCAACGGCAATAACGGCGCCGAGTGAGGCCTCCCCGCCGGCTGGCGGCGGGAGAGTGCGAGAAAAGCACAGCGCAGCGACGTGCTTCGCTGATTGCGCTGTAGTTGTGTGCACCCACGTGCTAATGTGATATTCAGTTTCGTTCGCAACTCAGGCGTTCGGCGCGTGTGGTGACGCGACGTTGGTGCCGAGAGCGCGACACGAAGCGATGACGCTGGGGGATACACTCCTGGTATCCCCGCATATCGGCTAGGGAAGGACGGTGTACGGGTTGCCTCCTCGCCTCTGGTCAACGCGAGCCGCAGGTGGTGCCCGTAGCTGGGAGACGAACTGCCATGACGCCTTTCGACGACGACCTGATTAAACCGCTCAGCCGCGGTACTGATGTGGACCGTTATGTTGGCACTCGTATTCGCGAGCGAAGGGTGATGCTCGGTTTGAGCCAGCAGCAGATGGCCCAGATGATCGGCGTGACCTACCAGCAGGCCCACAAGTACGAACGCGGCATCAACCGTATATCTGCGGGCCGGCTCTACGAAATTGCCAAGGTGTTGCAGGTGCCGGTCAGTTTCTTCTTCGACGGGCTCGATCGCACGTCGAACGAGGAGGAGTTGACCCTGCGTCAGCGCATGTGTCTGGAGCTGGCGCGCAATTTCACGCAAATCCCCAACGATCGGCATCGCGAAGCCTTGAGCCAACTCGCTCGCGTCCTCGCCGCTCGATAGGCGGCGGCCGGAATGATGGCAAAGGCGGCCGCCTAAGCGCTTGAGGTGGCGGCGGCCGCCGATCGAGGAGCGGGAAGGGCTTCAGCCGGCGGAAGCGATCCGGCGGGCAACGAGGCTGGCGGTCGCGGCATCGGCGACAAGCGTCGAAGCATCCGTCTTGAGCCGTTCGAGAATTGGCTGCGCGCTCGGTGCCGTGGCATTCGCCATGGCATGAGCGACATTGCGGACGAAACGATCGCGTCCGGTGCGCTTGATCGCGGTGCCGGCAAACCGCGCGCGGAACGTGTCGTCGTCGAGTTCGGCAAGCGCGGTGAGCGCCGGCCGATCGAGGTCCGGCCGCGACGCAAAGGCGCCGTGGGGGGATCGGCGCGCGAACTTGTTCCATGGGCAGGCGGCAAGGCAGTCGTCGCAGCCGAAGACGCGATTACCCCAGGCCGACGATAGATCGCCCGTGATAGCGCCTTTGTGCTCGATGGTCAGATACGACAGGCAGCGCCGCGGATCGATCCGATAGGGAGCCGTAATTGCGCCGGTCGGGCACGCATCGATGCAGGCGCGACAGCGGCCGCAATGGTCGGGGTGGGCTTGGTCCGGCGCCAGCGAAAGGGTTGTGAACACCTCACCCAGGAACAACCAGGATCCGAAGGAGCGGGAGACCAGGTTGGTGTGCTTGCCGATCCAGCCGAGCCCGGCCCGCTGCGCCAATGGTTTTTCCATCACCGGCGCGGTGTCGGCGAACACCTTGACCACTGCGCCGAACGTCGCCGTCAGCCAGCGGCCAAGAGTTTTGAGTTTGCTCTTCAAGACCGCGTGGTAGTCCCGACCGCGGGCATAGATGCTGATGGCCCCGGCGTCGGGTGACTGCAGTGCGGCGAGGGCATCTTCATGCGGACCGTAATTGAGGCCGAGACAGATCACCGAGCGCGCTTCGGGCCACAGCCCCTTGGGATCGCAGCGCAGATGCGCGCGCGTGCCGAGCCACGTCATGTCGCCGTGGCGGCCATTGTCGAGGTAGGTGAAGAGATTATGTCGATCGCTGGCGGCCAGGGCGGGTGTGGTAAAGCCCACGGCGTCGAATCCGAGCGTTAGGGCTTCCTTGCGGATCAGGCTGGTCTCGATCGGCCCCGAGCCTTTCGCATCGAGCGCTCCGGGTCGGCGACGAGACGATCGTTCCGACACCTCAGGCGCCGGGTGCCCGCGCCGGCCCGGTCGGTTGGCCGCTGCCCGGTTGCCGCTGGCGCACCAAAGGTGGTGCGGTACCGGCGGCGGTGGCCTGGCGCTCCAATTCCTCGGCCTTGCGATACCAGCCGGCCGCGATCTCCGGTTCCGGGCGGATGCCGTCGCCGCCGGAGCGCGCGACGTACACCGGATCGTAACTCTGTGCCAGCAGCAGCGCCGCCCGCGCGCTGCCCTTGGCGGCGGCGTGTTCGAGCACCAGCCGGGCCGCCAGGTGATCACCCCGATCGAGGAGCTTTTGGCCGCGCTGAACCAGCGCATCGAGGTCAGCGTCATCGGCCATCGGGGGGGCGTCGGGCGATGAAGCGGTCGCTGCCGGCGCCGATGGCGAAGAGGCCGCGATGGCGGCCATGGACGATGCCGGCGCCGCGTCCCTTGCGATGAGGACCGCCCATGCCCCGTGGATGCGGGCGCGCATCTCAGCGAACCGGTCGGCATCGATGCCGTACAAGGCCGTCAAACCGACATCGATTGCGAGCACCATCGCCGCGGCGCCGGCCAGCGCCGGCCGCAGCCAGCTCGTCGGGATCGAATTTGCCGGCGCCATGGGTACGGCCAAAGTATCTGGTGCCGTTGCCGGCGTCGACGCCATCATCCGATGCACCTGCGCCGAAATCACCACCGGCTCCGCTTCGATCACGGTGATCTTCGGAGTGGTGGTGCAGGAAACGGCGGGCTCCTCGGGAAGAGGGGAAGCCATGGCATCGTCTGCAGGTGAGGGTGTGAACCCGTGTTCGGACGTCGCATCGCCGCCGCTTCTTTCGGAAGACGACGGCTCAAGGGTATCGACGGCGACGATGTGAAACGCGCCGGTATCATCGACCATCATCTGCGGCGCGAGCCGGCAGGCGGCAGCCGCCTCGTCGATGGTCACGCCGCCGATGCGCTGGCCGCGCCCGAGCCGGGTATGCTCCAGGACGGTGAGGCATAAGTGATTGATATGTTGCGGAATCCCTTTGGTGTGCGCGGCGATCTGCGCGATGGCGTCAAAGGTGAACAGGCGCACATCGATGGCACCCGCGCGCGCCAGTCTGTGGTGGAGGTACGCCTCGATCTCCGACGCCGGCAGCGGCAACATGACCACCTCGACCGGCAAGACGTCGCTCTGCTTTTCGGCAAGCAGACGGCGCAGCCGGTCGCCCAGCAACAGAGTGCCGATGAGGATCAGACAGCCACCGGGCGGTTCGCTCGCCGCCTGTCGTGCGATCTCCGCCAGCTCGGCGAGCGTCTCGTCGGCCAATGTGTCGGCGTCGTCGACGATGACACAAAGGGCGCGTCCGCGCCCGAAACCCCGCCATCTCCGACCGTTGCCGCGCTCCGCGTTCTTGTCGGCGAGAAAGCGCGGTAAAGCAACGCCCGCCTGCTCACAGGCCGTAAGCACGAGTTCGGCGGCCGGACCCGCCTGCGCGCTGCGGCCGTCCTCACCATCCCAGCGCGCCACGCGCCACCCTTCTTCGGTGAGCGCCGCGGCAAACGTCAGGGACAGCGTCGTTTTGCCGACGCCTTCGAGGCCAGAAAGCACGACGAGCGCGGCGCGCGCCTGCATCGCTCCGCGGATGTCGCGTTCGACTTGGCGCAATGGCGTCGATAAGAATGGCAGGCTCGGCGCCGGCGCAACACCGAACGCCTCAGCCGAAAATCCATCGCCTGCAAACCACATCGCAAATTTGTCCCGTCCCCCGGCTGCCATTTGGCAAGCACAATTATTACGAGGCTATTCTATCAGCTCTCTTGGCCATCGAGTAGGGTGCACCTCGCCCGAAAGTGATTGCAATCGCTTTCCCCTCAATTGGGTATTATCGGCCAAACGAATGCGATGGTTCGCGTCCCACGACTCGCATCGAGCGCCGCTTTTGACCGTTCATCCGCTCTTGCTGCGCAAGGTGACGAATTCCTCGGCCGTGGTCGGGTGGATACCGACGGTGGCGTCGAAATCGGCTTTGCGCGCGCCGCACTTGAGCGCGATGGCCAAGCCCTGGATGATTTCCGGTGCGTCGGCGCCGACCATGTGTGCCCCCAGCACCCGATCGCTCTCGGCATCGACGACCAGCTTCATCATCGTCTGTTCATTGCGCCCGGTGAGCGTGTGCTTCATCGGGCGGAACGTGGTGCGGTAAGCATCGACACGGACATGCGTCGCGCGCGCTTTCGCTTCGGTCAACCCGACGGTGGCGGCGGGCGGCTGGCTGAACACCGCCGTCGGCACGCCGTCGTGGTCCGCCGCGCGTGGCGTGCCGCCGAACAGCGTTTCGGCCACCGCCTGGCCCTCACGGATGGCGACCGGCGTCAGGTTGAGCCGATCGGTACAATCACCGACGGCAAAGATGTTCTCGATGCTGGAGCGCGAATAGCCATCGACGACGACGGCACCCTTGTCATCGACACGCACGCCCGCTTCCGCAAGGCCCAAGCCTTCGGTGTTGGGTGCGCGGCCGGTGGCATAGAGCACAAGGTCGCACGCAATCGTCTCGCCGGTACCGAGTTCGACCACCCGCTCTTCGCCTTGGCGCGCGACACGGTGCACATCGGTCTGGAAACGCAGATCGATACCCTGCTTGGGCAACTCCCCGGCGAGCGTGGTCCGGATGTCGTCATCGAAGCCGCGCAGGAACAGGCTTCCCCGGTAGAGCTGGTGCACGCGCGCGCCGAGGCCGGCGAAGATGCCGGCGAACTCGACCGCGATGTAGCCACCGCCCACGATCACCACACGTGCCGGCAGTTCTTGCAGGAAGAACGCCTCGTTCGAGGTGATGACATGCTCGGCGCCGGGCAGATCGGGGACCACCGGACGGCCGCCGGTGGCGATCAGGATGGAACGGGCGCGAAAGTGCCGGTCGCCAACGGCGACCGTGACCGCATCGACCAGCCGGGCGCGGCTTTCGAACACTTCCACCCCTGCCCCCTCCAGGAGCCGGCGATAGACGCCATTGAGGCGCGCGATCTCCTGGTTCTTGTTGGCGATCAGGGTCGCCCAGTCGAAGCGCGGCCGCTCGGCGCTCCAGCCGAAGCCACGGGCATCTTCGAAATCGTCGGCGAAATGCGAGGCATAGACGAGAAGCTTCTTTGGCACGCAGCCGACATTGACGCAGGTGCCGCCCAGGTAACGTTCTTCTGCGACGGCGACGCGTGCGCCGAAGCCGGCGGCAACGCGGGCGGCACGCACTCCGCCGGAACCAGCGCCAATCACGAACAGATCAAAATCAAAATCCGCCATTACATTCTCCCCCTGCGCGCCCACGCCCTGCCGACCAGCGCCGCGTCTCGCCGGCATTGCCATTGTTGATGTCCATATCGGTCATACGCTCATACATAGAGTGTCGTGCCGCGCACACAACGCTCGGCCGTGCGCGCGAAAGTGGCGGAACTTCGAGAGCGGCGCGGCCGGCTGTCGCCGCGAGGGCATGCCGCGCGAAGTCCGTGCGCCGCGTTGGGGCTGTTTTGCGGCCACCTGTTGGCGCTAGACTGGACGACAACAGACTGGACGACAACCGCGTGCGGAACGGAACGTCAGGAACCTTAGAGGCTAACTCAAAAAGAGGCTCTGTAAATCAATGTATTATGACGCATCGTCATGGCCGGCGCAGGCCGGCCATCCATGACTTCTTGCAGGCAGCCAACGGGTTGTGACCCGTGGATGCGCGGAACAAGTCCGCGCATGACGAAAACAGGAGCAGGCAACTCGTTGATTTTGAAAGCATCATTTTCGGTCGGCCTCTTAGTCGCAGCGCGCACCAAGGAGGAATGGCTGCGCCCCTCGTTCGCCATCGCCTTGTCTGTCCTGTTGCTGGCTGGGTGCGCAAGCACTCCCACCGGCCGCTCCCAGTTCATGATCGTGCCGGAAAGCTACGCCATCAGCGCGTCGGCGGATGCCTACCGCCAGGAACTGGCGCCCTACGCCCGTGGGGGTCGGCTCGACAATGATCCGGCGCTCAAGGCACGCGTGCGGCGGATCACTGGGCGGCTGGTGGCCCAGGCCGTGCGCATGCGTCCGGAAACGGCGGAGTGGCAGTGGAGCATCAAAGTCCTCGACGATCCGAAAACGGTTAACGCCTGGGCGATGGCCGGCGGCAAGATGGCGGTCTATACCGGTCTCATCCAGCAGATCGAGCCGAGCGACGACGAGCTGGCCGAGGTTCTCGGCCACGAGATCAGCCATGCGCTCGCCAAACATACCGCCGAGAAGATGTCGACGGCGCTTGCGACGCAGGTGGGCGTGCTCGCCATCGGCATCGCCGCCAACAACCAGTTGGCGATGGTTGCCGCCTCGACCGCGGCCACGGTGGCGATCACCCTGCCGTTCAGCCGTGTGGCCGAGAGCGAGGCCGACCGCATCGGCATCGAGCTTGCCGCCAAGGCGGGCTATGATCCAGCGGCCGCGGTCACGCTGTGGCAGAAAATGGGCAAGGTGTCCGGCGGCAACGCGCCGCCGCAATGGCTGAGCACGCACCCGAGCCCCGAGAACCGGATGGAAACGCTGGCCGCTCTGGTCCCACAGATGCGGCCCTATTACGAGCAGGCCAAGGCGCATCCGCCGCCGTCATTACCGCTCCAAGACGGGTAATCCGGATCAACCCGTGACCGTGCACGCCGCGCGATGGGTCACGCCTTGAGGCGGTAAACGATATCGGAGCCCTTCTTGACCAGTGTCGCTCCGAGCCAGCGGCCGGCATCGTCGTACACCACCGAGCCGGTCATGATGCCCGAGATCCGGTAGCGCGTTGCGGCCACGGTCTGGTCGCTGACGGTGATGGACGTGCGCTCCCGGTTTTCGATGGTTTGCGGCTTGAGCCGGCCGCGCTGCGGGTCGAGCAGCATCGGACGCGCGAGCACCGCAGGCGTCCAGTAGCTGCCAACCAGCGTGTCCCCGGGCAGGACCGCCTTGCCCTTCTTGGTTTGCACCGCGAAGTCCGCCGCCTCGGCTTTGCCGTGAACGAAAAAGCGGCTGTCGTCATCGTCGGTTTCGCTGTCGTACGCGATGAGGCGCTCGCCCGCGTAGCGCTCGCGACCATGATGGCGGTACGTGAACAGAGCGATACCCAGCGGCGCCACGTCGACCGAGATCCGTGTCTCGACCTCCAGGCGATCGGCATCGCCGCTCACGTCGACGGCATGGCTGCCGATGACCACACCGGAGCGCAGCAGATCGAAGCGAATGCTGCGCTCCGCCGCCGTCGCCGCCAACAGCGCCGCGGCAGTGGGGTGGGTTGCCAGCAGGCCGAGCCCGGCACCGGCCAGCAGAATCCGCCGGCGGCCCGATGAGAAGGGGGGCGAGAAGGAACGAAACATCGCCATCAGATGTCGGGCGGTGCTGTCTGCCGGTCAACCGCCCGCCGTGCTAATGTTACCGGAAACGCGGCGAACAGGGAGGCGGATATGGCGGCAACCGAGACACCCCAGGGCGAAATGGGCTGGAAAGCCAAAGACTTCGCTCTCAACGATGCCTGGGGCAATCCGTTCCGGCTGTCCGATCTCAAGGGGCCGGCCGGTACGCTGGTGATGTTCATCTGCAACCACTGCCCGTATGTACGGGCCATCGTTTCACGTCTCGTGCGTGATGCGTTCGATTTGCAGAAGCTGGGCGTGGGCGTCGTTGCGGTGATGCCGAACGACTACGAACGCTATCCGGACGATTCCCCCGAGGCGATGCGCCGTTTTTCCCGCGAGCACGACTTCTCGTTCCCGTACCTGGTTGACGAAACCCAGGCCGTCGCGCGGGCTTACGGCGCGGTGTGTACACCCGATTTCTTCGGCTTCGACAAGGATCTCGTGTTGCGCTACCGCGGTCGGCTCGATGCATCGGGCCGTGCACCGGCGGCCGACGATGCGCCGCGCGAGCTGTTCGAGGCGATGCGCCTGATTGCCGAGACCGGGCAGGGTCCTGCGGTCCAACACCCGAGCATCGGCTGCTCGATCAAGTGGCGCGAGCCGTAGGCAAGTGGCGCGAGCCGTAGGCAAGTGGCGGGGCGAGACCGAATGAACGCGTACACGCGGGGTCAGCGGAACGGGGCGAGGTGACCCGCGAAGGTCCTGGCGCTTTCGGCCCAAGCGAAGCGTTCGGCATGCGCCCGGCACAGGGCGCGGTCGATGCCGAGCGCGCGCCGGACGGCGACGCTCAGGTCGTCGTCCACCACGCCGGCACCGGAGCCGTCGAGGATGTCCTTGGGGCCGGTCACCGGATAAGCGGCGACCGGCACGCCCGAGGCAAGGGCCTCCAGGACGACGAGGCCGAAGGTATCGGTCCGGCTGGGGAAAACAAAGACGTCGGCCGCGGCATAGTGACGGGCAAGGTCCTCGCCGGTCCTCATTCCTGCGAAATGCACGTTCGGGTAGCGTTGCTCCAGTTCGCGGCGTTGCGGGCCGTCGCCGACCACGAGCTTCGAGCCCGGCAGATCGAGCTTCAGGAACGCTTCGATGTTCTTTTCGACCGCTACGCGGCCGACGAAGAGGCTGACGGGGCGCGGCAACGACAGGGCCGGGTCCGGACGCGGCCGAAACAACGTGGTATCGACGCCGCGCGCCCAGCGGACCAGATGCGAGAAACCGCGCGCCGCGAGTGCGTCTCGCAGCGACGGGGTCGCGACCATCGTGCGCACGGCGGGCGCATGAAAGGACCGCAGCCACGCATAGCTCCATGTGGTCGGGACTGCCCAGCGCGCCGCGATGTATTCGGGAAAGAGCGTGTGCAACGAGGTGGTGAACGGGTAGCCGCGCCGCCGGCAATGGCGGCGGGCGAGGACTCCCAGCGGGCCCTCGGTGGCGATGTGGATGGCGTCCGGGGCCACCGTCTCGATCCGTCGTGCGACGATCCTAGGCCAGGTGACCGCGAGCCGGATCTCTGGATAACTCGGACACGGCACCGTGCGGAACCCGCCGGGATGGAGCACCTCGACGGTATGCCCCGCGGCCGTCAGCTCGCGACGGACGGTATCGAGGCTGCGCACCACGCCGTTGATCTGGGGGAACCAGGCGTCGGTTACGACCAGGATGCGCATTGCGGCACGTTCGGCTGCACCAGGCCCGTTTGCCGCGACTCTTTCACCCAGTGCACGATCTCCAGGCGACCGTCGTCGTGCTCGACGAGCGCGGTACAGCTTTCGACCCAGTCGCCGTCATTGGCGTAGAGGATGCCGTCGATACTGCGTAGCTGCGCCGAGTGGATGTGCCCGCAGATGACGCCATCGACGCCACGGCGGCGCGCTTCCGCCACCACCGCCGTCTCGAATCGGCTGATGTATTCCACCGCGTTCTTGACCTTGTGTTTGAGGAAGGCCGAGAGCGACCAGTAGGAGAAGCCGAGACGGCGGCGGGCGACGTTGAGCCAGACGTTCGCCGCCAGCATGAAGGTGTACGCGCGGTCACCCAAGTGCGCGAGCCACTTCGCATATTTGACGACGCCATCGAACTGGTCGCCGTGCAACACCAGGAATCGGCGCCCGCACGCTGTCGTGTGGATCGCCTCGTTGAGGATCGCCACCCGGCCGAAACGGTGGCGGGCAAGATCGCGGAAGTACTCGTCATGATTGCCGGGGATGTAGATGACGCGCGTTCCCTTGCGCGCCTTGCGCAGAATCTTCTGGATCACGTCATTGTGAGACTGGCGCCAGTACCACCGCTTGCGCAGCCGCCAGAAGTCTAGAACGTCACCAATGAGGTAAAGATAATCGGACTCTGTCGCCCGCAAGAAGTCAAGTAGGAGTTCGGCGTTGCAGCCGCGGGTGCCAAGGTGAATATCAGAGATCCATATGGCCCTGTAGTGTTGCGGTACGGGCGTCAATGCATTCATGGTAGCATAATATGTTTGTGCCGTTTGCGGACGCCCGGGCCATTGATGGTGGAATAAGACCAGCAAATGCTTTGATTTTGTACTCCTTTGATACGCGTTCAAAAAAATTTCTGCTTGTTGTCATGTTGCCGTCAACTTTGGCCGGGCGACCGGTTCAGTGGCCGGCCACGGTCATGGCATCGATGCGGACGGTGGGTGCATCGATACCGTACCGGAACTCAAGATCCGAAGCGGCGGAAAGGTGGGCGTACATCTCGATGAGGTTGCCGGAAATCGTGATCTCGCTGACCGGGTAGGCGAGGGCGCCGCCTTCGATCCAGAAGCCCGATGCGCCGCGGCTGTAGTCGCCGGTCACGCCGTTGATGCCGAAGCCGATCAGCTCGCTCACGTACAGTCCGTCCGCGATGTCCGCCATCAACGCCTCGGGCGGTTCGGCGCCGGGCGCGAGGTAGAGGTTGGTCGCCGATGGCACCGGCAGCGACGCCGCACCGCGGGCGGCGCGGCCGTTGCTGTGTAGCCCGAGCTGGCGGGCGGAGCGCAAGTCGAGCAGCCAATGGCGCAGCACCCCGTTTTCGATAAGTTGAAGCGGCTCAGGCGCGATCCCTTCGCCGTCGAACGGCCGCGAGCGTAGTCCGCGCTTGCGCAAAGGATCGTCGATGATGGTGATACCGGGGGCGA
The DNA here is from genome assembly GCA_964401555.1 of uncultured Defluviicoccus sp. Taxonomy (GTDB): domain Bacteria; phylum Pseudomonadota; class Alphaproteobacteria; order Rhodospirillales; family Defluviicoccaceae; genus Defluviicoccus. The sequence goes on from CAYNYW010000001.1 coordinate 59,292, forward strand.
ACACCCGCTGTTCGAGGCGGTCCTTCAGGAACGTTGTGCCGCGGGCGACCGCGCTGCCGTTGATGGCGGCGGCGAGGTGGCTCAAGAGGCTCGCCGCCGCGCGCGGCTCGAAGACCACCGGAACCGCGCGCGAGGTGATCTTGCGGGGATGCAGCCGGCGCACGGCGCGCGCGCCGGCCTTGCGGCCCAGTTCGTCGGGTGCCGGCAGGTCCTCGGGATACACCGACGACGCGTATTCGTAATCGCGCTCCATGGCGGTGCCGGTGCCGGCAATCACCGAAACGCTCACGCCGTGGCGGGAGCGGCGCGTGCTCTGCCGCAGGCCGTTGGATGCCGCGAGGCCGATGGTGTCGATGCCGAAGCTCGCTTCCGCGCCTTCGGAGTTGGTGACGCCGGCGACGCCGAGCGCGGTGGCTTCGGCCTCGATCGCGCGCGCGCTGAGCGCGGCGGTCGAAGGTTCGGCGGCCGAAAACCCGTCGACGTCGGCGAGTGCGGTGGCGATCTCGCCCGGCTCGGCCAGACCGCAAAAAGGGTCCTCAGGGACGGCTGCGACCATGCCCAGCGCGCGTTCGATCAAGCGGCGACCGGCCGCGCCGGACAGATCCGAGGTCGAAACCAGGGCCTGACGCCGGCCGATGAGCACGCGCAAGCCCACCTCGACGGAATCGGCGCTCTCCAGACTTTCGGTGCGGCCGAGGCGAACCGCTACGCTAACCGCGCGCCGGTGCACGCCCATGGCTTCCGCGGCATCGGCGCCGGCGGCGCGCGCGGCCGCGACCAGATCGCTCAACATCGCGAGCAACGGCGCGCCATCCGCCGCGATAACGCTGTCGCCCGGTTTCGATGCCGTGTTCATCACCACCCTCCTTCACCCCGCGCTCTTACCCCTGCAAACCGGCTTCCCGCCGCCGTCCCGTCGCCCGCCGCACCATCGTTGCGAACGCGACGCAGGACTGCTAGCCTTGGTCATGCATGTGTAACACCGCCTGGCCGTACCCCAGGGGTGGCATAACGTCGAACGCAGGGTTGGCGGGGCAGAGATCCGCCGAGAGGCAGTCGTGACATCTCCGGGAATTCCTTTGTACAAAGAGCCGCCGGCCACGGCTTGGCAGCGGCAAGCGCTCGAATCGTCCGTCGTACGCTTTGCCGGCGATTCCGGCGACGGTATCCAGCTCCTTGGCAATCGTTTTGCCGCCACCAACGCGCGTGCCGGCAACGACCTCGCCACCTTTCCCGACTTCCCCGCCGAGATCCGTGCCCCGGTCGGCACCACCTTCGGCGTTTCCGCCTTCCAGATCAACTTCGGCGCGCGGCACATCAAGACTTCGGGTGACACGCCGGACGTGCTGGTCGCCCTCAATCCGGCGGCGCTCAAGGTCGAGTTGCCGAACCTGAAGCAGGGCGGGCTCCTGATCGTCGATACCGGCAGCTTCGGCGAGCGCAACCTGCGCAAGGCCGGCTATGCCTCGAATCCGCTGCAGGACGGCAGCCTCGGCGGTCGGCCGGTCATCGCCATCGACATCTCGCACCTGACGATGCAGTCGGTCAAGGCGTTCGGGCTATCGCAGGCCGACGCCTTGCGCTGCAAGAACATGTGGGTGCTTGGGCTGCTGCACTGGATGTTCGACCGTAACCACGACGCCAGCGCCGAGTGGGTCCGGCGCAAGTTCGCCAAGGATCAGCGGCTGGCGGACGCCAACATCGCCGCGCTCGCGGCCGGTCATGCCTACGGCGAGACGGCCGAGTTGCAGGCACCCCTGCCCGGCTTCCACGTGCCGCCGGCACCGCTGGCGGCGGGCGTCTACCGCTCGGTGACCGGTGGCGAAGCGATGGCCTGGGGACTGGTTGCCGGCGCCCATCTGGCCGGTCTCGATCCCTTCTTCGCTTCCTACCCGATCACGCCGGCGTCGCCGGTGCTGCATGCGCTGGCCGGCATGGCCGACCTCGGCGTCAAGACGCTGCAGGCCGAAGATGAGATTGCCGCAGTGTGTGCCGCCATCGGCGGCTCCTTTGCCGGTGCGCTCGGCATCACGTCGAGTTCGGGGCCGGGCCTCGCGCTCAAGGCCGAAGCCATTGGCCTCGCGGTGTCGGCGGAGCTGCCGCTGATCGTGATCGATACCCAGCGCGCCGGGCCGTCGACCGGGATGCCGACCAAGACCGAACAGACCGACCTCAACCTCGCGCTCTACGGCCGCCACGGCGAAAGCCCGCTGCCGGTGCTCGCCGCCCGCTCGCCGGCGGACTGCTTCGAGGTCGCGATCGAGGCGGCGCGGCTCGCGGTCGAGGCGATGACGCCGGTGATCGTGCTCTCCGACAGCTACATCGCCAACGCGAGCCAGGCGTGGCGGCTGCCGGAGATGAGCACGTTTACCCCGTTTCCGGCGCACTTTCACACCGACTCCGCCGATTTCCAGCCCTATCAGCGCGATCCCGAGACGCTGTCCCGGCCGTGGGCGATTCCCGGTACGCCGGGGCTCGCGCACCGCATCGGCGGCCTCGAAAGGGATTACGAAACCGGCAACATCTCGTGCGACGCCGCCAATCACCAGAAGATGACGGAGATACGTGCCGCCAAGATCGCGCGGCTGGCCGAGCGCATTCCCGAGCAGACGATCGAGCTCGGCGACGATCACGGCCATCTCGCGCTGGTCGGCTGGGGGTCGAGCTGGGGACCGATCAGCCGGGCGGTCACCTCGCTGCGCGAGCAGGGCGTCCGTGTCTCACACATTCACGTGCGCTACCTTAACCCGCTGCCGCGCAACCTGGGCGATCTCTTGCGCCGGTTCGAGCGGCTCCTGGTGGTCGAGGCCAATTCCGGCCAGCTCCTGCAGCTTCTGCGCGCCACCTACCTGATCGACGCCGAGGGCCTGAACAAGGTTGCCGGCAAACCCTTTACCATCGAGGAAGTGGAGCGGGCGATCAAAGCACGCCTGTAGGCTCAAGATGACCGTGATTTCTGCCAAGCCGCTGACCGCCAAGGATTTCGCGTCCGATCAGGACGTGCGCTGGTGCCCGGGCTGCGGCGACTATGCCATCCTGAAGGCGACGCAGAAGGCGCTCGCCGATTGCGGCGCACGGCCCGAGCGCACCGTCTTCGTCTCCGGCATCGGCTGCTCGTCGCGCTTCCCCTACTACATGGCGACTTACGGCTTTCATACCATCCACGGCCGGGCACCGGCGATCGCCACCGGCATCAAGCTCGCCAACCCCGACCTCGATGTCTGGATCGCAACCGGCGACGGCGACGGACTGTCGATCGGTGGCAACCATCTGCTGCACATCCTGCGTCGCAACCTCGACGTGCAGATCCTGTTGTTCAACAACGAGATCTACGGCCTGACCAAGGGGCAGTACTCGCCGACCTCGCGTCTTGGCACCCGTTCACCGTCATCGCCCGACGGCACGCACGAGCGGCCGATCGTAGCCGCGCTGTTCGCGCTCGGTGCCGGCGCGCGCTTCGTCGCACGGGCGATCGATACCCAGCAGAAGCCGCTGGTGGAGATTCTGAAGGCGGCCCGCGCGCACCGTGGGGCCGCGTTCGTGGAGATCCTGCAGAACTGCATCGTCTACAACGACGAGGTCTTCGCCACGGTCACCGCCAAGGACGTCGCACCCGAGGCCCAGCTCTGGGTTGAGCATGGCAAGCCACTGCGCTTCGGCCCCGGCGGCAGCCGTGGCCTGCGTCTGAAGCCGGGCACGCTGGCGCTCGAAGCCGTCAATGTTGGGACCGATGGCGTCGCCGAGGGCGATCTCCTCGTCCACGACGCCCGCAATCCGGCGCTCGCCGCGATGCTGGCATCGCTGGCCCCGCCGGCGATGCCGATGGCTTTCGGCGTGCTCTATGACGATCCCGCACCGGCCTTCGCGGCGGTCGCCACCCGGCTTGACGCCGAGACGCGCGCGCAGCGCATCACCGCCCGGCTTGCCCGCGGTGAAACCTGGACGGTGAGCGGCGGCGCTTCCAGTTGAGCGTACGCCGCCCGCTCGGGCGTACTCGTGGATCGGATCACACGCTTGAATCCCTCGTGCAGCGACGCATTCAAAGAATGCACGGTTGCTGCACGTAACTTATTGTTTCTAGTGCACATCTGACCCATTCGGCTGAATTGTCCGAATGGGTCTGTGCACTAGCGTGTGATCGTACGATCCGCCAACCCTCTGATTTAGTGGTTCGATTCAACCAACGGATGGGACTCATCCGTTGGCATCGAACCACTAGGAGCGCTTAAACACCGGCCGCGGCCAGCGCGCGATCGAGATCCGCGATCAGGTCCTGCTCGTCTTCGAGACCAACCGACAACCGGACCGTGCCGGGTCCGATGCCGAGCTCGGCGCGCTGTGCATCGCTCAAGCGCTGATGCGTCGTCGTCGCCGGATGGGTGGCGAGCGACTTGGCGTCGCCCAGATTGTTGGAGATGTCGATCAGGGTGAGCGCGTTCAGGAAGCGGAAGGCCGCCGCTTTGGCGCCCGCGGCATCGCCGGGGAAATTGCCTGGAAAATCCACGGTGACGACGGTGCCGCCCTCCTTCATCTGTGCCATGGCCAGTGCGTGCTGCGGATGGCTGGCAAGGCCCGGGTAGGAAACCCGGGCGAGCCGGCCCGACCTCTCCAGGTGACGGGCAACGCTGAGCGCATTGGCGCAATGCCGGTCGACTCTGAGTGCCAGCGTCTCCAGGCCCTTCAACAGGAGCCAGGCGTTGAACGGGCTGAGGCTGGGGCCGGTGTGGCGCAGGAACGGGATCAGCTTCTCCTCGAGATACGCCTGATCGTCGGTCAGGATGACGCCGCCCAGCGAGCGGCCCTGGCCGTCGATGTGCTTGGTCGCGGAATAGACGACGACGTCGGCGCCAAGCCGTGTTGGCTTCTGCAACAACGGTGTGGCGAAGACGTTGTCGGCGATCAGCCGCGCGCCGGCCTCGTGCGCCAAGCGGGCGACGAACGCGAGATCGATGATCTCCAGCATCGGGTTGGACGGCGTTTCGAGGAAGACGCACGCCGTGGGCTTGGCGAGCGCCTGCCTCCAGGCGTCGGCGTCGCGGCCGTCGAGGAGCACGCTTTCGATGCCATAGGCCGGCAGGATCTCGGCGATCACGTACTGGCACGAGCCGAACAGCGCGCGCGAGGCGACGACGCGGTCGCCCGCCCTGAGGAAGCACGCCATCGCGGCGAAGACGGCAGCCATGCCGCTCGACGTCGCCTTGCAGTAGCGCGTGTCCTCGATCAGCGCCATGCGGTCTTCGAACATCTGCACGGTCGGGTTGGCGTAGCGCGAGTAGACGAAACGCTGATCTTCGCCGTTGAAGGCGCGCTCGGCCGCCTCGGCAGACGCATAGACGTAGCCGGATGTCATGAACAGCGCTTCGGAGGTCTCATCGAAGCGCGAACGCTGCGTGCCGCCGCGCACGAGAAGCGTCTGTGGCCGCCAGTCGCGGCCGCTCTTGCTGTCTTCGGCCATCGCGGGTGGTATTTTCCTTTGCCA
>CAYNYW010000001.1:64870-200854 GCA_964401555.1 uncultured Defluviicoccus sp.
ATGCCCCAGTGTTTGCCAATGCCCCAGTGTTTGCCAATGCCCCAGTGTTTGCCAATGCCCCAGTGTTTGCCAAAGCCCCAGTGTTTGCCAAAGCCCCAGTGTTTGCCAAAGCCTCGGGCCGGCCAGGGGTCCGCTCCGATAGACAGCGCCGCCCGGCCAGTCAAGGGGCATGGCAGGCCTCGACAGCGCGATGCCTTACGCCTAGCTAAGGACGCAGGAATGCCTGCGGCAGGGCGAACGCACCTCCTGCCCCGCCACTGCCAGCCGACCGGAACGGAGAAGGAGAACGCCGTCGTATGACCACAAGCCCCCGCAGCCAGGACGGCGTCAATAGCGATAGCGCCTTCGACGTGAGTCTCGTTGGCCGGCTGGTCGACGACGCGCTCGCGGGTGCCGACGACGGCGAGCTGTTTTGCGAGCGCCGCGAGAACGAGGCACTGGTGCTCGACGACGGTGTGCTCAAGACCGCCAACTACGACAATGAAGATGGCTTCGGCCTGCGGGTGGTGGCGGGCGAGGCGACCGGCTATGCGCACGCTTCGGAACGCAGCCTCGGCAAGCTGCGCGACGCCCAGGTGGCCGTACGTGCGGTCAGCGCCGGGTACGACGGCACGCTGGCGCTGGCGCCCCGTCGCACCAATCTCAGTTGCTACGCCGCGGAAAACCCGCTGGAGAGCGGCACGCTTGCCGGCAAGATCGCGACCTTGCAGGCGATGGATGCCTACGCGCGCGGCAAGGACCCGCGGGTGTGTCAGGTGATCGCGTCGCTGGCGGCGTCCTCACAGGCGATCGAGGTGGTGCGCGCGGGCGGCGACGTTCGCCGCGATGTCCGGCCGCTGGTGCGTCTCAACGTCACGGTGATGGTCGAGCACGGCGGCCGGCGCGAGACCGGGACGCATGGCCTCGGCGCGCGGGCGAATTGGGACGAATACCTTAAAGAGGAAACCTGGCGGGCGGCGGTCGACGAAGCACTGCGCCAGGCCCTGGTCAATCTTGAGGCAGCTCCGGCACCGGCGGGGGAAATGGTGGTCGTGCTGGGACCCGGCTGGCCCGGCATCTTGCTGCACGAGGCCATCGGCCACGGTCTCGAAGGCGACTTCAACCGCAAGAAGACCTCGGCGTTCGCCGGCCTCGTCGGCGAGAAGGTGGCGGCGCCGGGGGTAAGCGTGGTCGACGACGCAACGCTCGCGGGTCGGCGCGGTTCGCTCACCATCGACGATGAAGGCACGCCTGCGGAGCGCACGGTTCTGATCGAAAACGGCGTCCTCAAGGGCTTCATGCAGGATCGCCTCAACGCCCGGCTGATGGGGGTGGCGTCCACCGGCAACGGCCGCCGCCAGGGTTTTCAACACAAACCGATGCCAAGGATGACCAATACCTACATGCTCGCCGGGGGTCACGATCCGGCCGAAATCCTCGCCTCGGTGGACAAGGGCCTGTATGCCGTGGCGTTCGGTGGCGGCCAAGTCGACATCACGTCGGGGAAGTTCGTGTTCTCCTGCACCGAGGCTTACCGCATCGAGGGCGGCCGCATCGGTCGGCCGGTCAAGGGCGCGACGCTCATCGGCAATGGCCCCGACGTGCTCACCCGCGTCACCATGATCGGCAACGATCTGGCGCTAGATCCCGGCATCGGCACCTGCGGCAAGGATGGCCAGGGTGTCCCGGTCGGCGTCGGTCAGCCGACGATCAGAATCGACGGGCTGACGGTGGGCGGCACCGCCATCTAGCGAAGCGCGCGACGGCGCGCGTGTCGGTTCAACGTGCGCAGGGCTTCAATAGGCGTATTCGGCGAAGACCGGATCGACGCTGTCCTGCCAGCGCCGCCGGTAGGCACACAGAAGCTCTTCGGCCGGCGTGAGATTGGCTTCGGCGATACGGAACAGCGGGTTGAGGAAGCGAGTCTCGTCGCGGCCGAGGCCGTCGTCTCTGCCACGCCGTTTCAATCCCTGGTGCGCGATCGCCAGCGCGGTGAGCGCAACGTCACGCACGGTGCCGGAGCGGTACGGGGCAGAAAGGGCCTGTTGTGGGACGTTGGCGCGCAGCGACGCGCGCTCTTCCGCAGTCCAGTCCTTGACCAGATCCCAGGCGGCGGCGCGCGCGTCGGCGTCATAGAGCAGGCCGACCCACAGTGCCGGTAGTGCGCACAAGCGGTTCCATGGCCCGGAATCGGCGCCGCGCATCTCAAGGAAGCGCTTCAAGCGCACTTCCGGAAAGGCGGTGGTCAGGTGGTCGACCCAGTCGGCCATCGTCGGCCGCTCGCCGGGCAGCGCCGGCAGCCGGCCCGCCATGAAATCGCGGAACGACTGACCGCTTGCATCGATGTAGGTGCCGTTGCGGTAGACGAAGTACATCGGCACGTCGAGCATGTAGTCGACGTAGCGCTCGAAGCCGAAGCCGTCTTCGAACACGAAATCGAGCATGCCGCAGCGATCCGGATCGGTATCCGTCCAGATGTGGCTGCGGTAGCTCAAGAAACCGCACGGGCTGCCCCGGCGGAACGGCGAGTTGGCGAACAAGGCGGTTGCGATCGGCTGCAGGGCGAGGCCGATGCGAAACATCTCGACCATGGTGCGCTCGGAACAGAAGTCGAGATTGACCTGGACGGTGCAGGTGGCGAGCATCATGTCGAGGCCGAGCCGGCCCTTTTTCGGCATGTACGCGCGCATGATGCGGTAGCGCCCCTTGGGCATCCAGGGCAGGGTCTCCGTTGGCCACTTTGGCTGGTAGCCGAGGCCGAGCATGCCGAAGTCGAGGCACTTCGCCACATCCTTGACCTGCTCCAGGTGCCGGTCGATCTCGATGCAGGTCTGATGCAGGCTCTCCAGCGGCGCGCCGGAGAGTTCGAGCTGGCCGCCTGGCTCCAGCGTGATGGAGGCGCCGGTGTCGTCGAGAAGGGCGATCGGGTTGCCGGCTTCGAGCACGGGACGCCAGCCGAAGCGCATCAGGCCTTCGAGCACCGCGCGAATGCCGCGCTCGCCCTCGTAGGGCAACGGGCGCAGATCGGAGCGCGCATAGACGAACTTCTCGTGCTCGGTGCCGATCCGCCAGGTCTCGGGCGGCTTGCAGCCCTGGGCGAGGTAGTCGATCAGGTCGTGCTTGCCGGCCACCGGTCGCCGGGAATCGTTCAGTATCTCGTCCATCGCGAAGCATCCTTGGGCATGCTGGCCGCGGGTTGTTGCAGGGGCAGGTGTCCGCGTCACGGCGTGCACCAATCACCGACCAGCGCCTGCCAGGCGACGAGGCAGGCCATGGCGGCCGTCTCCGCCCGCAGGATGCGCGGGCCTAAGTGCACGCGCGCAGCAAAGGGCAGCAGCGCGAGCGCGTCAAGCTCATCCGGCGCAAGCCCGCCCTCGGGCCCGATGAGAAAGCCGGGCGGTGGGGCGGCGGGGCCGCTTGGCGTTTGCGCGAGCGCGGCGGCGATCGGCGTCGCGCCGGCGCCGGGGTGGGCGACGAGGAGCCTGCGTTCGGGCGGCCACGACGCCAGCAGCGCGGCGAGCGGTGCGCCGTGTTCGATTTCCGGAACGTCCAGGCGGCCACACTGCTCGGCGGCTTCGATGGCATTGGCCGCAAGCCGCTCGGCATTGATGCGCGCGGCCGCCGTGAACCGGGTGAACACCGGCTGCAGTCGCGTGGCGCCAAGCTCGGTCGCCTTGATCGCCAGGAAATCCTGGGCGTCCTTCTTGAGCGGCGCAAAGGCAAGCCAGGGTCCGCGCGTGTCGCTCTGCGTGCGAGCCTGTGCGACAAGGCTGAGGCGCGCGGGGGCACGGCCGGTGCCGGCAACGCGTGCCCTCCACTCCCCGTCGCGGCCGTTGAACACGCGTACTCCGTCACCGGCGTTCAGGCGCAGCACGTGACCGACGTAGTGCGCCTGGGCCGGCGTGAGGTCGATCTCCGTCCCCGCCCCCAGCGGTTCCGTCACGAACAGCCGCACGCGGGGATGGTCCAATGCGCGCAACAAGTTGACTCCGGGATGTTGACTCCGGCCGGCCGCCGATACTACGCGGAACCCGGCCGTCCCGTCAGGTGCCGTCGTGCGGCGGACGGTCGGCGAAGGGGATTGAGGGCGATGGCCATCGCAGGTGACAGCACGCGGAGCGACATCCCGACCGGCAACTGGGTCGATCGCTGGCTGCCGGTTGCGGTGCGTCCCTATGTCCGGCTCGCCCGCCTCGACCGGCCCATCGGCATCTGGCTCCTGATGTATCCGTGCTGGTGGGGAACCGCGCTAGCGTCACCGGGCTGGCCCGATCCGTGGTTTCTGGCCCTGTTTTTCGTGGGGGCGGCGGTGATGCGCGGCGCCGGGTGCACGCTCAACGACATCGCCGATCGCTCCTACGATGCCCGGGTGGCGCGCACCGCCGGCCGGCCGATTCCGAGCGGCCAAGTGAGCGTCGCCCGGGCGGTGGCGTTCATGGTCACGCTCGCTCTCGCAGGGCTCCTGGTGCTGCTCCAGTTCAACCGGTTCGCCGTCGGGGTCGGTGCCACATCGTTGATTCTGGTCGCGCTCTATCCGTTCGCCAAGCGGGTGACCGACTGGCCGCAGGCGGTGCTCGGCCTGACCTTCAACTGGGGCGCACTCCTCGGCTGGGCGGCGGTGTCCGGCGGGCTCGATTGGCCGGCCGTGGCGCTGTACGTCGCCGGTCTGTTCTGGACGCTCGGCTACGATACCATCTATGCGCATCAGGATAAGGCCGATGACGCCATCGTCGGCGTGCGTTCCACCGCGCTGCGCCTGGGGGCGGCAACCAGGCGCTGGCTTGTGGGTTTTTACGCCGCCACCATCATGTTGATGGCGGCCGCCGGCATCGGCGCTGGCCTCGCCTGGCCGTTCGCGCTCGTCCTGGCGATGGTCGCCGGGCATTTTGCCTGGCAGACCGCCACCCTCGATCCCGATGATCCGCACGATTGCCTCGCCAAGTTCCGCGCCAATCGGCATGTTGGCCTGATCGTTTTTGTCGGCATCGTCCTGGGCAGGCTGACCGCGGCCGGCTAGCAGCGGCCGGCTAGCAGCGGCAGGCTAGCTAGGGCCACCCTTTTGGGGTATAAGCGATCGGGGTCGTTGCGGTTCTCGCCCATGTCCGGCGTGGCGCGAAAGCTGGGCGTCCTGCCGCGATTGGGCGTCGCGCCGTGGCTCACAATTTCCTAACCGTTTCCCCCCTCTCCTTCGTACCTCCACAACTGCGGTTAATGATGACGCATTTCTCTCCGACCCCGGCCCGCTCTGCCCGCACGATTGCGTCCATTTGCCGTGTCGGTTGCTGACGAACGGCGAAGGTGGCGCGGCCGATGACGCGCGAGCTGCGGTTCCTGGCGCCGTTCCTTATCGTCGGTCTCGGTGTCGTCTTCCATGGCGGGCTCGCCCACATGGTCGCGGAATGGTCGACCGACGAATACAGCTACGCCTATCTGATCCCGCCCCTGACCGCCTGGCTCCTGTGGCAGAAGCGCGGCGCGATCGCAACCGCCGCACAAGGCCGGGGAGCGTGGTCGGGTGTAGGGATCACCGCACTTGGTCTTGTGCTCGGCCTGTTCGGCCAAGTCAGCACGATCTGGTCGGTCAAACAGTATGCCTTCCTCGTCACCCTGGCTGGGTTGAGCGTGGTGCTGGTCGGATGGCGTGGAACGAAGGTCGCGGCGCCGCCGCTCGCATACTTGTTGTTCATGGTGCCGCTGCCGGCGCTTCTCTATCTCGATCTGTCGGCGAGACTGCAACTGATCTCCTCGGCGCTGGGTGTTGCCGTCATCCGCGCGCTCGGCATCAGTGTCTTCCTCGAAGGCAATGTCATCGACCTCGGCAGCTACAAGCTGCAAGTGGTCGAGGCGTGCAGCGGGCTGCGTTATCTGTTCCCGCTGTTGAGCTTCGGCTACCTGTGCGGCCTGCTGTACCGGGGACCGGCCTGGCACAAGTTCCTGTTGCTGGTGGCGACGGTGCCGATCACCATCGTCGTCAACAGTGTGCGCATCGGCATCACCGGCGTGCTGGTCGAGTATGCCGGCATCGCCCTGGCGGAGGGCTTCCTCCACGCCTTCGAGGGGTGGGTCATCTTCCTGCTCGCCCTCGCCCTCCTGTTCGGCACGATGTGGCTGATGGCGCGGCTCGGCGGCGGCAACCTGGGTGACCGCCTTGATCTCGGCGTCCTGTGGCCGGCCCGCGGCGCGGACGGCATCCATTGGCGGCGAAGCCGGCGCGGCCCGCTGCTGGCGGCGGCCGGCGCCGTGTGTCTGATTGCCGTCGTCACGGTGTTATTGCCGCAGCGCGCCGAAGGGATCCCCGCACACCGGGATCTCGCGACGTTCCCCCTCGAACTCGGTGCCTGGCGCGGCCGGCGGCTGACACTCGAACCGATCTACATCGACGCGCTCAAGTTCGACGATTACCTCGTCGCCGACTACGTCGCGCCCCCGTATCCGACGACGCCGGTCAACCTCTACATCGCCTATTACGGTTCCCAGCGTACGCAAGCCTCGATCCACTCGCCGCGCCATTGCCTGCCTGGGGGTGGGTACGAAATCACCTCTTTCGGGCACGTTACGGTTCCGGTTGCCGGCGACGGCGGTGCCCAACTCGATGTCAACCGCGCCGCTATCGCCAAGGGCACACAAAAGCAGATCGTCTATTACTGGTTCGAACAGCGCGGCCGCCGGCTGACGGGCGAACTCGCGGTCAAGCTCGCGTTGTTCTGGGATGCGCTGACCAAGAACCGCACCGACGGTGCACTGGTTCGCCTCGTTACCGAGGTTCGGCCCGACGAACCCACCGAAGCGGCGGATGCGAGGCTTCAAGCCTTCACGGCGGCGGTGCTCCCGGAGATTGCGCGGTATCTGCCGCACTGACCACGTCGCGCGCGAAGGCACTCAGAGGCGCTTCCTCCTCCCAAGCGCCGCTGCCTTGGCTGCGCTCTCTGCCGGCCTCCCTCCTTCATCCGGCGCGAGCCAAGCTCCTGCCCTCGGATTATGCAAGCGGGGCGAGCAAGCAACGAGCGATTGCAGACGCCGCCGCGAACAGCACTGCGCGCGGTCATTGCAACCAAATATAGAAACAACCGATCCGCCTGCGCTCTGATAGCGTATTTTGTGACACTTCCGATAGCGGATTGTTACTGAATCGTTCATGAGCGAGTCTGCGGATACGCCTTCTGTACTTGTCACGGGCCTTAACGGCGCTCGCAAGATTGCTTTTTACTTTGACAATGATAACGAAACCGTGAGCCGGCGCAAGCAATCTTCAAGAGGCCAGATTGCTGCATACAGGCGGCCGACGTCATGACAATTGTATTTTACATCCATTTGGGGAATTTCCCCAGCAAAGCGAAGTCTGTAATTGTCTTGCCGGCGGCCGCGGTCGCCGGTTGCGTCGGCCGAAGCGATTGCATCGGTGCTGTGCGGCTTGGGCGGTACTTGAGGGAGGGGACCAGATGAACATGAACCGCACCGAGAGCCTGGCGAAGGCGCTGAAAGCGCTGCAGACCGGCTCGCCCGATGTCGAAGCGGCGGCGCTGATCTCCGAAGACGGCCTGATGATCGCGAGCGCGCTGCCGCAGAACCTCGACGAAACACGGGTCGCCGGGATGACGGCGACGCTGTTGAGCCTCGGCACGCGGGCCGCCGCCGAGCTCGGTCGCGGCGAGGTCGAGGAGGTGATCGTGCGCGGCGAACAGGGCTATGCGGTGATGATCAGCGCCGGCCGCGGCGTGCTGCTGCTGACGGTGACGACCGAGAAGGCCAAGCTGGGCCTGATCTTTTTCGACATGCGCGAGACCATCGGCACCATCCGGCGCATCCTCTAGGCACGCGGGGTGGGAACGAGCGACGCCGCGCGGCGGTCCGCTGCGCGTGATGGCTTTTGGCAACCGGAGGTGGTATGCCGAACGAGGTGCTTTACGACGACGGGGTGCACAAGAATGTGCTCTTGGAGGATTTCGGCTTAGGTGGCCTCGCGGTGCAGGCCAACCAGCACGTGATCGTGCACGGCCGCGACGGCATGATCCTCGATCCCGGGGGCCACAAGATCTACAGCAAGGTGCTCGCGAGCACGATCTCGGTGCTGGGCGGGACCAACCTTCGTTACATCTTCCTCTCGCACCAGGACCCGGACATCGTTGCCGCCGCCAACGGCTGGCTGATGACCACCGACGCCACCGCCTACGTCTCGACGCTGTGGATGCGCTTCGTGCCGCACTTCGGTCTCGATCACTTGGTTGCCGACCGACTGCTGCCGATCCCCGACGAGGGGATGACGCTCGATCTCGGTGGCGCGCGCTTGTCTGTGCTGCCTGCGCATTTCCTGCACAGCCCCGGCAACTTCCAGGTCTATGACCCGGTCGCGAAGATCCTCTATTCCGGCGATCTCGGCGCGTCTTTGGGCCAGGACTACCGCTTCGTGACCGATTTCGACGCGCATCTCGCCTGCATGGTCGGCTTTCACCAGCGCTATATGGCCTCCAACGTCGTGATGCGCGCCTGGGCCGCGATGGTCCGTCGCCTCGATATCGAGATGATCGCCCCGCAACACGGTGCCGTGTTCAGGGGTAAGGCAATGGTCGCCCGGTTCGTCGACTGGTGCGAGGGGTTGTCCTGCGGCGTCGATCTGATCTGCGATCGGTTCAAGCTTCCGGCGGCGTAACGGGCGTCGTCCTGAAACGGCTGGAGGTCGGTTTCGATGGTCCACATGCACTCCGGCAACCTCCTTGAAGAGCACACCTTCTTCGCTGAAGAGGTCCCGCTGCCGGTTCCGCTCGTCCTCGGCCTCTTGGGTCTGGTCCTGGCGGCGGCAACCTTTTGGCTCGCCGTGCTGCCCGCGCCCTTGCACACACTCACCGCAATGGGGTTCGGCAAAGACGGCACCCCGACCACCGAGACCGCCGTTGTCGCGTCCCCGCCGGCTCCCCTGCCGGCTCCCCTGCCAGTTCCCGTGCCAGCTTCCCCGCCGCCTGTGGCGGCACCATCCGCGACGACACCATCGGTGGCGGTGCCATCGGTGGCGGCACCATCCGTGGTCGCGGCTCCAGCCGCTCCTGCGGCGGTGATTACCGTGCCCGTGCCGCCGGCTCCGGGTGTCGTTCCGCCGCCCGCGCCGGTGGTTTCCGCCCCTGTCGCGGTCGTTGCTCTGCCTTCACCGCCGCCCGCCCAAACCCTGCCCGCGGTCGTCGACGCGCCCGTGCCACCCGTGCCACCCGTATCATCGGCATCATCGGCGTCGGCAGCCAGAAGCAGTCCGTGTGCGCCGCTGTTCGCCGTCGCCTTCGATCTCGCCGAGGCCGAGCCACTGGCGCCGGAGTTGCCGGCCAGGGTCGACCGGCTTGCCGCGTGGCTGCAGGCCCATCCGCAGGCACGGCTGATCATCGAGGGACACACCGACACCTCGGGCAGCGAGGCCTATAACCTCGCGCTCAGTCAGAGGCGGGCCATGGCGGTAGCGCACCTGCTGTTGGCCACCGGCACGTCGGCCGATCGCCTGGTCACGCGAGGGTTCGGCGGAGAGCGTCCGCTCGACGGCGTATCGGGCCGATCCGGGCGCAACCGGCGCGTGGCGATGCGCATCGCGGGCGCACCGGAATGTCCGGCGCCCACTGTTCAGGAGGCGAGATGATGCCAGGAGGTGAGTCGATGACCGAGATCCTGGTCGCCGCCGGCGCCATCATCGCCGCCGCCTTGCTGTTGATCGCCGGATACCTGTTGGGTGCCCGCCAAGGGTTGCACGCCCGATCGCAGCTTCGCCGGCAAAGCCTCGACCAGGCGATCAAGCTGCACCAGACCCGCGAACAGCTCACCTATCATCAGGCCGCGGCGGATACCTTGCGGGAGAGCACCACCCGTACGCTAGACGTCCTGGTCAAGCAGGGTGAAGCACTACAGCTCATGGTGCACGAAATGGTGGCGCCGCTCGTTCGCCGCGACAAGGAGGTCGAGGAGCTGCGGGTCGTCATTCAGGACATCCTGGCGCCGCTGATGCAGCGCGAGCAAGTGGCGCTCGAACTTGCCAATCTATCGGCCGGCTCCGGCGACCGTGCCGGCCTCGCGCATCTCCTCGACGAAATCGGTGAAAAGGGACGGTTCGAAGCGGTGCTGCTCTCCGACGACGCCGGCCTGCCGCTGGCGGCGAGCGCGAGTGCGCGCGATCTCGACAAGCTGGCCGCCCTGTCGTCGATGGTCCTGGTCTTCGCCGAGCGCGTCGGCCGCGGCGGCACCCCGGCCCAATCTCTCGTTATTCACGACGCCGAGAACCGGGAAACCTTGTGCCGGATCTTCTCCGTCGGTGGGCAGCGCCTGCTCTTGACCGCCGTCTGTCGTGGTCAGCACCTGTCGTCGACCACGCTTGATGCGGCGCTGTCCCAGGTCGACAAGGCGCTGCTACCAGAGGTTCCGGCCTGAGCACGCCTTAGACTTAGAGCACCGCCCGCCCCGTGCGCCTGCATGCCGTGTGGGCTTGGCCAGGGTTGCGCCCGGTTCCGGATGCGCGACCACGCGCAATTCTTCGGTGCCCTGTTGCCGAAAGCGCGAGTATCGCATAGGAATAACACGTGCCTAGTCGCCTCCCGGCGACTGGATACAACGCCAAACAGGGAAGGCCGTCCAAAAGATGCCCCTTGAGTTGCGTCAAATCATCTTTTTGCCCGACGATCTTATCTGCGCTCTGTCGTCGAAAAACCGGATGTCCGAGCCGAAGCTGTACGACGGCGAACTGGTCGGCTACCGGGCCAAGCCGGGGCCACAGGTGTTCGCCACGGTCAAGGCGGCGAACGGCAACGGCGAAACCGTTGACGTTCAGATCGCCAACGATGTCGTTCTCGACGCGCTGCTGCGCTTCTGCATGGAGAACAACATCACGCTGCCGCAGCAGGCCAAGAAGACCGTGGTCGTTCACCACGACTACGTTGTTCTGGAGATGGGCTTCGATCTGTGCGGATGAGGCGGCGGCGCGGCCCCTCACGCGCCTTGTTGCCGGGCTGCGCCGCCAATGTCGGCGGTATCGGAGCGGATGCGGCCATCTAAGAGGCCGATGCGCCGGTTGGCGCCGCGGGCGAGTTCCAGATCGTGGGTGACGACGACCACGGCGCGGTGACCTTCGCCGGCGAGTTCGGCGAAGATCGCGAATACTTCACGGGCATTGCGCGAATCGAGGTTACCGGTGGGCTCGTCGGCGAGCAGGAGCGGCGGGTCGTTGGCCAGCGCCCGGGCGATCGCCGTGCGCTGGCGCTCGCCGCCCGAGAGTTGTGCCGGCAGCCGGTCGCACTTTGAGGCCAGCCCCAGGCGATCGAGGATGGCGCCGGCGCGTGTGCGCATCTCGTCGGCACCCCAGCGGCCGAGCCGGCGCATCGGCAGGGTGACGTTCTCGATCACGCTGAACTCCGGCAACAGGAAATGGAACTGGAAAACGAAGCCGATGCGGGCAAGCCGCAGGGCTGCGAGCTGATCGCCATCGAGTGTGCCGGTCGGCCGGCCGGCGACGTGGATCTCTCCGCTGCTGGGCCGGTCGAGCAGGCCGAGGAGATAGAGAAGCGAGGATTTGCCCGAGCCCGAAGGCCCGGTGATGGCGAGGAACGTGCCGGCGTCGATGGCGAGATCGGCGTCCTCGATCAAGGTGACCGGCACCGCGCCCGGCAGCACGCGCGAGAGGCCCCTCGCCTCGATCAGCGGGGCATCGCGGACCATCGGGGTGCTCACGTCGCCCCGCGCACGATGTCGACCGGATCGAGGCGTGCCGCCCGGCTCGCCGGCATGTAGCACGCGACCAGGGCCGAGAGCGTCGCCACCACGCCCGCCACCGCGTAGTGGCGGAGATCATAGACGACCGGCAGCGGTGCCGGCTCGCTCAGATGCGGAGCCCGGATCTCGACGCCGGCCAGCACATGCGTGAGCGCAAATCCCAGCGCCCAGCCGAAGGCTGTGCCGGCAAAGCCGATGATCAGGCCCTCGCACAGGAAGATGGCGCGGATGTCGGCCGCCGCGAAGCCGAGCGACTTGAGGATCGCGATGTCCCGGCTCTTCTCGTAAGTGATGGTGGAGACGATGTTGAAAATGCCGAAGCTGGCGACAACGAGGATCGCCGCCACCGTGGTGTACATGATGGTGTTGCGGATTTTGAACACCTGCAGGATCGACTCGTTGGTCTCCTCCCAGGAGTCGGTGCGGTAGCCGAAGCGGCGCTCGATGTGGCGCGCGAGCGGCCCCGCCTCGTTGAGGTCGGCGAGCTTGAGGCGGATCTCGTTGATGACGTTGGGGCGGGCGAGCAGGACCTGCACGGACTTCAGGCGTGCGTACGCCGTCGCATCGTCGATGCCGATGATGCCGGAGTGGAACACGCCCACGACCTTGGCCCGCAGCAGGACGCCCGAGGGCGAGGAGACGACGAGGTTGTCGCCGTGCCCGGCCGCGAGCTTGCTGGCGAGGCCGCTGCCGAGGATGATGCCGTCGGCCGCGGTGTAGAGCGCGTCGAGGGTGCCGTCTTGCATGTCGTCTTCGAGTTGGGAGACGCGACGCTCCAGCCGTGGTTCGATCCCGACGAGCGAGACCGCGACGTCCTTGGCGCCGTAGCGCAGCACCACCTGGCCGCGCAGGCTGGGCGCAGCGGCGACGCCGGGGAGTGCCGCGAGCGCGGCGAGCTTGGGTTGCGGATTGCGGATCCCGCGCAGCTCGTCCTTGGGCTTGACGCCGGCCAGCGCCAGTGCCGCCTCGGGCCAGCGCCGGGCAGCGGGCTGCGCCGGCGGCGTGCGGTATTCGTCGCGAATAAGGACATGCGGGCTCGCATCGAAGATGCGCTGAATGAAATCGTCCTGGCTGCCCTGCATCAGTGCCGCCATGGCGACCGCGAAGCCGACGCCGGTGACGATGCCAAGCGTCGCCAGCACCGTCTGGCGCAGCCGGCCGCGGATGTGGGTCAGCGCGATGGCCAGAACCAGCCGGATCATGGCGGGCTTGCGGCCGGGCTTGGCGCGATGCGGACCCGATCACCGTCGGCGAGTGTGGCCGTCGGCAGCAGGACCACCCGGTCACCCGGGTCCAAGCCCGCGAGGACCTGCACGCGCTCGGGGCCCCGGATGCCGAAGGACGGGGCCCGGACGCGAACGCGATCGCCGTCGAGCACGAACACCCGGCCGTCGCTTATCGCCTCGGCCGGCAACAACAGCGCATCCGCGATGGTGCGCACGACGATGTTGACCTCGGTGGTCATGCCGATCAGGAGCGGCGTGTCGTCGGGCAGGGCGATCCGTACCCTGAAGGACTTGGCGACCGGGTCGCCCTTGGGCGTGATCTGGTGCACGCGGCCGCCGAGGACTTGGCCGGCGAAGGCATCGGCCTTGATCAGGGCGTCCTGGCCGGGCTGCACGCGGGGGATGTCCTCCTCATCGACGTCGGTATCGATGCGCAACGGCCGCGGCTGGCCGACCCAGAACAACACCTCGCCGGGTTCCACGATCTCGCCCAGCTCGCCATCCTGGCGAAGAACCTGGCCGTCCAGTGGTGCCCGCAAGGCGTAATCGGCCAGCCGTTCGCGGGCCGCGGCGATGGCGGCACGGACCTCGCGGTGCTGGCTGTCGATCCGCTCGTAGGTCTGGACGCTGATGGCGCGATCGGCCAGGAGCTGGCGGTAACGCCCGGCATCGCTTTCAAGAAAGGCGGCACGGGCTTCGAGTTCGGCGATGTGCGCGCGCTGCTCGTCGTCGTTGAGCCGGGCAAGCTGGTCGCCGCGGTGCACCCACTGGCCTTCGCATGCGCAGTGCTCGACGATGCGGCCGCGCATCATCGGCGTCACCTTGGCCCAGGTCACCGGCTCGACCACGCCGGTGGCATAGACCGCATCCACCGCCACGCCGCGCTGCAGACCGGCAATCATCACCGTCGGGATCGAAAAATACCAATATGCCGCGGTCCCGGCGGTCGCGAGGATGAGGCCGATGGCTCCGCGCAAGGCAAATGCGCGCAATGGGACTGGCTCCCGGCTGTGCTGATCACGGGCTCTGCTGCCATGCACAATAATGCGGCGGCCGGTCAATTGCACGGGTCCGCCGGCGGGCGATCCTCGATTGACGCTTTCGCCGCCGTGCCGTACCTTGCCGGGGCAATTCAAGGAACAACACCGCGCCTGCGGTGAATCCGATAAGGGAGGGCGCATCAGGGGCCGCACGGCGTCCCCGACAGGCGGTTGACCAGCGACCGACCGCCAGCGACCAATCGCCAAATCCGAAAGAACGCGAGAGCTCCATGACCGAGCAGCACATCAATTTTACCGAAGGTTTCGCCGCACCGACGCCGGACGCATGGAAGGCGGAAGTCGAAAAGGCGCTCAAGGGGGCGCCCTTCGACAAGAAGATGCTGACCAAGACACATGAGGGCATTACGCTGCGGCCGCTGTATAGCCGGCACGACTGGTCGTCGGAAGGCGATCCGTCCGGCTTCCCCGGTGCGATGCCGTTCACCCGCGGCTCGACCGCGGCGGAGAACCGCATCGGTGATTGGGAGGTCCGCCAGGCGTTCAGCTATCCCGATCCCGGCAAGGCGAACGAGATCGTCCTCAACGAGCTTTCGCGCGGTGTTGGTGGCGTGGTGCTGGTCTTCGATCGTGCCGCGCGCGCCGGCCTCGATGGTGACCAGGGCGAAGGCGCCGGGCTCGCCGGTGCCGACGGCATCATGGTCTATTCGGTCGAGGACCTGGACCGGCTCCTGATCGGTGTCGATCTCGAACGCGTCGGCGTCACGCTGGACGCCGGCGGTCAGTTTCTGCCGGCGTCCGCTCTGCTGGCGGCATTGTGGCGGCGCCGACGCATCGATCCGGTGGCGGCGCGGGGTGCGTTCAACGCCGATCCGCTGGCGGCGCTCGCCGCGGGCGGGCGGCTCGGCCAGCCGGTGGCCGATGCGCTCTCGAACCTCGCGGCGCTCGCCAAGTTCAGCCAGGCGACCTATCCGGGGGTGACCGCGGTCGGCGTCGATACCACCGTCTACCACGATGCCGGCGCCACCGAGTCCCAGGATCTGGCGGCCTCGATGGCGACGGCGCTTGCGTACCTGAAGGCCATGACCGCCGCCGGGCTCGGTGTCGACCATGCCTGTCGGCAGATCGTGTTCACATACGCCGTGCCGTGCGATCAGTTCCTGGCGATCGCCAAGCTGCGTGCCGCACGCAAGCTGTGGGCGCGGATCGCGGAAGCCTGCGGCGCGTCGGAACCGGCACGCGCCATGCGCCTGCACGCCGTGACCGCGTCGCGGATGATGACCCGGCGTGATCCGTGGGTGAACATGCTGCGCACCACGGTCGCCTGCTTCGCCGCCGCCGTCGGCGGCGCCGACGCGATCACCGTGCAGCCGTTCGATGCGGCGCTGGGGCTGACCGATGAGCTGGGGCGGCGGGTGGCACGCAACACGCACGTCGTGCTGGCCGAAGAGTCCAACATCGCCAAGGTGGTCGATCCCGCCGGCGGCTCATGGTACGTGGAATCGCGCACCGATGACCTGGCCAAGGCGGCCTGGGCCGAGTTTCAAGCCGTCGAGAAGGCGGGCGGTATCGTCCAGGTGCTGCAGGACGGCTCCTTCGCCAAGAAGATCGCGGCCGCATTTGCCGTTCGTGAGGCCAATATCGCCAGGCGGCGCGAGCCCCTGACCGGCGTCAGCGAGTTTCCCAATGTCATTGAGACGCCGGTCGAGACCGCCGCCCCCGATCTGGCGAGCCTGCGCCGGGCGGCGGGGGACCGGCTCAAGGCGGTGCGCGGCAAGGACGCCAATGCAGTAACCAAGGCGCTCGCCGCGCTCAAGGCGGCCGGCAGCGAGGCGCGGCCGGCGGCGGCGGTGGCGGCCGCGGAAGCGGGGGCGACCATCGGCGCGCTCGCGGGCGCGCTTGCCGGTGCCGCCGTCAGCATCGAGCCTCTGGCGCCGCATCGCTTGAGCGAGGCCTTCGAGGCGCTGCGCGATGCGAGCGATGGGTACATGGCCAAGTCCGGCGCCCGCCCGAAGATCTTCCTGGCCAATCTCGGGACCATTGCCCAGCACACCGGCCGCGCGACCTTCGCCAAGAACTACTTCGAGACGGCCGGCATCGAGGCGGTAAGCAACCAGGGGTTCGCGGACGCCGCTTCTTGTGCCGACGCGTTCAAGTCCTCGGGCAGCACGGTTGCCATCCTCTGTTCGGCCGATCCGATCTACGAGCAAATGGTGCCGGAGGTTGCCCCGGCGCTGAAGGCGGCAGGGTGCGACTTCCTGTTTCTCGCCGGCAACCCCGGTGACAAGCGCGATCTCTACACCGGCGCTGGCGTCGATGATTTCATCGCGCTCGGCGGTGACGTGTTGCAGACGACCCGTTCCACCCTCGCGCGTTTGGGAGTGATCGAGCGATGACCACCTTCCCCGACTTCACGCAAGTTCCCCTTGAAGCCGGAAACCTGCCCCCGAAGGGCGACTCCGGTTATGCCGACTGGGCGGCGCGCTTCAAGCGCGAGACCGGCAAGGCGCCCGAGGACCTGCTCTGGGAGACGCCGGAGGGCATCAAGGTCAAGCCGCTGTACAGCGCGGCCGACCTCAAGGGCCTCGACCACCTCGACACGATGTCGGGAATCCCGCCCTATGTGCGTGGGCCGTATCCGTCGATGTATGTCGCCCAGCCATGGACCATCCGCCAGTACGCCGGGTTTTCGACGGCCAAGGACTCCAACGCCTTCTACCGACGCAACCTCGCCGCCGGCCAGAAGGGGCTGTCCGTCGCCTTCGACCTCGCCACGCACCGCGGCTATGACTCCGACAATCCGCGTGTGGCCGGCGACGTCGGCATGGCCGGTGTGGCCATCGATTCCATCTACGACATGCGCGAGCTGTTCGACGGCATTCCGCTCGATCAGATGACGGTGTCGATGACGATGAACGGCGCCGTGCTGCCGATCCTCGCCCTCTATATCGTTGCCGCCGAGGAACAAGGCGTCAAACAGGCACAGCTCGCCGGGACCATCCAGAACGACATCCTCAAGGAGTTCATGGTCCGCAACACCTACATTTATCCGCCCGAGCCCTCGATGCGGATCATCTCGGACATCTTTGCGCACTGCTCGCAGAACATGCCGAAGTTCAACTCCATCTCGATCTCCGGCTATCACATGCAGGAAGCGGGCGCGACTGCGGATCTGGAGATGGCGTACACCCTGGCCGATGGCGTGGAATACGCGCGTGCCGGCATCAAGGCGGGGCTGACCATCGATCAGTTCGCGCCGCGGCTGTCGTTCTTCTGGGCGATCGGCATGAACTTCTTCATGGAAGTCGCCAAGATGCGCGCGGCGCGCATGCTGTGGGCGAAGCTGATCAAGGGTTTCGACCCAAAGAACAACAAGTCGCTGGCCCTGCGCACGCACTCGCAGACGTCCGGCTGGAGCCTGACCGCCCAGGACGTCTTCAACAACGTGGTGCGCACCTGCGTCGAGGCGATGGCATCGACGCAAGGCCACACCCAGTCCCTGCACACCAACTCGCTCGACGAGGCGCTGGCGCTGCCCACCGATTTCTCGGCGCGGATCGCGCGCAACACACAGTTGTTCCTGCAACAGGAAAGCGGCACCTGCCAGGTGATCGACCCGTGGGGCGGCAGCTACTACGTCGAGCGGCTGACCCGCGAACTGGCCGAGAAGGCCTGGGGCCATATCCAGGAGGTCGAGAAGCAGGGCGGGATGGCCAAGGCGATCGAGGCCGGCATCCCGAAGCTGCGCATCGAGGAAGCGGCGGCGCGGACACAGGCGCGCATCGACTCCGGCCGGCAGACGGTGGTCGGCGTCAACAAGTTCCAGCTCGCCGAGAAGGAGGACGTGCCGGTGCTCAAGGTGGACAACACCGAGGTGCGCCGCCAGCAGATCGAAAAGCTCGCCCGCCTGCGTGGCGACCGCGATGCGGCCGAGGTCGCGCGCAAACTCGCCGCGTTGACCAAATGCGCCGAGATGGGCGAAGGCAACCTCCTGGCTCTCGCCGTCGACGCGGCGCGCGCCAAGTGCACCGTCGGCGAAATCTCCGATGCGCTGGAAAAAATCTGGGGCCGGCACAAGGCCGAGATCAAGAAGGTCTCCGGCGTCTACCGCTCCGAGGTCGGTGATCGTTCGGACATGATCGCCAAGGTGCAGCGGGCGGTCGAGGCGTTCGAGGCCAACGACGGCCGTAGGCCGCGCATCCTCATCGCCAAGATGGGCCAGGACGGCCACGATCGCGGCCAGAAGGTGATCGCGAGCGCGTTCGCCGATCTCGGCTTCGACGTCGATATCGGGCCGTTGTTCCAGACGCCGGCGGAAGTGGCCCGCCAGGCGGTGGAAAACGACGTGCACATCGTGGGCGCCAGCTCGCTGGCGGCGGGGCACCTGACCCTGGTCCCGGAACTGCGGAGCGAGCTGAAGAAGCTCGGGCGCGAGGATATCCTGGTCGTCGTCGGCGGCGTCATCCCGCCCCAGGACTACGATGCGCTCTATGCCGCGGGTGCCGCTGCGATCTTCCCGCCGGGAACCGTCATCGCCGATGCGGCGCTCGGTCTCATCGGCACGCTGAACACCCGGCTCGGCTACGCCAGCGAAGCGGCATGATGGCATGAGCCTCGCGCAACCGGTCGTCGCCCCCGCCGGCGCACAAGGCCAGCCGGCGCGGGCAGGGCCATCGGTCGATGATCTGGTGCAAGGGGTGCTCGCCCGCGACCGGGCGATGCTGGGCCGCGCGATCACGCTGATCGAAAGCCGCAGCCCGCGTCACCAGCGCCTCGCCCAGGACATCCTGCTCGGGCTGCTGCCGCACGCCGGCCGCGCGCACCGCATCGGCATCACCGGCGTGCCCGGTGTCGGCAAGAGCACCTTTATCGAGGCCTTCGGTTGCGCGCTGATCGAGAAGGGCCATCGGGTGGCGGTGCTGGCGGTCGACCCGACCTCGCCGGTGTCGGGGGGCAGCATCCTCGGCGACAAGACCCGGATGACCGAGCTCACCCAGCACGAAGACGCCTTCGTGCGGCCGTCGCCGTCGGGCGGCACCTTGGGCGGCGTGACCCGCACCACGCGGCAAACCATCGTCGTCTGCGAGGCGGCTGGCTACGATGTGGTCCTGATCGAGACCGTCGGCACTGGACAGTCCGAGGTCGCCGTCTCCGAGATGACCGACTTTTTCCTGGTTCTCATGCTACCAGGCGCCGGCGACGAGCTGCAGGGCATCAAGAAGGGCGTGCTCGAAATCGCCGACATGATTGTCGTCAACAAGGCCGACGCCGACAACGAGATCCGTGCCAAGCAGGCGATGCTGCACTACCGCAATGCCCTGCACATTATGGCGCCGCACAGCCCGAACTGGTCGCCGCCGGTGCTGATGTGCTCGGCGCTGAAGAACAAAGGCCTGGACATCATCTGGGACAAGCTCCTCGAACACCGGGAGAAGATGACGGCGAGCGGCGAATGGCAGGCCAAGCGGCAGCAACAGCGGCTCAAGTGGATGTGGGCCATGGTCCGCGACCGGCTGATGAGCGAGCTGATGAACCATCCGAAGGTGACCGCTCGCATTCCCGAGATCGAGCGTGAGCTGGTCGCCGGCCGGCTGACCGTCACCTTGGGCGCCGAGCAGATCCTGAACCTCTTTCGCGGGTAAGACCTCGCGCCCGCGTTGAAAGGGCCCACGCGCCTCGGCAATGCGACGCTCTCGTGTGGCGGGGGGCTCGTGGCGTCGTCAGTTCTGCTCGATTTCCATCGGTGCGAAGCGCACCGGCAGGATCTCCCTGGTTTTGAGCCGGCCGGCTTCGTCCTTCTCGACCAGGAGCAGCGTCTGCGCCTCGGGCAGGCCGGTCGGCACCACCATTCGCCCGCCCGCTTTGAGCTGGCGTAACAGCGGCGCCGGGATCAGCTCGGACGCCGCGCAGACGACGATGCGGTCGAAGGGCGCATGCTCGGGCCAGCCATTCTCGCCGGAGCCCAAGCGCAAGGTGATGTTGTCGATACCACGGCCCACGAGCTTGCGCCGGGCCTGATTATACAGCTCCTCGACGATCTCCACCGAATAGACGTGCGCGCCGAGCGCCGCCAGGATCGAGGTGTGGTAGCCGAGCCCGGTGCCGATTTCGAGCACGCGGTGCTGCGGGCTTAGATCGAGCAGGTCGGTCATCAGCGCCACCATGAACGGCTGCGAGATGGTCTTGTCGAAACCGATGGGCAGCGGTTGATCGGCGTACGCGAATGGCGCAATCTCCAATGGCACGAACTCGTGACGGGGAATGCGGCCCATCACGTCGATGACCTCGGGGGCAAGCCTGTCCTTGCCCATCTTTTCACGCAAATAATAGGCGTGCACGGCGATGACCTCCATCATCTGCCGGTGCAGGAGGCTCGTCATCTCGCTTGACATCCCCACAGTCCCTTTGCTTCAAGCCGGGATCGTTGTTGGCGCGTGCGCCTCTTTTGCGTGCTTGATTTCAGGTCCCGCGTCGGCGCAACGCATCTGCCCAATGATTATACCATCAGTGAGCGGCCTTTTCACCGGCGATGCCTTGCGGCCGCCGAGGCCCGCCTGCTCAGGGACCACCGTCTCTGCGACGCCGGCTGCTGCCGAGGATGTTGCAGCGGATCGCCTCGAAGTGAGCGCCCACGGCTTCTCCCAGCAGAGGATCGTCGCCGTCCCGCATGACGGCTTCGAGGTCATGCCAATCGTCGGCGGTGAGCGCGTGTTGGGCGACCGGCAGGAAGAGCGCTTCTTCCATCTCGATGTGCTGTCGCTGCAGGGCAACGAAGTCGCGGCCGCTCTGCAGGAAGGACCGGCGCGACGGTCCGGTTTCGGCGCCATTCGCTTCCATTGCCTTGCCGACGGCGCGTGAACGCGCGCCCAGCTTTTCGTGCTCGATGCGCAGATCACCGATCCGGCTGGCAGCGCCCGCGTCCCGCCCCTTTAGCCGGGCGTAAATCAGATTCTCCTTCGGGTGGTGATAAATGTCCGGGAAACTGAGGAAGTAGTTGATCACGCCACGGATCACATCGTAATCGGGAAGCGCGTCCTGCTCCAGCGCATCAAGCTGGGCTTCGAGCGTGTCGAGCAGGGCCGCCATGCTTTCGTGTTCTTGCCGTAAGACACCGATGACGTCGGTCATGACCTCCGTCCCCGCGCGCGTGCCATCCCCGCCTGATTCATTCTGCCCATGGGGGCTCCGATCGGATTCGAGCTTAAAACCAAAGTGGCGCACTTGGCTATGGGCTGGTGATGTGGTTGAAGGCGCGCACGGCGAGGAACGATGACCCCACACGGCTACCGCCACCATTGCCGCCGCCGGATCATCGCCTGGACGACGTTCGTGCGTCGGCGCGCCGGCCTGATCGCCGTGCTGGCTTTGGTTCTCGTTCTCTTTTCCGCGCACTACCTCGTGCGCTCGTTTGCGGTCAACACCGATACGTCGGAGATGCTGTCGCCGCGCCTCGCGTTCCTCGCCGATGCACGCGCCGAGAAGCAGGCGTTTCCGCAAAACCGCGACGTCCTTGTCGTCGTCATCGATGCGCCCGGGCCATTGCAGGCCGAGCAGGCGGGCCAGGCACTCGCCGAGCGGCTGCGGCAGCAGCCCGACGTGTTCGGCGAGGTGTTCTACCCGCAAGGTGATCCCTTTTTCCGCCGCAACGGCTTTCTGTACCTCGATCGTACGGCGCTGCAGAAGTTGAGCACCGAAGTGTTGCGTGGTCAGCCGTTGTTGGGGGCGGTTGCCGCCGATCCCAGCCTGCGCGGGCTAGCCGGTGTCCTGGGCCTGGCGGTCGAGCACGCCGACGAAGGCGGCGACGATCTCGCGCGGATGCTGACAACCATCGCCGATGCCGCGGCCACCGACGACGCAGCGCCATTTTCGCTGCGCGACGTCGCCGGCGCTGAAGCAGAAGCAGAAGGGGGGATGGACCAGCGGCGCCAGGTCATCGTGCTCAGGCCCAAACTCGACTTCACCTCCACGGCGCCGGCTGCGGTTCCGATGGAAGCCGTGCGCGCCGTGGGCCGCGAGCTGGCATTGGCCGATCGTTTCGGAGCAGCGCTGCGGATTACCGGCGACGCCGCCCTCGACAGCGAGGAACTCGCCAGCGTGGAGAGCGGCACCAAGCTTGCCACCGTCATCTCCCTCGTGCTCGTCGTCGTCCTGTTGTGGCTGTGCTTTCACTCCCTGCGGCTGATCGCGATCATGCTGGCGACCGTGATTGCGGGCCTTATCTGGACCGGGGCGGTGGCGGCGGCCACCGTGGGGGCCTTCAACAGCATCTCTCTGACCTTTGCCGTGCTGTACATCGGGTTGGGCGCCGATTTCAGCATCCATTACACCTTGCGCTATCTGCAGGCACTCGGCGCGGGCTGCGGCCACGCCCAGGCGTGGCGGCAGACGGCGCGCGACATCGGCGGGCCACTCACCTTGTCGGCGGTGTCGGCCGCCATCGGCTTTGCCGCGTTCGTTCCCACCGACTACCGGGGGCTTGCCGAGCTTGGGCTGATCGCAAGCGCCGGCATGTTCATCGCTTTGCTCAGCAACCTGACGGTGCTGCCGGCGCTGATCACTTTGTGGCCGCCGCAGCCGCCGGTGTTCTCCGGGGAGATGCGCCGGTTTGCCGCGCGCTTCAGCCACTGGGTGGCAAGCCGTGATCGCGCCATCTTGGTGGTTGCCACGGCGATTGCGCTCGCCAGCATCGCGCTGACACCGTTTCTGATCTTCGACGCCGATCCGCTCAATCTCAAGGACCCGCACAGCGAAGCGGTAGCGACCCTGTTCGATCTGCGCCGGGATGGTTGGGACAATCGCTACGTCATCTCCGCCGTCGCCGGCAGCCTCGCAGAAGCCGGCGCTCTGGCCAACCGCGCGCGCGGCCTGGCCGAGGTCGGGCAGACGCGCACCATCCTGGACTTCGTGCCTCCGGACCAGGACGAGAAGCTGGCGATCATCGACCAGCTTGCCCTGATCCTTGAGCCGTCCTTGCAGGGCCCGGTGCTGCCGCCGCCGAGCGACGAGGCAAATCGCGCCGCGCTTGCCGGATTGCAGGCCAAGCTTGAGGCGGCGGCGGCCGGCGGTCCGGTGGCGACGGCGGCCGGCCGGCTGGCGACGGTGCTCGGTACTTATACCGCGGCGCAGGTGCCGGCCGAGCGTCTGCAGCGCCTGCAGCACCGGCTGATCGGCGGACTCCTCCTCGACATCGAAGGCCTGCGTACAGCACTCACGGCGGAACCGGTCACGCTTGCCAGCTTGCCGGAAGGCCTGCGCTCCCGCTGGCTGACCGACGATGGCCGCGCCCGACTTGAGGTCTACCCCAAGGCCGACATCCACGGTGATCAGGCGGCGCTGCGGGCCTTCGTCGAGGCGGTGTCGGCGACGGTGCCGCACGCCGTGGGCGAGCCGGTGCTGATCCTGGGCGCCCGCGATGCCATCCTCGAAGCTTTTCTCATCGCCGCGGTCGTCTCGTTCGTGGCCATCGGCGTGCTTCTGGTGGTGATGATGAAACCGCTGCGGGACGTCGGCTTCGTCTTCGCGCCGATCCTCTGGGCGGCCATCGTTACCATTGGTATCGCCGTCGTGGTGCGGTTGCCGTTCAACCTCGCCAATATCATCGCGCTGCCGCTGTTGTTCGGCCTCGGTGTCGCCGGCAGCGTGCAGTTCGTGATCCGCACCCGCACCGAACAGGGCACACGCGCGGCGCTCAACTCCAGCACGCCGCGCGCCGTCGTCTTCAGTTTCCTCACCGCCATCAGCTCGTTTGGCAGTTTGAGCGTGGTGCCGCATCCCGGCATCGCCACCATGGGCATCCTGCTCACCATTGCGCTCTCGATCGCGCTCTTGAGCACGCTTGTCATGCTGCCGGCCCTGATGCACTGGGCGGGACGGCTGTGGGCGCCCTGAGCACGCCCCTCAGATGAGTGCCCGTCCGGTTGCTTCCCCCGTCATTTTGTTGTCCCCCTCATTTGTACCGCGCGTGCCGGCGACGGGTGCGCTAGGCTTGGGGGCATTGAAACCGAGGGTGTTGCTCACCAACGGGGACGGTTGCCCGCTCCCCCATACCGGATGCTCCAGCCCGTCATGCTGCCATTGCTCGTCGTCCCGCAGCCAATCGTCCGGCTCTGCTATGCGATCGGCCTGTTCACCGTCGCGATCTTGAGTCTGATTCCGGGCCAGGCACTGCCGCCGCTCGCCATCGGGGACAAGGCGGAACACCTGCTCGCCTACGTTGCCCTGTCGTGGACGGGGGTACTGGCTGCGCGAGGACGCCGGGTAGAAATACGCACCGCCCTCCTGCTGGTTGCCCTCGGTTGCATGCTGGAGGTCTTGCAGATGCTGGTGCCCGGTCGTACCGCCGATCTGCGCGATGCGGCCGCCGATGCCCTGGGCGTCCTTCTGGGCATCGTGCTCGCGCGGCTCAGCGTGCAGGTGGTGCGCATCGAGGCGTAAGGGGCAAAGGCGGCGAGAGCTTCCTGCCTGGTGGCGTTTGGTGGCCCGCCGCGCACCACCCCTCAGAGCGGGGCTCCGACCCGCGTGGTGATAAGCCGGAGCCCCGGGGGTTTCATGCGATGGAAACCCTCGTTAGAAACTCCAACGATCCTTTTCGCCAACCAGCGGAACATCGACGGTTTCGCTCCAGTCGGTGCCACTGAATGACGGCCGGTGGCTGTCGCTGCCGGCACCATCGCGCGTCATGAACGAATCCGGCACGACGGCGAAGAAGACGGGATCGACAACGGCGAAGTCCCCGCGGTAAAAGGGGTTGGTCATCACGATTCGTACTCCTCAGCTGTTCCTCGAAAAGAGGTCTGCAGCGGGACCTGGGGGCGTTCGCACCGCCCCTGTCCCATCGGCGCATGTGCAGGCTTCGCCGGACAATGTCAATGGCGGGCAGCTATCGACCGCTTGTCGGTCAAGAAGCGTGCGCCTGCGGCTGCTCCGAATGGCGTGCGAGAAAATCTTGCGGCCTCAAGGCGGTGAACAGCGGGCGGCGACCGCATGACGGCGTGGCGATATGTGCGCCTGCAGCAGCGGCAGGGCGGTTCAGGTGTGGCAGATCCGCCACAGCACGCATCAACCATTCGCGGAATTTCTTGTGTTTCATCATCAACCATTTGGCGAATAGGCGGTGTCGAGCCGGTGCAGGACCACTCTCCGCGCTGGCTGGAGCCGCCACTGCCTCTTGCGCGCCGGTTCGCTTTGCCTATTGCAGGTCCTCTGCGGAGCGCACGACCCTCGTCGTCGGTGGAGAGGCGATGCGCGTGGTCCTCACCTCTTCGGACTCATGCTCAATGACCGGGCCAAGTTCGGAGAAGCCAAACAGCTTGAAAGCGCGCTCACCGTTGTAGTCAAGGATGCGCAAATCGTCGGTTTCGTGCAAATCATGGGCGACGACGTCGAAATGGGTGCCGTAGCGTGTTTTGGCGAGATCGAGCGGGATCTCGTGGGCGATGAATTTGTCGATTCCCTTGCTCTCCAGCTTGGCGAGGAAAGCGGGCGTGGTCGGCGTGTCAAAGGACGTGAGCACGACGAGTGCGCCACCGCCGGTAACCAAGAGCATTGCCTTCATGGTGTCTCAACCCCTTTCCAGTCTGTGCAATTTTGGTTGAAGTGCGCCTTGTGCTTTTTAGCATATCCGGTTTGTGCCGGCCAAGGCGACCATGCCGCGATCTCACTTCCGGCACGTGCACACGCATAGCCCGCATCTGGGGGAATAACGTCAGCGTTCGCCCCGCTATGGTGCAGCCGTTGAGGCGCCGGGAGCGTCCGCCGGGGCGTACCTACGGCCCGAAGCAACTATTTTGGGAGGGAAACCGATGGAGCGAAGGTGGACGAAGGAGCGGTGGGGCTTCGCGGCGGCGTTGGTGCTGGTGGGCCTTATGGCGGTACCGATGCAGGCCAAAGCCTACAGCCGGGACGACCAGAGGTTGTTCGCGCTCAACATGTACCACGAGGCTCGGTCGGGCGGACGCGATGGTATGATCGCCGTCGGTTGGGTCGTGCTCAACCGCGTTAAAGATAAGGGATTCCCCAACACCATCCGTGGCGTCATTTTGCAGGGCGGGCCGAAGCCGCCGTGCGAATGGGGCTGGACGTGTGATCGGCGAAAGGATGCACCGGCGGCTGATAAGAACTGGCGCCTGGCACAAACCCTGGCCCGGCAATTGCTCAGTAGCAACCGGCCGGCGGATCCTATCGGCGGCGCACTGTGGCTGCACGAGAGTTGGCGCAAACCGCCTGCCTACACCGCGACGCTGCATCGCACAGCCACCATCGGCGACAATGTTTTCTATAGCCGCTGAGGCGGCCGTGCTCGTCCAAGGGTGGAAGAAGACCTAGCTGAGGGCATCTCCCACCTGGATCTCCACAAGGCTGGTCCCGGTTTGTCATCCGCGCGGATGGCGGCTCTAGCGCGCCGGCTTCCAGACGCGGGCGCGCCGCGTCGCGAGCGCGATCTCGCGGCGGCTCATGCTGGCCGCGAGTTCGCTGCGGCTGGTCTTGGCAAATCGGGCGGCCATCGCGTTGGTCGAGGCGGCGGCGCGGCTGAACCACACGTAGGCGGTGACCACATCGCGGGGCACACCGAGACCCTGCGCGTAGAGGCGGCCCAGCCGTAGCTGGCCGGCCTCGTTGCCGGCGGCGGCGGCGCGTTCATACCACTGGGCGGCTTGGGCCGCGTCACGCGCCACGCCGTGGCCGTCTTCGTAGAGCGCGCCGAGCGAGACCTGGGCAAGCGGATCGCCGTGTTCGGCGGCGGCGCGATACCAGCGCGCCGCTTCGCCCTCGTCACGCGTTACGCCGCGGCCGGCCTCATAAAGGGTGCCCAGGATGAGTTGCGCACGTCCCTCGCCCTGCAATGCGGCGCGGCGATACCAGGACGCCGCCAGCGCATCGTCCTTGGGCACGCCGTCCCCATCCTCGTAGCGAGCGGCCAGAAGGATTTGCGCGGTGGCATCGCCACCGTCGGCGATGCGCTGCAACCAGAACAGGGCCTTGCCCTCGTCGGCGGCGACGCCGTCCCCGTGTTTGTACATCGCGTAAAGGCGGCGCTGGGCGCGCACGTCACCGTCGTCCGCAGCCCGCGCGAACGCGGCGAGCGCCTGTGGCCAATCGCCCGCGGCTTGCGCGCGGGCGCCGCGCTCGTAGGCCGACAACCGACCGTCATCGGGATCGCCGCCAGTGCCGCCCACGCCAGCACCGCAGCCATGCGCCAGCATTGCCATCAGGATCATGCCTGACAACAGTCGACACGCTCGCAGGGAGGGGTGTGTCAACCGCAGCAGTTCGTTTTCCCCCGTGCGCGCCACGATCGGCGGAACCGTCACCACCTGGACGGACGTGATCGGCACGCGTGGTTGCGCCGCATTGAATCCATAATCAATCTGGGCGTCCGACCGCTCCGGTGCTATCTACCTCCATGGCGTTAAACGCCGAAGCGTCGTTGCGTGGCCCGCGCGGGACAATCAACAATCAGCAGTGGCCGCACACCTGTGGATGGGAACTTTAATTAGAACCCTTCCTGGTTGCGCGCCTCAGCAAGGTCAGCGGAAGAACGGGAAGGAGGAGCGATGGTGAATACAATAGTGCATCCTGTCGTAGCCCCCGCTTCGATGCCGGGCGTAGTCGCCGCGACCGACGCTGCGGAGGGGAATAGCCAGGCCGACGCCGGTGCCGCTTTTGACGGCGCGATGGCGAGCTAGTGTTGCCGTCGCCGCGATTTGCGCTGCGTTCCCGGAACCCTCATGCCTCGGCATGGGGGTTTTCGCCGGTGCGGCCGCGTCCGAGCCTGGGATGCGGGCGCGCGGTCGCATGTGCGCTCGTGGTTATCGCCGCCTATGGCAGCACCGGGTTAGCCGGCGAGCCACCACGGCAATCACTCCTGGAGTTGCGCCGCGAGGGTGTCGTCACCCAGCAGTGGGATTTGAGCTGCGGGGCGGCGGCGCTAACCACCTTGCTCAAGTACCAGTACGGCGAGACCTTGAGCGAGCGCGCGGTGGCAACGGCGCTGATGCGCCGCGAGGAGTACATTGCCAATCCCGATCTGGTGCGTTTCGGCAACGGCTTCTCGCTGCTCGATCTCAAGCGCTATGTCGAGGGCCGCGGCTACGTCGGCCGCGGCTACGGCAAGATGAACCAGGACGATCTGATCGAACTGGCGCCGCTGATCGTGCCGGTCAATCTGCTGGGCTACGATCATTTCGTGGTGTTTCGTGGTATCGCGCGCGACCGCGTCCTGCTCGCCGACCCGGCTTGGGGCAACCGGACGATGCCGTGGGCCAAGTTCGAAGCGGCCTGGATCGACTATCCCGAACTCGGCCGCGTCGGCTTCACGGTCGAACGGCCCGACGAGCCGGCGCCACCGGGCATGCTGGCGCCGCGGCCGCGCGACTTCTTGATGTTGCGGTGATGGCGACACCGGCACCCAGGGCCATGCAGCGCCGCTTTCTCCTCTCCCGCCTCGTCGTCGTGCTGGTGGCGGCAGCGGCGGGAGTAATGGTTGCGGCGGTGCGCGGCGCGGCGGCAGAAACCGCGGCGCCGGCAGCGGGCATACGGGCACTCGACGAGCGCGATGCGCTGATCCGCGAACTGATGCGCCGACTGGAGGTATTGGAACGACGGATGACCGCCGTGCAGGGCGCGATGCAGGAGCTTGGCGGCGGCGGACCGGCGCGCGCCGGCAAGGCATCGGCGCGTTTGCCAGCGCCGGTGCGACGCGCTGCCCCGGCGCCTGTGAAGGAGGCGCTGCCGGACCTGGGCGACGGTATACCCCCGGCCCTGCCTCCTGCGGCGGCTGCGCCCGGCGAGGCGAAAAAGAAGCCGACGCCCGGTCTTCTGACCATCGACGAGGAGGCGGCCGAGCGCGCGCTGGAGCGGACACTGGTGCAGGCGGGCGCGCTGCTGCTGCCACCGGGCAAGGCCGAGGTGCAGCCCGGCTTCACCTTCGTCCGCCGCAAGGGGAGTGCCCAGAACTTTGCGCTCCTGCCCGATGGTTCGGTCGTGGTGGCGGGCGAGACGGAGGTTCGCCGCAACGAGCTGGAACCATCGCTCGCATTGCGCGTCGGCCTGCCGTGGGACGCCCAGCTCGAACTGAACCTGCCCTACAACGTCGTGGACCAGACCACGGTGACCACCGTCGGCGGCCAGCGAAGCAAGAGCGAGCGCTGGGGTAACGGCGCGGGCGATCTGGAGGTGGGGCTCGCCAAGACCGTCTTGCGCGAGGGCCGTTTCCGACCGGACATCGTCGCCCGCATCGCCTGGGACACCAACAGCGGTCAGCGGACCAGTAACAAAGTGGCGCTCGCCAACAGCGTGCATGAGGTGCGCGGCTCCCTCACTGCGCTCAAGCAGCAGGATCCGCTCGCGTTTTTCGCTAGCGTGACCTATGAGCGGCCGTTCGCCGAAGACCATATCCGACCCGGCGACCGCCTGGCATTCGGTCTCGGCACCGCGCTCGCCGCTAGTCCGGAATCCTCGCTCAGCATCGCCTTCAATCAGAGCTTCACGGATGACGTGCGGGTGCATGGTCAGGTCATCGATGGTAGCGACGAAACGCAGGCGACCCTTGCCTTCGGCGTTTCTACCGTGCTTAGCCGCAACGTTCTTTTGTCGTTGTCCGCCGGCGCCGGCCTGACCGAGGAGTCTCCCGACTACTTCGTCGGCGTCTCGCTGCCGGTGCGCTTCGGCATGCCGGTGCCATGAAAGTGCGGCGCTTGGCCGGTGGCGCTTCCGGCAGCGCTTCGAGCCTTATTGCCGCACGGGAGCGCAAGCAAAGACGGACAGGTTGACTGGACGTCGCGCCTTATCCGCTGGCGTCAAGTCCAGCCGTTCCCGCGCAGGCGCTTGAGGGCGGGGGCGGCCTTGCGCACGTGGGCGGACGCGCTATGCTCGCGCCGATGGAACGCTATCAGACGCTGATCCCGGTATGGGTCGCCATGGGCGCCGCCATCGGCGGCGTCGGCCGCTACTGGTGCTCCGGGGCGATCGCGCGGGCTTTCGGCGAGACGTTCCCGTGGGGCACGCTGTTCGTCAATGTCCTGGGCTCGCTGGTGATCGGGCTGATCGCAACCGTGACCGGCCCCGACGGCAGGCTCCTGGTCGGCAGCGCCGCCCGCCAGTTCATGATGGTCGGAATCTTGGGCGGCTTTACCACCTTTTCTTCGTTCAGCTTGCAGACACTGAATCTGATCGAGGACGGCGAGTGGCTGTACGCGGGTGCCAACGTCACCTTGTCGGTGGTCTTGTGCCTCGTAGGTGTCTGGTGCGGCACCGTCCTGGGCGCCGCTCTCAACCGTTAGGCGGCACATAAAAAAGCGAATACGGCGATGACCTTGCCCATGGACGCAACACTGGCCCGCATCTTCGTCGGCGAAGACGATCGGTGCGGCCACGTTCCCCTGTACGAAGCGTTGGTGTTGAAAGCGCGCGAAATGGGTCTCGCCGGTGCTACGGTGCTGCGCGGGCCGATGGGCTTCGGCCACGCGAGTTCCCTGCACACCGCAAAGATCCTGAGGCTCTCGGGCGACCTGCCGATGGTCATCGAAATCGTCGATGCGGCCGAAAAGATCGGGGCTTTCCTGGATGCGATCGAGCCTTTGATGGGTTCGGGCCTGGTCACCACCGAAAAGGTCAAGGTTTTCCGCTACGGCCGCAGCCGGCCGTGAGCCGGAAGGCAACCGCCGGTAAGCAACACCGGTAAGCAACACCGGTAAGCAACAATTTTCCGCGAGGAGCGCTATGCTTCGTTTCTGCCGCCTGATCCTGACCGCCGGGCTCGTGGTGATATTGAGCGGCTTTACATCGTTCGAGGCGCTGTTCGCGCCCAAGGCCGACCTCTGGGCGCGCTGGGCGGTCAACGATCCTGGTGCCACCGATCACATCGATCATTCGGTGTGGGCCGGTCTGCTTGCCCGTTACCGGCAGCCAGGCGCCGATGGCATCGCGCGTTTCGCCTATGGCCGTGTCACGCCCGACGATCGCGTGGCGCTCGAAGGGTACATCGATGCGCTGGCGGCGGTACCGATCAGCCGCTACGCACGGGCGGAACAGCGCGCCTACTGGATCAATCTTTACAATGCACTCACCGTTAAGGTCGTGCTCGACCACTTCCCGGTGAAATCCATCCGCGATATCGACCTGTCATCCGGGCTCTTCAGCGACGGTCCGTGGGCTGCGAAGCTGATCACCATTGAGGGTGAACGGGTCAGCCTCAATGATATCGAGCATCGCATCCTGCGTCCGATCTGGCAGGATGCGCGTCTGCACTACGCGCTCAACTGCGCCTCGCTCGGCTGCCCCGATCTGCAAGCGATTCCGGTGACCGCCGACAATGCCGAAGCTTTGCTTGACGAGGCCGCACGCACCTATATCAACCATCGTCGCGGCGTGCGTATCGAGCACAACCGGCTGATCGTCTCCAGCATCTACGTCTGGTTCGAAGATGACTTCGGTGGCAGCGATGCGGCCGTGATCGCGCATTTGCGCTGTTACGCCGCACCGCCGCGGGCAGAGGAACTCGCCACGCACGATCACATCGATGACCACGGTTATGACTGGGCGCTCAATGGGGCCTAGCCGTTGCCGTGATGCCGGCGCGCTGACGGCGGGAATAATAAAGACAGGCCAACCGGTCGGGCGATACGCCCGCGAAATACAAGAGATGGATGGCGATCAAGCCGCCAACGATGGCGAGCGGGGAACGGCCCGTAAACCGGCGTGACGATGCAATCAGTAGCGGTGCATCGATAGTGCAGACCGGGCCGTGGCGTCGCAAACGGCGGACGAAGTCGTAATCCTCCATCAGGGCCATTGGCCGGAATCCGCCGAGAGCACGGTAGACGTCCGCGCGTACGAAGATCCCTGCATCGCCATAGAAGCTTACCGCCGTGGCGTCGCCACCAGGCGTAGGTGGCGCTCACCCAGCGACTGAACCCGTCCGTGCCATCGAAGGTGACGGCAAACGCACCGCCATCGAGACGGGGCTCGGCGTCGAGCTGCCGTGCGATTGCCGCCAATCCGTCCGAGGGGAAGCGCGTATCGGCGTGCAGGAACAACAAGCAATCGCCGGTCGCCACCGCGGCACCAGCCGCAAGCTGGCGGCCGCGCCCCGCCGCCGCGCGCACCACCCGGGCGCCGGCGTTCTTCGCGGTCGTCGCGGTCCGATCCGTGCTGCCGCCGTCCGCAACGATGATCTCGTGCGCGGTTCGCTCCCGCCGCAGATCCGCGAGCAGGGCCGGCAACCGCGCCTCTTCGTTCAGTGTGGGGATGATGACCGAGATCACGCCTGGTCTCCCAAGTCCAGGGCTCTCCGCCCGCGCTTGCCGTGGCGCCAGCGCTTGCGCCGCCCGGCGTACGCGTCTATGACGAGTGCATCCTTGCACACAATCCTACAACGGCGCGGACGTGACTGCGATGCTGCTGGTGCCCACCTACCTCGCCCAGAGCCCGATCCATGGCCTGGGCGTGTTTGCAGGCCGCGATATTGCGAAGGGCGAGCTGCTGTGGGCGTTTCATCCGCGCGTCGATCTTCTGATCCCGGAGGTGTGGCTCGGCACGCTGCCGGAGATGCTGGTGCAGCACTTCGAAACCTACGGCTATCGCGACCGGGAGTTCCCCGGCCACGTGGTCTACTCCGGCGATAATGCCAAGTACCTCAACCACTCAGACGACGCCAACGTCGATAACGCTTCCCCTCGCAGCATTGCCAAGCGCGATATGCGCGCTGGTGAAGAGATCACCTGCGATTATCGCGAATTGGAAGGTAATGTGACTTTCCGCGACGCGCTTCACGGCGCGAACGGCGGCACCACACCTTGAAGTGCTAGCCCGACGCGCGCGCCTCAAAGGCCCATCCGCCGCGCCGGGCGGAGGGTGTCGGTCTTCGGCTCCTCGTTGCAGGCCGCATCGTTGGCGGCGAGATTGAGCGAGCCCGCAAGCGCGGTCTTGGCCTGAGGCTGCAGGCGTGGCTGCAGGCGTGGCTGCGGGCGCGGCTGCAAACGTGGTTCGAGACGGCGGATCAAGGTGCCGATCACGGCACGGTAGAGATCATCCTTGAGCACGGCGTCCTCGATGCCCGCGTCGATATTGGGGTTGTCGTTGACCTCGACGACGAACACGCCGGCGTCGGTTTCCTTGAGATCGACACCGTAGAGGCCGCGGCCGATCAGGCTCGCCGCCTTGGTTGCGACTTCGACCACGCGCGGCGGTGCGGCGTCGACCGCCCAGGTCTTGGTGCCGCCGGCCACCGGCCCGTTGGGTCCGCCGTGCTTGACGATCTGCCAATGGTCGCGCGCCATGAAGTACTGGCAAACGAACAAGGGATTACGATCGAGCACGCCGACACGCCAATCGAAGGCGGTGCGCATGTACTCCTGGGCGATGATCAGATCGGTATCCGCGAAGATGGCATCGGCGTATACCTTGAGTTCGTCGGCACTGCTGGCCTTGTGCACGCCGCGCGAGAACGAACTGTCGGGAACCTTGATCACCGCCGGGAAACCCAGCTCGCGTTCGATCCGGCCGATTCGCCGGCGATCGAGGATCAGGGTGCGCGGTGTCGGGATGCCATTGGCCTGTAACAATTCGGCCAGGTAAATCTTGTTGGTGCAGCGCAGGATCGAGACCGGATCGTCGATCACCGGCATGCCTTCGGATTCCGCCTTTTTGGCAAAGCGATAGGTGTGGTGGTCGAGCGCGGTGGTCTCGCGGATGAACAAGGCATCAAATTCGGCGAGGCGGCCGTAATCGGCGCGCCCGATCAGCTCGACATCTACGCCAAGATGTACGCCAGCGCGCACGAAGCGTTCGAGCGCGCGCGGATTCGATGGCGGTATCGGCTCCTTCGGGTCGTGCAGAATGGCGACGGAGAAGCGCGCCGGCGGTTCGGCGCGCTGTTTGGGCCAGGCTCCGTGCGTGTAGCGGTTGAGCGCCTCGATGAACAGCTCACGCTTGCCCGCCTGCACCTCACGGATGGAGATCGGGCGGATCGAGGCAATGGACCAGCCAGCCTTGTATTTGAGTTCAACCGCCAGCAGCGGGCAGCGGAACAGCTCGAAGATGCGCCGGGCGGCGACGGCGAGACGGGGATCATCGGGAACGCCGAAGAAGATGTTGACGGGCACGCCCGAAACCTCGTCCGCCGGCGCGAGGAACGTGCGCTTGACCAGTTCGTTGACCTCCGGCAGCGCGATGCGCAGCAACCGCTTCCAATGCAGATCGAGCATCACCTCGACGGACGGGATGACCCTCTGGCCGCGGGCCTCGGCGAGCAGCGAGGCGTAGTAGCCAGTGCTCAGGTAGCTGGGGTCTCGGCACAAGTTGATCACGCGCGCCGACGCCGGCAGTCGGCGAGCCGACTCCATCACAAAGTCGCGCGCAGCCACGATCACGCGATTGGGAGCAGTCCAGGGGAAGTCGGCGCGGCTGTCGACGACGACGATGTGCAACGGCATGAACGTTGGCCCCTTGAAGGATCGAGTGGCCCCTTTCCAATCGCGGAAGAGGCCGTAACGCGTTGATGCCTTTGGTTGTGTGGCCGGATTAGTAGGGTTGGGAAACGGTCGGCCGGCGCATTAGGAGGACCTTTTCGATCAACAGCCGCCAAACGCAGGATGCCGGCGGGGCAACGCCGCCCCGGTCGCACTGGCCGTGCGGTGCGCAACGGTTGTCGCCGCCCGCATACAGACGCGAGATATGACAAAGACGGTACCGTTGTCCAGTCGCATGCAAGCGCCCGTTGCTGAGAATGGCCGGGACATGCTCACCGACGAACTTGGCGCCCGGCGACGGGGTCGGCGGCGCCCGCGCGAAGCACCTTTTCCATGCAGATCGCGGTCTCGCCGTCCTCATAGTAGCGGGACCTGCTGGCATGGGAGCGGTAGCCGTGGCGATGGTAGAAGGCTTGGGTGGCAGGCGCGTCGGCGCGCACCTCAAGCCCAACGATCTCCGCCCCGCGCTCATGTGCGACCCTCTCGGCGGCGGTGAGAAGCATCGCTCCCAGCCCTTTGCCCTGGCGTTCCGGAACGACGGCGATCGAGTAGAGGCGCGCGCGCAGGGATCCCTTGCGCAACAGCACGACCGCGCTCCCGCAAAACGCGCCTGCGTCATCGACGGCGGCGAGAATCGCGGCGTTGGCACGGGTGAGCAGGTGGACGAACGCGCGGCGCTTGATGCGGTCGCCGGCAAAGGCGCGCGCTTCAAGATCGACGAGCGCGCTTACGTCCGCTAGGGTCGCCGTGCGGATCCGGCACCGGCTTGCGGCAGGCGTGGGGAACGACGGGGATGGAATGGCGGGCGGCGCAGGCATCGGGGCACTGCATCGCAAAAGGCTCAGCGTCTGCCAAGTGCCTTTCGCGCGTCGGCCATGGTTCCGCAAGCGGCCAACGCCGCACCGCCAGCGGGTGAGATGATCGCGGCATCACCGGACCAGCGGGTCGTCGCCGCACAACAGGAGGGCTTTGGCGGCCGCGCGGTGTCCACGAGGCCTTTATGAAAAAATAAACGAAATTGAGTCTAGGGTTCCCCCACGGCCGAAGCTCAACAGGGAAAGCTAGCCATGCTCAATCATGTCATCTTATGGGCGTACAGCAGCATCTGGAAAGCGCCGGTGACCGGCATTCGCCTGCCGGTCGATACCCTGGAAACATTGCAGTTTCATCCTGAAAACGTGATCATCGAGCGCGATGCCTTTGACAAGGTGATGCAAAAGGTGCGCGCCGGCGCCTCGCCGTCCCTGTGGCACAAGGCGCAAGGCACCGGCTGGTGCTAAGGCACCGGCACAAACATAGATTGCCCATCTGGCTGTGTTGAAAGGGCCGGTTCTTCAAAGGAATGAGCAGCGATGACCGCATGCGGCCGTCGACGGTCCGGCGGGGAGACTGCGCTCGACTTCGGAGCGCGCCCAACGCTGATCTCATCCGGGCCTGATCGCGTCTCAGCCGCGCGGCGGCTGTGGCCAGATCGTCCGTCCCCGAGAAACGGCGCCGCAAGGAGGCCGCACAGGGCCAAAGGCCGCGCGCAGCCAGCCTTTTTCTTCGCCTTCGTTGCATGGGACGCCATTACTGCTTGAGGGGAGTGAAAGTTCTGCTTGTGTTCTTCAGTCGATTGTTGCGAAAACGCCCACGACCGCCCCGTTGTTTCACTGTGCGGGAGTTCTTCCTCGATACGTGCGCGGCCGCGCTGGCGCTTCCCCGTCAGTGGTCACCGCGCTGAGCCGACCGACCCCGATGGGCTCCATTGAGGGCACCAAACACCCACTTTCTTCGGCTCATTGCCGCGCTGCGAAGGGATATTGCGCGGCAAAAAACGTAACGTCTGTTGCAGTTTAGGCACATACAAGCGCGAAACCCCTTGCGTCGCTCTTTAGAATGACCATAATCACCGTGGCGACTGCCCAATCTTCATCAGCGGGCCGGTCGTAGAGCGGAACGGAGGTTTCGGGCGCATCCCAAGCGCATCGTATGAGCGACAACAATCGCGAGGAATACTATATGAGGCATCGAAGATTTTATCGGTTATTTGTGGCTGCAATTGCTGTCTCGCTATCATTCGCTTTCCCAGCCATCACAGATGCCAACGGAACTTCCTGGATTCACTCTGTGTACAGCGCTCTCGGCGCACTGGTTGGGGATCGCAATCCGGGCAGTCCGTTTCACCTGACGCAGGTGGACAACTGGCATCCACCGGCCCGCGCGCTCAACGGAGAAGCCCGGAAGGCGGTGTGGGTGGTCGACGACGATCTGTCAGAACAGATCGAATGCCTCGCGCTGAACATCTATTGGGAGTCTAAATCGGAGCCGCTCCTGGGGCAGGTGGCGGTTGCCGCCGTTACGCTCAATCGCGTGATGGACCCCGCCTTTCCGAAGACGATCTGCGATGTGGTCCGTCAGGGCGGAGATAAGCGCCTGCATAAGTGCCAGTTTTCCTGGTGGTGTGACGGTCGTCGGGACGAACCCCACGAGGACTACGCGTGGCATCAGGCGCTGTCGCTGGCGTCTGCGGCATTGTTGAGCGGCCTCCCCGATCCGACGCGCGGCGCCCTGTGGTATCATGCCAATTACGTGCGTCCGTGGTGGTCGCGCGAGATGCACGAGGAAGTCCGAATCGGTCGGCATATTTTCTACACCGAACAGACCAGGCGGGCGCGTGACCTGACGTCAGGGGCGTAGTAGCCGTCTCGATTGTGCGCAGCGACGGACGGGACCGGATGTCCCGGTCGTTGCTGCGGACCAGGCGCAACCCTTGGCCCCGGTGTGGACGCCGCCCCTAGTGCACAGACCCATTCGGACAATTCGGCCGAAGGGGTCGGATGTGCACTAGAAGCACTTAAGTTGCGTACAGCGACCACGCACTCTTTGCATGCGTCGCTGTACTAGGGAGTGTGACCGCCGCCGTGCACACGTTCACCTATACCCGCGCTGCCTCTCTCCGTGAGGCCGTCGTGGCGATGCGCAAAGCCGCCTGGGGCGTTTATCTCTCCGGCGGGATGACACTGGTCCCGATCCTCAAGCATCGGCTGTCGGCGCCGGCAGAGATCGTCGATATCGGCAGTCTCGCGGAGCTACGGGGTATTCGCCTCGACGGCGACGGGATCGAGATTGGCGCGCTCGCCAACCATGCGCGGGTCGCTGCGTCTCCGGACGTCGTCAGTGCCATCCCCGCGCTTGCCGCCCTCGCAGGCGGTATCGGCGATCCACAGGTACGCAACCGTGGCACGCTGGGCGGAGCGCTTGCCACCAACGATCCGGCGGCCGAATACCCGGCTGCGGTACTTGCCCTCAATGCCACCATCGTCACCGACCGCCGAACCATCGCCGCCGAGGAATTCTTCCGAGGCGCGTTTGAGACCGCGCTGGCACGTGACGAATTGATCACCGCCGTTCGTTTCCCGGTGCCGCAACAGGCCGGCTATGCCAAGTTCAATCGCGGCGCATCCCGTTACCCGCTGGCGGGCGTTTTCGTCACCCGAAGTGATCGAGAGGTCCGCGTTGCGATCATCGGTGCGAGGTCGTGCGTGTTTCGCGATGGCGAGATGGAGGCGCGGTTGCAAGAACGCTTCTCGTCCGAATCCCTTGACGGCTTTGCCCTCGACCCCGACGGGATGAACGACGATCTGCACGCCAGCGCCGGCTACCGAGCGCACCTTGCCGTGATCATGGCGCGACGCGCCATCGCCGCCGCCTCACGGTGAGCGTGCTTCCGATGGCGGGCTTGCTCGCACCACGCTCGCATCCCTCCCAGCGCGTGCGCACCGCCGGGTCAGGGACGAGGTTGGCGCCGACGCTGTCATCGCTGCGCGCGCTCGCCGCCGCCGTCCTGATCGCAGCTCCGCTCGTCTGCCTGCCGACCGCTGGCGTACGCGCGGCACAAGGCGTGCAGGAATGGATCGAGGCGCTGCG
The DNA here is from genome assembly GCA_964401555.1 of uncultured Defluviicoccus sp. Lineage (GTDB taxonomy): Bacteria > Pseudomonadota > Alphaproteobacteria > Rhodospirillales > Defluviicoccaceae > Defluviicoccus. The sequence goes on from CAYNYW010000001.1 coordinate 103,181, forward strand.
TCCCGCCACGCTTGCCGCGCAGGACGGCGAGGCGCGCCCGTCCCCCATCACCGTGCTCGGCTTCGCGGCGAACCAAGTCGCCATCTCGGCGGAAGCGAAGTCCCGCCTCGACGAGCTGGCGACGGCGTTGATGTCGCTATCGCTGGAAGGCTACGTATTCGAGATCCGCTGGTATGCCGATCCCAAGAAGGCCGGTGCCGTAGAGCAGGCGCTGTCCGAGCGGCGCGCCGCCGCGATGTACTCCTACTTGCAGACGCGGCGCGGAATCATGCCGACTAAGGTGATGTTGCGCTGGTCCAAGCGCAAACCGCAGGAGTTCCGGGGGGATACGGTGGCGGACACCCTCGTCCTCAAGGTCGTCAATCTCGGTCAGGAATAGCTGGCAACCGTCCAGGGCGCCGCGTTTACCGTTCGTTAACGTGTGCACCCGTACGATTGGCCGGATCTTGCCGGCGACGGGACGCTTCGATCGCGACCCCTCGGCGCCGGCGTCCGGTCCCAACCTTTGCGTGGATCGCCACCATGACCGCCGACCGCCTCATCGCCCCGATTGTCGCCCCGGCCGCTACCGTTCTTGCGATCGTGGTCACTTTCGTCTGTTTTGCCGCCTACTGGCACTGAGGCCAACGCACCGTTCGCGGCGTCGGGCAGACACCCCGTTTCGGTCGCTTGCGCCCGCCGGCCGCACCGGATCAATAGCCCAGCTCTTCCGGCAGTACCCGGTTTGGCGGCTTGTGGCCGTCGATGAACGAGCGGATGTTGATCAGCACGCACTCGCCCATGCCGATGCGCCCCTCAATGGTGGCGGAGCCCATGTGCGGCAGGAGCACCACGGTATCAAGGCTCAAGAGCTTCGGGTTGACCGCCGGCTCGTTCTCGAAAACGTCCAGAGCGGCACCCGCGATCTCCCGGTTCCGCAGCAGGCGGACGAGCGCGACCTCATCGATGATTTCGCCGCGGGCCGTGTTCACGACATAGGCGTGCGGTTGCAGGAGCTTGAGGCGGCGCGCCGACAACAGATGAAAGGTTGCCGGCGTGTGCGGGCAGTGCACGGTGACGATATCCGTGCGTGCCAGCATCTGATCGAGACTGGCGTGATAGGTGGCTTCCAGCTCGGTTTCGATGTCGGTACGCGCCCGTCGCCGGTTGTGATAGTGGATGCTCATGTTGAAGGCCCGCGCGCGCTTAGCAACTGCCTGACCGATGCGGCCCATGCCGAGGATACCGAGCCGCTTGCCGGAGACGCGATGGCCGAGCATCGAGGTCGGTGACCACCCTTTCCAGTCGCCCGAGCGCAACAGGCGCTCCCCCTCGGTGAGCCGTCGCGGCACCGCGAGGATCAGCGCCATGGTCATATCGGCGGTATCCTCGGTCAGGACGTCCGGCGTATTGGTCACCGTAATGCCGCGCGCACGAGCGGCCTGCACATCGATGTGATCGACGCCGGCTCCATAGTTGGCGATGAGGGTGAGGCGCTCGCCGGCCGCATCGATCAGCTCCTTGGTGATGCGGTCGGTAACGGTGGGGACGAGTACGTCCGCCGTCTGCACCGATTCGGTCAACTTGGCCCGATCCAGAGGGACGTCGGTGGTGTTGAGGCGCACGTCGAACAGTTCCATCATCCGCGTCTCGATGCTGTCGGGAAGCTTGCGGGTGACGACGACGACGGGCTTTGGCTTTGGCATTGGATGCTTTGCGGCCTGCACCATGATGGACTGGCCGGCCATAACAGGACGATGCCCGCAAGTCCAGCGCCGACACGCCCTTGACCGAAGACGATCACCCGCCCAAAAAAAGGGCTTTGTTGCATACTAGGCTCGCAAGCGGGACGAAATGAGGCCTTCTGCTGTCGCGCTGCTCCTCGTAACGGTGATGATGTTGACGAATGCGGGTGCGCCTGCGGCCAGCCTCGATGTTGGCACACTGCCGGTGCCCCGTTTCGTCAGTTTGCGAGCTACCGAGGCCAATCTGCGCACCGGCCCGGGCGAGCAATATCCAATCACCTGGGTGCTACGCCACCAGGGCATGCCGCTTGAGATTGTCGCCGAGTATCATCATTGGCGACGGGTTCGCGATTTCGAGGGGGCAGAAGGCTGGGTTCACAGCAGTATGCTGACCGGCCGGCGCGCCGTCGTGGTTACCGCCAAGTTGCCGCTGTTGTTGGCCGAGGGTCGACCCAACGCCCAGCCACTCGCGCGCCTGGAGACCAAGGTCATTGCCCGGCTCCTGCGCTGCCCGGCCCAATCCGCGTGGTGTGAGATCGAAGTCGACGCTTACCGCGGCTGGCTGCAACGATCAGAAATCTGGGGCGTCTACAAGGAGGAGCGGGTCGACTGAACACGCCCGTCCGCAACTGTAAGGGTGGTCACCCGAGGAACGGGTCTCGCACCAAAATGGTGTCGTCGCGCTCGGGGCTGGTGGAAAGCACGTGCACCGGCGCGCCGATCAGCTCTTCGATGCGGCGGATGTACTTCACCGCCGTCGCCGGCAGCTCCGCGAAGGAGCGGGCGCCGCGGGTGCTCTCCCGCCAGCCCTGCATCGTCTCGTAGACCGGCTCGACCCTGCCCTGCCGCAGCGATGTCGCCGGCAAGAAATCGATGATCGCGTCGTCCAGGCGGTAGCCGGTACAGACCTTCACCTCGTCGAAGCCGTCGAGGACGTCGAGCTTGGTCAGCGCGATGCCGGAAATGGCGTTCACCGTCACGGCCTGGCGGACCAGCACCGCGTCGAACCAGCCGCAGCGCCGCGCCCGGCCGGTGACCGTGCCGAACTCGCGACCACGTTCGCCGAGGCTGCGGCCGACCGCGTTGTCCTGCTCGGTCGGGAACGGCCCGGCGCCGACCCGCGTGGTATAGGCCTTGGTGATGCCAAGCACGTAATGCAGGAGGCCTGGGCCGATGCCCGAGCCGGCGGCGGCCTCGCTCGCCACCGTATTCGACGACGTCACGAACGGATAGGTTCCGTGATCAACGTCGAGCATCGTGCCCTGCGCGCCTTCGAACAAGATGCGCTTGCCGGCGCGCCGCGCTGTGTCCAGCGTCTTCCACACGGTGTCGGCGAACGGCAGTACCTTGGGGGCGACGGCCTGCAATTCGGCCAACAGCGGGGCGCGGGCGATCTCCGCGAGGCCGAGGCCGCGCAGCAAGGCATTGTGGTGCACCAGGAGCGCATCGAGCTTGTCGGCGATGACCTCGGCGTCGGCAAGATCGCTCAAGCGCAATGCCCGGCGCGCCACCTTGTCCTCGTAGGCCGGACCAATGCCGCGACCGGTGGTGCCGATGCGCGCCTTGCCGAGCGCCTGCTCGCGCGCGGCATCGAGGTTGCGGTGCAACGGCAGGATCAGGGGCACGTTTTCGGCGATGCGCAGATTGTCGGGCCCCACCCGTACACCCTGCGCACGCACGGTATCGATCTCGCTCAACAGCGCCCAGGGATCGAGCACGACCCCGTTGCCGATCACCGAGAGTTTTCCCTCGCGTACGATGCCGGACGGCAACAGGCTGAGCTTGTAAGTGATGCCGTCGATGACCAGCGTATGCCCGGCGTTGTGGCCACCCTGAAAGCGAACGACAACGTCGGCGCGTTCGCTCAGCCAATCGACGATCTTGCCCTTGCCTTCGTCGCCCCACTGGGCGCCGATCACCACCACGTTCGCCATGCCTTAGCCGTCCTCGTCCGCGCGTTTCGTTGCCGGCGGTGTGCCAACCGTGCAGATGGTCTCGCCGATGAGCAGATGGCTGCAGCCGAGGCGGCGCGCCTCGACCAGTGGGGTGCCGGTGGGCTCAAGCCCGGCGACGGCGACCCAGCCACCCGAACGCAGGCGCACGGCCGTCGCCGCGGGCGTGCCATGCGGCAGGTACAGCCGGCCGGCCGGTGCGCGTTGCGGCAGGGCTTGCAACACCGCGTCCATGAACAAGGTGACACCGGTTGCCTCTTCCGCGCCATCGGTACGGTAACGGCCGCCACGGCCCAACTCGCCCGCCGCCGCCGGCGCGAACAGGGAAAACGTCACGCCGGTGTGGTACTCGAACCCCCGGCTTTCGACCGCATCGATGGTGAGCGTCAACGCGGGATTGTCGGCGCGGATGCCATCGACCACCGCGACCAACTGGGCACGTTGGGCATCCGCCGCCTCCGGCAAGACGGCTTGGCCGAGGAAGCCGAGGGCGCGTTCCGCCGGGCCCGCGTGCTGAACCAGCTGCGCAATCAACTTGGCGGTATTTTCGCCAAGCGCGTCGCCAAGACCACGCACGGCCGCCTCGTCCTTGCGTGCCAACGCGATGGCGGTCTGTTCACGGGCGTCGGCGTCGACGCCTGCGGCGGCGAGAATGGCGGGAACCAGCGCCGGCACGCCGAGATCGATGCTGAGATCCACAATTCCCAGCGCCGACAACGCCGCGGCGGCCATCAAGATCACTTCCGCGTCGGCCGATGCGGCAGCCGTGCCGACGATCTCGGCGCCGACCTGACCGAGTTGGCGCTCCGGGCGCATCGGCGCGCCGCGCAGGCGCAGGACCTGACCGGCGTAGCTGAGCCGCAGCGGGCGCGGCCAGTGTGCGAGACGGCTGGACGCGATGCGGGCGATCTGCATCGTCATGTCCGGTCGCAGCGCCAGCATGCGCTGGGAGAGCGGGTCCATCAGTCGGAAGCTGTCATGCGCCAGCGCGCTGCCGGCGCCGGCGAGCAGGGTGTCCTCGAACTCGATCAGGGGAGGCTTGACCCGCTGGTAGCCGAAAGCGGCAAAGCTGCGCATCAGCCGCTCTACCGTTTCGGCCTCGAACGCGGCGTGCGGCGGCAGGACGTCCATCAGCCCTGCCGGCAACAGTGTGCTTTCGGTTCTTCTCTCGTTCGGCATGGCCGCTGGTTCCGCCCGTGCACCCCTGGGTCGATCGAACGCAACGAGAGGCGATCACCGCCGGCCCAATGCGCCCGAACAAGTCCTTCGTTCTAGCGACAGCGGCGCCGCGGGCGAAGGGCAAACATCATCCTACCCACGGCCGATGACCGGTTGACAGCGCCGGCCGCGGTCGATAGGGACGCCACACAATCGGGCGCAGCCAGCGGAGTAGCAATCCCACCTTGAAGAGACAAGCCGTGATCGCGGCCGGTCATCCGCAGACCTGTCGTGTTGCCCAGGGGATTCTCGGAGACGGCGGCAATGCCGTCGATGCCGCGCTTGGGGCGATGTGCGCGGCGTGCGTCGTCGAGCCGGCGCTGGCATCTCTCGGCGGCGGTGGCTTTCTGATGGCACATGACGCGGGCGCGCCGTTCGGTGATCGGACGGTCCTCTACGACTTTTTCACGCAGACACCGCGGCAAAAGCGGTCGGCGCTTGAGAGCGATTTTCGGCCGATCGATGCCGATTTCGGTCCGGTCCGCCAGCGATTCCACATCGGGCTCGGCGCGATGGCGACCCCCGGTGTGATCAAGGGAGTGTTTACGGCGCACCGCGAGCGTGGCCGGATGCCGCTGAAGTCCGTGCTGGAACCCGCGATCTCGCTCGCGCGGGACGGCGTTGCCGTCAACGCCTTCCAGGCCTACGCATTTCAGGTGATCAGATCGATCATCGAGGCGCGGTCCGCCAGCATGGCACTGTTCGCGAGCCCGTCGCGGCCCGGAGCGCTGATCGGCGAGGGCGAAATTCTCCGCGCGCCGGCGCTTGCCGATACGTTGGAGATCCTGGCGATCGAAGGCGATGATCTGTTCTATCGCGGCGAGATCGGTGTCCTGCTCGCACAGGACTGCGCGCAAGGGGGCGGCCATCTCACCCGCGAGGATCTGCGCGGCTACCGCGTCGAGCGGCGCCGGCCGCTCGCGATCGAGGCGTTCGGCGCCCGCATCCTTCTCAACCCGCCGCCATCGAGCGGCGGTGTCCTCATCGCCTTCCCCCTTGCCCTTCTGGAGGCGCTCGGCATCCGCGATCATTCGTTCGGCGCGCCGGAGTACATGCGCCTGCTGGCGGACGCGATGGCGGCAACCAACAGGGCCCGTATCGAAGCCCGCCTGCACGAAAAAGAACCGGACGCGGCTTCGGATGCCCTCCTTCACCCCCAGTTGCTGGCGCGCTTCCACGCAGAGATACTCGGCCGGCCCCAGGCTTCGCACGGCACGACACACATCAGTGTTGTCGATGGCGACGGCAACGCCGCGAGCCTCTCGATTTCGAACGGCGAGGGCTCGGCCTACGTCATCCCCGGTACTGGCATTATGATGAACAACATGCTGGGCGAAGACGACGTCAACCCCGAGGGGCTCCAGGCTTGGTGCTGCGACGTGCGCATGGCCTCGATGATGGCACCGACGCTGGCCTGGAGCCGTGATGGTACCATGATCGCGCTCGGCTCTGGCGGATCGAGCCGGATCCGCTCCGCGATCCTGCAGGTTCTCCTCAACATGATCGTGTCCCAAATGGGGGCCGAAGAGGCGGTTGCGGCGCCGCGCCTCCACCTGGAAAACGACACCCTCAATATCGAGCCCGGCTTCGCGGACGGCGGGATCGGGGCGCTGGCCCGCCACTACCCGCGGATTGAACGGTGGGAGGAGAAGAACATGTTTTTCGGCGGTGTGCACGTCGCCGCGCGTGATGCGGCGGGCGGCGCAGACGGCGCGGGCGATGCGCGCCGCGGCGGCGCCGTCGTCTCCGGTTGATCGACTGCCGCAAGCCTCCATTCGCTTCTGTCCGTCTCGTTCGAGCACTCCATGGACGACCCCCGCCAGCTGCGTCACATCCTGACCATCGCGTGTCCCGATCGCACCGGTATCGTCGCCGCCGTTTCCGGTTTCCTCGCCGACAACGACGCCTTCATTACCGAGTCCACCCACTACGGTGATCCCATCACCGGCCGCTTCTTCATGCGCACCGTGTTCACCCGCGGCGCCGACGCGCCGCCGCCCGACGTGCTCGCCCACACGTTCTCGCGGGTTGCCGAGCGTTTCCAGATGGTCTGGGGTCTTTATGACGCCCACCGTCAGGAACGCGTGCTGATCATGGTCTCGCGTTTCGAGCACTGCCTGAACGACCTGTTGTACCGCTACCGCACCGGCGACCTCGCGATCGAAATCCCCGCCATCGTCTCCAACCACACCGATCTCAAGCCGCTCGCCGACTGGCACGGCATTCCCTTCTTCCACTTGCCGCTCACTGCCGAGACCAAGGCCGAGCAGGAGCGGGAGCTGCTGCGCATGGTCAAGGACTTCGCGATCGATCTCGTTGTGCTCGCGCGCTACATGCAGATCCTCTCGCCGGCAACGTGCGAGCGCCTGGCGGGTCGCTGCATCAACATCCACCACTCGTTCCTGCCGGGCTTCAAGGGGCCGCGCCCCTACCAGCAAGCCTACGCCCACGGCGTCAAGTTGATCGGCGCGACCGCACACTACGTGGTCGCCGACCTCGATTCGGGCCCGATCATCGAGCAGGAGGTCGAACGCGTCGATCACAGCCATACCCCCGATGACCTCGCCCGCGTCGGCCGGGATATCGAAAACGTCGTGCTTGCCCGCGCCATCCGTTTCCACGTCGAGCACCGCGTCCTGATCAACGACGGCAAGACGGTGGTGCTGCGCTAGCGGTTCGCAGCGGACGGATGCTCCCATGCATGGACCGGAGCGAACCGCAAAATCATAGGGTTAATGGACCGTATCATCACGCGCTTGGGATTTGAGCGCATGATCCGATCCATTTGCCAAGCCTTGCCCTGTCGTCGATGCGGAGACGGCAAGGGAATGGGTGCCGCGGCATTTTCGTGGCGAAATTGCGCGTAAATATCCGCACGCTTTATGCAAATACACCTTTTGCGGGCAACGGCGGTTGCATGCTATAGATGTGCTGCACGGCAACCAATTCTCCCGTTAGAGGAATCAGCAGGATGCTGAACGGTAAAGCCTGCGTTGAGGCTAGAAGGGCTCCTCTTGTCGGCAACGAGCGCAGCTTGCTGTCGAACATCGCTCTGTTCGCCGGACTTGACCCGGACGAGTTGAACGGCATCGAACTCGCCTGTCGCTATCGCCGCTTCTCGGCGCACGAGCACATCATCGAGCGTGACAGTCCCACCGTCGACGTGTTCTTCGTCGCTCGTGGCAGTGTGCGCATCGTCAATTATTCGCTGTCCGGTCGCGAGATCACTTTCGATGATCTGGCGGAGGGGCAGTATTTCGGCGAGCTGTCGGCACTCGACGGCCTGCCGCGTTCGGCAAGCGTCGTTGCGCTGGAGGACTCGCTGATCGTGGCCCTGCCCGGCCGCCATTTCGTCGATCTGATCCTGCGCAAGCCTCAGCTCGCGCAGCGGGTGATGGTTCGTCTCGCGCGCATCGTCCGCTCTGCCGACGAGCGGATCATGGACTTGAGCACGCTTGCCGCCATCAATCGCGTGCAAGCCGAACTCTTGCGGCAAGCCCGTGCCGAGGAGGCTGACGGCAACGCCGCCGTGATCGAGCCGATCCCGATCCACAGCGATATCGCGAGCCGGGTGAGCACCACGCGCGAAACCGTGGCGCGCGTGCTCAACGACTTGGCACGCAAAGGCATCGTGAAACGAACGCGCTGCGGTCTGATGATCCGCGATCTCGATCGCTTGCGGCAGATGGTCGAAGACGTTCGCGGTTGACCGCGCGACGAGGGGCGGCGACCGCCCTACTTCATCTTGGATTCCTTGAACGGAACGTGCTTACGAACCACCGGATCATACTTGCGCATCTCCAGCTTCTCGGTCGCGGTGCGCGCGTTCTTGCGGGCGACGTAGAAGTAGCCGGTGCCGGCGGTGCTCACCAACTTGATGAGGACTGAGGTGGGCTTGGCCATGGGCGCCTGTGTTCCAATTTCGAGAAATCTGCTGCGGGAGGGCGCATTTCTCGCCTGCACGGCCTCCCGATGTCAAGACCGCAGCGGTGGCTGCACAGACTTCGGCGCCACTGATCCCGATCAGGGCATCCAGGGGCCATAGCGGCCGGGGCCGGCGCGGTGATCCTTAACGACGGCGAGTACGGCGCCCAGACGTTCGACCCGGTACAAGACGATGCCGCGGGTGGAACGGTGTGGCCAGCCGAGCGGCTCGTCGCAAAACATATCCCTAGGCGCAATGAAGAAATCGGCCGCGTCGAAGTTGTTCGTCCATTTCAGATAGGTCGGCGCGACGGCCTCGAACGTCCAGCGATTGGCGCAGACATAGACTTTGAAATCCGGCGGCTTGTCAGTGAACTGCGCCCGAAGGTAAGCGTCGAGCCCGGCGATCGCCTCGGGTACGGCGTTGGCCCAGTAGTCCATGACGTAGCGATCCTGGGCGCCCTTCGGCCCGCCCACGAGCAGGTTGTAATCGAGGTATTGGTGCGGGTGCAGACGGACGAGGCGTCCGGCTTGCACGACGACAAGGACGGCGACCACAGCGCTTCCCACCGCCGCAAGCGGCCGTGGCAGCCTGGCCGCCGGCCACGCGATCAGATGATCGAGGCCGGCCCCGGCGAGCACGGCGAGCGGCGGCACCACAAACAGAAAGTGGCGAATGCCGTCGTAGGCCGGCGGTCGCAGCGCGACGAAGTAGAGGATGGGGAAGATGGCGGCGACAACCACGATCACGACGCCGATCGCTTTCGGTGGGTGCGGGCCGCTGCCCCCCTTGCGCGTCAACCGAACAAGGCCCGCGCCGGCGCCGGCGGCGAGACCAAGGAGGAACAGCAGTGGCAGCTTGATGGTGAGGTAGACAGGCAGATAGGTGCGCGGCAACGCATCGATCTCGTAAATCCGGCCATGCAACATGGTCTGGATACCGAGATCGAGATGCGAGAACCAGCGCAGCGCGCGGATCGGATTGAAAGGGTCGAGCACCGCCCACGGCCACAGCACCGCCATTAAGCCGTAGGCAACAACGAAGGCCGGGAGCAGTCGTGCCGCCGCTCCGCCCAGCATGCGCACGCGCTCCCCGGGTGTCGCGCTCGTGCCGCTGGCCGAGGCGAGCCAAAGTAGCGCGGCGATGGCGGTGTAGAGCAGCAACAGCGCGGCGCCGACGCGCAGTCCAAAGCTCAGGCCGAGGAACAGGCCGAACGCCAGAACCCGGCCCATCGATGGCCGCGGCAGGGTCTCGGCGACCCGACAGAGTGCGAAAAGCGCCCAGAGCATGGTGGTGGCGAACGGAATGTCCTTGGTATTATTGAACATCCCGCCCCACCACGGTCCGGTCAGTGCCAGCACGAGTGCGGCGAGAAACCCGGCGCGCGCACCGAACAGCGCCTCACCGCAGCGGCAGGTGCCGATGAGGCCGAAGATGCCAAAGGTGGCGCTCAAGAGATGACGGGTTTCGGGCGTGGAAAGCGGCAGGGCATGCGTAAGACCGACGGCCAGGAGATCGAACAGGCCGCCGTAATAGAAAAGGTCCTTGAACGCGAACGCTTGGCGATCGGCAAAGCCTGAGAGGTAGAAGTGTAGCAGCTTCTCCCCGTAGACGTGCTGGACCCACTCATCGTTGGAAACGGCATAGTCGCGAAAGGTCAGGAGCACGATCGCACTGGCCACGCACAACAGTGTGATCGAAGCGATCCGCCAGCATCGTTCCGTCTGCGATCGTTTGACCGTTTCGCCTAGCGGATGCTCCAGCTCGCTTATCGCCAAACTCGTTTCCCGCATGCTCGGCGCGCAACGTCGAGGTGGCATCTCGCCGACCGAGGCTGCCCATCGGTCATTCGCAGCATGGCAGACGCCCTGCCAAGGTGCGCGCGCAAGCGACTACCGAATGTCGGATCACCTCGTTGCCTCGCTTGGCAAGCCTGCCGGGGATTAGGACCGGTTGCAACCGGCAAGCCCCATCTTCAAGCCGGACGTCGAGGGGCCGGCAGGCTCGTGGTGGTCAGGTCCAGCCCGGCAACCCGAGCTTAACGAATCGATGCTAGCATTTGCTCGACTGTCGTCGCTGGCTGTGGCAAATCTGCACGCAATCGCTCGTGATTGCGTCATGCCGGCATCGGTAGAGGAGAAACCAGGGGCGTTCCCCAAGTGGGGGGGGCTCGTCAGGCGTGTCGTCTGGCCCCAGTCAGGGAATATACGATGACCTCTTCGGGCAGCGCGTCGGTGCGACCACTTCTTTCGATCGTTGTGCCGGCGTTCAACGAAGAAACGAACTTGCCAAGACTTCACCAAGCGGTGCGCCAGGAGTTGGCGGCGGCCGGTGTGGATCTGCAGATCATCTTCGTTGATGACGGCAGCAGCGACGGAACGTGGGCGCAGATCCTGGCGCTGCACGAAGTCGATCCCGCGGTCTGCGGCGTGCGTCTGTCGCGTAATTTCGGTCATCAGCACGCGTTGCTCGCGGGCATGCGCCACGCCAAAGGCGACGCTGTGATCACAATGGATGCCGATCTGCAACATCCGCCGGAAATGATTCCACTGCTGGTGGAGCAATGGCGCAAGGGATTTCGGATCGTCAAGACGATACGTGTCGAGGCGGCCGACTACGGGTTTGTCAAGAAGCTGACATCCCAAGCGTTCTACAAGACCTTTGCGTTCTTGAGCGGTGTGCCGCTGGCTGACGGCATGGCCGACTTTCGCCTGCTCGATCGGCAGGTGCTCGACGAAATCTTGCGCTTCCCGGAACAGGACCTGTTCTTGCGTGGCATCGTCGAGTGGATCGGTTATCCGGCAACCAGCCTCAGTTACGTGGCGCAACCGCGGTACAGCGGCCAGACCAAGTACTCGTTTCGCAAGATGCTGCGGTTTGCTTGGCAGGGCATCCGTTCGTTTTCACTGCAACCGTTGCGGATCGGTATTTCGATCGGCGCGATTGCCAGTGTCACGTCTTTCCTGGGCGTCGTCTACGCGATCTATGGCAAGATTATCGAGGGCCACGCCGTGCCCGGCTGGACGTCGTCGTTGGCGTTGACCTCGTTCCTGTTTGGCGTCTTGTTCATCTACCTTGCCATTTTGGGTGAGTACATCGGGACCGTCGTCGTCGAGGTGCGCCGTCGCCCGCGCTTCATCGTCAGCGAACGTCTCGGTCTGCAGCCACCGCCGGTGACCCCCGGCACCGTCACCGCGGTGGCCGTCTCGACCGCGATGCCGCCAGAGGAATAGCGGCCAGAGGAATAGCGGCCAGAGGAATAGCGGCCGACCTCGGTCAGCGCGCGAGCGGTGGTGACACCCGGTTCGGCAGGAGGCGATGCGTATGGGCTGCGATCTCATCGTCAATGCCGACGACCTCGGGCTGTCGGAAGCCACCAATGCCGGCATCATTGCAGCCCATCGTGAGGGGATCGTCACGGCTACGTCGCTGATGGCGGTCGGTTCTGCAATTGCGCATGCCGTCGACCTCTTGAAGGCGACGCCAACGCTCGACCTTGGCGTCCACCTGACGCTGGTCGAGGAGCGGCCCATCCTCCCTGCCGACCACCTGCCCAGTCTGACCGGCGGCACCGGCCGCTTTCCGCGTGACGCCTTCGTCTTCACCGCTCGCTACCTGACGGGCCGGATCAGGCTCGCCGAGATCCGCGCCGAACTCGCCGCGCAGATCGAGGCCGTCTTGTCTGCCGGCCTGACGCCAAGCCATCTCGACAGCCACCAGCACCTTCACCTCCTGCCGGGGATTTGGCAGACCACCTGCGATCTTGCGAGGCGTTTCGGCATCAAGGCGGTGCGCCGGCCGCGCGAGCGGCCGCAAGCGTGGCAACGCGCGTTGGGTGCCGGTGCGGGCCGGCTCGCGCAGATGACCGTCCTCGGCGCCTTCTGCCTGCAGCCGGTGCCGGAGGATCTGCGCGCGCCAGACCGGTTCACGGGCTTCGCGTTTGGCGGCGGACTTGATCGCGAACGATTGTTGGCAACTCTCGATCACCTTCCCAAGCATGGCGGGTGCGAGCTGATGTGCCATCCAGGACACGACGACCCCGCATCACCTTACCGCCACTGGGGGTACCAATCGGCCCGGGAACTGGCGGCGCTCACCGACCTGGCCGTGCGCGACCGCATTGTCGCCCGTTCGATCCGGCTGATCGGCTTCCGCGACCTCGGCGCGCGCAGCTAGTGGTTCGATGCCAACGGTCGTGTCCGCGTGCGGGCCGCTCAGCCCTGGGACGGCCGGGCAGGATCGGCCCGGCTGGCGTGGCTCTCCGCAACCGTCTTCGATTGTTCCCACAGGGTGTTGGCGTCGGCGAGGCGCTGGTGCATCGCCGCCCAGGCCTTGTTGAATTCCTCGTCGGTCAACTGATCGCCCTTGAGTTGCTGAATGGCGCGGCTGGCGAACTCGCCAAGGGCAACGATGGCGTAGAGCAGGGCGGCGATGTCGGCCGGGTTCATGACGCTGCTCCCGCGCTGCCGCCAACGAACAAAATGGTTTCGAGGCCCTTGCGCACCGATGAAAGGACGACCGCGGCACTGTCGCCGCTGGCTGGCGGGTTCTGGCAGATCGGGTTGAGCATGCTGGTGATCTCCGAGACCGTCTGCAACTGCTCGGCGCTCAGTCGGCCACGGACGGCCGCCGCCGAGACCGCCTGCAACGCGGTGACGTAAGCATCGCAGCTTTCCAATAGCGCCGCCTGCGGCGAAGGCGTGGTGCACCCGGCCGAGGCAAGAGACGCTGCAACCAGCGCCCAGGAGAAGAAGCGTGTAATCATTACAGTACCCTGATTGGCTGTGTTGCCGTCGCGCGGCCGTAGGCACCAAGTGCCGCGCCGGCGAGTTCGATGACCTGGTAGAGGGCTGCGAGCGTGGAGTCGGTATCGAGGTCGACCGCGCCGGTATTTCGCAGGAGCAAAAGCACCGCGGTGACCAATGGACCGAGAAACCCCTTCGACAGGTACCAGGGCTTGGCGGTTTCCTGTTCCAAGCAGAACCTCCATTAAACGGGGGAAGCGGATGGGGGAAACGAACGGCGAGTGAATGAAGTCTGTATAAAGGATAATATTCCTTTTATGGACTGTCAAGGCGTTTGCGTGCGCGCGGCTTTGCGGCAGCGGCTCGGCCGGCGCTGCGAGAGTAAATTTGCGGAAAGGGGGAAGATGGCCGCCCGCGCGGCCGGCGTTACGGGGCGCGGGCGACAGGCGGGCTGAAGGACGGCGGCTGGTTGTAGCCGGCGCGGGCAAGCGCGTCCTCGACCAGGGTGCTCGTCAACAATTCCGGCAGTGCCTCGCCGCGCTGAAGGGAGGGGCCGTAGACGGCGTCAAACGGAATGCCGTAGCGCCCGAAACCGGCAAGATAGACGGCGATCGAAGCGTCGGGTCGGGTCCAGTCGCCGCGCATGGCGACGACCGAGGGATCGGCGAGCCAATCGAGGACGGGTGAGCGCGCCAGGACCGCCGTCTCATTCAACTTGCATGTGAGGCACCACTGCGCGCTGACATTGACGTAAACGATGTGCCCGGCGGCGATCAGCTGCGGGATGCGCTCCGGCTCGAACGCGACCCACGGACCGCTGACATTGGCTTCGGGTGTCCCTTGATCGAAGGTGGCGCCGGCGATGGAAAGCACGATGGCGGCGCCGGCGATGGCGGCGAAACCGCGGCCGGTGCGCTGCCGGCGACGGGCGACGGCAAGTGCAAGTGGCACGAGTGCGGAAACGGAGCCGACAGCGACGGCGGCGCGGGTGCCACCGACACCGGCGAGCAGGCTGATCAACCAGACGGCGGTCAGCACCAGCGCCGCGGCGAGTACCCGCTTCAGCGTCAGCATCCAGCGTCCCGGTCGCGGCAGATGGGTGACGAGCGCTGGCACGGCGGCGATCACGAGATAGGGCGCAGCGAGGCCGAACCCCAAGGCGAGAAACACCACAAGGATGTCGGCGGTGCCGCGCGAGAGTGCGAACCCCAAGGCGGTGCCGACGAACGGTGCCGAGCACGGCGTGGCGAGCAAGGTGGCGAACGCGCCCAGCAGGAACTGGCCGCCCAGGCCGTGGACATGGCCGATGCGGGCGCCTGCATCGGCGATCGCCTGCGGCAGCGCCAGCTCGAACAGCCCCACAAGATTGCAAGCGAACAGGACAACGAGCACGGCCATCGCCGCGAGGAACCATGGTTGCTGAAACTGCAGGCCCCAGCCGATGGTGCCGCCCGCGAGCTTGACCAGCGAGAGTGCTGCCGCAAGGACGGCAAAGGAGAACACGATGCCAGCCGCCGATGCAACGAAACCGAGCCGGGTCTGCGTTCGATCCTGGCCGCCCCGGGCGGCAATGCTGAGGAGCTTGATCGACAGCACCGGCAACACGCACGGCATCAGATTGAGGATCAGGCCGCCGAGCAGGGCGATGCCGAGGATGTGAAACGATATCGGTGCTGCGCCTGCCGATGACACCGCAGCGGTGTCCCCTCCGGCGATGATCGTCTGGCTCGGGAACTCTTGCTCGATGGCGCGTCCACCGTCGACGAGGGTCAGCCGTAATGTCTGGCCGTGCAGCGGATCGGCACCCGCGGCTGCGCCGAAGATCGGAACCTTGAGCACGGCATGATGACCGTCGTCGTCGACGTCGACCCGAGGCGCACCAAAAGCGAGCTCGGGGCCGCCTTCGACGAAGATGTCGGGCGCGCGCAGCCGCTCGGCCGAGAAAACGGCAATGCGCAGGATGGCGCCCTCACCCTCGCCCGCGATCCGCACCTGTTCGATGGCGAGGCTCGCCGCTGGCCCGCCCGCGCTCACACTTGCGGGCACGCGCGCGGCGAAGGACGCGATCAGCGGCGCAAGCGGGCTCGGCAGCGCCGCTCCCGCCCGGACCAGAAGCGACAGGCGGGCGGTGTAGGGGACGCAAATCTCATCGCAGGTGAGATAATCGACCACGGCCTCGATGTCGAGCGGCCGGCCAGGCTGGGCCAGCGTAACGTCGATCGGCAGGACCATCTCGCCCTGATAGCCAATGGTCTCGAAGCCGAGCACGGAAAAGCGTTTCGGTGCCGGCCATGCCAGGTGCGCCGTGGCCAGATTGTTTGAGCCGGTCCAGTCGAGGCGCGGCGGATAGCCGGCATCGCCGGGCGAGCGCCAGTAGATCTTCCAGCCCGGGTCCAGGGAGAACTGCAGCCCGAGCGTGACGTGCGTGCCGTCGCCCGTCCCGCGCACCGCGCTTACCAGACGCACCGCGCCGTGCTGGGTGCGCACCCAGGCCGACGCATAACCCGTGCCGGTCTCCTGTGCAGCGGCCGTGCCGATGATGGCGGCGAGGCAGGCGATCAACGCGGCTGCCCGACACAATACGGTCACGATCTGCTGCAATGAGCGTTTGCGTGACGGCAGGCGTGGACGAGGCGGAGGGGGCTTGTGGTACACTGCCGGGAAGGGGATCGGATGACGATGGATACTGCGAGCGAACACACGCGCTTCCTTGCCGGTCAGTTGCTGGTGGCGATGCCGGGCATGCGTGACCCGCGCTTTGCCAAGACCGTAATCTACATGTGTGCGCACAATCCGGAAGGGGCCATGGGCCTCGTCGTCAACCGGGCGCTCGACCAGTTCAGCTTCAACGATCTGTTGCAGCAGCTCGAAATCGATGGCCCCGGGCTGGCCGATCCGGTCGCCGTCCATTTCGGCGGTCCGGTCGAGACCGGCCGCGGCTTCGTCCTGCACTCTCCCGACTACCATCAGGACGGCACGTTGATCGTATCCCATTCGGTCGCGCTGACGGCGACCGTCGATATCCTGAAGGCGATCGCCAGCGGCGGCGGTCCGAAACGCCACTTGCTCGCCCTCGGTTATGCGGGGTGGGGTCCGGGCCAGCTCGACGCCGAAATTCGGGCCAACGGCTGGCTGCAGGTCGATGCCGACGACGATCTGGTGTTCGGCGCGCTGCTCGACGAGAAGTGGAGCCGGGCCATGGCCAAGATCGGCGTCGATCCGCGCATGCTCTCCGATGTCGCCGGGCACGCCTGAGCGGGATTGCCTGCGCGGCGGCTGACCGACCTGCCTCGCGCGCGGGCGTTCCGGAAGCGGCGGCGCAAACCGGCGATACGGACTAGCCCTCAGGCCAATGCCGCAGCCACCGCGTCGAACGTCGGCACCTTGCCGATGGGGCCCAGCGCCGCCAGCGTTGGCTGCGCGGTCAGGACTCGCGCCGCCACCCTGCACACTGCGGCCGGGTCCACCGCATCGATCTTGGCGATGGTTTCCGCCACCGGGATCGGCCGGCCGAACACCATGAGCTGGCGGGCGAGTTGTTCGCAGCGCGCCGACGTGCTTTCCAGCGACATCAGAATCCCAGCCTTGAGCTGGGCGCGCGCGCGCGCGCATTCGGCCTCGCCGATGTCGCGGGTGACCTTGACCAGCTCCTCGCAGATCAGCGGCACCAGAGTCTCCGCCTCGGTTTCGCCGGTACCGGCGTAGATGCCGAACACGCCGGTATCGGTATAGGTCGAAGGAAAGCTGTAGATGCTGTAGACGAGCCCGCGCTTCTCGCGCGCCTCCTGGAACAGCCGGGACGACATCCCACCACCCAGAAGCGTCGAGAGCACCGAGAGTGCGTGGAAGTCCGCATCCTGAAAACCGAGTGAACGGAACCCCAGTACGAGGTGCACCTGTTCGAGATCGCGTTCCTCCCGCCAACCGCCGCCGACGTAGCTCGCCTGTTCGTTGCCGTTGGCGACGGGCGCCGGCAGGTGATCGAAGGCGGCGCGGGCGAGGGCCACCACCCGATCGTGCTCGACATTGCCGGCGGCGGATACCACCATGCGCGAAGCGCTGTAATGATCGCGCATGTACCCCATCAACCTGTCGCGGGAGATCGCGCCAATCAGATCGGGAGAGCCCAGCACAGAGCGGCCGAGGGCCTGGGCGGGAAACGCCGTTTCCTGGAAGCGATCGAAGATCAGATCATCCGGCGTGTCGAGCGACTGCATGATTTCCTGGATCACCACCGTGCGTTCGCGATCAAGCTCGGTGGCGTCGAGGGTGGCATCCTGCAGCATGTCGGCGATGACATCGATGGCCAGCGCCAGATCCCCCTTGAGCACCTTGGCGTAGAACGCGGTGTACTCGCGCGAGGTGTGTGCATTGAGGTGGCCGCCCACCGACTCGATCTCCTCGGCGATCGCCCGGGCATCGCGCCGGTGCGTGCCCTTGAACACCATGTGCTCCAGGAAGTGCGACGCGCCGCTGATCGAAGCATGCTCGCACCGGCTGCCGGCGTTGACCCACACGCCAACGGATGCGGTCTCGACCGACGCCATGGGATCGGTGGCGATGCGCAGGCCGTTTTCCAGCGTGGTGACGCGAATCGTGCTCACGCGATTGCCTCCCGCTCGGCCAAGGTGTCGGCGATGTGGCGCTGCACCACCTTGAGATCGGCCGGCAGCGTCGAGTAGCGCTCGTGGCGCTCCAGGAGCGAGGCGAGCCGGGGCGGCAGCGACGGCGCGATCCCGGTGGCGGCGGCAACCGCTTGCGGGAACTTCGCGGGGTGCGCGGTCGCAACCGCCACAATAGGGCCTTCGTTGCCGGCGGCCCGCCAGGCCCTGGCCGCGGCGAGCCCGACCGCGGTGTGCGGATCGATGATTACGCCGCAGCGGCGCCAGACATCGCCGATCACCGCCTTGGTGGCGTCGTCATCGAAGCGCCAGGCGGCAAAATCGATGCGCGCCTTCTTGAGGTGCTCGGGGTCAATCGCGACGCGACCTTCGTTGCGAAACCGTTCCATCATCTCTGCGACCACGCCGGCGTCCCTGTCGTACAATTCGAAAAGATAACGCTCGAAGTTCGAGGAGACCTGAATATCCATGCTCGGGCTTAAAGTGGCGATCACCGTCTCGATCTCCATCCGGCCCGAAGCGAAAAAGCGCGTCAGGATGTCGTTGCGGTTGGAGCCGATGATCATCTGCGCCACCGGCAGACCGATCCGACGCGCCGCATAGGCGGCGAACACGTTACCGAAGTTGCCGGTCGGCACGGCAAACGCGACGCTGCGCCGGGGCGCGCCCAACTGAAGCGCGGCGAAGACGTAATAGACGATCTGTGCTGCGATGCGCGCCCAGTTGATCGAATTGACCGCAGACAGCAGATGGCGCTCGCGGAACGGCGGATCGTTGAACATCGCCTTCACGAGATCCTGGCAGTCGTCGAAGGTGCCCTCGACGGCAATGTTATGCACGTTGGCGCTGGCAACTGCGGTCATTTGCCGGCGCTGCACGTCCGAGACCCGGCCCTTGGGGTGCAGGATGAAGATCTCGATGGCATCGCGGTCGCGGCAGGCCTCGATGGCGGCCGACCCGGTATCGCCCGAGGTTGCGCCGACGATGGTTACCCGTCGTCCGCGCCGTTTCAGCACAAGATCGAACAACCTGCCAAGCAGTTGCAGGGCATAGTCCTTGAAGGCGAGCGTTGGGCCGTGGAACAGTTCGAGCAGCCACACGCCGTCTTCGAGCGGGCGCAGGGGCGCGACATCTTGGTGATCGAACCCCTGGTACGCGTCCGTTGCCAATGTGGCGAGATCGTCGGCGGTGATGGCCGGCTCGGCAAAAGGGGCAAGAATGCCGGCCGCAAGGCGGGCATACCCTACCCCGTTCAGCGCGGCGAGTTCCTCAGGCGTCCATTTCGGCCACGTCAGCGGCAGGTAGAGTCCACCGTCGCAGGCGAGGCCGGCGAGCACGACGTCATCGAAAGGCAGAACCGGCGCGCGGCCGCGGGTGCTGACGTACTTCACCGTGGCTCCATCGAAGAGGTGCAAGGCACAAAGGTAAGGCGCCAAGCCTCACAACGTATTGTTGCCGCAGTGCTATAAAGAGTAGGCCATCGGTTGGGCAAGGGCGACACCGGGGGCAAGAACGACGCGGCGGCGTTGCTCACGGCAGATACCGGCGCTGCAGGTGCGCGGTGAAGGCGGCGAGATCGAGCGGCCGGCCGGTCGCCGCGACTAAGATCGCGTCCGTCGACGCCGACGATGCCCGCTCGTGGATGTTGACTTTGAGCCATTCCACCAGCGGCGCGAAGTCGCCCGCGCCGATGCCCGAAGCGATGGCGGCATCATCGGCGCAGGCGGCGGAGAAAATCTGCGCGGCTGCGATCGCACCTAGCGTATAGGTGGGGAAATAGCCCCAGGCCCCGTCGTACCAATGGATGTCCTGCAGACAGCCCTCCCGATCGTCCGCCGGACGGAGCCCGAGGAGCCGTTCCATTCCCGCATTCCACGCCTCGGGCAGATCGGCAGGAACAAGGCTTCCCGCCAGCATCGCCTGTTCAAGCTCGTAGCGCAGAATGACATGCAGGGGATACGACACCTCGTCGGCGTCGACCCGGATCGGCCCCGGCGCCACCGTCGTGTAGTGGCGGTAAAGCGCGGCCTCATCCCAGGCCGCACCGGCGCCACCGAAGGCCCCGCGGATCAACGGCGCCGCGAAGCCAAGGAAGGCGTGCGAACGGCAGACCTGCATCTCCATCAGCAGCGACTGGCTTTCATGCAGCACCATCCCGCGGGCAGCGCCAACCGGCTGGTTGCGCCAGGGGCGCGGCAGGCCACGCTGGTAAAGCGCGTGGCCGGTTTCGTGCAGGACGCCCATCAGTGCGCGGCGGAAATCGGTGTCGTCATAGCGCGTCGTGATGCGCACGTCGTCGGGCGTGCCGCCGCAGAACGGGTGCAGGCTGGCGTCGAGCCGGCCGTGGTCGAAGTCGAAACCCAGCCTCTGCATCAGGCGCACCGCGAGCGTGCGCTGGGCTTCGATCGGAAATGGTCCTTGCGGCGGCGGCGGAGCCTTGGCTTCGGCCTGACGGGCCACGACGCGGCCGAGAAAATCCGGCAGGAACGCCGCGAGTTCGGCGAACAGCACATCGATGGCGGCCGAGCGCGCACCCGGCTCGTACTCATCGAGGAACGCATCGTAGGCCGAAAGCCCCAGGGCGTCGGCCTTGGCCGCCGCTGCTTCGCGCACAAGGCCGAGAAGCGTCTCGAAGGTCGGCAGCACCAGCGTAAACGCGGACAGCGCACGCGCCTCACGCCAAGCGGCCTCGCACGCCGTGGTCGCTCGCGACAGTGCTTCGACCAGCGGCGCCGGCAGCGCGGTGGCGTGCGCGTGTGCCCGGCGCATCTCGTCGACGTTGGCGCGCTGCCAGGCATCGAGCCCGTCGTCGTTGGCCGCTGCCGCAAGCTGAGCGGCAACCTCGGGCGCGGTCAACAGGCCATGGCGCAGCGATTTCAGCACCGCAAGCTGGTCGGCGCGTGCGGCCGCGCCGCCCTTGGGCATCATGGTGGCGAGATCCCAGTGCAGGATCGCCTCGGCGTCGCCGAGCGCCGTGATCCTGGCGAAGCGCTGTTCGAGGGCGGCGTAGGCGCGCTCTTGCATCGGCGCCAGGGGCTCAGCCGGCGATCAGACGGGCAATCGGCGTGGCGGCGAGCGCGCGGTCGGCGAGCAGGCCCACGAAGATTGCGAACAGATAGACGATGCTGAAGAAGAACATCGCCCGTGCCGCCTTTTGGCCCTCGTCGCCGATGACACGGACGGCATGACGGATCAGCAGCACACCAAGCACGAAGGCGATTGTGGCATAGACGGCGCCGGAAATGCCCAGCGCCACCGGTGCCAGCGAGGCGGGCACCAGGAACAAGGTGTAAACGAGCATCTGACGGCGGGTGGCACGGTCGCCGGCGACCACCGGCAGCATCGGTACGCCTGCGCGATCGTAGTCCTGGCGACGGAACAGGGCGAGCGCCCAGGAATGCGGCGGTGTCCACAAGAAAATGATGGCGAACAGCGCGAGCGCGCCGGCACCGACCTCGCCGGTGGCTGCGGCCCAACCGATCACCGGCGGCAGCGCCCCCGATGCGCCGCCGATGACGATGTTCTGTGGGGTGCGGCGCTTCAACCAGACGGTGTAGATGAACACGTAGTAGGCGATGGTCAGCGCCAGGAGCAGTGCCGCGACAAGATTGACGCAGAGCGCCATGGTGAGGACCGCGGCGATGGCGAGGCTGACACCATAGACCAGCGCCACCTCGGGTCGCAGGCGTCCCGCCGGCAACGGTCGGTTCATCGTCCGCTGCATCACCCGGTCAATGTCGCGGTCGTACCACATGTTGATGGCACCCGCCGCGCCGGCGCCAAGTGCTATGCATGCCACCGCGATCACCGCGATGAGCGGGTCCATCTTAGCCGGCGCCAGTATCATGCCGACGAAGCCGGTGAACACGACCAGCGTCATCACCCGTGGCTTGAGCAGGATCGCATAATCCTTGACCGAAAACTTGGGCTCCGCCGCCGGCGCCGCTGCATCCCTCTGCGGCTGCGCGTACGCACCGTACACGTCCACGTCCTCCTCGCGATATTCCTTAGAACGAAACTTATACGCCAAGAAACGTCCTGGCTTCTTGGTTTTTTTTAATCACGCCGGCGCAGCAGCGCGGTGAGTACCAGAACGACGAAGACGCCGCCGCCGATGACCGCGATCAGGCCACCAAGGCCATTCATGCCGAGGCCGACCACGGGCAACACGCCATGGAGGCCCTGGGCGTCGCCTGCTACCTTGCGTGGTGCGCCATGACCGCCCGCGATGAACAGCCCGACGCACGCGACCAGTTGTCCCCAGGCGAAAAGATGGATTTGGCGACGCTGCCAACGCTCGGATGGGCTCGGCCGGTTCAGGCGCGGCAGCACGACGCGGTAAAACACCCCCATGAAGGCGAGCGTCACCGCAGCGATGACGCCGTGATAGTGGGCTGGCGTGCGCGTGTCCGCGCCGTCGACGAACGCGCCCAGAGCGCCGCCGATCACAAATAGAGCGACCGAGAGCGCAAGGCACAGCGCCGCAGGATTGCGCCAGGGCCAGGGCCGCGGTCGGGCGCCCACGAGCCCGATGAGCGCCGGCAGTGCGGCGACACCCAGGCCGTATTGCATGTTGGTGAACACCAGCCGCTGCTCGGCCGAAAACGGCGGCAGCGCCACGCAGACGACGGGTGCAGCCACCGCGAGCGCAACCAGCACCGCGCTTGCGGCCAGTCCCGGTCCCGGCGAAAGCCGTCGGCTTGCCGGCAGTGTCCCTGCGAGCAGGAACCAAGCTGCGAACATCAGCGAGGTGTTGACGATCTGCAAGACGTGGCCCCCGGCCCAGAACAGGTCTTCGTTGAATGCGTGCGAGGCTGCCGTGCCAACGAGTTGCCAGCGGGTGATGATCAGGCAGGCCAGCGCCGCGGCGTAGGCGGCACTGGCCCCGGTGATGGCGGCGGCCGCAGACGGCGCGGTCGGAAGGCGGTTGCGACCCATCTGCGTCAGGAGACGACCGGCGGGCAGTGCGACGGCGGCCAGCAACACGACAAGGCCGGCGTAATAGAGCGGATCGATGATGACGGGGATGTAATTGTTGAGTGTCGCCTCGCCGCGATCGAGCAGCGCCGGGACGAACAACAGCGGCAGGGCGACGATCGCGCCCGCACCGGCAACCAGACCGGGAAACGATGGTCTGCCACGGGCTTCAGAACCGTCACCATCGGCCAGCAGCGCCGCAAGCAGCGCGTGCACGGCGAGGAACCAGACAACGAATGAAAACACGACGTGGATGACGAGGCCCTTGTGGAAGAAACCCACCGGCCACGGCAGCACCGTCTCGACGCCGGGAATCCGCGAAACCGCCAGGAGGAGCGCGAAAACGCCGGCAATGGCCAGCGCGCCGACGGCAATCGTCGCCCACAGCCACGCTTCGCCGCGCGCAATCGCGGCGTCTTCGAGCGGCGGTGCGACGGCCGCGGCTGCGGGGTGCGGCTCAGCCACCGGCGCCCGCGTATGGGAACAGGTGGATGGCCATTACGTAGACGACGATGCCGGACGCCGCGACGTACATCCATAGTGGCCAAGTCCAGCGCGCCAACCGCCGGTGCCGGATGAAATCGCCCTTGAGCGCGCGATAGGCGACGACGGGCACCAGCGCGGTGATCACCACGGCAATCAGGACGTGTGCAATCAGGATCGTAAAGTAGATCGAGCGGATGATGCCGGCGCCGCCGAACTTCGCGAGCCCGGAATTGAAGTGATAGATCAGATAGCTGACGAGGAATGCCGCCGAAACGGCGAGGGCGGCCAGCATGCATGCACGGTGTCGCCCGCGATCTCCGATGCGGATGAAGAAAAAGCCGGCGCTTAGCAAGACCAGCGTGACGGTATTGAGCGCGGCATTGAGGTGAGGAAGATCAGAGACGGCGATTGCCAAGAACATGCTCCGCCAACGGCAGGATCGGATCAGGAGTTCCGTCCGGACACGTCAATTGCTGAATTTTGCAAATACGCTCAGATACATCGCGAGCGACGCCAGCACCAGCGCCACCGCCAGCACGGACTTCCTTGACACCTGCATCGTCCCCCTGTCCATACGGGCGCGCCCGCTTCCCGCGGCTACCCGCCGATGATGTCGCGCCGCCGCTCTCGGATCGCATTCAAGCCCCGCGCCTTGACGGAGCGGCGACCGATGCCACTACCAAGCTTAGGGCGGCGTGGCGAAAAATCAACCGTGCCGGCGACGCAACCGCAAGGCGATGCCAATTGCAAAAGAAAATGCTTTTCATGATCAATTGCTCATGTTAGTCAGCCCCCGGCATCAATCCACGGTAGGGTTATCAGGGGGCGCAGTTCCCTGCCCGCGATGGCGGCTGGTGTCGACGATTGACCTTTCGCGAGCGGCGATTCAAACTTACCGTCGCTAGAGGATGAGGGATGGGATGAAGCGGGACATGGCTTTTTCAAGGCGCTTGATCGCGTGTGGGGCGACGGCGGCGGGAACGCTGGCGGCGAGCGAGGCGTTTGCCGACGGCCGTGCGCAGCCCTGGCAAATCAATCTCCAGGATGCCGGTTCACCGGTGATGGAGAAGATCCATGATTTCCACAACATGCTTCTGGTGATCCAGTTTGGGATCGTCGCTTTCGTTCTGGTGATCCTCGCATATTGCATTTTCCGCTTTAATGCCAAACGCAACCCGGAGCCGTCGACGACCGCACACAATACGGTGCTTGAAATCATCTGGACGGCAGTGCCGATCGTCATCCTGGTGATTATTGCCATCCCGTCGTTGAAACTCCTTTATTATTCCAATAAGGCGCAGGATCACGAGTTGACGCTCAAGGTCACGGGTCACCAGTGGTACTGGAGCTACAACTATCCGGATAACGGCGATTTCAGCTTCGACAGCGTCCCGGTGCCGGCCGAGGAGTTGAAGCCCGGGCAGCCACGGCTGCTGACGGTGGACAATCCGGTCGTGTTGCCGGTGGGGACGAATATCCAGGTGCTCGTCGCCACCGATGACGTCATACATGACTGGGCGGTGCCGTCGCTGGCGCTGAAGACGGACGCGGCGCCCGGTCGGATCAACGAGACCTGGGTACGCATCGATAAAGAGGGCACCTATTACGGTCAGTGCTCGGAATTGTGCGGCGTCAACCACTACTTCATGCCGATCCAGATCGAGGCCGTTTCGAAGGAGCGCTTCGCGCAATGGGTCGCAGAAGCCAAGAAGCAGTTCGCAGGCTCGGAGGCTGCGCCGCAGAATTTGGCCGCGGCGAGCACGAAGTAAGCCTGGGCGTTCGGAGACTTTAAGAGGTCAGGGAGAATAGTCGTCATGGCATACGGAGCAGTCGCGGGGCACGACGCGCACGAGCACCATCCCACCGGCTGGAAGCGGTGGCTCTTCTCGACGAACCACAAGGACATCGGCACGATGTACATCGTGCTGTCGATGGTCGCCGCGGTGCTCGGCGGCGTGATGTCGTGGATGATCCGCCTCGAACTTGCCGAGCCTGGGCTGCAGTACATTCACGACCTGCAGTTCTACAACGTGCTGGTCACGGCGCACGGCTTCCTGATGGTGTTCTTCGTCGTCATGCCGGCGATGATCGGCGGCTTCGGCAACTGGTTCGTGCCACTGATGATCGGGGCGCCCGACATGGCGTTCCCACGCATGAACAACATCAGCTTCTGGCTGACCGCGGCCGCTCTGTGTCTCTTGGTCGCGTCGGCCTTCGTCGGCGGCGGTCCGGGCACCGGCTGGACCGTCTATCCGCCTTTGTCGTCGCAGGCGTTTCACCCGAGCCCGGCCGTCGACATGGGCATCCTTTCGCTGCACATCGCTGGTGCCGGCTCGATCCTGGGCGCGATCAATCTCATCGTCACCATCCTCAACATGCGCGCACCGGGCATGACCATGCATCGCATGCCGCTGTTCGTATGGTCGATCCTCGTTACCGCGTTTCTTCTGCTCTTGGCGCTGCCGGTGCTGGCCGGCGGGCTGACCATGCTGCTCACCGACCGCAATTTCGGCACGCATTTCTATGATGCCGCCGGCGGTGGCGATCCGCTTTTGTGGCAGCACCTGTTCTGGTTCTTCGGCCACCCCGAGGTTTACATCATCATCCTGCCGGCGTTCGGGATCATCAGCCAGCTCGTCTCGACGTTCTCGCGCAAGCCGGTGTTCGGCTATCTCGGCATGGCGTATGCGATGTGCGCCATCGGCTTCGTCGGCTTCATCGTGTGGGCGCACCACATGTACACCACCGGTCTTGGTGTGAATGCGCGCGCCTACTTTACCGCGGCGACCCTGATCATCGCCGTGCCTACCGGCATCAAGATCTTCTCGTGGCTCGCCACCATGTGGGGTGGCTCCATCGAGTTCAAGGCACCGATGCTGTTCGCCATCGGCTTCATCTGGCTGTTCGTGATGGGCGGCGTCACCGGCGTTC
The DNA here is from genome assembly GCA_964401555.1 of uncultured Defluviicoccus sp. Classification (GTDB taxonomy): domain Bacteria; phylum Pseudomonadota; class Alphaproteobacteria; order Rhodospirillales; family Defluviicoccaceae; genus Defluviicoccus. The sequence goes on from CAYNYW010000001.1 coordinate 129,761, forward strand.
TCCTCGCCAATGCCGGCATCGATTTCGCGATGCACGACACCTATTACGTCGTCGCCCACTTCCACTACGTCATGGCCATCGCGGCGATCTTCGCCATGTTCGGCGGCTACTACTACTGGGTCGGCAAGATGAGCGGGCGTCAGTACCCGGAAACGCTGGCCAAGCTCCACTTCTGGGTTTTCTTCATCGGCGTCAACGTGCTGTTCTTCCCGCAGCATTTCCTGGGGTTGGCCGGCATGCCGCGCCGCATCCCCGACTATCCCGATGCCTACGCCGGCTGGAACTTCGTCAGCTCCGTCGGCGCCGCGATCACCATGGCGGGCACCTTGATGTTCTTTTACATCGCGTTCCATACCGCGCGCTTCGGCCGCAAGGCGGAGGCCAATCCGTGGGGCGAGGGTGCGACGACGCTCGAATGGACCGTCGCCTCGCCGGCACCGTTCCACACCCACGAGCAACTGCCCGTCATCGGACCGCACGCGCACCACGGCCATGCCAAGCCCGCGGAGTGACGGTGGTTAGCAAATTGGCAGCAGCGTCAGGTCGGTGAGGGACGTCGTCGATGGGCATCGGGTCTGGTCGTCGCCGCCGCATGGTGACCGCGGGCGTGCTGATCACGGTGGTGGCGGCGATGGTCGGGCTGTCGTTCGCGTCGGTCTCTCTCTACCGGATGTTCTGCCAGGTCACCGGCTTCGCCGGCACGCCGCGGACGCAAAATGTCGATCACGCCTCAAGCACGTCCGATGTCGTCGTCACCGTGCAATTCGATGCCAACGTCAACTCGTCGTTGCCCTGGCGGTTCGTGCCGGAGCAACGGGAGCGCAAGGTACGGCTCGGCGAGGAAGTTCTGATCCACTACCAGGCGCAAAACCTGTCGGATCAGCCAATAACCGGCACCGCAACGTTCAATGTGACGCCGTTCAAGGCGGCACCTTACTTCACCAAACTGGAGTGCTTTTGCTTCTCGGAGCAGGTCTTGCAACCAGGGGAAACGGTGTCGATGCCCGTGGTGTTCTACGTCGATCCGGACCTGATGAAGAATCCGGACACGCAGGATGTGCGCGACATCACGCTATCCTATACGTTCTTCCGCGCAGACGAAGGCAACGAGAATCAGCGGCGGCCCGGCGCGACGGCAACCGCCGCCGCGATACATAACGGCTAGTCAATCGAAGAGAATAGAGGCGTAAGGGGCAGGGACATGGAAACGCACGCAGCTAAGACACATCCCTTTCACATGGTGGACCCCAGCCCATGGCCGTTCGTCGGTACGGTGTCGGCGCTGGTCGTGGCCGTTGGCGGCATTTGGTTCATGCACAGCGGCCCGCCATGGGTACTGCTCGCCGGCTTCGCACTCCTGCTGACGACCTTCATCGGCTGGTGGCGTGATGTCGTCAAGGAATCGCGCGCGGGCGTGTACCACACCGCCGTCGTCGCCCATGGTCTGCGGGTCGGCGTCCTCTTGTTCATCGCCTCGGAGGTGATGTTCTTCTTCGCCTTCTTCTGGGCCTACTTCAATTCGAGCGTGCCGGCAATCAACCGGATGGCGCACGCCGTCTGGCCGCCGGAAGGCATCATTCCACTGGAAACCTGGGGCCTGCCGTTTCTCAACACGCTGATCCTCTTGACCTCCGGCGCGACGGTGACCATCGCGCATCATGCCATTCGTGCCGGCGAGCGGGAGAAGATGGCGTTCTGGACGGGCATCACCGTTGTCCTCGGCTTTATCTTCCTGTCCTGCCAAGCCTACGAGTACAGCCACGCCACGTTTGGCTTCACGGATGGGATTTATCCCTCGACCTTCTACATGGCCACCGGCTTCCACGGCTTCCACGTGTTCGTTGGCGCCTGCTTCCTCGCCGTGTGCTTCTTCAGGGCGCGTGCCGGCCACTTCACCGCCGAAAAGCACGTCGGCTTCGAGGCGGCGGCGTGGTACTGGCACTTCGTCGACGTGGTCTGGCTGTTCTTGTTCACCGCGATCTACTGGTGGGGCAGCTCCGGCTACCAGGGCCCGCCGGCACACTGAGGCCAACCACCGATCGCCGACACGCACTCGTTGATGCCGACACCCGCTTCTTCACGTGAGGTGCCGCCCACAGCGCCGCTGTGGGCCGGCCTGCGCGGGCGATGTCCCCGGTGCGGCAAGGGCGCATTGTTCAAGAGCTACCTGCAGGTGGCACCATCCTGCACGGTGTGCGGACTGAGCTTCTCCGGACACGATGCGGGTGACGGACCGGCGGTTTTTGGCATCTTCATCCTCGGTTTTGTGGTGACCGGGCTTGCGATCTGGGTCGAGTACGCGCTTTCGCCGCCGCTGTGGGTGCACGCCGTGGTGTGGACCACGGTGACGGTTTTGGGCGCGGTGGGCCTGCTGCGACCGCTGAAGGGGATGCTGATCGGCCTGCAGTACCGCTACCGATCCGTCGAGGAGCCCGAACACCCCGGCGCAACGTAGACGCCGGCGAAGGGAAGACTGTAGGGCGCTTTGCGCACTCCTGTTACGTTTCCATGCGGGTCGTCTTGGGGTGGACAAGGTGCCGATGGTGGAATGCGATAAATGGAAAGCGGCCCAGGATATTGAGGAGGAATGAGCCGATGCCGACAGCGGAAGCAACACCTTACCGACTGCCGGTAACCATCAGGCGACTGGGTGCCGTCGACCGCTCCGGCCGATGGCTGTCGGCCGGCTGGCGGGATTTCCTGGCTACGCCCGGGGTCAGCCTCGCCTACGGTGCGGCCTTCGTCATCGTCAGCAATCTTCTGACGCTGGGACTGAAGTGGGCCGGTCTCGATTCCCTCATTCTGCCCCTCGCCGGGGGGTTTGCGATCATCGCTCCGCTTCTGGTCGTGGGCCTCTACGATGTGAGCAGGCGCCTTGAGCAGGGCCAGCCGGTTCGTCTCGGCGACTGCTTCACCGCTTTTCGCGACAGCCTGGGCCAATTGTCGGCCATGGGCGTGGTGCTGTTGATCTGCTACCTGGTCTGGATCGAAGTCGCCCTGTTCCTCTTTATGCTGTTCTTCAATCAGGCGCCGCCGCCGTTGGATCGCTTTCTCGAAGATGTCGTCCTGTCGCTGCAAGGGGCGCCATTGCTGCTGGTCGGCTCCGCCGTGGGCGCGGTGTTCGCTGGCATCGTGTTCAGCGTCACCGCAGTCTCGGTGCCGCTCGTCTACGATCGGCCCATCGATGCGATCACCGCCATCGGCACCAGCCTGTTGGCGGTGCGTGCCAACTTCAAGGTGATGTTCGGCTGGGCGGCGTTGATCGGGCTGATCACCGCCTGCGGCATCGCGACCCTGTTCCTTGGCCTTGCGGTGGCGATGCCGGTATTGGCGTATGCGACGTGGCACGCCTACCGCGACATCATCGACGTCGGTGCGCCCGGCGGGCCGGCACCGCGCCTCGAAGCGGAGCCGGCCCCGTCCCAGCCGGCCTAGGCGAACAGCCAGTCGCGCACAGCGGTGATCTGGTCGTCCGCCATCAGCATCGGCGCGTGGCCGACGCCAGGGAATTCGACCAGCGAGGTGCCGGGCTTGCGTGCCAGCATTTCCTGTGCGGTCTCGTGCGTGAGGATGTCGGACGCCGTGCCGCGCAGGAGGAGGACCGGACAGCGGACGCCGTCCCACAGTGCCCACATGTCCACCGGCTCGGAAAATCCGGCGCGGAACGGCTCGGCGATGGCCGGATCGTAGTGCTGATGCCACAGGCTGCTTTGCGCATCCTGGCGGGCACCGAAGCGGAGAACGTGCGCCCATTGCGCGTCGCTCAAGGGACCATAGGCGGCGTTGACCTCGCGCATGTAGGCTTCGAGGGCGCGAAGATCGGTGAAGGTCGGATCCTTGCCGACATAGCCGGCGATCCGCTCCAGGGCCTCCTTGCCGATGTAGCCGCCGACGTCGTCGAGCACGAGGCGGCGGATCGGCGACTTGGGCATCATGGCGAGCGTCATGCCGATGATGCCGCCCAAGGAGACGCCGACCCAGTCGACGTCCTCCACATCGAGCCGGGCGATCAGGGCGGCCATGTTCTGTACGTAGAGGCTCGGTTGATAGTCTGTAGCCACCTGCAGCCAATCGCTGTTACCGCGGCCGGGAAGGTCGACGCAGACGACGCGTGCACGGTTCTCCAGCGCACGTGCCAGAAAATCGAAGTCGCGGCCGCGCCTGGTCAGGCCGTGGACGCAGACCACTGTGCGCGCAGCATCGGGCCGGCCCCACTCGAAGTAGGCGATCCGGTGGAAGCCATGGGGGCCGAGCCCCAGAAAACTGTTTTCGCGCATCGGCATTGGTGCCCCTCCCGTTTTGTCGCACAACGATCCCCGCGTTCGCCAGATGATGGAATGGGACGACCGCAGTGATCAAGTCTCCGCTTGTCGACCGGGAGCATCTGCCAGCCACCGGCCAGCTCCTGTGGGATGGGCCACCGGATTCCGCCGTCACCGTGGTGCTCGCACACGGCGCCGGCCAGCCGATGGACAGCCCGTTTCTGTCCTTTTTCGCGGACGGCCTCGCCAGGGCGGGCTGCCGGGTGGCGCGCTTCGAGTTTCCGTACATGGCCACGATGCGCAGCGCCGGCGTGCGGCGCCCGCCCGACCGCAAGGATATTCTGCTCGCCCGTTGGCGAACGGTGATCGCGAGCCTCGCCGGTCGGCCTCTGATCATCGGCGGCAAGTCCTTGGGCGGCCGCATCGCCAGCGAAATCGCCGACGAGGCCGGCATATGCGGGCTGCTCTGCCTTGGTTACCCCTTCCATCCTCCCGGCAAGCCGGAGAGCCTACGCATCGACCACCTTGCGCGGCTGCGCACGCCGACCCTGATCCTGCAAGGCACGCGTGATCCGTTCGGGGCGCCGGAGGAGGTGGCTTGCTATCCGCTGTCAGCCACCGTCCGCATCCACTGGCTCGCCGATGGCGATCATGGCTTCGTGCCGCGGGTGCGTTCGGGCCGGAGCGAAGAGGCAAACCTCGGGGAAGCGCTGGCGGCGATGCTGACATTCATCGCGGGGCTGAAAACAAGCGCGGAGAAAATGGGCACGGAGCGGATAACGGTCGCCCAAGGGGATGGTGTGCCGTGATGCTACCCGTAGCGCCGCCGCAACTGGGCGCATTTGTGCTAACGGCGGTCGCGATCGTGATTTCTCCGGGGCCGGATACGCTCTTGATCCTGCGCTATGCGCTCGGCGCGGGACCAGGTGCCGGGTTGTGCGCGGTTGCGGGCGTGCAGTTGGGGCTTTTGGTCCACACCAGCTTGGCCGCCGGCGGCCTTTCCGTCCTTATTGCGTCCTCTCCCTTGCTCCTGACCATCGTGGGTCTGGCCGGTGCCGGTTACCTCGGCTGGCTCGGTGTTGCGAGCCTCAAAGACGTCGGGCCACTCGCGCTTTCCGGACAGGCCGCGCCCAGGGACAAACGGCGCGCCCTGCGCGACGCCGCGCTCACCAACCTTTTCAATCCGAAGGTGATCGTCTTGTTCGTGGCGCTGTATCCGAACTTCATCACGCTCGGTCGTGCCTCCGTCGCCGCGCAGTTGGGCGTGCTTTCCGCCGTGCTGATTGCCATCAACGTGAGCTGGCAGGTTGCACTTGCGCTGGCCGCGGACGCTGCGCGGCGCCGGCTGTTGCGACCCGGCGCCCAGCGTGCGCTGCGTCTCGGCTCCGGGGCGGCACTCCTGATCTTCGCAGGCCTGATGATTGCCGAACGGCTCAACGCCCTTGTCGCGGCTGGCGGGTGATCTGCGGGCAGGAACGCCACTTTCACCCCGCCTCCGGCTGGGCGCCGCATGCGGGGCAATCGTCGGCCTCGACGCCCGGAAGAGCGCTTCCGAGCGTCGCGGCCGTATGCCCTTACGCGAGGGGTTTGGCGACCATCCTGCCCGGCTGATGCCACAAGCTCGCCAGGGACTGTGCCCAGTGCCGGCTCCATTTGGCGATTTGTGCCGCCCGCAGCCGCTCACCGCGTGCCACGTGCATGGCGATCTCCTCGCCCGTCATCGTATGGGCCGGAAAGGTGACATCATAGGTGGAGGGCATGTTAGCCTCGGTGTGTGCGTGTTTGAATCCGCTCATGGTTACGCTCCTTCAAGGAGGGTTGACGGTAACCGCTCGACGGATCCTCCCAAGTCCTGGATTCGCAGATTGTGCACCTGCGAAATATTCTAGACATACAGCACCGCGGTAAACATGAGGTTAACACTGCGCCGCCGCAAGGCGGTCAACGCACGTGCAATAAGCGCGCCGGCAAGAACGCAGCATTTCTGCAACACTGCGATTGGACGGCACCAAGTCCGCGCGGCGGCGCCTTGAACTGCCGTCGCTGTCGACGCGGGCCTCAGTGGCGGCTTGATTCTGCCCGCACCGGTGTTTGACGAACGCCGGTCCGCCCCCTAGGGTGGCGGCCACGCCTTCCGCCCGCAAGGCGTGGCATGGCCAAAGCGAAGCCACGAAAGATCAACGGGAAATGACGTCCGCTACATTCGAAGTACTGGCAAGCTACGGCGCGCTCGGCCTGATCGTTGGCTTCGGCTACTATTCGGCGCTGCGCTGGCAGGCGGTGCTGGCCGGTGCCAATGTGCCGCGCTGGTGGTCGTGGGGGGTGAACGCCCTGCGCGTCGGTGCCGCCATCGTTTTCTTCGCCTGGCTCGCGTCGTTCGAGACCATGGTGCCGATCCTCTCCGCCTTCGCAGGCTTCCTGGTCGGACGGGTCATTGCGTTTCAGATGATGGGTGAAGACGCCTGAAGGGCCGCGGCTCAGGCAATGGCGGCGGGTTTCGGCCCACCGGTCGCCCAGTCCAACAGTTCGACGGTGTGCAGCACCGGCCTTGCGGTGGCCGCGGCGAGATGCGTGATGCAGCCAATGTTGCCGGCGGCGATCATCTCCGCCCCCGTTGCTTCGAGGTTGGTGGTTTTGCGTTCGCGCAGGCGTGCGGCGAGGTCCGGTTCCAGGATGCTGTACGTGCCGGCCGAACCGCAGCAGATGTGCGCCTCGGCGGGCTCGTGTACGGCGAAGCCGGCGGCCGTCAACAGGTCCTTGGCTGCCGTCTTGAGTTTGAGGCCATGCTGCATCGAGCAGGCCATGTGGTACGCGACGTTGCGCCCGGATGGGATCACCGGCGGGCGCAGGCCCAGATCCACCAGCATCTCCGAGACGTCGCGCGACAGCGCCGCGATCCGCGTCGCCGGGGCCGCCCAGTCCGGCTCGTCCCGCAGCAGGTGGCCGTAGTCCTTGAGCAGGACGCCACACCCCGAAGCGTTGAAGACGATGGCGTCCAGTCCGGCGCCGTCGATCTCGCGCCGCCAGGCGGCGATGTTAGCCTTCGCCGCCCGCTTTGCGGCGTCTTCGCGACCGAGGTGATGGTCGATCGCGCCACAACAGCCGACGCCGTCCGCAATCACCACCTCGCAGCCGTGGCGGGTGAGAATCCGTACGCTTGCCTCGTTGATGGCGGGCGAAAGCACCTGCTGCGCGCAGCCGCCGAACAGCGCGACCCGCATGCGCTTCGGCCCTTGGGCGGAGAATACCTGCGGGCGGTCGCAGGCAGCAGGCGACGCCAAGCCGGCGGGCGCCATCGCCAGCATGCCCTTGAGCCTGCCGGGCATCAACGCCTGCAGCGGTCGCGCCAGTCGGCCGGCGAACGCTGAGAGCTGGAACAGCCGCACATTGGGGACGACGGTGACCAGGATCCGCCGCAGCAGTCGCTCTTGCCACGGCCGGCGGGCGGTCTTCTCGATGTGTACGCGCGCATGGTCAATCAGATGCGCGTACTGCACGCCCGATGGGCAGGTGGTCATGCAGGAAAGACAGATCAGACAGCGATCGAGATGGCGGACCACTTCCGCCCCCGGCGGCTTGCCGAACTCCAGCATCTCCTTGGCGATGTAGATCCGCCCGCGCGGGCTGTCGAGTTCGTCGCCGGTTAGCAGGTAGGTCGGGCAGGTGGCGAGGCAGTAGCCGCAATGCACACACGTGCGCAGGATGTCATTGGCCTCGTGCAGGGCGGGGTCGGCGAGCTGGCTCGGCGAAAAGCGGGTCCGCATCGGCTCAGGCCTCCGCTACCATGCGGCCCGGGTTGAGGATGCGGTGCGGATCGAACGCCTCCTTGATCCGGCGTGACAGCGCGGCGAGCGCCGGCGGCTGCGGCTGAAACACCGGCGCCGAAGCCCGCACCTCGGCTGTGGCGCGGACCAGCGTCGCGTGGCCGCCGCAAGGTTGCAAAGCGCCGCGCACGCGCGCAGCGTGGGCATCGGCGGCGGGCTCCAGGGCGAGCCAGATCAACCCCCCACCCCAATCATAGAGGGCCTCGCCGCTCGCCTCGCCGAGCACGCGGGCGACCACGTCGGCGCCGCGCGTGGACGGCACCGACAGCCGCCAGACCTGGCGTTCGGCATGGCGGCAAAGCGCCCGCGCGCAGCCAATCTCCCGCCACAGGGCATCGCTTTCCTCGGCCAGCACGGCAATCTCGCCGAACGCTTGCAGGCACGTCTTGAGTGCTTCGGCGCGGAAGGCAACCGAGGGTCTCGGCCCTTCGATGCGGACCGCGGTCACCGCCCGCCCCGCCGAGGCGATGGTGGGCACCACCGAGCGCGCGGCAAGGGCTGCCGGCAGATGCGCCACCCCCGAGACCTCATACGGCGTTTGCAGTGCCATCGTCATCGCCTTGATCGCTTCGGCGTCGGCGCAACCGGTCACGAGCACCGAGGCCACGGTCTCGGGCGCCGGCAACGCGCGCACGGTGACCTCGGTCATCACCGCGAGCGTGCCGAAGGAACCGGCAATCAGCTTGGAAAGATCGAAGCCGGTGACGTTCTTGACCACGCGTCCGCCCGACTTGAAGGTTTCGCCGCGGCCGCTGATCGCCTGGAAACCGAGCAGGTGATCGCGCGCGGCACCGGCCTTGAAACGGCGCGGCCCGGCAAGGTTGCAGGCGATGGCGCCGCCGAGCGTGCCGCGGCGATCGTTGCCGGCCTGGCCGGCGGCATCCATCAACGGGCCGATCTCCGGCGGTTCGAACGCCAGCATCTGCCGGCGCTCGGCAAGCGCATCCTCGATGACGGCGAGCGGCGTTGCCGGTTTCGCGGTCAGCACCAGTTCCTCGGGCTCATAGGCGACGATGCCGGCGAGCGCCGTGGTTTCGACGCTGGCGGCCGCGTCGACGGGACGGCCGAAGGTACGCTTGCTGCCGACGCCCAACAGCTCGATCGGCCGCTTCCCGGCCGTCGCCCAGGCCAGGATCTCCTTGAGCTGTTCTGCGGTTTCGGCTCGAAAGGTGTCGGACATGTCCTGGCGCCGTCGCGAAGATCCGTTCGAAAGCGTAGCGGTGCGCTGATCAGAACCGTGGAACATCCGGGAACGGCAGTGCGCCCTGGTGGATGTGCATGCGCCCGAGTTCCGCGCAGCGGTGCAGGGTCGGGTAGACCTTGCCCGGGTTCAGGAGACCCTGGCCGTCGAAAGCGCACTTCAGGCGCTGCTGCTGCTTCAAGTCGTCCTCGGAGAACATCGCTCCCATCAGGTCGCGCTTCTCGACGCCGACGCCGTGTTCGCCGGTCAACACGCCGCCCATCTCGACGCACAGCTTGAGGATATCGGCGCCGAAGCGTTCTGCGCGTTCCAGTTCGCCCTCGTTCTGCGCATCATAGAGGATCATCGGATGCAGGTTGCCGTCGCCGGCGTGGAAGACGTTGGCACAACGCAGGCCGTATTGCCCGGACAGCGCGGCGATGCGCTGCAGGATCTCCGGCAGCTTGTGCCGGGGAATGGTGCCGTCCATGCAGTAATAGTCGGGCGTGATGCGTCCGACCGCGGGAAATGCCGCCTTGCGGCCGGCCCAGAAGGCGAGCCGCTCCGCCTCGCTCGTGCTGGCACGTGCGCTCACCGCGCCGGCCTCGCGCGCGATCGCCTGCACCCGTTCGATCAGATAATCGACCTCCGTTTCAATACCGTCGATCTCGACGATGAGCAGCGCCTCGACATCGAGCGGATAGCCCGCGTGCACGAAGTCTTCCGCGGCGTGAATGGCGGGACGGTCCATCATCTCCATGCCGCCGGGGATGATACCGGCACCGATCACGGCGGCGACGCAGCGGCCTGCATCTTCGACGCGGGCAAAGCCGATCAGGACCGCGCGCGCCACCGGTGGTTTCGGCAAGATGCGCACCGTAACCTCGGTGATCACGCCCAGAAGCCCCTCGGAGCCGGTGATCACGCCCAGAAGATCATAGCCTTCGCTGTCGAGGTGCTTGCCGCCCAGCCGGACCACCTCGCCCGTGATCAGCACGATCTCGGCGCCAAGCACGTTGTTGGTGGTCAAGCCGTACTTCAGGCAGTGCACGCCACCCGCATTCTCGGCGACGTTGCCGCCGATCGTGCATACGATCTGGCTGGACGGATCGGGTGCGTAATAGAAACCGCGGTGCGCGACGGCGCCGGAGATCGCGAGGTTGGTGACGCCGCTTTGGGCGATCACGCACCGGTTGTCGAAGTCGATCTCAAGGATCTGGTTGAACTTGGCGAGGCCGAGGAGCACGCCGTCTTCGAGCGGCAGTGCGCCGCCGGAGAGCCCGGTGCCGGCGCCGCGCGCCACGACCTTGATCCCCGCATCGAAGCAATAGCGCAGCACCGCCAAAACCTCGGCTGTGGTCGCCGGCAGTACTACCAGCATCGGCGGTTGGCGGTAGGCGGTGAGGGCATCGCTCTCGTAGGCCTTAAGCGCATCGCGATCGAAGATGACGCTCTCCGGAGCCACAAGCCCGCGCAAGTCATCCGCGATGCGTGCCCGGCGGCTCAGCACACCCTCATCGGCGGGTGGCATGCGCATGGCCGTATCCTCCCGTTCAGCCTGCCCTTTCTTAAACGAAGGGGGAAGTAACCTAGGACGGCAGGAGGACAAAGGAAAGGGCGGAAATTATCTACCCGCCCACGCCCAGCACGCGGTCGGTAACGCTGCTTGGCCGGAAGTCGGAGGTCAGCCGCCGCCCGTCGGCCTGGGTCAGCCCTGGCGGGTCTTGTAGCGGGGTTGGCGCTTGTTAATGACGTAGATGCGGCCTTTGCGGCGGACCAGGACGCAGTTGCGCTCCCGCGTTTTGGCTGTCTTCAGCGAGTTTCTGATCTTCACGCCACGCCACCCTTCACCGAACGTCTCCGGCACCATCGCCGGCCGGCTTGTAACAAATACGCCCGGCGTCACCGTCGGGCGTGGCCGCGACCATAGAAATGCGTCGCGATCGTGTCAATGCCTGAGCCTCTGGGCATTGGACCCGCCGGCCGTGAGCTTGCCCGCCCTGCGCCTGACAGGTGGAGCCCTGCGCCGGGGCTCAGACGGCTGCGCCACCTCTGGGCCGGCCATCGAATGCGGCGGCGGTTTCGAGGACGCCGGCGATGCGCAGCACCGTTTCCTCATCGAACGGCCGGCCGATGATCTGCAGCCCCAACGGCAGGCCGCGGCCGCTCAAGCCCGCCGGCAACGACAATCCCGGCAGACCGGCGAGGCTGGTCGGCACGGTGAAGACGTCGTTTAAGTACATGGTGATCGGATCATCGAGCTTGTCGCCGATGGCGAACGCGTCCGACGGCGCGGTCGGCGTCAACAGCGCATCGACAGAAGTGAACGCTTCGCGGAAGTCCTGGGCGATCAGGGCACGCACCCGCTGCGCCTTGAGATAGTAGGCATCGTAGTAGCCGGCCGAGAGCACGTAGGTGCCGATCAGGATGCGCCGTCGGACTTCGGCGCCGAAACCCTCGCCGCGGGTGTTCTGGTACATTTCCTCCAACGTTGCGCCGGGCACCCGGAGCCCGAAGCGCACGCCGTCGTAGCGGGCGAGGTTGGACGACGCCTCCGCGGGCGCGATGATATAGTAGGTGGCGAGCGCATGGCGGGTGTGCGGCAGCGAGACCTCGATCACCTCGGCCCCGGCGTCTTCGAGCCAAGCGATGCCGCGGCGCCAGAGGTCATCGATCTCGCCCGCTATGCCGTCGATCCGGTATTCCTTCGGTATGCCGATCCGCAAGCCCCGGACGTCGGCCGACAATGCCGCTTCGAAATCCGGCACCGGCACCGGCGCCGAGGTGGAATCCTTGGGATCGTGTCCGGCCATTACGCCCAGCATGATTGCAACATCGCGCACGGTGCGCGCCATCGGTCCCGCCTGATCGAGGCTCGACGCGAAAGCGACGATACCCCAGCGCGAACACCGGCCGTACGTGGGCTTGAGCCCGACGATGCCGCAGAACGATGCCGGCTGGCGGATGGAGCCGCCGGTGTCGGTGCCGGTGGCGCCCAGACACAGACCCGCGGCCACCGCCGCCGCCGAACCGCCAGACGAGCCACCAGGCACCAGATCACGGCCGTCGCGCGGTCCCCACGGGTTTTTCACCGGACCGTAGTAGCTGGTGATGTTGGACGAGCCCATGGCGAACTCGTCGAGGTTGGTCTTGCCCAGCATGACTGCACCGGCAGCCTTGAGCTTGGCGGTGACCGTCGACTCGTACGGCGGCTTGAAGCCGTCGAGGATATGCGAGCCGGCGGTGGTCAGCACGCCCTCGGTGCAGAACAGATCCTTGATCGCGATCGGAATACCGTCGAGGGCGCCGCGCGTCTCGCCGCTGCGGCGCCGGGCGTCGGCCTCAGCAGCCAACCGCAGCGCAAGATCGGGTGTCACGGTGATAAAGGCGTTGAGCGGGCGCGCGGCTTCGATGGCGTCGAGATGCGCTTGCGTCAATTCACGCGCGGAAACCTCGCCAGTGCTCAGCAGATCGCGCGCCTGCGCGAGCGTCAGGGCGGTGAGTGCCCCCGTCATTCGACGACCTTCGGCACCGCGAAGAAATCATCGATTCCTCCCGGTGCATTGGCAAGCACACGGGCCGACGGATTACGTTCGGCAACCACGTCTTCGCGCAGCGGCAGCGTCGTGTTGGCGACGCTCGCCATCGGCGCAACGTCGCTGGTATTGACCTCGCCCAACTGTTCGACCCAGCCGATGATCGACGACAACTCCCCCACCAGCGTCGCCAGCTCGGCGTCCGATACACGGATGCGGGCAAGGAAGGCGATGTTGCGAACGGTTTCGATATCGAGGGACAAAGGCGGGCGACGGCTTGAGGGGATGAGCGCAAGGCCAACACGGCGCGTGTGCTGCCTCGCAGCAAGGCCGCGGCACGCTACCATCCAGGGCGATGGGGCGCAAGATGGGCCGCGATTGCGGCCCTCCCCGCGTGCATGCCAAGCCGCGGCTGCCCCGGTTTGGCATGCCCGCGCGGGAAATGCAGGCTAGAAGGCCGCGCTCAATGTGAAGATGACGCCAGCGTCGGCGAGCTTGGTGCCGCCGAGATCACTCTGGCTCAGGGTCGAATCGACGTAGGCGATGGAGAAGGTCAGCGCCTTGTAGGTCAGCCCGGCGCCCAGATTCCAGTCGGAATAGTCCTTGGTATCCGCGATCGACTGGTGACCGATGTTGGCGAACAGCGACAGGGCCAGATCATCATGCAGCTTGATCGGCGGCGTAATGGTGACGCCACCCGTAATGTAATGGGCGGTTCCCGTCGCACCGAAAAAGTCCGGAGAGTAATAGTACTTCCCGCCGATGGACACAATATCGTTCACAGCGTAATTGAGCTGCAGTGCCGCTTCCCACAGGTCATAATTGAGGTGTTCGCCACCCGACTTCTCTGCGCCCGGATACCAGTAATAGATGGCACCCAAGTCCCAGGTTAGGCCGGTATCGCCGATCTTGCCGCGGAAGCCGAAGGGAATATCGATCTCGACCTGCGCCTTGTCTCCATCGTTGAAATCGACGTTGGAGCCCCAGAAGCCGGCGTAGGCGCTGGTGTCGTGGAACCCGGTGTCGATGGCGTAGGTCAGGCTGCCTTGCACGGCAGGCGTCTTGTCGGATTGCGAGACACCACGGAACCGGTAATCGGAGGTCAGCGCCACGCTGCCGGTGAATGCGCCGGGAATGAGACTTTCCTTGTCGTCAGCGAGCGCCGGCACGCTGAGTGTGCTCGCGGCAAGCGCGGCGAGTATTAGGGGCTTTTTTGTCGGCATGTTCTTCCTCTTTCTCTTCCCCCCGGCACCAACAAACAGTAACGCGTGCAGTCCGGGACTGGGCATGACTAAAGCAAGGGTGAGGCCACGGATGTTGCCGAAAAAGCACATCATGGCGCCGCGTCGTGCTGCCGGCGCCGAATCTGGCGCCGGCGCGAACGAGACACGCGGTTTGTATGATCAGCGAGCGAGACTTTCGGGCGCTGGCATTCCATCAGCCGGGCTGCGCCGCCATCGACACAATGGTTAAATCTTGCGCGCAGAATGCCACTTTAGAAGGCAGCGGCCGTGCAGCACCACCGTTGCATTGCGATCCGCTGTTGCAGGCGCGACGGGGCGGCGGTAGGTGAGGCGGGTCCTTCTATTCGTCCAGGATATCAGGTGCCGGTCGTCTCGGTCCCGCAACTGAAGTGGCGCATGCCCCACGGCCGGCGCCTGATCGGTCTTGACATTGGCAGCAAGACCGTCGGCCTCGCGCTGTCCGATCCGACGCTGACCATCGCCTCCGCGCTCGCGGTGCTCCGGCGTGGGCGGCTCGCCGATGATCTCCAGCATTTGGCGGGGCTGTGTGCGGAGCACGATGTGGGCGGCGTCGTCGCCGGCCTGCCGATCAGCATGGACGGCTCGCAAGGCCCGCAATGCCGGCGTGTACGGCAGTTTGCCCGCGACCTGCTCGGCGCCGTTGACCTGCCCCTGGCGTTCTGGGACGAGCGGCTGTCCACGGCGGCGGTCGAGCGCGTGCTGATCGAAGGCGCCGACTTGAGCCGGCAGCGGCGGCGCCAGGTCATCGATGGCGCGGCCGCCACATACATCCTGCAAGGCGCGCTCGATGCCTTGGCCAATGCCGCCACCGCTTCCGACGACAAAGACTGAACGCCTGCCATGCGTGCCATCGTCCTCGGCCTTGCGCCGGTGTTCGCCATTATCGTCGTCGGTGCCGTCGTACGCCGGCGTGGTTGGGTGGCCGAAGGCTTCTGGCCGGCTGCCGAGCAGATGACGTTCTTCGTCTTTTTCCCGTCGCTGCTCGTCACCAATGCCTGGCAGGCCAATTTCTCCCGGCTCGCTGCCGGCGGACTGACCGCCGCCGTCCTGGGTGCGATCATCGCCGTTGCCGTCCTTGCCGTGTTGATGGGCGCGCGTTTTCGTCTCGACGGACCGACGCGGAGTTCGCTGATCCAAGCGGCGATTCGCCCCAATGTCTATGTTGCGATCGCAACCGCCGTGGCGCTCAAGGGGGAGTTCGGGCTGATCGCCGCGAGCCTGTGCGTGGCTGTTGCCGTGCCGTTCGTCAATCTGATCAGTGTCGCCGCTTTGCTGCATTTCACCACCAACGCCGCTGTCGGCTCGCGGCCGCGTGCCACGGCGGTGCTTGCATCTGTCGCCCGCAACCCCCTGATCCTCGCCTGTGTCGCCGGTCTCGCGCTGAATGCGCTGGCGGTGCCGCCGGTGCCGGTGCTGGTGCCGACGCTCCAGCTTCTGGGCCGAGCCTCGCTGCCGGTCGGGCTGATGTGCGTCGGTGCCGGGCTCGATCTGGCGGCGCTGCGCGGTTCGGGCTGGGTGGTGCTCGCCGCGTCGATTCTCAAGCTCGTGGTGCTGCCCGGCGTCACCTGGGCCGTGTGCGTGCCCCTCGGCGTCGGCGGCGATGCGCGGGTGATCGCCACCGTGTTCGCCGGACTGCCGATTTCGGCATCGGCCTACGTCATGGCCCGGCAGATGGGCGGCAATGCACCGGCGCTCGCCGGCGCCATCACCGCGACGACCATTGCCGCCGCGGTATCGCTGCCGATCATCGCAGCGCTTCTGCTCCGGCCATGAGCGGGACGGAAGAGGCGGTGCGCCTTGCCTCCCTCAACAGGGGAACCTTATAGTCCCGCGCATGGTCGAGACGCCGCACGCGCTGCTCTTCCGGCAGCGGCACCTGTTAGGCATCGAGGGGCTGTCGCCCCCGGAAATCTCCCTGTTGCTCGACCGCTCCGAGCAATACGTCGCGCTCAATCGCCAAGCCGACAAGAAGCAGTCGCTCTTGCGCGGGCGCACCATCATCAACCTGTTCTTTGAGGCATCGACGCGCACGCGTACCTCGTTCGAGCTCGCCGGCAAACGATTAGGTGCCGACGTCATCAACATGTCGGTGGCGACCAGTTCGGTGCGCAAGGGCGAGACTCTCCTGGACACGGCGATGACGCTGAATGCGATGCATCCCGATGTCCTGGTCGTCCGTCATCCGGCCTCGGGTGCGGTCAAACTGCTTTCCGAGAAGGTCAATTGCGCGATAATCAATGCCGGCGACGGCAGTCACGAGCATCCAACCCAGGCGCTGCTCGACGCGCTGACCATCCGCAGGCGCATCGGCCGGCTTGCCGGGCTCAAGGTGGCGATCTGTGGCGATATCGCGCACTCGCGGGTCGCCCGCTCCAACATCCATCTGCTCAACACCATGGGCGCGCAGGTCCGTGTCGTCGCACCGCGCACCTTATTGCCCGACGCCGTCGAACGGCTTGGCGTCGAAGCCTTCTGCGATTTGCGCCAGGGCCTCGAAGGCGTCGATATCGTCATGATGCTGCGTCTGCAGACCGAACGGATGCACGACACCTTAGTGCCCTCGATCCGCGAGTATTTTCATTTCTTCGGGCTCGACTACGACAAGCTGGCACGCGCGTCCGATCGCGCGCTGATCATGCACCCGGGTCCGATGAACCGCGGCGTCGAAATCGATTCGGTGGTCGCCGACGATTTCAGCCGCAGCGTCATCCGTGAACAGGTCGAGATGGGGGTGGCGGTGCGCATGGCTTGCGTAGAGCTTCTGACCCGCAATCTCTGGGCGCAGGAGCAACCCAACCTGTGATCGCGACCGCACGGGGCGCCCACGCCGATCAGGCAACCGAGCGCGGCGGGCGCGTCGCCTACCTCAACGCGCGGCTGCTCGACCCGGCGAGCACCCTCGATCAGCCGGGCGGGCTGCTCACCGAGGGCCGGCTGATCGCCGATCTCGGGGCACACATCCGCGAAGGGGCGTTGGGCGACGACATCGCCGTCGTCGACTGCGGCGGCCACTGTCTGTGTCCCGGCTTCGTCGACATCCGCGTCCAGTTGCGCGAGCCGGGGGAAGAGCACAAGGGCACGCTGGGCTCGGCCGGCCAGTCGGCCACCGCCGGCGGGGTGACTTCCATGGTCTGCCTGCCCAATACCACCCCGGTGATCGACGACGTCTCCGTGGTCGAGTTCGTCGCACGGCGTGCCCGCCAGCTCGGCCTGACCAAGGTTTATCCCTATGGCGCCATCACCAAGGGCTTGGCTGGCGATGAGCTTGCCGAGCTGGGAATGCTGGCGGAATCCGGCGCCGTTGCCTTTACCGACGGTGTCAAGGCGGTGGCGAGCGCGCGGGTGATGCGCCACGCGCTCGCCTATGCCCGGACCTTCGATCTGCTCATCGTCGAGCATCCCGAGGAGCCGACACTGGCTGCCGGCGGTGCGATGAACGCCGGCGAGATGGCGACCAGACTGGGCATCGCCGGCATCCCGGCCGCCGCCGAGGTGATTATGGTCGAGCGGGACATCCGGCTGGCCCAGCTCACATCGGGCCGGCTGCACTTCGCACACCTCTCGACCGCGGTCGCCGTCGATGCGGTGCGCAAGGCCAAGGCCAGCGGGCTCGCCGTGAGCTGCGATACGGCGCCACCCTATTTTGCGCTCAACGAGAATGCCGTCGGCGATTACCGGACGTTCGCCAAGCTGTCGCCGCCCTTGCGTACGGAAGAGGATCGGCTCGCCGTCATTGAGGGGCTGCTCGATGGCACCATCGATGCGATCGCATCCGATCACGCGCCCGAGGACGAGGACGCCAAGCGGCTGCCGTTCGCCCAGGCCGCCTTCGGCGGTATCGGGCTCGAAACCCTGCTCGCCGTCTGCCTCGAGTTGTACCACAACGACCGCATGACTCTCCTCGATGTGCTGAATCTGATCACGGCCAAGCCGGCTGCCCTGTTCGGCCTCGCTGCCGGCCGGCTGGCGCGCGGCGCCGCGGCCGACGTTACTCTGTTCGACCCGGACCGGCCGTGGCAGGTCCGCGAGCACGAACTGCGGAGCAAGTCGAAAAACACGCCCTTCGACTACCGACCGGTGCAGGGACGGGTGATGATGACCGTGGTCGACGGTCGACGCGTGTTCGCCAGGGATTCCTGAACGCCGTGGCGGGTGATGCCCTTGGCTATTGGTGGGGGCTGCCGGCCGCGGCGGTCGCGGGGTATCTCATCGGCTCGATCCCGTTCGGGCTGATCCTGACCAGGATGGCCGGCATGGGCGATATCCGCGCCATCGGTTCGGGCAACATCGGCGCAACCAATGTCCTGCGCACAGGCAACAAACGGCTGGCGCTGGCCACGCTGTTGCTCGACGGCGGCAAGGGCGCGGCGGCGGTGCTGATCATGGGCGGATGGGGGACGCAGGCGGCGCTGCTCGCCGGCGTCGGCGCCGTCGTCGGCCACAACTTCCCGGTCTGGCTCGGCTTTCGCGGCGGCAAGGGGGTGGCGACCACCTTGGGCGTCGCGCTCGCGCTGTCGTGGCCGGCCGGACTTGCGGCGGCGGCCATCTGGGCCGCGCTCGCCGCTTTGTTCCGCTATTCCTCGCTCGCCGCGCTGGTGATGCTGGGAAGCCTGCCGCTCGCGATGCTGGCGTTCGCCGATCCGCCGCGCGCCGCTGCCGCCGCGCTCCTCGGCCTCCTAGGCATCGCCCGCCACCACGCCAACATCGCCCGGCTGCTGCACGGCGCGGAGCCGAAGATCGGCGCCAAAGCCGCGCCGACACCTCACGCCTCGTCTTGAAGGACGGCGTCTTCACCGAACGGGGTTAGGCAGCCCTTCAGGGCCGCACCAATCCGATGCCGAGCCCGTGGTCGGCGCGGATCACGCCCAAGGGCGTGACCCCCGGCAGCGTCGCCCAGCGTCGAAAGATAGCGAGATCTCGGCGGCGGGAAACGTCGTCGGCCACGAAAACTGCGGGATCTGCCGCCCACGCGCGCGCCGCGAGCAAGGTGCCGAACCGACAATCGCCGCGTCGCTTGAACCAGGTTGCCGGTCCGTCGATGAACACCAGATCGGCACGTACGCCTGCGAGCGCGTCCTCGATCTGCGCAGCTGGCGGCGCGTAGTTGAACCCTTCCCAGCCATCGAGACGACGCCAGACGACCGGCGCCACCAGGACTTCTGCGCACCGCTGAAGCCCGTGGCGGGCCAGTCTGGCACGCGTGCGCTCGGCAAAATCCTCGCTTTCATCGAGCGAGACAACCCGGCACGTGCCTGTGGTCTGGGCGAGTGCGGCAAACACCACGGTCGACGTGCCGCTGCCGAATTCAAGCACCAGCGCGGGATTGACCTCCCCGAACACCGCAGACAGCGCCGCTGCGGTCTCGTAACCGATGCCCCAGCCCCTTCGTGGCATGCCGGCGAGCAATGCATCGAGGAACGGCGGCGGCGTCAGGCCCGTCCGATTTCGGGCAGAACCGAAGTGACCGATTGCCTGCCACCAGGAGGGCTGGACCGCCACCGTTTCGGCATCGCACAGCGGCAGATCGGCGAGCCGATCGCGCAACCGCAACGATGCGGGTGGCGGCGCGAGGCGTTTGGCAGCCGCCCTCATCGGCGGCGCGCCATGTCTGCGGTAAGCGCACCATGATCGGCGCAACACGCCGGCGCAGCGACAACGGGGCAGTTCTGCATGCGCCAAGCTCCAACGCGCCAGGGAAAGGGATGTCGGCTCACGGTTGGCCGTAGTCTGTAGCGGACGGCGGGTCGCCCGGCAATGCCGCGAACTGCGGTCCGTTCGCGGTGGTGCCGCCGGCTTGCGTGGCTGCGCCACTACCACCTATCTCAGCGGCGACGAGGCAAGCAGGCGTCCGACGGCGGGACCGAGGGCGCCTGTGTTGTCCGCGGGAAAAGAGGTCACGTGAGCCATGAACTTCGAGAAGTATACCGAACGCTCGAAAGGTTTTGTGCAATCGGCGCAGACGCTGGCGATGCGCACGGGGCAGCAGCAACTCACGCCGCTGCACCTGCTCTCGGTGCTGATCGATGATAAGGAAGGCCTTGCGGCGAACCTGATCCGTGCCGCCGGCGGCGATCCCATTCGCGCCAAGAAGGGGTGCGAGGCGGAGCTTGCCAAGCTGCCGCGCGTCGAGGGTGCCGGCGCCGGCCAAGTTTATCTCTCCCAGGAGACCGCGCGGCTGTTCGAGCAGGCCGAGCAGATCGCCGACAAGGCGGGCGACAGTTTCGTTACCGCCGAGCGGATCTTGCTGGCGCTGACGCTGGCGGCGGGAACGCCTTCGGCGCGCGTGCTGGCCGATGCCGGCGTAACGGCCCAGGCGCTCAACCGCGCCATCGAGGACGTGCGCAAGGGGCGCAGCGCGGCGACGGCGACGGCCGAAGATACTTATGATGCCCTGAAGAAGTATGCCCGCGACCTGACCCAGGCGGCGCGTGACGGCAAGCTCGATCCGGTGATCGGGCGCGACGAGGAAATCCGGCGCACCATCCAGGTGCTGTCCCGGCGGACCAAGAACAATCCAGTGCTGATCGGCGAGGCCGGTGTCGGCAAGACGGCGATCGTCGAGGGCCTGGCCCAGCGTATCGTCAAGGGTGACGTGCCGGAAACGTTGAAGGACAAGCGGCTGATGGTGCTCGACCTGGGTGCGTTGGTCGCCGGCGCGAAGTTTCGCGGTGAGTTCGAGGAGCGGCTCAAAGCCGTCCTGCAGGAGGTGAGCGCATCGGCCGGCGAACTGATCTTGTTCATCGACGAGATGCACACCATCGTCGGCGCCGGTGCCGCCGAGGGTGCCATGGATGCCTCGAACCTCCTGAAGCCGGCACTTGCCCGCGGCGAATTGCATTGCATCGGCGCCACCACCTTGAACGAGTACCGCAAGCACGTCGAAAAGGACGCGGCGCTCGCCCGGCGCTTCCAACCCGTGTTCGTCTCGCAGCCGACGGTGGAGGACACCATCTCGATCCTGCGCGGGCTGAAGGAGAAGTACGAGCTGCACCACGGTGTGCGCATCACCGATGCCGCACTGGTCGCGGCGGCCACCCTCAGCAACCGTTACATCACCGATCGGTTTCTGCCCGACAAAGCCATCGACCTGATGGACGAGGCGGCGAGCCGCCTCAAGATGCAGGTCGATTCCAAGCCTGAGGAGATTGACGAACTGGACCGGCGCATCCTGCAGCTCAAGATCGAGCGCGAGGCGCTGAAGAAGGAGGAGGACCCCGGCGCAAAGGATCGATTGAAGCGTCTCGAAAAGGAGCTTGCCGAACTGGAGCAGCGCTCGGACGCCCTGACCGCGCAGTGGCGGGCGGAAAAGGACGCGCTCGCCGGTGCCACCAAGATCAAGGAGGAGCTTGACCAGGCGCGGAGCACGGTCGAGCGCGCCATGCGCGAGGGTCGCTTCGAGGAGGCGGGGAGGTTGCAGTACGGCATCATCCCGGAGCTCGAGAAGAAACTCCAGGCGGCCGAGGAGGCGGAACAGCACCGCATGGTCGAAGAAGCGGTGACACCCGAGCACGTCGCCACCGTGGTCTCGCGCTGGACAGGCGTGCCCTTGGAGAAGATGCTCGAAGGCGAGCGCGACAAGCTTCTCAAGATGGAAGAGAATCTGCGCAAGCGCGTCGTCGGCCAGGATGAAGCGTTGACCGCCGTTGCCGACGCGGTGCGCCGGGCTCGCGCCGGCCTGCAGGACGCCAACCGGCCCATCGGCTCCTTCCTGTTCCTGGGTCCGACCGGCGTCGGCAAGACCGAGCTGTGCAAGGCCCTGGCCGAATTCCTGTTCGACGACGAGGCGGCGATGATCCGCATCGATATGTCTGAGTACATGGAAAAGCACACCGTGGCGCGGCTGATCGGCGCGCCGCCCGGCTATGTCGGCTACGAAGAAGGCGGCGCGTTGACCGAAGCCGTCCGCCGGCGCCCCTACCAGGTGATCTTGTTCGACGAGGTGGAGAAGGCGCACCCCGACGTCTTCAACGTCTTGTTGCAGGTGCTCGACGACGGCCGGTTGACCGACGGCCACGGTCGCACCGTCGATTTTCGCAATACGCTGATCGTGCTGACCTCGAACCTCGGCGGCGAGATCCTTGCCGCGCAGGGCGAGGGCCACGATTCCGGCGAGGTGCGCGACCAGGTGATGGCCCTTGTGCGCGCCGCCTTCCGCCCGGAGTTCCTCAACCGCCTCGATGAGATCATCTTGTTCCACCGCCTGTTCGCCGAGCAGATGGGGGCGATCGTCGAAATCCAGCTCGGCCGGCTGCGCAAGCTCCTGGCCGAGCGCAAGATCACGCTTGATCTGGACCGCGCGGCCGTCGACTGGCTGGCGCATGCCGGCTACGATCCGGTCTACGGGGCGCGGCCGCTGAAGCGGGTGATCCAGCGCCATCTGCAGAACCCGCTCGCTTCGATGATCCTCTCGGGCCGCATCGCCGACGGTGCCACGGTCACCGTCACCACCGGCGAAGGCGGCCTAGTGGTGGACGGCACACGCGCCGCGGCTTGAGCAATCTGCTGCCGCTCGGAAAAGCGGCGGCGGACGGCCCGGTGATCGCGCGCAGATGAGAATCGCCTCGGCCGCTATGGCGAGCGAAGGTGTTGACCGAAGGGGCGGTCGGTCGCGCGCCTTAGCTGATCCTGCGGCGGCGAGGCACCGTTCCGAGCGGGGCAAGAACCGGCACGTCGATATCGCTGCGCATCCGACGACAGCACGTTTGCCAATGCGCGCATGGCCATATATCATTGATCTCTAAATTAGGTTCTTGTCGATGCAATCCTTCACCCCAGGTTCCGCTCTGCTCGGCGGGCTGCTGATCGGTCTCGGCGCCGTTGTCCTGATGCTCCTTCTTGGTCGGATCGCCGGCATTTCGGGTATTGTCGGCGGGCTTCTCGATCCTAGTGGTTCGATTCCAACGGATGGGTCCCATTCGTTGGCTGAATCGAACCACCAAATCATAGGGTCAGTGGATCGTACGATCACACGCTTGGGATTCAAGCGTGTGATCCGATCCACTAGCGGGCGGGATTTCGGCTGGCGGCTCGCGTTCGTGATCGGCCTTATTGCCGGGCCGGCGGCGGTTGCCCTCGTAGAGGGGAACGGGCCGGAAATTCGTTTCGATGCGCCGCTGCCGCTGGTTCTCGTCACCGGCGCCCTCGTCGGGTTCGGGACTCGGCTTGGCAGCGGCTGCACCAGCGGACACGGTGTCTGCGGCCTCGCTCGATTATCCGCCCGCTCCCTCATCGCGACGGTCGTGTTCTTTATCGTCGCTGCCATTGTCGTCTTCATCAACCGGCACGTGCTTGGAGGCTGATGCCATGCGGGCGGTTGCTGGATTTCTTGCCGGTTTCCTGTTCGGCATCGGGTTGACCGTTTCGCACATGATAAGCCCGGCAAAGGTGCTCGATTTTCTCGATTTTGCCGGAAGCGTGCGTGGCACCTGGGATCCAAGCCTGGCATTGGTGATGGCGGGCGCACTCCTGGTTAGCGCCTTCGGCTACCGGCTCGTCTTCCGCTATCGCGCGACGCCGTTGCTGGCGCCCTCATTCGCGGTGCCAACGCGCAAGGACATCGATCTGCGCTTGGTTGCGGGATCGGCGCTGTTCGGGCTCGGCTGGGGGATGGCCGGCCTGTGCCCCGGTCCGGCACTCAGCGCGCTTACGACCGGAAGCGGCAAGGTATTCCTCTTTGTTGCCGCCATGCTCGCCGGCATGGCTGCGCATCGGCTGGTCTTCGTACGCGTCACCGCCGTCGACCCCACGCAGTCGCCGCCGGGGACGTCTACGGCCGTTTGAAAACCACGACGAAGGAACTTTGCGCGGTCAGTCGGACGTTCTTCGTCTGCCGCTTCTCGTTTGCCGAGGGGCGAGGAGCAGCAGGGGGCGGCATCACGCCGCCCCCTGGCCCGGCCGGAACATTGGACCCCGTATACAACGCCCCAGCCAATCCGTTGACGCCGGCTCGCAGACCGATGCCCTGTTGCCGACCAGCTTGCCGGCGGTTCCCTGCACGTTTCCTTCGCCCCCAGGCCGGGCCACCGTCACGCTCAAGCCCGCACACGCCGGCCGCGTTCTAGAACCCTTTCAATGAATCCATGATCTTGAGCACGGCGGGGCCGGCCAGCACGATC
The DNA here is from genome assembly GCA_964401555.1 of uncultured Defluviicoccus sp. GTDB lineage: Bacteria > Pseudomonadota > Alphaproteobacteria > Rhodospirillales > Defluviicoccaceae > Defluviicoccus. Next base: position 153,943 of record CAYNYW010000001.1, read on the forward strand.
ATCAGCACCGGCATGATGAACAAGATCATCGGCACGGTGAGGATCGTCGGTAAACGTGCGGCCTTCTCCTCGGCCTTCATCAGCCGCTCGTTGCGGAACTCCGCCGCCAGCACGCGCAGCGCATTGGCAAGCGGCGTGCCGTACTTCTCCGTCTGAAAGAGCGTGTTGGCGACGGCGCGCACCGAGGCGAGCTGACAGCGCTTGGTCAGATTTTCGATCGCCTTGCGGCGCTCGGGCAGGAAGCCAAGCTCGACCGCGGTCAGACCGAGTTCGTCCGCAAGTTCGGGGCAGCCTTTTTCCATCTCTGCCGCCACCCTGGTCATCGACGCATCGAGCGAAAGCCCCGCTTCGGCGCAGATGACCATCAGGTCCAGCGCGTCGGGCAGGCCCTTCTGCTCCGCTTTCTCGCGCTTCTGGATGGCATTCTTGACGAACAGATCGGGCGCATAAAGCCCTATAGCCGCCGCCACCAGCGGGGCGAAATTGTGCAATGCCGCCGGCAGATGGACGATTCCCAGCACATCGAAGGCGAGGAAGCCGCCGACACCGAAGACCACCGGCAGGGTCGCCTTCATGAAGCCGAAGGTGATCAGCGCCTCGCGCGAGCGCCAACCGGCGCGGGCAAGCTGAACCGTCAGCCGGCCGGTCGTCTCCGATCGCAACAGATTGAGCTTCTGGGTGACCTTCTTCATCAAGGTCATGGTGGCGATGCCGCGAATGGCGTGTCCGCGCTGCTGCGTCAAGCCCAAGCGCAGCTCCTCGCGCCTTCGCATCAGCCGTCTGGCGCGGGCGCCCGTCGGAGAGTGCGCCACGAACGCCTGCCAGACGGCGAGCGTGCAGCCGAACGCCGCCAGCGCCGCAATCGCGGTGAGCGCGGTTTCCGGGGATGTCCCGGCCGGCAGCAGGGATTCGAGTTTCATATTTCGAACCGTATCATCTTCGCCATGGTCCCGAAGCCGACGACGAGCAGAACGCTGCCCACGCCCAGCATCGCGTTGCCCCGCGGATCGCTGAACAAAATCGCCATGTAATCGGGATTGATCGTGTTGATCAGCGCCATCAGGCCGAACGGCAATGCGCCCAAGAGGTACGCGCTCGCGCGGGCCTCCGATGACAGCGCCTTGATCTTGAGGCGCATCTGGCGGCGCTTGCGCAGGATGTCGGAGAGATTTGCCAGCGTTTCGGCCAGGTTGCCGCCGGTTTCGCGCTGGATGCCGAGGCTGATCACGAGGAAATTGAACTCCGGCGTGCGCAACCGTCGCGCGGTGTCCCATAGCGCGTCTTCGAGGCCGCGACCCAGCCGGACACTATCAGTGACGGCACGGAATTCGGCGCCGAGTGGCGCAGGGATTTCCTTGCCGGCCATGGCCATGGACTCGGTCACCGGCAGGCCAGCCTTGAGGCCGCGAACCATCAGATCGATGGCATCGGGTAACAGCGCCATGAACTTCTGCGTCCGTCGCGCGCCAAGCATGCCAACCACGAGGTGCGGGAGCAGCAATCCGATGGCTAGGCCGCCAAGGCCACACGCGGGCAGCGGTAATCCCGCGCTCACCACGAGTGCCAGCATCGCAACGATCCCGACAGCAACGCAGACCGCTGCGTAGGTGCCGATGGTGATCTCGAAACCGGTACGCGCCAGCCGGTTGCGCAGTTCGTCCTGGCGCGGCAGAATCCGTTGCGCCAGCGCTTCCAGGAACGGCACCGAGTGGCCGCGAGTGCGCCGCAGACTGGCGGCGGCGGCCTCCTTGGCGACGCGAGTACTCTTGCCGTCTGCGCGGGCGCGAAGTTCACCCGCCCGCTTCTTGAGCTGGGGGCGCGTGCCGTCCAAGCCGAGGGCGAGAGCCAGCAGAATGATGCTGGCGGCAACGCCGAGGAAAACGATCAGGCTCAGCGCGGTCATCGGCTGCCGCTCGCTCCGTCCGCCATTGCTTCGAGCAGCGCGCGATGCAGCCCGAAATACTCGGCGCGCTCGCTGAAATGTGGGCGCAGTCCATTGCAGCGGAAGCGCCCGGTCAGCCGGCCGCTGGCGTCCTCGCCTTCGAACTCAAACGTAAACAGGTCTTGCGTCGTGATCAGATCGCCCTCCATGCCGACAACCTCGGTGACATGGGTGATGCGGCGTACGCCATCGCGCATGCGCGCGACCTGGACCACCATGTTGACGGCCCCCGCGATCTGCGCCCGTACCGCCTCGTGCGGCAGCTTGACGCCGGTCATCGCCACCATGTTCTCGAGCCGGGTCAGCGCCTCGCGCGGCCGGTTGGCGTGGATGGTCGCCATCGAGCCGTCGTGACCGGTGTTCATCGCCTGCAACATGTCGAGTGCTTCGCCCGAACGGATTTCGCCCAGGATGATCCGGTCCGGACGCATGCGCAGCGCGTTCTTGACCAGTTCGCGCTGGGTGATCTCACCGTTGCCTTCGAGGTTGGGCGGGCGCGTTTCCAGACGGACGACGTGCGGCTGCATGAGCTGAAGCTCGGCGGCATCCTCGATGGTCACGATGCGCTCGCCGGGGTCGATCATCCGCGACAACGCGTTGAGCAGTGTCGTCTTTCCGGAGCCGGTGCCGCCGGAAATCAGGATGTTGAGGCGGCAGCGCGAAGCGATGCGCAGCACCGTCGCCATGGGCGACGAGATGTTGCCCTGGCTTTCCATCAGATCGAGGGTGATCTTGTGTTTGGAGAATTTGCGGATGGAGATCGAGGGGCCGTCCAGCGCCAGAGGCGGGATGATGATGTTGACGCGCGAGCCGTCCTTGAGGCGTGCATCGCACAAGGGCGACGTTTCGTCGACGCGGCGGCCGATGCGACTGACGATACGCGTACAGATGCTCATCACATGGGCGTCGTCACGGAAGACGACGTCGGTCAGGTCGAGCTTGCCTTTGCGCTCGACGATCACCTGCTTCGGCCCGTTGACCATGATATCGGAGATGCTCTCGTCGGCAAGCAGAGCCTCCAGCGGACCGAGGCCCAGCATGTCGTTGAGCAAGGCGGTGACCAGATCGCGCTGCTCGGAAAGGTTGAGCTGAAGCTTTTCTTCGTTCAGGATTTCGGCGACGACCTCGCTGATCTGGCGCGCGAGTTCATCCGGCGGCAGCGTGACCGCCTTGCCGACGTCGATCCGTTCCATCAGGAGCGGCTGGATGCGGGTCTTGGCCTCTTCGATCAGATCGCGGCTGACCGGCCGCGCCTTCTCCGCTGCTGCCACAGCTGGGCCTTGGGCCTGGGAGGCGGGCGTGGTACCGAGGGCCTGTCCCTTGGCTTCGGCGAGGATGCGATTGACGATGGAGGTCGCTACTTGGCGATGCTGGTAATCGTCGAGCGGGATGGCGTTGTCGCGGCAGACCTGGCCCACGATCTCGGTAATCAGGCTCGCGATCTGGTGACGCGAGACTCTCTGCGCTTCGCCAAGATCGATGCTCTTGCGCACGAACGGCAGCACCTTCTCGACGATCGCTTCGGGGCCGATAGGTGCCTCGCGCGGCGAAGCCACCACTTCGCCCAGGGGCGCGGGAGCGCGAGCCGGCGCGTTTGCAGTCTCGGCGCTCGCATCCCTTCGCGCAGGCGAGAGACCTGTGAGCGGAACCGCGGCGCCTCCTTGTCTGCGCCCGAGCATATCAGGCCTTCGCTCCGATGAGCTTCTTCCAGAAAGGCGTTGGCGGTTTTGGCGCGCGGGCCGCGATGAGCTGCTGGGTCATCGTCCGCAACACCTTGGTCGAGCGTGCCTTGGCGGCGATCTTGGGCAATGGCTTGCCGGTGCTGGCGGAGACGCCGAACGCCTTGGCGTCGTAGTAAAGGGTGTGGCTGACCTTACCCTCGACCCCTTTCTCGAAGTCGGGACGCGAAAGCTCGGTTGCCGTGTGGGAGCCGACCTTGTTCAGGATGATGCTCGGTTCGGCCTTCGGTACGATCTTTTTGATCAGGGCCAGAAGGCGCATGGTGTCACGCATGCCACCCAGCGACGGATCGGAGATGACGTTGACCACCGATGGCGGCGTCAGGATGGAGGCCTGCGTGCGCGCAGCGAACCGGGGCAGATCGACGACAACGTATTGAAAGTCCCGGCGCAGGTGCTCGATCAGGAGCTGGACGGCGGCCGCGTCGAAGTGAATGGCACATTCGAGCGCCTCTTCGGCACACAGCACGAAGAGATTGTCACCGCTCTTGACCATGGCGCGTTCGATGAACAGGCCGTCGATGCGCGCGGGGTTCTCAAGGGCCTCGCGGAAACCGCGACCGAGATCGAGGTCGAGCGATAGCCCGCACGTGCCGAAGAACAGGTCGAGATCGACCAGGGCCACGCGCTTGTTGTGCTCGTGCGCGATCAGCCAGGCGACATTGACCGCCACCGTCGTCGTTCCAACGCCACCGCGCGTGCCGGTAAAGCACAGCACTTGGCCGTTCTTGACTTCCTGGGTCTCCTGTCCGCTCGCCCGTCCGGCATTGGTGAGCGCGGCGGCAAGCACTTCGGGTGTAACCGGCTTGCACAGGTAATCGGCGACACCGATGTGGGTGAGGTCACGGTAGAGGTTGATGTCGTTGACGTCACCGACGGCGATGACATGGGTCCCTTCGTCGCAGACCTCAGCCAGCCGCGCGATATCGGCAATCGGATCGACGCTGCCGGTGAGATCGACGACGAGAATCCTGGGTGTGGCGATCTTGCGCAGCCGTTTCAGAACATCGTCGAAGTCACCGCGGGTGACATGCGGCTCGGCGATGCCGGCGGTTTGGGCGGCTGCGAGCACCGCCTGCTCGGACTCTGCGTCGACGACAAAGCCTGCGAACGGCTTTGCCTGCGACGGCACGATACCGGTGAGCGCACGCGCAACCATCGTTAGTTCTCCGAGCCGGTATCGTTGGAGCCCTCGTCCTCCGCCGGGAAGACGTCGCCGCTGGCGGCATCGCGAATGAGATCTTTGGTCTTGCCGCGTCGGTAGCGTTCGATGGCTCGGGCGGCAACCGTAGCGTCGGCGGCGCCCGGGTCACGACCGCGGGCGAGATCGACAGGTTCCGCCACCATCATGCCGAGGTTGACCGCGTTCGCGCAGCCAAAAAAGCTTTCCGGTCGGTTGCTGAAGGTATCGTTGGGCATCGCCGTCCAGTCCGGGCAGGCCGGCAGCTTGACTTCGATGCGCCGCACCACGACGGTGAGGCGATCGGTCGCGTCGGCCGGAGCGGTCAATGCCGAAGGTGCGGATGCGACCGCGACACCTTGCAAGAGCAAGAACGCCGCAAGGGTGGTGCGCCGGTGCTCGCCGAGCGGATCGGAAGCCGGCACGCGCGCGATGTACACCTCATCGCCGGCGCCGAGCCCGGCTGAGACGACAAACGCTTTGAGGTCATCCTCCTCGGCCACCGAGAGCTGGCTCGATCCGGTGGGGAAGGCGACATCGTGCCGGTGGTCGACCGCGACGGGCTGCGGTGCCGGCCGGGCTTTGACGCTGGCCCAGTCCTGGATCGGCCAACCGGCGCGGCTCGCGTTGTCGGCCAGCGTCTGCGAGGCAGAGTGGCAGCCGGCGGCAAGCCCGCAGCCGGTCGCGACCAGAAGGGCGGTGCCGAGTGAGCGCCGATGGCGGGTGATGGCGAGCATGGATGGTCCTCCCCTAGTCCAGGGAATAGCCGACCGGACCGACCAGGCCGCCGTTGGGGCGCACGTTGGCCGGGGTGCCGGGTACGGGATTGCGCTTCCAAGTGCCGCCCGGAAACAGTCGCTCCATATCGTTGGGCGGCGCGAAGCCATCGGTCGGCGTCGCCAACCGCGTCGAAGACGGCTTGACTAGGTAGGGCGTGACCAGGATCACGAGTTCGCTTTCGTTGCGCTGGAAGCGGTCCGAGCTGAACAGCCGACCAAGAACCGGCACGTCGCCCAACCCAGGCACCTTGCGCACATCGTGCGAGGAGTCGTTGTTGAGCAGGCCGCCGATGGCAAAGCTCTGGCCGGAGCCGAGCTCAATGGTGGTCTCGGCGCGGCGTACCTGCAAGGCCGGGATCGAGATCACGCTGTTGGTCCCGATCGGCAGATTGACCGCACCATCGGTGGTGAGCCGGCTCACTTCCGGTCGGACGTGAAGATTGATCCGGTTCTCACCGATCACCGTCGGGGTGAACGCCAGCGACACACCGAACTTCTTGAACTCCACGGTGACATTGCCGTTGTCCTGCGGCACGAGGATCGGGAACTCGCCGCCCGCGAGGAAGCTGGCCGTCTCTCCCGACAGCGCCGTCAGATTCGGCTCGGCAAGGACGCTGACCAGACCCTCTTCTTCGAGTGCCCGGATCAGGCCCGTAACGTCACGGCCGGAATTTTTCTGCCGGAACAACAGGCTGTCGGCGGCCACCGTGGCGCCGACAAAGGGATTGACGAAGGACAGCGCGAGGTTGGTGCCGAACATCTCGCCCGCGACCGTCCAGTCGATGCCGAGCTGCTTCTCGACGTCGCGGCTGATCTCGGCGATCCGGACCCTTAAGTTGACTTGATTTTGGGTGGAAAGCGCCAGGCGATTGACGACGCGGCCATCTTTGCCAACCACCTGTGACGCGAAGTCTCGGCTGTCTTCGGCGATGGAGGGATTGGCGACGCTGCCTTCGAGCACAACGGCGTCGCCAATACTGGTGGCATTAACCTTGGCGCCGGGATGGATCGCGCGGATCGCATCGCGCAAGCGGGAGAGGTCGTGCGTAACGGTGACATCGACGCTAGCGATAATGTTTTCCTGGGCGTCGACCGCGAACAATGTCGTGTTGCCGGACTTCTTGCCGAGCAAATAAACCAGCCGCGGCGACTTCATCTGGATGTCGCAGACGTCGGGATCGGCGACGAAGACGGTGGTTGCAGGCCGGCTCAGCCGGATCACAGCACCCTTGTTGATTTCCAGCGTGACCGGATCGTTGCCACGGTTGAGAACTTGCGCCGCCTCGGCAGGGGACGGGCCGCCGCCGGGCGGCAAGACCGTCAGCAGCGCCGTAGCCGCGGCGACAAGGAGCGCCCGCAAAGGGCGGAAACGGGTTGAGATCGGGGTCGGGGTCGGCATGGCGGTATTTGTCCTCAGAAGCGGACAATCTTGGCGTCGCCGCCGCGAACGATGTTGACCTTCGGTCCGACACCGTTCGGCAACGGCAGCCCCCAGGGGTCGCCCATCATGTCCAAGACGTCCGTGTCCCGCGTGTAGGAGCGTGCACCGGTCTTGGCGCCGGTGGCTTCGGGCTTGTTGCCGTTCTCCGAGGCATCCTTGGCATCGCCATCCTCACGCGCGATGCTGTGCAAGGTTAACGACAACTCACCCAGTTCGAGGGCGACGGTAATGCGCTCCGCCTGCTTTGGAGTGACCTCGACCGTCGCCGTCTTGGCGACCTTGGCGGTGCCGCCCTCGTTGTCGACAGTCTGGTCGATGCCGATGACGCGCACGCCGGTGAGCAGCGTCTGGCTGAAGTAGCGGGTTTCCGTCTTGCCGCTGTCGTCGGCGTCACTCTGGACGGTACTTTTGACCGTCAGCAGCACGTCGACGAGGTCTCCGGGGAAGATGAACCCGCCGACACCACGCGTCGCGTCGACCGGCAGGGAGACCGCTCGTTTGCCGGGTTCGAGCACGGCGGCGAGAAAACCCTGTTCGCCGGGGTGCACCACCCGCTCCGCGGTGACCGGTTCGCCGGCATAAAGCCGTGCCCGTACGACGGCGCCCTCGAAGTCCTTCTCCGTTCCCTGACCCTTGACGACGTAGCCCTTCGCGACGCCATCGTCGGGCCATGTCTGCCAGCGCAAATTCTCGGCGCGCAGGAACGTGCCGGTGGCCACGTCCTCCTTGACCACAAGCACTTCCTTGTGCGGCGCCGGCGCCGGCGCCGGGCTCTGCTGGACCACGACCTGGCGATTGGCGGTGAGCCAACCGTTGACCAGAAACGCCGTGCCGCCAGCCAGCACGAGGGCCGCGACGAGCAGGATCACCGAACGAGGTTGCATGGACGCCAGTCCCTTCGTCTTCTATCCGCCAAGCCCGTGTGGGCCGGCAGTCAGCAGGGGTTCGTACAAGGTGAACGCGCCGGCGAACGCAATGGCGACGCCGTAGGGGATGAACGGGCGCAACAGCACGTCGCGCAGACCGAAGGCGCCGATGCCGTCTGCCGCATGGGCGCAGGACATCCGCCAGCGGCTCATCATGAACATGCCAAGAACGCCGCCGATCACGGCGGTCAGCAGCAGGAACTCAAAGGCGCGTGCTTGCCCCACCCACAACATGACCGCGGCGAGCAGCTTGACGTCACCGCCGCCCAGCAATCCGCAGGCGAAGGCGATGACGCCCGCGACGAAGACGATCACAGCGACGATGAGCGCGGCCGGCCAATCGACAGGCACGGGAGAAACGGTTACGTAAAGCGGATAAAGCGCGGCCAGCGCCACGGAGATCCGGTTTGGAATCCGCAGGCTGCCAACGTCATTGACGACGGCGAGCAGCAGCAGCCCGAAAAAAAGGGTTGCCACCATCAGCTCTATCGGTCGTGTAGCCAGCATCGGGGTCTCGGGGTCAAGAAGCCTACCGGATTACTGTTGTCGCGTTCGCCGTCCTTCGTTCCGTCCCGCCACTCTTGCTCGTCCGTCTCGCATCCGTGCACCCCGACCCTTCGGATCCTCCTGCCGACCGGCCGGTTGACGGCCTTCGTCCGCAGGCTGGACCCGAAGGAGGGACAACACGTTCACCATGCCAAGGTCAGGTCCGGCCGGCCCGCACGGGCGGCCTTACCGTTACTTCGCCACGACGGCGTCGAGTTGGCCCTGGATGGTGCCGAAGGCGCTGCTGATGGAACCACCAAGGTTCTGGGCAGCGGTAATGATGGCGATCGAGACGAGACCGATGACCAGCGCGTATTCGACGGCGGTGGCGCCACATTCGTCATTGAGCAGCGACTTGAATGTCTTCAGCATGTACGTACTCCACGGTTGCACCACCCCCCAACGATCGTCCTGATAATAAAGCCATAACGAGACAATGGTCAAAAGTTTTATTTGCTTATAACTTTTGTTGTGCAAAATAGTATTGATTGTATGCATTTTGCGCGTAAATTATTCACTTATTTTATTATCGTGCACGTTCGTTGTTTCGCCGTTTCACGCCGTATGCCGCTGAAGATCTTCGAAACGTACGGCGGTGTCGGAGGACTGTCGGTGGTGGCAGCCGGGGGTTGGTTCGCCGCATCCCGCCCGAAGGGGCAGGCGCGGTGATGGACACGCATCTCCACGTTTTCTTGCAAGGATGGGCTGCACGTGGCGCGTACCGTCCGCAGAGGGATCAGGCGGATCGGTGCGAGTGGCCTGCTCAGGTGATGGAGGTCGAGGTGCGGCGGGGCGATGCAGAGGGGATGCCGCTACCCCCGAGAAACCGCCGTCAGCCGAGGCAGGCAGCCGGACTCAAGGACCATCGGCGCTCTTGCGCATGGCGGTGCGCCGACTACTTTGGGTGGGTGCTTCAGATCTCGATCTGAGCGAGCCAGTCGCTCAAGGCGCGGCGGCCGGCCGGCTGCAGGCGTGCGCATGCGCCCAAAGTTTGCGCGCGCAAGCCCGCGACCGAGAGCCCGGCGACGCCGGCAAGTTCGCAGGCGTGGCCGACGAACCAATGCTCGAGGCCGCGGGCGGTGACTTCGGCGTGGAACTGCAGTGCCAGCGTGGCGCGGCCCCAGGCGAAGGCCTGGTTCTCGTAGGCGGGGGTCGACGCCAGCCGGACCGCGCCCTGCGGCAGATCGAAGGTGTCGCCGTGCCAGTGCAGCACCTCGATGCCGTCTTCGCCGAGGCTGTGCAGGGATGACGCACGCCCGGCCGCGGTGAGCGAAAGGGCCGACCAGCCAATCTCCTTGGCGGGCCCGGGATAGACCCGTGCCCCCAGCGCCCGGGCGATCAGTTGCGCACCCAGGCAAACACCGAGGACGGGACGGTCGTGGGCGAGCCGGCGCTCCAGGAGCGCCAGTTCGTCCCGGACGAAGGGGTACTTGTCCTCTTCGTACGCGCCGATGGGACCGCCCAGGACCACGAGCAGGTCGGCCGCCAGCGGATCGAGGCCGGCGAGGCCATCGACAGCTTCGAGGTAGTCGCACGCAAAGCCTTGCTCGCGCAGAACGGACGCGAAGGCTCCCAAGTCCTCGAAGGCGACATGGCGGATGGCGAGGGCGGTAAGCATCGGCTGAACAAGCCTCGCGCGGATTGACCAGCAGGCGCGATAGCAGACCGACGCCTCGTCTTCAAGGGGGTGGGTGGCGTGACGCGGGTGCGGCGTGGGCGCATAACGAGCGAGCGAGGCTGGTGCGCGAGATCGAAGCCGCTATACTGCGCCGCCCGCGCCGATGGGCGGGATGTGGGGAAACGGCCGGCGGGACTGAATGGATTTCCAGACGATCGCCATTGTCGCGTCCGGGCACGACGAGGCGAAGGGGGCGGCTGTACGCTTGGCGGACGAGATCGCCACCGTCGCACCGGAGGATGCCGATATCATCGTGGCGCTCGGCGGCGACGGCTTCATGCTGGAGACGCTGCACCGCTTCCTCAAGCAGGGCAAGCCGATCTTCGGCATGAACCGCGGCTCTGTCGGCTTCCTGATGAATGTCTACGAGGAAGATGGCCTTCTCGACCGGTTGCGGCGGGCCGAGCCCATCGTGCTCAATCCGCTGCACATGATCGCCCACGACACCTTGGGGCAGACACACGAGGCACTTGCCATCAACGAGGTCTCGCTCCTGCGCGCGAGCCGCTTTGCGGCAAAGCTGCGCATCGCGATCGACGGCATCAACCGGATGGCGGAGATGATCTGTGATGGTGTGCTGGTGGCCACCCCCGCCGGCAGCACGGCATACAACCTTTCGGTCAACGGACCGATCCTGCCGCTGGGCGCGCACGTGCTGGCGCTGACGCCGATCAGTGTGTTCCGGCCCCGACACTGGCGGGGAGCGATCCTGCCGCACGATACCGCCGTGCGCATCGAGGTGCTCTCGCCGGAGGCGCGGCCGGTGAGCGCGGTCGCCGATTACACCGAAGTCCGCATGGTCGATCACGTCGTCGTGCGCGAGGAGCGTTCGAAGACGATGACCTTGCTGTTCGATCCCGGTCATGATCTGGCCGAGCGAATCATCAAGGAGCAGTTCCTGCTGTGAGAGCAGCGGATGAACCGATGCCGGCTGCGCGCGGCCACCGGCGCGGCGCGCGGGGCTAGGGGACGCGTGCAGCGGATCGGCATCCTGGGCGCCGGAGCGTGGGGCACGGCGCTCGCCGTGACCGCCCGACGCGCCGGGCGCGATGTGGTGATCTGGGCGCATGAGGCGGATGTCGCCCGGGCGATCAACGACGCGCACGAAAACCGGGCGTTCCTGCCCGGCATCGCCCTCGATAATGCGATCCGGGCGAGCACACGGCTCTCGGACACCCTGGCAGAAGCCGACGCGGTGTTGTTGGCGGTGCCGGCGCAGCATGCCCGCGCCGTGCTGCACCGCGCCGCCGCCGACTGGCGCAGGCGCGCGACCTGCGTGATTTGCGCCAAGGGGGTCGAGCTGGGCAGCGGCGCGTTGATGAGCGAGGTGGTCGCCGAAACCCTGCCGGCGGCACCGGTGGCGGTGCTCTCGGGGCCGAGCTTCGCGATGGAAGTTGCGCGCGGGCTGCCGACGGCGGTGACGCTCGCGTGCGCCGTTGCAGGCGTGCGCGCGACAATCGCTGCGGCGCTGGCCACGCCTTGTTTTCGCATCTATTCCTGCGACGATGTAGAGGGTGCCGAACTGGGTGGCGCCGTCAAGAACGTGCTGGCCATCGCGTGTGGCATTGTCGAAGGCCGGGGCTTGGGTGAGAATGCGCGTGCGGCGCTGATCACCCGCGGGCTCGCCGAGATGGCGCGACTTGTCGTGGCGCTCGGCGGCCGGGCGGAGACGCCGATGGGACTATCTGGGCTTGGCGATCTGGTGCTGACCTGCACGGCGATGCAGTCGCGCAACTTTTCGCTGGGTGTCGCGCTTGGTCGCGGCGAAAGCCTGCGCGGAATCCTCGCCAGCCGCCGCGGCGTCACCGAAGGCGTTGCGTCGGCGGACGCGGTGGTCGCGCGTGCCGCGTGTTGCGGCGTCGAAATGCCGATCTGCCACGCGGTGGCGGCGGTGCTCGCCGGCACCGCGGATCTCGATGCCAGTATCGCAAGCCTGCTGGCGCGGCCGATCAGAATTGAAGCCGGGGCCGGTTGAGAGGAGCGCAAATGTTTGCACAACATTCAACGGAGGAGGGAGTCAATCATGCACTTTGTATTCATCTGTAAGGACAAGGCCGACGACCAAGCGGTGCGTGCCGCCCACCGCGCCGCGCATCTCGACTACCTCAGGAGCTACTACAGCCAGATCGTCGTTGCCGGGCCGCTGCAAAGCGATGATCGCGAAAGGATGATCGGAAGTCTCCTAATTCTTGATCTTGCGGACCACGAGGCAGCCGAGGCGTTCGCGGCGGGCGATCCCTATGCTCAGGCCGGTCTGTTCGCCAGCGTCGAGATCCATCCTTGGATTCAGGTGCTGCCGGTGGCCGACTGAGAGAGACGTGTCATGGCCTTCTGGCTGGTGAAGTCCGAACCCATCGCGTGGTCGTGGCAGGATCAAGCCGCCGCCGGCGTCACCTGCTGGGATGGCGTGCGCAACCACCAGGCATCCAACAACCTGAAAGCGATGGCGGTCGGCGACCGCGCGTTGTTCTACCATTCGGGTGGCGAGAAGGCGGTCGTCGGCCTCGTTGAAATCGTGCGCACCTGGTATCCGGATCCGAACGATCCGTCCGGACGGTTCGGGATGGTCGACGTCAAGACGGTGGCGGCATTGCCCCAGCCGGTCACCCTTGCCGCGATCAAGGCCGACGGCCGGCTTGATCATCTGGGCCTGGTGCGGCAGTCGCGGCTGTCGGTGATGCCAGTCGACGAAGACGCTTTTCGCATCTTGTGTGCGCTGGGCGGGCTTGCCGAGTGAGCCGCGTTTGTCGCCCTGTCATCCACGCCGTCCTTTACTGCATTGCAGTGATTTCTATTGCATTGCAGCATGTTCGCGACGGTGCCGACGGCTCGTTTATTGTTGGGATCGCCGCTGGCGGGCCTTGTTTCTGATTTGCATCTTAGGTTAGAAGATGCGCAAGTCTGGTTCGGTTGGTCACGCGCCGGCCCCGCACGTTGGCGGTGCCCACTAATTTGGCGGTGCCCACTAATAATGACGTTTCACTCAGGGAGGAGAGCCGATCGCATGAGCGAGCAGCAACTGTTTCCGGTACCGGAGTCGATCGCCAAGTCCGCTTGGTGCACAAACGAGCAGTATCTGCAAATGTACAAGCGCTCGGTCGACGACCCCGACGGGTTCTGGGGCGAGCAGGCCAAGCGCATCGACTGGATCAAGCCATTCACCCAGGTCAAGGACGTCAGCTTCCACGCTCCCGACGTTCATATTCGCTGGTTTCATGACGGCACACTGAACGTCTCCTACAATTGCCTGGACCGCCACCTCGCCAAGCGTGGCGACCAGACCGCGATCCTGTGGGAGGGTGACGATCCGTCCGTCTCCAAAGCGATCACGTATCGGGAGCTGCACCGCGAGGTCTGCAAGTTCGCCAACGTCCTGAAGGGGCTCGGGGTCAAGAAGGGGGATCGGGTAACGATTTACTTGCCGATGATCCCGGAGCTTGCCATCGCCATGCTGGCGTGCTCGCGCATCGGCGCCATCCATTCGATCGTGTTCGGCGGCTTCTCGCCGGACTCGCTCGCCGGCCGTATCCAGGACTGCGATTCCACCGTGATCGTCACCTCCGACGAGGGGTTGCGTGGTGGCCGCAAGGTTCCGCTCAAGGTGAACGCCGACGAGGCGCTGGCCAAGTGTCCGACCATCGGCAAGTGCGTCGTCGTCAAGCACACCGGGGGTGATATCGCCTGGACCAACGGCCGCGATGTCTGGTGGCATGATGTCATGGCGAGCGCATCGGATGATTGTCCGCCGGTGGAGATGAGCGCGGAAGACCCGTTGTTCATTCTCTACACCTCGGGTTCGACCGGCAAGCCGAAGGGCGTGTTGCACACCACCGGCGGCTATCTCGTCTATGTGTCGATGACGCATCAATACGTCTTCGATTATCACGACGGTGATATCTACTGGTGCACCGCCGACATCGGCTGGGTCACCGGCCACAGCTACATCGTCTACGGACCGCTCGCCAACGGCGCGATTTCGCTGATGTTCGAGGGCGTGCCCAACTATCCGGACGCGGCGCGTTTCTGGCAGGTCGTCGACAAGCACAAGGTCAACATCTTCTACACCGCGCCGACGGCGATCCGCGCGTTGATGCGCGAAGGCGATGCTCCGGTGAAGAAGGCCAGCCGGCAGTCCATCCGCATCCTCGGCACCGTGGGCGAGCCGATCAATCCCGAAGCCTGGATGTGGTACCACACCGTCGTCGGCGACGCACGGTGCCCCATTGTCGACACCTGGTGGCAGACTGAAACCGGTGGCATCCTGATTACGCCACTGCCCGGCGCGACCGCGCTCAAGCCCGGCTCGGCGACGCGGCCGTTCTTCGGCGTGCAGCCTTGCCTGGTCGATGCCGACGGCAAGATCCTTGAGGGGGCGGCAAGCGGCAATCTGTGCATCACCGATGCGTGGCCTGGGATGATGCGCACCGTTTTCCGCGACCACGACCGCTTCATTCAGACCTACTTCTCGACCTATCCCGGCAAATACTTCACCGGTGACGGCTGCCGGCGCGACGAGGACGGCTATTACTGGATTACCGGCCGCGTCGACGACGTCATCAACGTCTCCGGCCACCGCATCGGCACCGCCGAGGTCGAAAGCGCCCTCGTCGCCCACGCCAAGGTGGCCGAGGCCGCCGTCGTTGGCTTCCCGCATGACCTCAAGGGCCAGGGCATCTACGCCTACGTCACGTTGAACGCCGGCGAACAACCGAGCGACGATTTGCGCAAGGAACTGGTCGGCTGGGTGCGCAAGGAGATCGGCCCGATCGCCAGCCCCGATGTCATCCAGTGGGCGCCGGGCCTGCCGAAGACGCGGTCGGGCAAGATCATGCGCCGCATCCTGCGCAAGATCGCGGAGAACGACTTCGGGGCCTTGGGCGATACGTCGACGCTGGCCGATCCAACGGTCGTCCAGGACTTGATCGAACACCGCCAATCGGCGTAACAATAGCGGCAACCATAATCATAATCTGACAACCGTCCTCGCGGGGCGGGACCACTCGGTCCCGCCTTTTTTATTGCCTGGTAAGGAAAGAGTGGCGGCCGGCGGCGGGGCTGCGAGCGCGAAGCAGCCCAGCGTTGTGAATTTTGCACGGACGGGCTCTCGCGAGGCGTGCTATTTTGAAAGGTTGTTGGAGGAATGTTTGTGGTCGAGGGAAAACGGACGATGGGGGCGCTGGCGGTGGAAGGTGCGGACCTCGCCTCGGATGCATGGCGGTACTTCGTTTCGCTGAACCGGGCATTGAGCCGGGAGCGTACTGAGTTCATGGATAGCTGCATGATCGCAGCCGAGATCGCGTTTCGCGCATCGCGGAAGAATCGGATGAGCTGGCGACAGCTCTTCGACATCAACCAGCATAACCAGGCGCTGACCACGCGTGGGATGATGGCCACCCAGGAGAAGCTGCTGGGTTATCAGTGGGACCAGTTCGAGGCAGGCAGCAAGGCGCTGTTCAATACCCTTTGGGGAACGGACGGCGAGAAGTTCGAGGAGTTCATGCATCGGGAAGCCGATGTCATGCAGCTCGTCGCCAATTTCTCCGAGCAGGTCGAGAAGATCGGTGCCGAGTTCGGCTTCCATTTCGAGAGCCGCTACTACGAGCTGATCGCCGAGACCGATTGCTTCTTGATGTACCAGGTGCTGCCGATCAAGAAGGGGGTTGCCGTCCGCACCGATTTGAAGCCGATGCTGCTGGTGCCCCCCTACATGCTGGGCGAGGACATCCTCGCCTTCCTGCCGCACGAGGACAAGAGCTACGCCCATGCCTTCGCCAACGAGGGCATCCCCACCTACATCCGCGTCGTCAAGGACATCTGGGAAACCGAAAAGGTCCAGACGATGACGCCCGAGGACGACTGCCTGCAGACGCTGGAGCTGTGCCGCAAGCTGGTCGAGATCCACGGCCGGAAGATGACGCTGAACGGCACCTGTCAGGGCGGCTACATCTGCCTGATGAATCTGCTGTCCGGCCGCTACAAGGACGTCTGCGACACGCTGATCACCAACGTGGCACCGATCGACGGCACGCACTCGGCCGCCATCGCCGGCATGCCGCAGATGCACGACGATTTCATCCTCTCCCCGCTGCCCAACGGCAACCAGGTCGCCAACGGCTATCTCTTGAGCCTCGGCATGCGCTTCGTCGCCATCGACCGCGAGACGCCGCTGATTACCGTGCTCAATCAGGCGGTGCTGCAGAAGGCCACCGGCGGCAACCCCGGCAAGACGCCAGCGGCGCTGTTCCGCTGGCTGCGCAAGGAGCGGGTGCATCTGCCGCAAGCGATCGCGGCGATGAGTTCGTGCACCTTCCAGAAGCCGGTCGGCAATGATGGCTCGCTGCCGGTCGGGCTGTTCGGCCAAACGCTCAATCTCAAGGATCTCGGCCCCTTGGGCATCCGCTGGTACCAGAACTACGCGATCAAGGACGATCTGGTGACGCCGGCGTGCGCGACCGCCGGCAACAGATTCCTGGACGGCACCGATGTCGTCGAGACGGTGGCGTTCCCGGGCGGCCACGTCGCCATCCTGACCAGTCCGCATGCCAAGAAGGCGCCGGTCAACGGCACCTTCGTCGATGCCACCGGCAAGCCCTCGCGCGGGCCGGTCAAGTTCCAGCTCGACGTTTCCGGGGCACCCGCCGCCGCTTGACGCGCCACCACAGGCAAACGCGTTGACAGCCGGCCGCGGCTGCCCTTCCCTTGCACCCGGAAGGGAGGGAGCGGCCATGGCCTACGCAAGCCTGCGCGCGTTCATCGAGCAACTGGAAGGAACCGGCCGCCTCGTGCGGGTCAAAGAGCCGGTGACGCCGGCACTCGAAATCACCGAAATCCAGACCCGCCTCCTGGCCGAGCAGGGCCCGGCCGTGCTGTTCGAGGATGTGCGTCGCGCCGACGGCACGCCTTACGCCATGCCGGTGCTGGTTAATCTGTTTGGCACGGTGGATCGGGTCGCCGCCGCCATGAACCGTGAACCGCACCAGCTCAAGGAGATCGGCGAGACGTTGGCGTTTCTGCGCCAGCCGGAGCCGCCCGGCGGCTGGCGCGAAGCGTTCGACATGTTGCCGCTCTTGAAGACGGTGATGGCGATGCACCCCAAAACCGTCTCGCGTGGCGCCTGCCAGGACGTGGTGCTTCGCGGCGCCGACATCGACCTCGAACGGTTGCCGGTGCAGGGCTGTTGGCCGGGAGAGCCGGCACCGCTCATCACCTGGCCGCTGGTCGTTACCCAGGGACCCAGCGCCGGGCGTCGTGACGCCGACCGGCGCGACGGCTTCAATCTCGGCATCTATCGGATGCAGGTGATCGGCCGCGACCGCACCCTGATGCGCTGGCTCAAGCATCGCGGCGGTGCCCAGCACTTCCAGCGCTGGAAGGCCGAGCGCAGCGACCCTCTGCCGGCGGCGGCGGTGATCGGTGCCGATCCGGCCACCATCCTCGCCGCGGTGACGCCGGTTCCCGACACCTTGTCGGAATACCAATTCGCGGGCCTGTTACGCGGCACCAAGGTCGAACTAGTCGATTGCGAGACGGTGCCCCTGAAGGTCCCCGCCACCGCCGAGATCGTGATCGAGGGCCATGTGCTCCTCGACGAAGACGGCGACGAGGGCCCCTATGGCGACCACACCGGCTATTATAACGCCATCGAGCGATTCCCGGTGTTCGCCATCAGCGCGATCACCATGCGCCGCCAGCCGATCTATCTGTCCACCTTCACTGGCCGCCCGCCGGACGAGCCCTCGGTGCTGGGTGAAGCGCTCAATGACGTCTTCGTGCCGCTGTTCCGCCAGCAGTTCCCCGAGATCGTTGACTTCTGGCTGCCGCCCGAAGCCTGCTCCTATCGGGTTGCGGTGGTGTCGATGCACAAGGCGTACGCCGGGCACGCCAAGCGGGTGATGCTGGCGGTGTGGTCGTTCCTGCGCCAGTTCATGTATACCAAGTTCGTGATCGTGGTGGACGCCGACATCGACGCGCGCAACTGGAACGACGTGATCTGGGCGGTCTCCACCAACGTCGATCCGGCGCGCGACGTTACCATGATCGAGAACACGCCGATCGACTACCTCGACTTCGCCTCGCCGGTCTCGGGCCTCGGCAGCAAGATGGGAATCGATGCGACCGCCAAGATCGCGCCGGAGTCGACGCGGCCATGGGGTCGCAAGATCCGCATGACCGACGACATCATCGCCCTTGTCAGCGAGAAGTGGCCCCGCTATGGCCTTCCCGGCAGCGGCAAGCCGATCTGGAAATAGCGGACGGGGAAGGGGCGGTCATGGCCGAAGACGAAAGGAACCGCCTGCGTGCGGCGGCCGCGGGCGCGCGTGCTTGGCCGTTCGTCGAGGCCCGCCGCCTGATCGAGCGTTTCGGCGAACATCGGCCCGACAGGGGTTACGTTCTGTTCGAAACCGGTTACGGGCCGTCCGGCTTGCCGCACATCGGCACCTTCGGCGAAGTGGTGCGCACCTCGATGGTTCGTCGCGCGCTCACCACGCTCACCGACTGGCCGAGCCGGCTGTTCGCCTTTTCCGACGACATGGATGGCCTGCGCAAGGTTCCGGACAACGTGCCCAACCAGGACATGCTGGCGGCGCATCTCGGCAAGCCGTTGACCGCGGTGCCCGACCCGTTCGGCACGCACGACAGCTTCGGCGCACACAACAACGCGCGGCTCAAGGCGTTCCTCGACCAGTTCGGGTTCGAGTACGAATTCATGAGTGCGACCGAGTGCTACCGCAGCGGCCGCTTCGATGCGGCGCTTCTCTCGGTGCTCGCCCACTACGACGCGGTTATCAACGTGGTCCTGCCGACGCTGGGGCCGGAACGCCGCCAGACCTACAGCCCGTTTCTGCCGGTGTGCGCCCGCACCGGCCGCGTCCTGCAGGTCCCGGTCGTACATCGCGATCTAGCCGCGGGCACCATCGTCTACGTCGACGACGACGGACGCCGGATCGAAACGTCGGTCACGGGCGGCGCGTGCAAGCTGCAGTGGAAGGTCGACTGGGCGATGCGCTGGGCGGCGCTCGGCGTCGACTACGAGATGTCGGGCAAGGACCTGACCGACAGCGTCCGGCTGTCCTCGCAGATCTGTCGCATCCTGGGCGGCCGGCCTCCGGAGGGTTTCATCTACGAGCTGTTCCTCGACGACCGCGGCGAGAAGATCTCCAAGTCCAAGGGGAACGGCCTCGCCGTCGAGGATTGGTTGAAATACGGCCCCGATGCCAGCCTCGCCCAGTTCATGTTTCAGAAGCCGAAGAGTGCCAAGCGGCTGTTCTTCGATGTCATTCCCAAGGCGATCGACGAGTACCTCGACAACCTCGCCCGCTACCCGGCGCAGGACATCGCCGCCCGCCTCGACAACCCGGTCTGGCACGTCCACGCCGGCCACCCGCCGGCACAGGCAAGCCGGCTCGGCTTCGGCGTGCTGTTGAACTTGGCGACCGTCTGCCACAGCGAGGACAAGGCGGTGCTGTGGCGCTACGTCGCGGGCTACGATCCGAGCCTGTCGCCCGAGGCCGCGCCGCTGTGGGATCGCCTGCTCGATCACGCCTGCGCCTATTACCGTGATTTCGTGAAGCCGCGGCTGCGGTACCGGCGGCCGAGCGCCGCGGAATCCGCGGCGCTGTTCAATCTCGCGACGGCGCTGAAAGACCTACCCGCGGGCAGTGATGCCGAGGCCATCCAGAGCGTCGTCTACGAGGTCGGCAAGCGGCACGCCGACCGCTTTGCAAGCCTGCGCGCGTGGTTCCAGGCGCTCTATCAGATCGTTCTCGGCCAGGACGACGGGCCGCGCATGGGCTCCTTCATCGCGCTCTATGGGCTCGACGCAGCCATTGCGCTCATCGAGCGGGCAGCCCGCGGCGAGGACCTCGCGAGCGATGGTGTCTAGGGTGCGCCACGCCGCAGCAAAGCGCTCAGACCGCGCCGTCGGCACCGAAGGGGTTGTCGATGGCGAGCAACCAGGTGCCATCGGCCTGCCGGCGCGCCACGTCCGACGTGTGCCCCGCCAGCGCGATGGCGCTGCCGTCGGGTGCCGTGCCATCGAGCGTCCACCGGGCGAACAGCAGCGCCAGATCGGGGCCGCGCACCACCATCGGCGCCTCCATCGCGAAAGTCCCGCCCATGGCAAGAAAGCCGCGCAGCGCTTCGCGGATGGCGGCGAGACCGCGCACCGGCTGGCCGGGCTGGGGAACGAGTGTGGCATCGGGCTCATAGAGCGCAATGATGGCGTCGAGGTCACCTGCGGCGAAGTGCTCGGCGAACAGCAGATGGATTTCTTCGGGCGTGTGGGCGGACATAGCGAGCCTCCTCGGCGGCGCCTTCGTGGCAGCACGTCGGGGGCGATCATAGCCCCGGCAGTGGCGGCGTGCGAGCGACCGCCGGGTGCGCAACACGGATGGTAACACCACCTCCGCTACGTGGGGATCTGAGCGGCGATCGCCGCCTTGTCCTCTGGCTCCTGTTCCTCGCCGGTCTTGGGGTCGTGCTCTATCTGTTACGGGCGGCGATGATGCCGTTCATCGCCGGGATGGCGGTCGCCTACCTGCTCGACCCGCTGGCCGACCGGCTCGAACGCTTAGGACTGCCGCGCGGCGCTGCGGCCGGTTTCATCGTCGCCGGCTTCCTGGTTGCGTTCCTCGGCACCCTCGTCCTCCTCATTCCGGTCCTCAGCTCCCAGATCAGCGACCTCATCGCGCGTCTGCCGGGCTACGTGGAGATGGCTCAAAATGCCATCGCGCCTTACGTCGCCGAACTCAAGCACAGGCTGGCGCGCGGCCAGGTTCAGCGCCTCGATACCGTCTTCGAGAAGATCGCGCCGGATGTCATGGACTGGGCGGGAACGGTTGTCTCCCGGCTGGTCAGCGGCGGCGCCGCGGTTCTCAGTCTCCTGGGGCTGGTGATCGTGACGCCCGTGGTGGCGTTCTACCTGTTGCGCGACTGGGACAAGCTGGTGGCGCGGCTCGACCAGATCCTGCCACGGAGCGGCGCCGAGAGCATCCGCGGCATCATGCGCGAAATTGATGATCGCCTGTCCGGCTTCGTGCGCGGCCAGGTGCTGGTCTGCCTGATGCTGGGTACCTGGTACGCGCTGGGGCTGGCCCTGGTCGGCCTTGATTTCGGCCTGTTGCTCGGCATGAGCGCCGGCATGCTTTCGGTCATCCCGTACCTCGGCAACTTCGTCGGCCTCGGTGCCGGTCTCGCGCTGGCGCTCGCCCAGTTCGATGGCTGGCGGGAACCGCTCATGGTCGCAGCGGTCTTCGCCTCGGGCCAAATCCTGGAGGGCTACGTTCTGCAGCCGCGGATCGTCGGCGATCGGGTCGGGCTGCACCCGGTCTGGCTGATGTTTGCGGTGATCGCGGGCGGCACGCTGCTCGGCATCACCGGGGCGCTGCTGGCGGTGCCTGCCGCCGCGGTGATCGGTGTGCTGATCCGCTATGCGCTCGACCGTTATCTGCGGAGCGCGCTGTACGGCGATCTCCTCGACGATACGGCGCCGCCTCCAGCCGAAAGAGCTGACCGCCAGCCTCCCCCGGCGCAATCCTGAGGGCGTCGTCAGACGATAGGGGATTGCAGGATCAAAGGACGGACTCGACCCACTCGAATAGCTTGCTTTGCGGCAAGGCGCCGATGCGGGTGGCCGCGACCTGGCCGTCCTTGAACAGCATCAAGGTGGGGATGCCGCGCACGCCGTACTTCGAAGGCGTCATCGGGTTGTCGTCGATGTTGACCTTGGCGACGACCAAGCGATCACTCATCTTGGCGTCGAGGGCTTCGAGCGCCGGCGCGATCTGCTTGCACGGGCCGCACCACTCGGCCCAGAAATCGACAAGCACCGGCTTTTCCGACTTCAAGACGTCGGCGTTGAAGGTGTCGTCGGTTACGCTCTTCGGCATCTCCTGACCCCGCACGCTGCGATCAAAAAAACGGCAGAGGTCACGCTTGCCGCCGCGCCGTCTGCTCGCACACTATGTACGGACGCGGTCGGCCCCGGTCAAGGCGGGGCGAGATCCTACGAGCCGGAAGCCAAGGCACCGGTGGATCGTGCAGGCGGGCCGGCGGCGTTCGCCATGCGTGCCTCAAGAGCGTCGAGCCATTCACCTACGATACGATCCCAGGAGAGGTGCTGCTCGACGTACGTCCGGCCGCGCGCACCCATCGTCGCCGCTTCATCCGGGCGGGCAAGCAGCGAGGCAACCGCGTTGGCGAGCGCCGTTTCGTCTTCGGGGGGCACGACGATGCCGGCACCTGCCTTGGTGATCAGCTCGGCGCCCTCGCCGCGGCCGGCATACAGCACCGGTTTGCCGGCGGCCATCGCGGCCAAGATGCGCACCGGCCGCGCGTTGTCCATACACGCCATGTCCTTCAACGTGCTGATGCAGGCGTAGGTCATGGCAAGGATCGAAGGCACCACGTCCGGCGCGACGGCGTCGTGGAACACGACATTCCGGCAGTCGAGTTCGGCGGCGAGCCCGATCAGCCGGGCCTTGTCCGAGCCCTCGCCGACGAGGAGGAACACCACCTCCTCGTCTTCCAGCCGCTTGGCGGCACGCAAGACGACGTCGAGGCCGTGCGCAAGACCGTGGGTGCCGACCACCGCGAAGATCCGTCGCGTCTCGTCGCGAAGGTGGGCGAGCGTCGCCGGCAACGCAGCGGTGGCCGGCCGGGGCGAAACGCCGTTGGGCAGATAGAGGAGCTTTTCGGCGGGCACTTCCTTCCCGGTAACGAGGATGTCGCGGTAGGCCTGCGGGACATAGGTGACAAAATCGGCCGTCCGGTATGCGAACGCCTCCAGGCGGTAAAGGAGGCGCAGCACCAGGCCATCGTGCAACAGCCCGAAGTCGCGGGCGAGGTCCGGCCACAGGTCGGCGACGTTGAACACCAGCTTGGCGGTGGGAAAGCGCAACCGATAGAGAAATCCCGTGATCGCCAGCGTCAACGGGGGCGATTCCACGAACACGACGTCCGGCTTCTTGACCGAGAACAGGAAGCCAAGGCCCAGCATCGCGAACGAGAGGTACCCCACGACGCGGCGCCAGCCACCGCCCTGCGCCGGATAAGCCCAGACGCGGTGCACGCGGGCACCATCGAGGCTTTCATGTACGATCACCCGGCCCCGATAGGCCGGCTCGATCCGGCCGTGCGGGTAGCTCGGTAGCGCGGTGACCACTTCGACGGCGTGACCCAGGCGCACAAGCTCACGGGTTAATGCCGCGAGGCGAACCTGCGCCGCGCCAACCTCCGGTGGGAAGTATTGGGAGAGGATCAAGAACCGCATCGACACCTCTGACTGCCGGCCACACTACCCCAAAAGGGCTAGTTGTGCACCGTCTAACGCGGAGGAGCGGCGGAACGTCGGTCAGGCAGCGGCCAGACCCAGGCTTCGGCCGGCGAATTCGTGTTCGTACCAGCGGAACGTGCGGCGCAGGCCCTGCTTGAGGTCGATGGCCGCCCGCCAGCCCAACAGCGACTCGGTGCGGGCCACGTCGGCGGCGTACTCGAATTCGAGCGGCCGGTCGGCGCGTGCGCCGAAGTGCGGAGCGGCACTCGTGTTGCTGACGGCAACGAGGTGATCGACGACCGTGCGCACCGAGGCGAGCGTCCCCGTGCCGACATCAATGCTTTCCCCGTCGATGCCGTCGCGGACACCAGCCGCAAGCAGGGCATCGACCACGTCGCGGACGTAGACCCAGTCGACGCGGCGATCGCCGCTGCCGATGTGCGGTGTTCGCGCGCCGAGGAGTTCACCGATTACGTAGGGCACCAGTTTCCGGCCGTCGCACTGACCCGGCCCGTAGACCATGGCAAGGCGAAGGTGCACGACGCTCAAGCCGTAAAGAGCATGGAACAGGCGCGCGTAGGCGCGCGCGCCGATCTTCGCGGCCGCGTAAGGGGAGCATGGCGCTGCGTCCATCTGCGCCGCATCGCCCTCCTCCATCGACCCGGCCAGCACAACGCGGCCGACTTCCCCATCGGCCGCGCTCGTCAGCAAATTCACCGTGCTTTGCAGATTGGCGTGGAAGGTGTCGAGCACGGCGCTCAGCGCACGAGAGCCTGTCACCGCGCTAGCCAGATGATAGATCATATCGGGGCGTACCCGGCGCACGACGTCGGCTACGGAGTCTGCGGCGGTAAGATCGCACTCCCACCAGCGAAGGCCCTCGCCGCCGCGTGGCAGGCGGGACACAGCGTGGACCTCGGCGCCGGCCATCCGCAGACGGCAGCACAGGTGCGATCCGATGAAGCCACTCGCGCCCGTTACCAGGACGCGGCGCTCCCCCAAAGCAGGGATCATCGCGAGCACTTCTCCCTTCGTCCGCCAGGTTCACGCGCCTTCTGCAAGGCGACAATCCTGTGCTATTCTTCAGCCGGTCAACTAATAATAGATGTGCCGGCAGATTACCAGCTTTGCGGAGCCATTTCCTGGAAAAAGCGATTCCGCTCTTCTGTGCCCCATTTGTGCATAGATACCTGGAGCGAACCGTGCTTGCCAGTTTCATTCTCGCTGGGGGAAAAACACCTTAAACTTTCTATGGATAGCAGGGCCGGCCGGTGGATTTGCACCGACCCATCTCTGCTACATCAGGGGCTTGCGCTCGGCCGCCACGCGCAACGAGAATGTTCGGCCGTCGCCCTGGCGGATACCGTCCCATCAAACCTGTTCCCCGAAGCAATTCGGCGTTGTTCGGAGGCTGCGCATGAACGGCAAGAGTTTGATCGAACGCGTGGTTTCGTTCCCGCGCATGCCGGATGGGATCACTCTGAATGCCGTCCTCATCGCCATCGGCCTCACGCTCAGCGCGATCTTCCTCGCCGCCGTGCTCGCGGGGCCCGGAGCTACGTTCACGACGTTTGCGCTGTGGGACCCCCTGATCTTCGTCGACAGTGCGTACCGGCTGCAGGAGGGGCAGTTTCCGCATCGCGAATTTCACATGTCACTGGGCGCGCTGACGGCGCTGATCCCCTATCTCGGGTTGCGCGTTGGCGGCAGTTTCGCAGCGACGCTGCCGACGGCGCTGGCGCTCGTGCTGCTCGCCTCGACGCCACTTGTGATCTACGTGCTGACGAGCCGCCTGCGGCTTGCCATCGCCCTGCCATACGGGGTCTTTCTCCTCCTGGTGATTGCTTCGCCGATGGTTCCCGGCGGCGAGCCGTCGAAGATCACCATGGCGCTTTGGTACAATCGCGTCTGCTGGGCGCTGTTGTCGTTGCTGTTCACCCTTTACCTGCCGGCTTACGTCCGCAACGGCGTCATCCGCCTCGCCGATGGCGTCGTGGCCGCCATTCTCATTCTCGTTCTCGTCTACACCAAGATCACCTACGGCTTGGTAGCGCTGAGTTTTCCCGTCATCTGGTGGGGACTGGACAGGGACGCCCGACGTTCGGCGCTGCTGGCCGCAGCCATTGTCGTGGCGGGCGCCGTAGCCGCCGAACTGATTTGGAGCCTCAACCGGCTCTATCTTGCGGATATTCTCATCGTACTGAGTTCGGGCCCTCCGCTGCGCGGCGATCCCTTGCAGCCGATCGACGTCTTGTTCATCCACGCCCATGAGACGGCGCTCGTGCTCGGCGCGGTGCTGGTCCTGTGGTGGGCGGGCGCGGCACCGGCGCGCGATTACCTGTTCATGGCGGTCGTCCTTGCCGCGGCGACGCTGATCACCAACCAGAACTCCCACGACTTTCTGCTGGTTTCCGTGGTGGTCATCATCGTCATCGCGGCGGAGCGGTTGGCGCGCGCCGCTCCGCAGCCTGGACGCGCCGCATCACCGCTGGTCTGGCCGGTGGCCCTCGGCCTGCTGCTTGCGTTCATCGCCCAGCCGGGTGTCTACCACGCCCTTGGGCTTTACCGTCATTTTCACGCGGCGATCCAGGCCGAGCCCGACCGCAGCGTGCCGGCGACCCTGCAGGGCTTCATTGTTGCCGAGTTCAAGGAACTGAACATCATTCCCGGCGATGCCGAGGACTTTTTTCCCGCGATCACTACGCCGGGGTTACCGCTCGATCAGGCCTTCGAAATGATCCGCCTCGGCGCGCCCGGCCGGGAGACGGCCATTCTCAGCACAACCGAATATTTTTTCATGATGCGCAAGGGCATCGAAGCGCTGGCAGGGATCGACGATCAGGCCGGCAGCACCTTCGTGTTCGACACCACGGATCCGTTCAACTTCATCCTGCACAAGCCGCCGTCGACCAGCCACCTGTTTTCCTACGATTTCAATCGGCAATTCAGCATGGACGTTCACTTCCCGGCGGATGCCGTTTTTGCGAGCGTCTCACTCGCACTGGTACCGAAGTTCCAGGTCGGGCACCGCGACTGTGACGCCCTTCTCGCCATCTATGGCGACTACCTCAAAGCGCATTTCGAGATCGCAAGGGATACGCCGTACTGGACCGTCTGGCGAAAGCGCACATCGTTGCCGGCGACATAAGCAGAGACCGTTCAAACACGTGGACTGCTTTGAGAGTGGTCTGAGCACGCGGCGCGGTTTGTTCAGTCGCCGGGGCGTTGCCGATCGCTCCCTTCACGGATGCGCTGCGCCGCCGCGCGGGCGAGGCGGTCGGCGCGCTCGTTCTCGGGATGACCGCTGTGTCCCCTGACCCAGTGCCATTCGACCCGATGCGGCGCGATCAGGGCGTCGAGGCGCTGCCAGAGATCGATGTTCTTGACCGGCTTGCGCTCGGCCGTCCGCCAGCCATTCTTCTTCCAGGTCACGAGCCAGCGGGTGATGCCATCGCGAACGTACGTGCTATCGGTGATCACGCGCACCGAGGCATCGCGTCTGAGTGCCTCGAAACCGGCGATCGCCGCGCACAGTTCCATGCGGTTGTTGGTGGTCAGCGCCTCGGCGCCGACCAGCTCCTTCTCGACGCCGCGCCAGCGCAGGATCGCCGCCCAGCCGCCTGGCCCCGGATTGCCGAGGCAGGCGCCGTCGCAGAAGATCTCGACCGTGCTCCCGTTGCCGTCCATGGCCTAATCGAGGCCATAGGCGCGGGCGTCGCGCACGCTGCGATGGAAGCGTAGTTTGTGAACATATTCCTGTGGATTCTTCGGCGTGACCAGCGCGTTCTTCGGCGTGAACAGCCAGTCGTAGAGGCGCGTCAGCAGAAAGCGCATGGCGGCACCGCGCGCCAGCAGCGGCAGTGCGTCGACCTCCGCATCGGACAACGGGCGCGCCTCGCCATAGCCGTGAAACAACCGCCGCGCCTTGGTGACGTTGAAGCTGCCGTCGGTCTCGAAACACCAGGCGTTGAGCGCGATCGCGAGGTCGTAGGCCAGCGCATCGGTGCAGGCGAAGTAGAAGTCGATGAGCCCCGACAGCCGCTCGCCTTCGAAGAACACGTTGTCCGGGAAAAGGTCTGCATGGATGATTCCATGCGGAAGGGTACTCGGCCAGTCGCGTTCGAGGGCGGCAAGCTCGGCGTCCAGCTCGGCGCGCAACTCCGAGGCGACACCGTCGCCGTGGCTGGCGGTTGCGGATAGGAGCGGACGCCAGCCGGCGACCGACAGGTCGTTGGGCCGTGTCAGCGGGAAGCTTTGGCCCGCCAGGTGCAGGCGCGCCATTGCTTGGCCGAGCGCGGCGCAGTGCCCGGCGTTCGGGCGTTTCGGCCACAACCCCGACAGGAAGGTCACGATGGCGGCGAAACGACCGGCGAGCGTGCGTAGCGCCTCGCCGTCGCGGCCCTTGAGCGGCGTCGGGCACGGCACGCCGGCGGCGGCGAGAAACTCCATCAGGCCGAGGAAGAAGGGCAGGTCGTCGGCCTTCACCCGGCGTTCGTACAAGGTGAGGATGAACGGGCCGGCTTCGGTGACCAGAAGGTAGTTGCTGTTCTCGATGCCTTCGGCGATGCCCTTGCACGCGACGACGCGGCCGATGTCGTAGCAGGCAACGAAGGCCGCGACCTCTTCGTCGGTAATATCGGTGTAAACCGCCATGGCCAACCTTGTCAGCGGGACCCGTTTCCGACGATAGTCGTGGCGTCGAGCGAAGCCAACTGCCTTGCGGTGAAGAAGGGGCAGCGCCGGGTCTTCGCTGCGACGCCGGCGGACCAACCGGATCGACGACGACAATAGGGAGCAACCATGACCGAGCCGCGCATCGCCCAGACGTCCCCCTATGAGGTCGCCATCGAGGCGGGCCGCAAATACGCGTGGTGCGCTTGCGGGCGGAGCGCCACGCAACCGTTTTGCGACGGCAGCCACAAGGAGACCGGCCTTACGCCGCTGGTCGCTGTGGCACCGCGCACGGAAACCGTCTATTTCTGTGGCTGCAAGCGGACCAAAACGCCGCCGTTTTGTGACGGCTCGCACCAGGCGCTGTGATCATGGGGCCGAACCGCAGAACACCCGTCGTTCCTGCCGTTGCCGTCGCCCTGATGGTGGCCGTGGTGCAGGCGTGCGCCGGCAACGACGACACCACCGCGTGCCCGCGTGCCGTCATTTTGGGCGAGGCTCAGCAACTGACCCGGTTTGCTGCCGGTGCCGGCCGTACGTCCCGCGATGTCGATTTTCAGGCGGAGATCTCCGATCTCGCCAGCGGCTGCCGGCTGGAGCGGGTGAAGAATGGCCGCGATACACTGGTGGCGGCCGTCGCGCCGGTGATCACGACGACGCAGGGCCCCGCCAACCGCAGCGGCCGCGCCAATTTCTTCTATTTCGTAAGCCTGATTGCACCGGACCGCTCCATCGTGACGCGGGAGTCCTTCAGCAGCGAGGCGCGCTTCGAGAATAACACGCAACGGGTCGTTCACCGTGACGATGACCCTCCGGTGACCGTCGATATTCCGCTGCAGCGAACTGTTGCGGCAGCCGACTACGAGATCATTGTCGGGTTGCAACTTACGCCCGATGAACTCGAATACAATCGCCGCCGGTTGGCCGGCGGCCGTTGATCCGGGCGGGGGTTGTTGACGGGTACGGCCCAGCCGATAAACTGCACCCTGCCTGAAGCAGGCGCCGCCTGTGGACGGCATCGCGTCCAAGAAACCATATGACGCCGGGGGGCGAAGGGCTCACGGCGTTCGTCTGTCGGAAAGCGGCATTATCGTGAGCGCAAGCGAAGAACTCCCAGCGAAGCGGACCCCGCTCTACGACCTGCATGTCGAGTTGGGCGCGCGGATGGTGCCGTTTGCCGGCTATGCCATGCCGCTGCAGTACCGGGGTATTATTGCCGAGCACCAGCACGCGCGTAGCGGCGCCGTGCTGTTCGATGTCTCGCACATGGGCCAGGCAACGCTCACAGGCGCGTGCGCCGAAGCGTTCGAACGGCTCGTCGTCGGTGACGTGCAGGAGTTGGCCACCGGCAAGATCCGCTATACGCTGCTTACCAACCCTGAAGGCGGCATCATTGATGATTTGATGGTGGCGCAGGGCGGTTATTTTCTGTCGCTCGTCGTTAACGCCGCGCGCAAGGCGGTCGATTTCCAGCATATCCGCGCCACAATGCCCGGGGAGTATGTCCTCGAAGTGCACGAGGATCGCGCGCTTCTGGCGTTGCAGGGGCCGCAGGCGGCAACGGTATTGGCCCGGCACGCGCCGGCGTCGCGGATGATGCTGTTCATGACTGCGGAAAGCATGCACATCGGCGCGATCAAGTGCACGGTCTCGCGCTCGGGCTATACCGGCGAAGACGGCTTCGAGATCTCCGTTGCCGCCGACGAGGCGGAGGAGCTTGCCCGCCTGCTGCTTCAGGAGCCGGAAGTCGCGCCGGCCGGATTGGGAGCGCGCGACACGCTGCGGCTCGAAGCCGGCTTGTGCCTTTATGGCAACGACATCGACGAAACGACGACGCCCATTGAGGCGAGCCTCGCCTGGACCATCGGCCGCCGGCGCCGCGAAGAGGGGGGGTTCCTCGGTGACGGCGTTATCTTGCGCCAACTGGTCGAAGGGGCGCGGCGCAAGCGGGTTGGCATCGGGCTCGATGGCCGCGTTCCCGCCCGCACCGGCGCCCGGATTGCGGACGGCACCGGCCGGCCGATCGGCGTTGTCACCAGCGGCAGCTTCGCACCCTCGATGGGGGCGCCGGTGGCGATGGGCTACGTCGAGACCGACCACGCCGCCATCGGCACCAGCGTTTGCGTGCTCATTCGCGACAAACCGATGCCGGGAACCGTCGTCAAGCTGCCGTTCGTCGAGCACCGCTACAGGAAAGCGTGATCAGCAGGGGGATATCGACATGACCGTCCGCTTCACTCGGGATCACGAGTGGATTCGTGTCGAAGGCAAGGTCGGGATCATCGGGATCACCGACTACGCCCAGCATCAACTGGGCGACGTCGTGTTCGTCGAACTGCCCGAGGTCGGCAGCACCGTCAAGCAAGGGGAACAGTCGAGCGTCGTCGAATCGGTCAAGGCGGCGAGCGAGGTCTATGCGCCGGCCAGCGGCGAGGTGGTCGAGGTCAACGCCGCCCTCGGCGACGAGCCCGGTCGGGTCAACACTGATGCCATGGGCGACGGCTGGTTCTACAAGATCAGGCTCGCCGATCCCGCCGAGCTGGCGGCGCTGCTCGATGCCCCCGCGTACGAGAGTTACCTCGCGGGCCTTGAATGATGCGCTACCTCCCGCTCACCGAAGCCGATCGGCGCAGCATGCTGGCGGCAATCGGCGTTGCAAGTGTTGACGAGCTGTTCAAGGATGTCCCCGCCGTGGCGCGGCTCGACCGGCCGCTTGATCTGCCGGCGGGTCAGGGCGAGCGTGCCGTCGAGCAGATTTTTGGTCAGTTCGCCCGGAAAAACCTCAGCCCCGGTTGTGCTCCCTGCTTTCTCGGCGGGGGCTTCTACCGCCACCACATTCCGGCGGCCGTCGATCACCTGATCCAGCGCGGCGAGTTCTTGACGGCGTACACGCCCTATCAACCGGAAGTCGCGCAAGGCACGCTGCAAACGCTGTTCGAGTTCCAGACCCAGGTCGCACTGTTGACCGGGATGGAAGTGGCGAATGCGTCGATGTACGACGGCGCCACCGCATGCGCCGAAGCCGTGATGATGGCGGCCCGTATCACCAAGCGTAGGCGCGTCGTGCTGTCCGGCGGACTGCACCCGCATTATCGCGACGTCGCGTGCACTTATGGCCGGTTTCTTGGTCTAGAGATCGAAGTGTTGCCTCCG
The DNA here is from genome assembly GCA_964401555.1 of uncultured Defluviicoccus sp. Taxonomy (GTDB): domain Bacteria; phylum Pseudomonadota; class Alphaproteobacteria; order Rhodospirillales; family Defluviicoccaceae; genus Defluviicoccus. Next base: position 185,271 of record CAYNYW010000001.1, read on the forward strand.
TCCTGGCGGGGCACCGAAGCACCAGCCGCCGCCATCGACGCGGCTACGGCGTGCGTGGTCGTGCAAAACCCCGACGTCTTCGGCCGGTTGCACGATTTCTCGGCACTCGCCGCAGCATGTCATCACCAGGGCATCTTGCTGGTCGTCGTCGTCACCGAGGCGGTCGCGCTGGGCCTGATCGAGCCGCCGGGTGCGATGGGCGCCGATATCGTCGCGGGCGAAGGCCAGTCGTTCGGCAACGCGTTGTCCTTCGGCGGTCCTTCGGTCGGCCTGTTCGCCACGCGCGAGCGCTTCGTGCGCCAGATGCCGGGCCGGCTCGCTGGTCTGACCCGCGATGTCGACGGTCGGCCGGGCTTCGTGCTCACGCTCTCCACTCGCGAGCAGCATATCCGCCGCGAAAAGGCGACGAGCAACATCTGCACCAACTCGGGGCTGTGTGCGCTGGCGTTCACCATCCATCTGACGCTGTTGGGTGAGATCGGTCTCGGGCGGCTCGCCGCGCTCAACCACGCCCGCGCTATCGCCCTCGCCGAGCGGCTAGCCGTGCTGCCGGGTGTACACGTGTTGAACGAGAGCTTTTTCAACGAGTTCACGGTCCGCCTTCCGCAAGCTGCGGAACCCGTCGTCGACTGGCTGGCCGCGCGCGGCATTCTGGGCGGTATTCCGCTTGCCCGGCTCTATCCCGACGATGCGGAACTGGAACCGCTACTGCTGCTGGCGGCGACCGAAATGAATTCCGATGACGATGCCGATCAACTGGCCGGCGCGCTGAAGGAAGCATTGTCATGACCGGGGGGATTGTCACCACCAGTGGCCATCGCGCTCTTGCCTTCGAAGAGCCGCTGATTTTCGATCAGGGCTCGCCCGATAAGACCGCCGTCGACTGGCCAGACGTGCCCATGTCCACCGATCGTTTGGGCGGGATGCGCCGGCGCCAGCCCATTGGCTTGCCGGGCTTGTCCGAGCCGGAGGTGGTCCGCCACTACCTGCGCTTGAGCCAGAAGAACTTTTCCATCGATTCCGGCTTCTATCCGCTGGGTTCGTGCACGATGAAGCACAACCCGCGGCTGAACGAGAAGCTGGCGCGGGTGGCCGGTCTCGGCGATCTGCATCCGCTGCAGCCGGTGTCTACGGTGCAGGGCGCGCTTGAGGTCATCGATCTGTGCGCGCACTGGCTGAAGACCCTTACCGGGATGGCCGCCGTCGTGATGTCGCCCGCGGCGGGGGCACACGGTGAACTCGCGGGCCTGATGACGATCCACGCCGCGCACGCCGATCGAGGCGATGCCCGCAAGCGTGTCCTGGTGCCTCAGTCCGCGCACGGGACCAATCCGGCGACGGCGGCGGCCTGCGGCTATGCGGTCGAGGCCATTCCCGCCGACGACCGCGGCCGCGTCGCCCTCGACGCGCTCAAGGCGCGCCTTGCGGACGATGTTGCCGCCGTCATGGTCACCAATCCGAACACCTGCGGGCTGTTCGAGAACGAGATGCGGACGATCGCCGACGCCGTGCATGCGGTCGGCGCCTATTTCTACTGCGACGGTGCCAATTTCAACTCGATCGTCGGCCGGGTGCGGCCCGGCGATCTCGGCATCGATTGCATGCACATCAACCTGCACAAGACGTTCTCGACCCCCCACGGTGGGGGCGGTCCGGGCAGCGGTCCGGTGGTGCTGTCGGCGGCGCTCGCCCCTTTCGCGCCGGTGGCCGCCGTCGTCCGCAACGACGACCGCTTTTCGCTGGTCGAGCACGCGCACCACGCGGCGGGCAAGCCGTTTGGCCGCATCAAGGGCTTCCACGGCCAGTTCGGCGTGTTCGTGCGCGCACTCGCCTACATGCTGAGCATGGGTGCCGACGGCCTGCGCCAAGCGTCGAGCGATGCGGTGTTGAACGCAAACTACCTGCTGGCGCGCCTGAGGGATGTGCTGACACCGTCCTTCGACGGCCCCTGCATGCACGAGGTCCTGTTCGACGATCGCTTCCTGAAGGGGACCGGCGTCAGCACGTTTGATGTCGCCAAGGCGCTGATCGACGAGGGATTCCATCCGATGACGGTCTATTTCCCCCTGGTCGTGACCGGCGCGATGCTCATCGAGCCGACCGAGACCGAAAGCAAGGCAACGCTCGATGCCTTCATCGCTTCGATGCGCGCACTGGCCGAGCGCGCCAGGGCCGGGGACGCCGCCTTCTTCCACGAAGCACCGCGCATGTCGCCCAGGCGCCGGCTCGACGAAACCGCGGCGGCACGCCATCCCGTCCTGCGTTGGCGGCCACCCGCCAATGCGAGGACGGCGGCGGCTTGTTAGGATGACCCTGCACGCCGACAGTCGAACCCTCAACGCGCCTTTGGAAGGAGTCTTCGATCTCGTAGCCGACGTTGAATCCTATCCCAACTTCCTGCCGATGTGGCGGGAGGCACGGATTGTCGAGCAGGAAAGCGCGGAGCTCTATCACACCGAACAGGTGGTCGGCGTCGGCCCCATCGAGCAGCGTTTTCGCACGCGGACGATCCTGTTTCGGCCGACTCACATCGAAGTCACGTCTGCGGATCCGCTGTTCCGGACGTTCTTTATTCGCTGGGACTTCGCTCCAGCTCCCGGTGGCTGCCGGATTGGCATCACCCTTGACTGGGAAGTGTCTTCGCGGACGATGCAAAGGGCGATCGCCATGCTGTTGCCGGGAGTGGCCTCGACGATGATCGAGGCCTTTGAACGACGGGCCAAGTACATGCTGTCGTAACCGCCAGCGCGGTGATTGGCGGCCGGCGCGCCGATGCACCGGTGCGGGGAAGGGGAGTGATGCCGGTTCGTGACATCGTTGTTCATCTCGACAAGACCGCGGCTTCGGCCCGGCGGCTCGATGCCGCCGTGGCGATCGCACAGCGCTTTGGCGCGCGTCTGAAGGGGGTGTTCGCGCTCTCCAACCCGGATGGCTCGAACCTAGCGAGCGCGCTCAGACCGCGCATCACCGAGAGCGCGACGGCGCCGGCGGAGGCGTTGTTTCGCGAGCGCACGGCCGTCGCCGGGCTGGCCGCGATCTGGGTGGCGGCGCAACGGGAGGGTGGCGAGCGCAACGTTGTGCATGCGCTTGTGCGCGCGGTTCGCACCGCGGATTTCGCGGTTCTTGGTCAGTTCGAAGCCGAGGCCGCCGCCGGCACGGTCCCGTCGGACCTCATCGAGCATGTGGTGTACATCGCTGGCCGGCCGATCCTCGTCGTGCCATATGCCGGAGCCTTCACCACCATTGGCCGTCGGGTGGTCGTCGCCTGGAACAACAGCCGTGAGGCCGCACGGGCGCTCGCTGACGCCATGGCCTTTCTCAGTGGCGCGGACCACGTCAGCGTGCTGGTGCTGGCGCCGCAGGGACGGAGCAGCGCCAACGAAACTCCTTCGGCTCCGGCCGTTCTCGACCATCTTGCCCAGCATGGAATTCAAGCCACCACCGACCGCCTCAGCTTCGATGCCCGCGGCATCGATCCTGCCGAGCGATTGCTTTCGCATCTGGCAGACGTAGGCGCCGATCTGCTGGTGATGGGGGCGACCGGTCAAAGCCTGCGCCGCTCGCCGCGGCAAAGCCTGACGCCGGGGGTGCTCGCGCACATGACGGTACCGGTCCTGCTGTCGTCGTGAAGCACGACGGCGACGCGGCGACAAGCTGCAGACGAGCCTCACAAGGTCGCCGGAGCCATACACCGGTGCGCTGCCAGGCTCGGATGAGACACCGCACCCGAACAAGGGGCTGCTGCGCAACAGACTGATTTATGCGCGCTGTCGGCACAAGCCGACGGCTCCGTCCGTCTGGGCCAGCGCAACCGCAACCGACCACGGATCACGCCGTGGAAGCTGCCTCTAGCCGTGCTGCGGCGAGCCCTGGTCCCCCTGCCCTGGTCCCCTGGGACCTGAGACTAGTCGTCTGCCCGCCAAAGCAGCGCGCGCAATTCACCCTCGGACAATGGCACGATGCCAAAGCGGAGCGCTTTCCTGCCTGCCGTCACCGTCTCGAAAGGGAAAGGCTCCGGATCGGCCGGCGAGAAGCGGGCATTTTCGATGCCGTACAACCGGCGATCCTGATTGCAGCGGCGCTCGCCGAACTCGCGAAACCCGTAGGGGCGTGCTTCGGGCGATGCGGGCAAGGACACTGCAGTTCCACGCCGGTCGATCCCGAGCCGTCGATCGGGCGCCTCACGTCGCTCCGGTTGCGCAATTGTCCCACCTGCCATCGGCACATGCCGGTGGATGTCGCCGCTCATCGTCTGTCACCTCACGTCCGCGCCGAAATCATTCGGCGCGGAACATCGCTCCACTGCACTGATCGGCGTCATCATAGTTGTATGCGGCGCGAAAGGCAAATCATAAGTAGTATACCATCAGCAACGCACAACCGAGTTAACGCTCTTCCGCCAGCAGGCGATCAACGAAGGTCGGAACGGTTTCGGTGGCGGGTCCGTAGACGGTCTCGGCAAACAGCGTCGCGCCCATGGACGGCTCGAGGTTGAGCTCGACCGTGCGGGCGCGAGTGTACATACGGACGTGACTGACGAAGCCGGCGGCCGGATACACGTTGCCCGACGTGCCGATGGAGACGAACATCGCGCAACGGTCGAGGGCTTTGTAGATACGCTCCATGCCGAGCGGCATCTCGCCGAACCAGACGACGTGGGGCCGCAGTCGCCCTTGCCGGTTGCAGGCGGGACAGGCGTGGGTGATACTCAACGCCTCGGGCCACTCGAACAAGCTCTCACATGCCGCACAGCGCACCTTGTTCAGTTCGCCGTGCATGTGAAGGAGGTTGCGCGAGCCGGCGCGTTCGTGCAGATCATCGATGTTCTGTGTGACCAGCATGACCTCGCCGCGCCACTCGGCTTCGAGACGGGCAAGGGCGTGGTGTGCGGCGTTCGGCGCGATGGCGGGATCGGACAGCTTGGCGCGGCGCTGGTTGTAAAATTCATGGACGAGATCAGGGTTGCGCGCAAATCCTTCGGGAGTTGCCACATCCTCGAGATTGACACGAGACCAGATGCCGTCGGCGCAGCGAAACGTATCGAGACCGGATTCCTTGGAAATGCCGGCGCCGGTGAGCACCACGATCGTCCCGGCGCCGTCCTTTGTTGTGTTCATTGTCACGCCCTTCCTGCCCCATCGTGCTGCTTGGTCATGTCTGCAATCAAGGTAGAAGGGAAAGCCGCGTGGTCAACGTTCTCTTCGTTTGCCTGGGCAATATCTGTCGATCGCCGGCGGCCGAAGGCGTCTTTCGCGCGCTGGTCGTGGCGCACGGCCTGAGCGAGCGTATTGGCGCCGACAGTGCCGGCACCGCCGCTTGGCAGACCGGTCGGCCGCCCGACGCACGCGCGCAGAGCGAAGCGCGGCGTCGCGGTATCAACATTGCGGGTTTGCGCGCACGGCGCATCGAAATGGCCGACTTCATGAGCTTCGACTACGTATTGGCCATGGACCGTGCCAACCACGCCGATCTCTGCGCGCTGTGTCCGCCCGAGGAGGCGCACCGATTGGCGCTGTTCCTCGACTTTGCCGGGGTGCCGGAGCGGGAGGTCGGCGATCCCTATTACGGTCCGCGTGACGGCTTCGCCCGCATGTTCGATCTGATCGAAGTCGGTTCGCGCGCCCTTCTTGACCATGTCATCCGCGTCAACCTTTGACGCGGATGCGACCATGCCCATCGATCTCATCGTCTTCGACTGCGACGGCGTGCTGGTCGACTCCGAGCCGATCGCCGCGCGGGTGCTGGCGGAGTGCGCCAGCGAACTGGGTCTCGTGCTGACGGCCGAGGACTGCATCGAGCGTTTCACCGGCATCAGCATGGAAAGCGTGATCGACGCGCTGGCCGCCGATCTCGGCCGCCCCTTGCCGGCGGATTTCGCCTCTCGTGTCCGGCAGCGGGATTTTGCCGCTTTTGCCGCGGAGCTCAAGCCGGTCAACGGCGTTCAAGCACTCCTTGCCGCGCTCAACAAGGTGCAGGTGTGTGTGGCATCGTCCGGGGCGTCCGCAAAGATCCGCTTCAATCTCGGCTGCACGGGGCTCTTGCCCTGGTTCGAGCCGTACCTGTTTTCGGCGGAAATGGTGACCCGTGGCAAGCCGGCACCGGATCTGTTCTTGTTTGCCGCGGAGAGCATGGGCGTGTCGCCGCAACGATGCTTGGTCGTCGAGGACTCCGTCGCCGGCGTGTGTGCCGCGCGCGCCGCAGGCATGCGCACGCTCGGCTTCACCGGCGGCGGCCACTGCCGGCCCGCGCACGGCGACAGATTGTTGCAGGCCGGAGCGCACGCCATTTGTGCAACGATGACGGAGCTTGCAACCGCGCTCCGCGCCGAGGATCATTTTCCGCCGCAGGACCGAGGTGATTCCTCGCCATCGGACCATCGGGCCGGCTGATCGCTCCGCCACCGGCGCCTTGACCGCTACTGGCTCAGCCGATAGGAGACGACGCCCGATGCGTGGTCGGTACAGCTCAGTCGATAGAACACGTACGTTTCGGCTTCCTCGCCCATCCCTTCCATCGGCTGTGTGAAACGGGCCACCGACAGCCAGGTAACGCCGCCGTCGAAGGACCGTTGCAGATCGAGGTTGGCCGAGAAGGTGCCACTCAACGAGACATTGAATTTCCTGTGAAGATAGACGTTTTCCGAAACGCCAGGCCCTTGGAAGGTGCCTTCAACCAATGCGACTGTCATGGGAATTTACCTCTTTACGCCAATACGATGCAGGTGCACCGACGTGATCGGTGGTGTCTCCGGCCGTGGCCTTGCCGCCGGTGGCGGCGGTTGCCGATGGCCGGGTGCAAACCGCCGGTGCGATCGGATCAACCGTCGCCATACAGCCATCGCAGTGAACGCGTGCGTCATCGTCTCGGTGATGGCGTGGCACGCACGGGTTCGAACTCGACGAACGTGCTAGGACTGTTACCCGAATTGCTTCTGTGCGCGGTATATATAGGATAATAATCATATTGTCAATGGGGCGTCAGCACGCAAGCGATGGTTCGCGCCCATACCACCGACGCATGGGTACGCGCTGTACGCGTGTGGCGGTCCCTTTCCAATGAGTCGTGTCCAAACGTCGGCGTCGCCGCACCATCCGTTGAATGGTGTGCACGACCGACACAAAGGGGTGTGTACCCTTTGTTGGGGCCAGAGTTGTTGGGGCGAGAGTTATTCGGGCGAGAGCAGGCGTGAGGGGACGAGGGCGTCGCTCGCATCGCCAACGCCGATGGCGGCAACGCGCCGTCGTTGGTTGCGCGATCAGGAAGCGTTGTTGGGAACGCTTATGGGTTCGACCAACCCCGGTGTCGGTTCCCGATACTGCTTGGGTGGTGACTGCGCGAGATCATCGGCGGCAACGATCGTAGCGCCGTCGTGCCACGGGGCCGAAGTGGCGTTCTCACCTTCGCAAATGTCGTCAATCACGTACAACGGCCGGCGTTTGACTTCGAAAAACATCCGGCCGAGGTATTCGCCGAAGATGCCGAGCACCAGGAGCTGTGCGCCGCCCAGGATGATCTGGATCGCCATGACGCTGGTCCAGCCCTCGACCGAGTGGCCGAAAGCCTTGACAATCAGCACCCAGGTGAGCGCGACCGCACCGAAGCCGGCCAGAAAGAAGCCCATCAGCGATGCGATGCGCAACGGCAGGATCGAGAAGCCGGTAATGGCGTCGAGGGCCAGGATCAACATCTTACCGAGGCCGTAGCTGGTGCGCCCGGTCAACCGCGGCTGCCGGCGGTAACGAAGCGGCACCTGACGCAGACCGATCCAACTGACCATGCCGCGGAAGAAGCGATGCCGCTCCGGCATGGCATTGAGGATGTCCAGCACCTTGCGGTTGATTAGGCGGAAATCACCCGTGTCGACATGGATGTCGACGTCGACGAGGCGGTCGAGCAAGCGGTAGAACAGATACGCCGTGCGCGACTTGAACCAAGTCTCCCCCTCGCGGTCGGCGCGCTGACCGTAAACGACGTCTGCGCCCGCGTCCATCAGCCGCATCATCTCTGGGAGTAATTCCGGCGGATCCTGCAGATCGGCGTCGATGACCAAGATCCGCTCGCCGCGGCAAAGGCTGAGCCCGGCACATAAGGCCAATTGGTGGCCGTAATTGCGAGAAAGATTGATGCCGACCACATGGGGGTCATGCGCGCAAAGCGCTCGGATACCGGCCCAGGTGCCATCCCTTGAGCCGTCGTTGACCAACACCAATTCGAAATCTTCGCCGACCAGCTGTCGTGCGACGGCGGCGACGCGGGAGTGCAGCTCGGCGAGCCCAGCTTCCTCGTTGTAACAAGGCGCAACGACCGACAACGCCACATTGACGCCTTGCGCTGCCGTTGCTGCGTTCCTTGCTGCCGCCTGGCTGGTCAAGCTGCTAAAGATGCGGCCCATGCCGGACGCTATAGCAGGCCGTTCGCAACGCGTCCAGCGCTTACAGGCATAGCGCCTTTAGATTGTATCCAGTATGAGATTTTCTGTAAAAAGATATATACTGCGACGTCGAGCAACAAAAGGCCGTAATTTCTGTCCGAGCACTATCGTCGCGTACATTGCCTCGCGCCGCCACCCGTCGATGCCTGCCAGCCGTGTGCGGACGATCGGTGTTGCGCTGGCGCAAGACGCTGTCGATCCAGCGATTCAACGGACGACAAAATGCGCAACATGCGCTACGCCAGCGCCCATGCCAAAACATCGCCATAATACCCCCGAATGAGGACTTCTTGTTGCTTCCCACGTCCGCACAAATGTTCTATAGAGGTACCTGTATCAAGCAATGAGTTTTGTGCCATTCTTGCAACCGCGACTGTATTATGCGCCTCGTTACTGGAGGCGTGCTGTGCACAGCCGGCCAAGAGCAGGCCTTTACGGCCGGCTTAACCGCACATTAACCAGCCTTCTGGCATCAATTGTGGCCCTCAAGACCCTCCGGAGCGAAGCCGCCGATGCGGATCGATAAGCACGCCAGGAAGCGGGAGTTGGGGTCGTTCGCTGCGGATGTGACGAGACCATGCCGTTCGTTGTAAGTGGTCTCATCGGGTTGTGCCTGACGCTGGTCCTGATACCCCCCTTGATGTGGGCTTCGCAACGCGTCGGGCTCCTGGACAATCCCGGCAGCCGCAAGGTGCACACGCAGCCGATTCCGGTATGTGGCGGGATCGCGATGGCCTGCGGGGCATTGTTGACGCTGCTGCCGTGGTGGCCGTTGCAAGGTGCCGCGGAAGCATATTGTATCGGTGCGCTGATCCTGGTCGCTGTCGGCGTTCGTGACGACTTCCGGAGCCTGCACTACGGCTGGAGGCTGATGTGGCAGGTCGCCGCCGCGGTATTGGTCGCGGGCAGTGGTATCGTGTTCCATGCGCTGCCGTTCCTGCCCGCCCCCGTACTGCCGCCGTGGCTCGCCTTCTTGGCAACCGTGATTTTCATCGTTGCCGTCACCAATGCGGTGAACCTGTTCGATGGTCTCGATGGTTTGGCTGGTGGCTGCACGCTGCTCTCCTTGCTCGGCGTCGGTGTTCTGGCCGCGGGCGACGGCGCCGATGCCGCGGCGCTGGTGGCGACCGCATTAATCGGCAGTATCTTCGGCTTTCTACGCTACAACACCCACCCGGCGTCGGTGTTCATGGGCGATGCCGGCAGCACTTTCCTCGGCTTCACCCTGGCGGTCACGGCATTGATGACCATATCCGGTGCCGGCCGGCCGGCGAGCGCCCTGGTCTTGCTGCCGCTGATCGGCTTGCCGCTGATCGATACCTGCAAGGTCACCGTCGAGCGGCTTCTGAACGGGCAGTCGCCGTTCGCCGCCGATCGCCGCCACCTCCATCACAAGCTATTGTCGCTGTCGCTCGCACACCACGAGGTCGTGGTCCTGCTCTATCTCGTTCATGGTTTGCTGGTCTTCGCCGCCGTTTACCTCTATCGCGAGCCGGCAGCCCTGAGCGTCGTCGTCTACGTCTCGTGTTGTCTCGCCGTCATCGGACCGATCGAGTGGGCGGCCAGTCACGGCTGGTCATGCGGCCCTGGCTGGCCGCCGCGTGCACTGATTGCCCGTCGCAGCCGCTGGCTGAAGGAGCGGCGGTGGCTGCCGATGGCCGGCACTGCGCTTCTGGCATACGCCGTCGCTGCGTTCCCGTTGGTCGGCGCCACGGTTCCGGGCAGCGTTCCCGAAGCCATCTCGGTGCCGGCGTTCATGTTGGCAGGCGCCTTGCTTCTCGAAAAGCGGCTGGCTGCGGCCGGCATGCAGCATGTGTTCAAAATGGCGATGTTCGGTGCGGTCATCCTGCTCGGCTATGTCGTAACCACCAGACCGCTGGCGGCGTCGCCGCTCGGCTGGCTGATCCCCGCCTACGGCATCGCCGTGCTCGCCATCCTCGCGATTGCCATTCGCTCGACCAGTCGGGAGGTGTTCCCGGTTTCGCCGCACGATATCCTGATGGTGCTGATCGTCGCTGGCGCCTTCTGCGCCATGCTCGGCGGCTTCATCGATCGCGAGGTCATCGGACCGCTGATCGCATCCATTGCCCTGCTCTACGGGTGCGAGTTTGTGTTACGCTGCGGGCATGGGCGCATCCAGATTCTGAAGCTGGCGGCGGTTCTGTCACTGGTCATCGTCGGCGCCCGCGGGCTTCTGGCGTGACGTGTCTCCCCGTTCGGCGTATTCTTGTTGCGAGACGAAACAACCTTCGATACAACCTTTGCGGCGAATGATGACTTTCGGCTTACGCCGAGGCGGTGTTAATCGGCAAGCGACATGCCTCTGGCGGTAGCGCCAGTGTGTTCCACTCTTGAAGATTGAGGCAGCATGACCAAGCCGGAGCGTCCACGCATCCTCGTCACCGGCGGCGCCGGGTACGTCGGCAGCCACACCTGCAAGGCGCTGGCGCGGGTGGGCTATGTCCCCGTCGCCTATGACAGTCTGGTCACCGGCAATCGCTGGGCGGTGCGCTGGGGGCCCCTTGAGGAAGGAGACATTCTCGATCCCGACCGGCTGCTTGCGGTGATGCAAGCGCATCGCCCCGTCGCAATCATGCACTTTGCCGCGTTCGCGCTGGTGGGCGAGTCGATGGAGGCCCCCGCCATCTACTATCGCAACAACGTTGTCGGCGCGCTCAACGTCATGGATGCAGCGCGAATTGCCGGCATAAAACATTTCGTGTTTTCGAGCACATGCGCGACATACGGCATTCCGGAGACGGTGCCGATTCCCGAGGACGCCCCGCAGAAGCCGGTTAACCCCTATGGTGCCAGCAAGTTGATGATTGAGCGCGCGCTGGCCGACTACGGCATGGCCTATGGCCTGCGCTTTGCCAGCCTGCGCTATTTCAATGCCGCCGGCGCCGACCCCGAATGTGAGCTGGGCGAGGCGCGTGTGGTCGAGACACACCTCATTCCGCTAATGCTCGATGCAATTCTCGGTATCCGTCCACCGTTGAAGATCTTCGGCAACGACTATCCGACGCCGGACGGGACCGCCGTGCGCGACTACATCCACGTCTGCGATCTCGCCACCGCCCATGTCGCCGCGCTCGATCGGTTGCTGGCGGGAAGCCCGTCGTTGTCCCTGAATCTCGGCACCGGTCGCGGCTATTCGGTGCGTGAGGTGATCGCCTGCGCCGAAGCAGTCACCGGGCGCACCGTACCGTTCGAGATGGCGCCCAGGCGACCCGGTGATCCGCCGGCCCTAGTGGCGGATCCCGGCCGCTCGCTCGAAATCCTCGGTGTGGAGCCGAGCTATTCGCTCTCGCTCGACCGCATCATCGAGACTGCCTGGGCTTGGCACCTGTTGCCGGCCACCCCCAGCGTTCTGGCGCGGACGCCGTTCAGGACACCCTCGCCGCTGTCGTCAACCCGGCCGCTCCATCGGCCGGCCGGCCCGTCGGCGACGGCCGCATCGGAGTGACCGTTTGCGTCGCACCGTCTTGTGCGATCCGCTTGCGGAAGTATTCGGTGGCGCGTAACAACCCTTCTTCAAGGGGCACGCGCGGCTCCCAGCCCAACAGCGCCCGCGCCCGTGAAATGTCGGGGCAGCGCTGCAGGGGATCGTCGGCTGGCAGCGGCCGGTAGGTGAGCGGCGCGCTGGCACCGGTGAGTTTCAGTACGCGTTCGGCAAGCTCACGGATGGTCACTTCGACCGGATTGCCGAGATTGACCGGCTTATGCACGTCGCCCTCGGTGTTCATCAGCCGGATCAGCCCTTCGATCAGGTCGTCGACGAAGCAGAACGATCGCGTCTGGGTGCCCTCGCCGTAGACCGTCAAGGCGTTGCCATTTAGCGCCTGGACGATGAAATTGGACACGACGCGCCCATCGTTTGGATGCATGCGCGGGCCATACGTGTTGAAGATCCGCGCCACGCGCACGTCGAGGCCGTGCTGGCGGTGGTAGTCGTAGAACAGTGTCTCGGCGCAGCGCTTCCCCTCGTCGTAGCAGGCGCGGATACCGGTGGGATTGACCGAGCCGCGGTAGTCCTCGCGCTGCGGATGGACTTCGGGATCGCCGTAGACCTCGCTGGTAGAGGCCTGAAGAATGCGCGCCCTGGTGCGCTTGGCAAGACCCAGCATGTTGATGGCGCCATGCACGCTTGTCTTGGTGGTCTGCACCGGATCGAACTGGTAATGAACGGGGGAGGCAGGACACGCAAGATTGTAGATCTGGTCGACCTCGACATAGAAGGGAAAGGTCACGTCGTGGCGAATCAGCTCGAAATACGGATTGTCGAGAAGATGCGCGATATTATCCTTGCTTCCGGTGAAAAAGTTGTCGAGACACAGCACCTCGTGATTGCTGGAGAGCAATCGCTCGCACAGATGCGAGCCAAGGAAACCGGCGCCGCCGGTCACCAATACGCGCTTGCGCATGAACATCGACTTGTTTGCCTCTCGTTTGTTGACTGACCGTCAAGGACAGACGCACGAACCGACTTAGAAGCGCCCCGCGCTCACCCCGTCCGCCCTCCTCCCAATCCATTGAGGCGCGACCATCGCTCGTTGCCGGTCCACTGCGTCCGGTTGGGGCGATTCATCGGCTCAAGGGAAGCGGCCTTCTGTCGGGCCAAGGCGCACCAACCATAGCGAGCGACGGCGCCAAGAGGAAGCATCGTCTTGTCGATCGGCGTGTTCCGTCGCGGCATGGGGGTGCTTTTTTCTTCCCTTTTTGCCGACCGTCGTGCGAGATGGAACGGCCGTCGGCGTCTCGCCAGGCGCGGGCAGCGGTGAGCGGCGGCACATAAACAGTCCGTCACCAGCAAGGCAGGGAGGTTGCAATGGAGATCAAGAAAGTCGGCGTTATCGGGGCTGGTACCATGGGTAACGGCATCGCGCAGGTCGTCGCTGCCGCCGGCTACGACGTCTTGATGCGCGATATCAAGGACGAATTCGTGGCCAGGGGCCTTGCCACCATCCGCAAGAGCCTCGATCGCATGGTCTCGCGCAACAAACTTACCGCCGAGGCACGCGATGCGGCGCTCGGCCGGATCAAAACGACGACCGAACTCGATGCGGTCGCCGATTGCGATCTGGTGATCGAAGCAGCCCTGGAAGAGGTTGCCCTGAAGTTGCAAATCTTCCGCGACCTCGATCGCGTCTGCAAGGACGGAGCGGTTCTGGCCTCCAACACGTCGTCGATTTCGCTGACCAAGATTGCCGCTGCCACCAAGCGTCCCGGCTACGTCATCGGCATGCACTTCTTCAATCCGGTGCCGGTGATGCAACTGGTCGAGATCGTACGCGCCCTGCAGACTTCGGACGAGGTTTGCCGCGCCATCGAAGAGGTCAGCCGCAAGATCGGCAAGACGCCGCATACTGTCAAGGACAGCTACGGTTTCGTCGTCAACCGGGTGCTGATCCCGATGATCAACGAGGGCATCAATTGCCTGTACGAGGGCCTGACCCAGCCGGAAGACGTCGATGAAGTGATGAAGCTGGGCGCCAACCACCCGATGGGCCCCCTGGCGCTCGCCGATCTCATCGGCCTCGATATCGTACTCAACGTGATGGAGACGCTCTACCAAGGCTTCGAGGATTCCAAGTACCGGCCGAGCCCGCTCTTGAAGCAGATGGTCGACGCCGGCTATCTGGGCCGCAAGACAGGGCGCGGCTTCTACAAGTACGAAAGCCACTGAACGCGACCGGCGGGCGCCGGCACCCATCTCATCCAGGCGCGGACGGTCTCGATCGATCGCCCGCTCCTGTCGGAGGTCGCCGGGCGTGGTCAACTGACACGCTGCCGTTTTCTCGCGTGCGTCAGATCACAACGCGGCGAGCGGTGCTTGCATGCTCGGGCGGCCAACCACCATCTCGATCGCGAGGGCAACGGCCCGGTGAACGAGAGGGTGATCGAAGATGTGGTTCGGGCGTGCAAAAAAGCTCTCCTTGCCGACGGCGGCCGGTGCGCTGCCGGGGCGCGCGCAGGAGATGGAGGTTGCGGCACGACATTATGTGCTGGACCGGCCGCTGAAGCCGCCGTTTCCGGGAGGCCTGGACCAGGCGGTGTTCGGGCTCGGCTGCTTCTGGGGTGCCGAGCGGAAGTTCTGGCAACTCGACGGCGTCTACACCACCGCGGTCGGGTATGCCGGCGGGCACACCCGCAATCCGACCTACGAGGAGGTCTGCTCCGGGCGCACCGGCCACGCCGAGGTCGTGCGTGTGGTGTTCGATCCCGCTCGGGTGACCTTCGAGCAGCTCTTGCAGGTGTTCTGGGAGAGCCACGACCCGACGCAGGGCATGCGTCAGGGCAACGACGTCGGAACGCAGTATCGCTCCGCCATTTACGTGTCTTCCGAGGAGCAGCGCCGCCAGGCCGAAGCATCGCGGCTGCACTATGAAGCCGCACTGCGTGCCAAGGGGTTTCCCGCGATTACCACCGAGATCGTGCCGGCACCGATGTTTTACTATGCGGAGGACTACCACCAGCAGTATCTCGCCAAGAATCCCGGCGGCTACTGCGGGCTCGGCGGCACCGGCGTGCGCTGCACGGAATGACGAGCTGGCCGCCCCCATTGACCTCGCCGTTGGGGCCAATCTGTGATTCGACGGCTCCGTTGGGGAGGCGCCATGAAACAGCTTGGATTTTTCGATCTTCCGGAGCATTTGAAGCGGCTTTCCGAGGCGGGCGATCCGCTTGAGGAGATGGCGCGGGGCATCGATTTCGAGGCGTTCCGACCGCTCCTTGAGGAGGCGCTGGCCTATTCGGATGGCGCGAAGGGCGGCCACCCGCCCTATGATCCGGTTGCCATGTTCAAGGTCTTGATCCTGGCGGCGCAAAAGGATACCGACGCCCGCTGGACGGTGAAAGTGGGCCGGTCGCGCGCAGCGGTCCCGAACTGGCGATTCCGGTGTTCGGGTAGAAGTTACACATCGCCATCGACCGCCGCTTCGTGGTTGTCATTACCGGATGAATTCTCCCTGAAAGCGCCGATTGAAAATTCCCTGGTTGGCCTTTGATGGCCCGCTCTGCCGGGACGCGTCCCGGCAGAGCGGGCGGCCGATCGATCGCCGGCGATCGCTCCCGCCACAAGGACGGGAGGGAAGCGGTGGTCAAACTTGGGGAGCCGATGATGATACTGGAACTTCATCGACAGGGATTGTCG
>CAYNYW010000002.1:0-41214 GCA_964401555.1 uncultured Defluviicoccus sp.
CATGGCCACCTCAAACCACACCCGAATTTCCACCACCTTGACGGACGTGATCATCGATCATGACGGCATCGGATGCACCGGTCTGGCTGATCACCGGTTGTTCGAGAGGCTTGGGGCGCGACCTCGCGCGGGCGGTCCTGCAGCGCGGGCACCGGGCCGTGGTTACGGCAAGGGATCAAGCGACGGTCGAGGCGTTCGCCAAAGAATTCCCGGACGTCTGTCTTGCCACCGCCTTGGACGTGACCGACACCGCCCGGGGACAGGTGGTCGTGAACAGCGCACAGAGCCGGTTCGGCCGGATCGACGTGCTGGTCAACAACGCCGGGTACGGGTATCTCGCCGCCGTCGAGGAAGGCGAGGACGATGAGGTTCGAGCGGTGTTCGAAACGAACCTGTTCGGCCTCGCCGCCCTGACCAAGGCCGTTCTGCCCGGCATGCGCGCAAGGCGCAAAGGGCACATCGTCAACATCTCGTCGGTCGGCGGCCTGGTCGGCATCCCCGGCGTCGGCTATTACAACGCAACCAAGTTCGCGGTGGAGGGTCTGTCCGAAGCGCTCGCCGGAGAGGTCGCTCCGTTCGGCATTCGTGTCACCATCGTCGAGCCGGGGCCGTTTCGCACCGATTGGGCGGGCACGTCGCTGAAAACGCCGAAGGCGGCGATTGCCGATTATGCGGAAACCGCCGGCGCGCGACGCAAGCTGATTCAGGGCTATTCGGGCAGGCAGCCGGGTGATCCGGCGCGCGCCGCCGACGCCATCATCGCAGCCGTGGAGGCGGCCGAACCACCACTCCACCTGCTGCTCGGCCGGGTCGCGATGGAGATGGTCGAAGGAAAGCTCAAGACGTTTGCCGCCGAAATGAGCCGCTTTCAGGATCTCAGTCTTGGCGCCGACTTTCCCGCGGGCACTCGATAGCGAGATCGGGCGTCGTCAGAGGCGGCGGGCAACGGTGGCGTCGCCTGACACGCTGCTGCCTGCCCCCCGCCCGCGGCCTTGCCAAAGTGCACGGTGCTCTCTAGGCTCGGCCGCCTGTCCCATGCGCGGATCGCAGTCGCGCAAGAAGGTGTGTTGGCCGCGTCGGGAGGGTCGGCGCGCCGAAGGATGATCGTGTAAGCCGCCGCTCGCGAGGAGAAGTAAATAATGGCAAAGATCAAGGTCGCCCAGCCGGTCGTCGAGTTGGACGGCGACGAAATGACCAGGATCATCTGGGGGTTCATCAAGGAAAAGCTGATCCTGCCCTACCTCGACATCGATCTCAAATACTACGATCTCGGCATCGAGCACCGTGATGCCACCGCCGATCAGGTGACCATCGACGCGGCGAACGCGATCAAGCGCTACGGCGTCGGCGTCAAGTGCGCGACCATCACCCCCGATGAGGCGCGGGTGAAGGAATTCAACCTCAAGAAGATGTGGAAGTCGCCCAACGGCACCATCCGCAACATCTTGGGCGGCACCGTCTTTCGCCAGCCGATCATCTGCAAGAACGTCCCGCGTCTGGTGCCGGGTTGGACCAAGCCGATCGTCATTGGCCGCCACGCCTTCGGCGACCAGTACCGCGCCACCGATTTCGTGATCCCCGGCGCCGGCAAGCTCACCATCCGCTGGCAGCCGGCGGCTGGCGGACCGGCGATCGAGCACGAGGTGTTCGACTATCCGGGCGGCGGCGTCGCCATGGCGATGTACAACGTCGATGAATCGATCCGCGGCTTCGCGCGCGCCTCGCTCAACTACGGCCTCGACCTCGGTTGGCCGGTGTACATGTCGACCAAGAACACCATCCTCAAGGCCTACGACGGCCGTTTCAAGGACCTGTTCCAGGAAGTCTACGAGGCCGAATTCAAGGACCGCTTCAAGGCCAAGGGCATTACCTACGAGCACCGGCTGATCGACGACATGGTTGCCTCGGCGCTGAAGTGGGAGGGCAGCTTCGTTTGGGCGTGCAAGAATTATGATGGTGATGTGCAGTCGGACATGGTGGCCCAGGGCTTCGGCTCGCTCGGGCTGATGACCTCGGTCCTGATGACGCCCGACGGCAAGACCGTCGAGGCCGAAGCCGCGCATGGCACGGTGACCCGGCACTATCGCCAGCACCAGGAGGGCAAACCGACCTCGACCAACCCGATCGCCTCGATTTTCGCCTGGACGCGCGGGCTTTACTTCCGCGGCATCTTCGATGACACGCCCGACGTCGTGCGCTTCGCGAGCACACTGGAAGACGTGTGCGTCGAGACCGTCGAAAGCGGGTTCATGACCAAGGATCTGGCGATCCTGATCGGCCCCGACCAGCCGTGGATGACCACCGAGCAGTTTCTCGCCAAGCTCGACGAGAATCTGCTTGCCAAGGTACAGGCGGCGTAAGCGGCCGGCGACGGCTTTACGTCTCGTCGGCTTGATCGCTTGAGCGGCGGGCGGCGCGCGCGGACTTGACGGCGCGGGCCCGCTTTGATTATGGGTGTTCACCACGCCCGGGCGCCGCGTGTGAGGCTGCGCGCGGGCGTAATTGTTTTTTCCCCGAGTGGAGCGAAGTGCGATGGCGAGACGGTGCGGCATTACCGGCAAGGGCGTGCTTGTTGGCAACAACGTCAGCCACGCCAACAACAAGACCAAACGGCGCTACCTGCCCAATCTGCAGGACACCTCGGTGTTCAGCGAACGCCTGGGCCGCGGCGTGCGGTTGCGGGTTTCAACCGCGGGTTTGCGCACCATTGAGCACGCGGGTGGCCTCGATGCCTTCCTGCAGGCGAGCAAGGAGCGCGCGTTGCCGAAGGAGTTGCGCCGGCTGCGCCGCGCGCTGATCGAAAAAACGCAAGCGTAGGCAACCGAGCCCGCTTCCCGCGCCCTTCCGTCGTTCTTCAGTCGTCGGCCACGTTAAACCGTACCCGTCGGACCGCCTGCCGGCGGCAGCGGCCGCAGGCGCGCGTCGCCCGCCGTGAGCGGTGCGGCATCGCCGGCGGCGAGCGCGTCGAGGCGGACGTAGGCGAGCGCCACGTCCTCGATGCCCGAGCGAACTTCGCCCACCGGTTCGCCCGCAGCCAGCACCGGTGTGCCCGGGACCGGCAGCGGACCGTCGACGGCGACGGTCACCAGCCGCTTCTTGACGAGGCCGCGATACTTCGAGCGCGCCGTGACCTCCTGGCCCAGATAACAGCCCTTGTCCCAGTCAATCCCGTTCAGCGCGTCAAACCCGCCTTCGAGCAGGAGCGTTTTCTCGACATCGAGATCGCGGCTACCGTCGGCGAGGCCCAAGCGGATGCGGTGATGCGCGTAGGTGGCCGGGGCGCGCATTGTCAAGCCCACGGCGCGCAGGCTGGTCTCGGCGCCGGCTTTCGGCAATACCAGGCGCACGCCGGCCGCCGGCAACCGGGGATCGACGACGGCGATGCCACCTGCGAAGGCGCACGCCGCGCCCGCGTCTGCCGCTCCGAGACCGAGGACAGCGGCGACCCCTTCGCCCCACGCCACCGCCACGGCGAACGCTTCGCTCACGTCAGCGACGTTGACATCGCTGCGCAGCCGGTAGATGCGCAGCCGGCCGGCAAGATCGGCGAGCCGGGCATGCTCGCACTCAAGGAGCAGGGCGTCGGCATGGGCATAGACGAAGAAGTCGTGCAGGTAGCGCCCCTGCGGCGTCAGCAAGGCGGCATAGACGGCACGCGCGGCCGTCACCTTGCTGATATCGTTGGAAACGAGGCCTTGCAGGAATTGGGCGCGGTCGTCGCCGCTGACCGCAAGCACCCCGCGCTTGGCCAAGATGACGGCACCGGGTTCCTCGTGGATCAGTGCTTGGGGCATCGCTTGCCAACCCTTCGCTGTCGCGCGGTTATCCTTGCGGCGCGGCAGTCATGCCCGCACCAGCGCCGGCGGTCCATTGCACATGCCTTTGCCACGCTCTTGAGGCCGCGCCGCCGCCGCGCGCGGGATAGTGGCGCGAACGTTTACACCCATGTATTATGACGAGGTTGTCATCCTAGGGAGGACTGACCCCATGAGCCTGCAGGAACGGATTGATGCGCTGAAGGAGAAGCATCACACCCTTGAGATCGCAATCGAAGAAGAAAACAGACGGCCGAAACCAGACGACGTTGAAATTGCCAGGCTCAAAAAGCAAAAGTTGATGATAAAGGACGAGATCGCCATCCTGGCACAACAGCACTGAGCATGCCCCGCTCCGGCGGTAATCGCTCGTCTGCAGGAGATGCCCCGCCCGGCCTTCGGGCGGGGCATTCTTGTTTTGGAGTGCTTGGCGAAAGCGCCTCCTGAGCGTAGCGACGCTACTCTGGCAGCGAGTTCAGCGCGTACATCGCAAGGAGCAGCGGGCTCGGCTTGCCGCCCCAGTCGCCGAACCATTTCTCGTAGATGGCGCCGATCTCGCCGCTGCGGTAAAGCTGCGCCAGCGCCCGGTTGGCGACCAGACGAAAATCGGCGTCGTTGCGCCGCAGCATCAACGCGTAGGGCTCGTAGGAAAACAGTTCCGGGACCAAGGCGAAGCGCTTCGGATCCTTGGCGGACTTGGCAAGGCCGATGAGGACGAGCTGGTCACCGGCATGGGCATCGACGCGGCCGTTGACGAGCGCTTCGATGCCTTCGTTGTGGTCCTTCACCTTCACGATCTTGGCATCGACCAGCGACTTGGCCAACAGATTGGCGAGCTCTTGCTCGGTGGTGGTGCCGATCACCACCGAGATGCTCTTGCCGGCAAGATCGCCCAGGCTGCCGACCTTGGTGTCCGCCCGCGTCAGAAAGCCGCCGCCGGTGATGAACACGGTGTTGGTGAAGTCGACGCGCTCCTGGCGCGACAGCGTGTTGGTGGTATTGCCGCATTCGATGTCGACCGTGCCGTCGGCAACCTTGTCGATGCGGTTCTCGGCAGAGAGCGGAACAAAACGGGTTTCCAACTGATCGAGGCCGAGCTGCTCCTTGACCGCCTTGGCGATACGCACGCACAGGTCAATCGAATAACCGGCGGCTTCGCCCTTGTCATCGACGAAGGAGAACGGGCGCGATGCCTCGCGATGACCAATCACGAGCGCGCCCGCACTCTTGATCTTCTTCAACGTGCCGGTCAATTCGTCGGCCGCCACCGGACTGGCCAGCGCCGCCGCCAGAACGACGGCGCTCATGATCCTCAGCAAGCTCCTCATCTTCGCTCCCCAGTGTCTTGAAGGTGGTGTCCCGGTTGAAGGAGCCCGGCGTTCCCATCCTCGTCCGCGCTCATCGCCCCCGCACTCGGGGTGGGCGGCCAATGCGTGCCCCCACAGGCATCCCGATCGGCGGGTGGTGTCCTTCTCGCCAAACAGCACAAGGGGCGCTGCCCTGCGACAGCGCCCCCTGGTTCGTTTCAGCGTCGCATCGGGACGACAGGCGTCACATGCCCGCCTTGCCGTACATGATCTCGACGCGCCGATTCTGCGGCTCACGCACGCCGTCCTTGGTCTGGACCAGGGGCTCGCGCTCGCCCTTGCCGCTGGTCGCGATTTCCTTGCCGGAGACGCCGAGGCGCACCAGCTCCGCCTTCACGGCGGCGGCGCGGCGCAGGGAGAGGGCCATGTTGTAGTCGTCCGGACCGGAACGGTCGGCGTGGCCGACGACATTGATGTGCGCGCTCTTGCCCTTCTTCACGTTCTCGGCGACCTGGGCCAGCACCTTCTTGGCATCGGCGGTCAACGTGGACTTATCCCAATCGAAGAAGACGAGGTAGCGATCGGGCGTCGTCATCGGCGGCGGCGGCACAACCGCGGCGGCCGGGGTCTCGATCTTGGCGAGCGAGGCCATGAACGCGTCCTTGCAACCCTTGATGTTGTTCGGCTCGAAGTTCTCTTCCTGCTCTTCCATCCAGCAGTCGAACATCACTTGGGCGCGGGCGGCTTCCGCCGGGTTCTTGGTCGTCGCGCTGGCGTTCAGGGCCGCCACCAGCTTGTTGCGGGCATCGGTCAACTCGCCGACCTTGTTGGAAGGCAGCTTGCGCGCCCCGATCTCCTCCGGCTTCGGCGGTTGCCCCCCGGCCGCAGCCTCGGCCCGCAGCGCGAACACGTCGGAGTCGATGTAATCGCCCTCGCTGTATTCCCACTTGGACACTTCCAGGTATTCTTTCTGGAGCGCGGCATTGAATGCGTTGCTTGAAGCGGGCATCGGCTTCACGCGCTCGTATTCCAAACCTCCACACGCGGCCACCGCAAGAACCGCCGCGCTCGCTACCGTCATACCAATAAGTCGCTTCATCGCATCATCCTCCCTCGACACACCCTCAAGTCCACCTCTGGCAACAGTAGAAACTAGCACCCTTTATCGATCGGCTCGATCACGCATCGATCCAGCCGCACCGGTCTCCAAGGAGCGAGACACGTTGCCCGATCCGTTCGATCGCCCGAAACTTCGGGCGCGCAGAAGAGGAAAAGTGAGACACATCCACCCCCTTCTGCTTCGAACATGAGCCGGTCAAAGCGCTTCCCCCACCCCGACAATGCCCCCGAACGACGTGTTGAACGTTCTGCCTGCCTCCTTCGTCTCTCCGAAGCAGCGCCGTCATCAAGGACTGCATGACGCGCCGGGACCGATGGCCCCATGCCACCCCGTAGATGCCTTCACCCGATGCGGCAATGGCCGTCATATTCGGGAACGAAGACCCGCCGGGATGCAAACCGCGGAGATGACAATCCGCCCTCGTATTCAAGATACTTCTCCGCAGCACTGTTCGACGACGAACAATACTCCGTATATCGAGAATACCCGCCATTTGAACGGGCATTAAGTCCCGCGAATAGCACGTTTATCCTGATATGGCAAAGGCTTCCTGCGCGCGTGTCGAGCATCATCGGTCTTTTGTCACGCGCTTGGGTGTTTTGCGCAACGGGTGTTGCGATTTTGGTACGCAGCATACTTGACACCCAAGAACGGGCGTCCCTCCTGCATCGCTGCCTTCTGCCGACAACTCCAGGCAACGATGCGCGGAGCACTGCGCAGGCATACCCCTGTTCAAGTGTTTCAGCCGGCGCCAAAATCGTTTACGCTTAAGGGTGCTGGCGTACCCAGGGCACCCGTGACCCCAGGAAACACGTAACCCCGGGGAACGCGCAACCAACTTGCCGTTGCGACGGGAACGAGGCGATCCGGAGGCCAGCAGACGGGAGGTGAACGAGGCTGTTGAACGCGGTCCCTCATTTTGGGCCCAAAGCGGGAGGAAAAAAACAAAGGCATGTGCGCCGGAGAACAACAACACCTTGGAGCTGATCGCGATCCCAACGCGCCCGGAGCTCCGGAAGCGGCACGCTCGGTTGCGCGCCCACAGCTCCTCACCGTCCTGGAAAAGCACCAGGCCTGGGTCGGATCGGGCTGGGAGATCGGCAAGCGTGCCGATCTGCATTGCGTCGATCTGCACGGCGAGAACCTGCACGGTGCCATCTTGAACGATGCCGATCTGCATCGCGCCGACCTGCACCGCGCCGCCTTGCGCGGCGCCGAACTCGACGGGGCCGATCTGCATCGCGCCGACCTGCACCGCGCCGATCTGCGCGCCGCAGACCTGCGGTGGGCGGACCTGCACGAGGCCGACCTGCACGGTGCCGATCTGCGCGGGGCGGTGCTGCGCGCCGCCGATCTGCACCGGGCCGACCTGCACGACGCCGATCTCGAGCACGCTGACCTCAAGGATGCCGATCTGCGCGGCGCCGATCTGCGCCGCGTGCGCGGGCTGACCCGCCATCAGCTCGGCGAGGCGGAAACCGACGGCATGACGCGGCTGCCGCTGCGGCTCGAACCCTGACGACCGCCGCACGGCCCACCGCACGGCCGGGGCTCCCTTCCCCCATCGCAGAAGCGTTGGTCGTCCGGGGCGGGGGAAGGGCAGCGCGCGGTGGCGGTAAGGCTCCGTTCAGACCTGCAGGCGGCACCACACCGGGGTGTGGTCGGACGGCCGCTCCCAGCCACGGGGCGAGCGATCGACGCCAGCGGCGCGCAGGCGATCAGCGGCTTGCGGCGACAACAACAGGTGGTCGATGCGCAATCCCTGGTCCGCCGCCCAGGCGCCCGCGCGGTAATCCCACCACGTGTAGGGGCCGGCCGCATCGGGGGCCAGGGCGCGGATGGCATCGGTAAGCCCGAGATGGACAAGGCGGCGCAGCGCGGCGCGCGATTCCGGCCGGCACAAGGCATCGTCGCGCCAGGCGGCCGGATCGTAGACGTCGCGGTCATCCGGCACGATGTTGTAGTCGCCGCCGAGGACAAAGGCGTCCTCGCTCGCCAGCAGGACTTCGACGCGGGCGCGCAGCCGCTGCAGCCAACCAAGCTTGTACAGGAACTTGCCGGTATCGACCGGATTGCCGTTGGGCACATAGAGCGAGACGACGCGCAGACCGCAGGTGAACACCTCTAAATAGCGGGCCTGGAGATCCGTCGGGTCACCGTCGAGGCCGCGCGCCAGCACCTCGATCGGTCGTTTAGACAAGATGGCGACGCCGTTGAAGGATTTCTGGCCTGCGCTCGCCACGTTGTAGCCGAGATCGCCGATTTCGAGCGCGGGGAAGCCCTCATCGGGGATCTTGGTTTCCTGGAGCAGCACAACGTCGGGCGCTGCCTCGCGCAGCCAGCGCAACAGGTGCGGCAGGCGCGCCTTGATCGAGTTGACGTTCCAGGTGGCGACATACAGCGTGGCCGCGTCGCCGGTCACCGGTGCGCCTTCGCTCACACCGAGAACGATGCGCCGCAGCCGCAGCGGGCGGTGGCGTTGGGGTTGTTGATCGCGAAGTGCGCGCCGATCATCTCGTCGACATAGTCGAGTTCGGCGCCATCAAGCAGGCCGAGCGAGGTCTCGTCGACCACCACCGTCACGCCGTCCTCGGCGAACAGCCGGTCGTCTTCGCCGTGCGCGTCGTCGAGGCTGAAGCCATACTGGAAGCCGGAGCAGCCGCCGGCGCTGACGGCGATCCGGAACATCATGCCCTGGCGAACCTCGGCTGCGACCAGTTGGGCAATCCGGCGCTTGGCGCGCTGGGAGATGCGAATCATCCGATCACCCCGTGCCGTCTCACAATCAGTCATGGCCTTCCTGTGCCCCTCACGCTTGCCCGGTCCGGCGCCGCCGTCCTCGGGGCGCGAGGGTTATGTAATCCGCCACAACGCGTTGTCAAAAGGCCGCCCGCGCACGGCAATGCGCCCGCAACGACGTTGCCCAACGCGCGCGGCGTCGGCTACCTTCGCGCCATGATCGCCGTCGACACCCTCGCACCGTGGGCCTGCCGGCCCGGCGCCAGCCGCGGTCGCCTGCACGACGAACCGGAAAGCGGATATCGCAGCCCGTTCCAGCGCGACCGCGATCGCATCATTCATTCCGGCGCCTTCCGGCGATTGGAGTACAAGACGCAAGTCTTCGTCAATCACGAAGGCGACTTCTTTCGCACCCGGCTGACCCACAGCCTCGAAGTCTCGCAGATCGCGCGCTCGATCTGCCGGGCGCTGCGCCTCAACGAGGATCTGGGCGAAGCGTTGGCTCTTGCCCACGATCTCGGCCACCCGCCGTTCGGTCACGCCGGCGAGGACGCCTTGGCCGAGATGATGGAGCCCTACGGGGGCTTCGATCACAACGGCCAGAGCCTGCGCGTCGTCACCAAGCTCGAACAGCGTTACGCCCGGTTCGACGGCCTCAACCTGTGCTGGGAGACGCTGGAGGGCGTGGTCAAGCACAATGGACCCTTGACCGGCTCGGCGCAGATGCGGCCGCTGCCGCGCGCGATCGCCGAATACGTTGCCTGCCATGATCTGGCGCTCGACACCTATGCCGGCGCCGAAGCCCAGGTTGCGGCGCTCGCCGACGACATCGCCTACAACAACCACGATATCGACGACGGCCTGCGCGCCGGCCTGTTCGGCATCGACGATCTCGATGCGCTGCCGCTGGTCGGCGCTATCTTCAAAGAGGTGCGCGCAGCCTA
Organism: uncultured Defluviicoccus sp.; assembly: GCA_964401555.1. GTDB lineage: Bacteria > Pseudomonadota > Alphaproteobacteria > Rhodospirillales > Defluviicoccaceae > Defluviicoccus. The sequence continues at coordinate 9,926 of CAYNYW010000002.1, forward strand.
TCCGGGGATCGAGACGACGCGGGTGATCCACGAGGCGGTGCGCCGGCTGATCAGCCACATGGTCGATGATCTGCTGGCGACGACGACGCGCAACATCGAGCGCCTCGCGCCGGTGTCCGCCGACGACATCCGCGCCGCCGGCGCGGCGGTGGTGGCGTTTTCCGCGCAGATGCAGGCGCACGATCGCGCGCTGAAGGCGTTCCTGTTCGAGCACATGTACCGGCACTACAAGCTCAATCGGATGACCAGCAAGGCAAAACGGCTGGTCAAGGAGCTGTTCCGGCTGTTCATCGCCGAGCCCGGCTGCCTGCCGACCGACTGGCGGCGGCGCGCCGGTCAGCCGATGACCGAAGCGACCGCCCGCGTGGTCGCCGACTACATCGCCGGCATGACCGATCGTTTCGCCGCCGACGAGTACCGGCGCCTGTTCGACGTGCAATCGAGAGCATCGTGAACCTCTACCGTGGACTCTTGAGCGAAATTCTCCTGCGCATCGAGGCGATGGCGGTGGACGGCCTGCTGCCGGCGGGCCTCGCCACCGATCGCATCGTCGTCGAGCCGTCACGTGACCCGGCGCACGGCGACGTCGCCACCAACGCCGCGATGGTGCTGGCCGGCCCGGCGAAGGCGCGCCCGCGCGACCTCGCCACCCGCCTGGCGCCCGCACTCAACGGCATCGATGGCGTCCAGGCGGTCGAGGTCGCCGGCCCCGGCTTCCTCAATCTGACGCTGGCGCCCGCGTTCTGGTATCGCCGGCTCGCCGACATCCTGGCCGCGGGCGAGGCCTACGGCGACGCGACGATCGGGAACGGCGCGGCGATCAACGTCGAGTACGTGTCGGCCAACCCCACCGGCCCGTTGCATGTCGGCCACGGCCGCGGCGCCGTCGTCGGCGATGCGCTGGCATCGCTGCTGGCCAAGGCCGGATTCCGGCCGACGCGCGAATACTACATCAACGATGCCGGCGGTCAGGTCGACGCGCTCGCCCGCTCGCTCCACGCCCGCTACCGGGTTGCCTGCGGGGCGCTCTCCGCCGAAGCCTTCGAAGACGCCCGCGCCCACGGTGCCATCGCCTATGGCGGCACCTATCTGGAGGACGTGGCCCGGGACCTGCTGGCGCGTGACGGCACACGATGGCTGACGGCCGAAGAAAGCGCGTGGCTCACGCCGCTGCGCGATTTCGCGTGTGCGCGGATGCTGGCGCTGATCGAAGACGATCTGCGCGCGCTCGGCATCACCTTCGATGTCAAGACCTCGGAGCGGGCGATCGCCGGGACCGGCGGCATCGACGCCGCGCTCGCGCAACTGAGCGCGCAGGGGCTGATCTACGAGGGCGAGCTCGCTCCCCCCAAGGGCAAGCTGGTCGACGACTGGGAGCCGCGCGCGCAACTCCTGTTCCGCGCGACCGCGTTCGGCGACGAGCTTGACCGCCCCTTGCGCAAGTCCGACGGCGCGTGGACCTATTTCGCCGCGGACATCGCCTACCATCTCGACAAGTTCCGCCGCGGCTTCGCCACGATGATCAACGTCTGGGGCGCCGATCACGGCGGCTACGTCAAGCGCATGCAGGCCGCCGTCAACGCAATGACCGGCGGCGAGGCGGTGCTGGATGTCAAGCTCTGCCAGCTCGTCAACCTGCTCGACCGCGGCGAGCCGGTGAAGATGTCCAAGCGCGCCGGCACCTTCATCAGCCTGCGCGAGGTGCTGGACCGCGTCGGCAAGGACGTCTTCCGCTTCATCATGCTGACGCGGCGCAACGATGCGGCGCTCGACTTCGACTTCCAGAAGGTCACCGAACAGTCGCGTGAAAACCCTGTCTTCTATGTCCAGTATGCGCATGCACGTGCCTGCTCGGTCCTGCGGCTGGCGGCGAGCGAGTTGGGTGACGGCACCGTGGCCGACAACGCGCTGGCCGCAGCGCCGTTCGCGCGTCTGGTCGATGCCGCCGAGATCGATCTGATCAAGGCGCTCGCCGGCTGGCCGCGGGTGATCGAGGCCGCGGCGCAGGCGCACGAGCCGCACCGCGTCGCTTTTTTTCTTCAGGAGGTCGCCGCCTTGTTCCACAATCTGTGGACCAAGGGGAAGGATGACGCCCGGCTGCGCTTCATCCATCCCGACGATGCGTCGTTGACGCGGGCGCGGCTGGCACTGGTCCGCGCCACGCAGATCGTGATCGCCTCGGCCCTCAAGGTGATCGGCGTCGAGCCGGTGCAGGAGCTGCGCTGATGGGTCCTTATGATACGCCGCCGGCCGCGGAAGCCTTTGATGACGCACCGCTTGCCGCCGAGGCGGACACCCGCCGGGGACGGCCGTGGCGGCTGATCTGGCTGATCGGCAGCGTGCTCGCGCTGACCCTCGTCGTGCTGGCGGTCATCGTGTATTCGGCGCTCACCGACCGGCGCTCGGCATCGGTCGACATCGACAAGCTGCCCATCGTCCATGCCGACCAGACACCGTACAAGACCCAACCCGAACAGCCGGGCGGGCTCGATATTCCGAATCGCGACAAGCTGATCTACGGCCGGCTGCGCGGCCGCGACCTGCCCGGGCGGGTCGAACGGTTGATCCCGGAGCCGGAGAAGCCGCTGTCGCCGCCGGCACCGCCGCCGGCACCGGCACAGGACGAGGCCACGGAGCCGACGCCTTCCCCGTCCACCCCCACCGAGCCTGCCAGTCCCGAGGCGGTGGCGGAGACGCCGGCGCCGGGGTCCGCCGGCGACGAGGCATTGCCACTGCCGAAACCGAAGCCGGTGGGGCGGACGGCGAGTGTCGCCGAAGCCTCTTCGGCGCCGGTTCGAACGACAACACCTGTGGCAGCGGATCGGGCGGCAGCGGATCGGGCGGTTGCGCTGGCGGGACCGGCGACAGCGGCGACGCCGGCGGCCAAGCCATCGGCAGCGGGCGGTGGCTATCGGCTGCAGATCGCTGCGCTGCCGACCGAGGCCCGGGCGACCGCCGAGTGGGGCCGGCTCAGCAACCGTCACGCGGACCTGTTGCGCGGCCTGAAGCCAGACATTGTGCGCGCGGACTTGGGCGACCGCGGCGTGGTCTATCGCCTGCGCGTCGGGCCGATCGCAAGCGAGCAGACCGCGCGCGGCCTGTGCCAGAGCCTGAGCGGGCGCGGCGTCGGCTGCCTGGTGGTTGCGCCGCGTGGCTGACCCCGTTTCCGGCCGGCCACGCGCCGTCATCTTTGGCATCGCCGGCCTGGCGCTGGGAGACGAAGAACGCGCGCTGTTCGCGGCAACCAACCCCCTGGGGTTCATCTTGTTCCAGCGCAACTGCGCCTCTCCAGATCAGGTACGCAGCCTCGTGCGTGCGCTGCGCACGGTGGTCGGCCGGGCCGACGCGCCGGTGCTAATCGATCAGGAGGGCGGTCGCGTCCAGCGCCTGAGGCCGCCACACTGGCGCGATGCGCCGCCAGCCGCCGTGTTCGCCGCGCTCGCCGACGCGAACGAGGCCGATGCCATCCGCGCGGCGTGGCTCAACGCCCGGCTCTTGGCCGATGATCTCGCCAAGCTGGGAATTACCGTTGATTGCGCGCCGGTGGCCGATCTGTTGTTCCCGGACGCCGATGCGATCATCGGCGATCGGGCTTACGGCGCCGAGCCGGGGCGGGTGGCGTTGCTGGCGCGCGCCATCTGCGCCGGGCTGCTTGCCGGCGGCGTGCTGCCGGTGATCAAGCACATCCCGGGCCACGGCCGGGCGCGCGCCGACAGCCATCTCACCCTGCCGGTGGTCGACACACCGGCCGCCCTGTTGCGGGCGACCGACTGGGCGCCGTTCGCCGCGCTCGCCGACCAGCCGTGGGCGATGACCGCGCACGTCGTCTACCAGGCGATCGATGCCGCCCTGCCCGCCACCTTGTCGGCGACCATCATCGAAGATGTCGTGCGCGGTGCCATCGGCTTCGGCGGCGTGCTGGTTTCCGACGACATCGGCATGGGCGCGCTCTCGGGTCGGCTCGCCGACCGTGCCCGGGCGGCGCTCGCCGCCGGCTGCGATCTGGTGCTGCACTGCTCGGGCGATCTCGCCGAGATGCGGGACATCGCCCCCGTCTGCCCGCCGATCGGTGACGGCCTGGCGTCCCGGATCGCCGACGCAGAGGCGATGCGCACGCGCTCCATTGACAGCTTCGATCGGGCGGATGCGGCCGATCGGCTGGCGGCGCTCCTCGACAGCGTGCGGGCCTGAGGCGTGGACGACATCCTCTACAAGATCTCGATCTGGACGCTCCCGGTGCTGCTCGCGATCACCGTGCACGAGGCGGCACACGGCTGGGTTGCCTGGCGCTGCGGCGACGACACCGCCTTCCGCCTTGGCCGGGTCACCTTCAACCCACTGCGCCACATCGATCCCTTCGGCACGATCATGCTGCCGGCGATGCTGCTGCTCGCCAGCGGCGGCCAGATCCTGTTCGGCTTCGCCAAGCCGGTACCGGTCAATTTCGGCCGCCTGCGGCACATCCGCCGCGACACCGTGCTGGTCGCCGCCGCGGGACCCGGCATCAACGTCGCGATGGCGTGTGCCGCCGCTTTGCTCATCCATGTCATCGCCTATCTGCCGGAGACGGCGGCGCACTGGGCCGGCCTCAATCTGTTGAACGGAGTGTGGATCAACGTGCTCTTGGCTGTTTTCAACATGCTGCCGATTCCGCCGCTTGACGGTGGCCGGGTCGCCGTCGGTCTCTTGCCGCCGCAACTCGCGCTGCCGCTCGCGCGGGTCGAGCGGTGGGGCATCGGCCTGGTGCTGCTGGTGATGATGGTCCTGCCGATGCTCGGCCGCGCGCTCGGCGTCAACCTCGACGTGTTCACCTGGCTGGTCATCGTGCCGGCCGTTCGCCTGAGCGACGGGCTCCTCAACCTCGCGGGCGTGTCGTGAGCGCACAAGCAGAGGTGGCCGCCCCCGCCGACGCCGGCTTCGAGGAGCGGCGCGACGCCGCGGCGGTGCACTTCATCGTCGATATCGAGGGCTATGAAGGCCCCCTCGACCTTCTCCTGGCGATGGCGCGCGACCAGAAGGTGGACTTGCGCCAGATCTCGATCCTGGCGCTCGCCGATCAGTACCTCGCCTTCATCGCCCGCGCCTGTCGCGCCCATATCGTGCTCGCGGCGGAATACCTGGTGATGGCGGCATGGCTCGCCTATCTGAAGTCCCGGCTTTTGCTGCCGGAGCCGCCGGGCGCGGGCGAGCCGTCGGCCGACGCCCTGGCGGCGGCGCTCGCTGCACGGTTGCGGCGGCTGGACGCGATGCGCGTCGCCGGCGCGCGCCTGTTCGAGCGCGCGCGGCTCGGCCAGACGTTCTTCGCGCGCGGCTGCCCGGAGCGCAGGGCGACGCCGAAGCCGGTGCTGGCCAAAACCGATCTTTCCGATCTGATCTCGGCATACGCCTGCGTGCTCAAGCGCCGCCAGACCGAGCAGCCCTTGCGCATCGAGGCGATGGAGCCGCTGATGACGGTCGAGGACGCGCTGGCGCGCATCCGGCGCGGCCTCGGTCATGCGCCGGGCTGGGAGAGCCTTGCGCGCTACCTGCCCGAAGAGACGCTCGCCGGACTACGCGCCGGCCGGCTCGTCGCCCGCGCCCAACTCGCGGCGACCTTCCTTGCGAGCCTCGAACTCGCCCGCCAAGGCGTGCTGATCCTGCGTCAGGGCCGGCCGTTCGGGCCGATCTACATCCGGGCCGCGGACGCCGCTGAGGGTGCGCAGCCATGAGCGCCGATCCGGCGCCCGACGAGATTGCGCCCGACAAGACCGAGCACTGCAAGCGCCTGTTGGAGGCGCTGCTGTTTGCAACCGACGCGCCGATGAGCGAGCGCGAGTTGGCGCGGCTATTGCCGGAGCGGACGGATGTCGGTGCGCTCCTTGCCCAACTGCAGGCGGACTATCGCGGGCGTGGTGTGCATCTAGCGCGCGCCGGCGAAAGCTGGGCGTTTGCGACGGCCCCCGATCTGGCCGATGCGCTCGCCCACGCCCGCCGTCCGGAGCGCAAGCTGTCCCGCGCGGCGATCGAGACGCTTGCCATCCTTGCCTACCACCAGCCGCTGACCCGCACCGAGATCGAAGATTTCCGCGGCGTCCAGCTCGGACGCGGCACACTGGACGCGCTGTTTGCGCTGGGGTGGATCCAACCGTGCGGCCGGCGCGAGACCCCCGGCCGACCGGTGCAGTGGGGAACCACCGACGGCTTCCTGCGCCACTTCGGGCTCACCGGCCTGAACGATCTGCCCGGCGCCGACGAGCTGCGGGCGGCCGGTCTGCTCGATCGCGCCTGGGATGATGCGGCGGCGCAGCTCGCCGCCGCCCACGGCGCGGAGGAAACCGACACCGGCGGCCCGGGCGTCGCCGCCTTCGACGAAGAGGGCGCCTGAGCCGCGCGGGACTCCGTGATTTGCTGGCTCGACGCTAGCGAATGCGACTCATCCGCCAGCGTCGAACGTCTGCCGTCGTTGGTCTTTAAGAAACCGCCTTTGCCTGCGCGCGCAGCTTGAACTTCTGCACCTTGCCGGTCGAGGTCTTGGGCAGCTCGCAGAAGACGACCCGGGACGGGCACTTGTAGCGGGCGAGATGCTCGCGGCAGAAGGCGATGATCTCGTCGCCCCCCACCGATGCCTGCGGCTTGAGTTCGACGAAGGCGCACGGCGTCTCGCCCCACTTCTCGTCCGGCTTGGCGACGACGGCGGCGAGCAGCACCGCCGGATGGCGATAGAGGACGTTCTCCACCTCGATCGAGGAAATGTTCTCGCCGCCCGAGATGATGATGTCCTTGGAGCGGTCCTTGAGCTGGATGTAGCCGTCCGGGTGCATCACGCCCAGGTCGCCCGAATGGAACCAGCCGCCGCCCAGCGCCGCCGCGGTCGCTTCCTTCTCTTTGAGGTATCCCTTCATCACCACGTTGCCGCGGAACATCACCTCGCCCAACGTCTCGCCGTCGTCGGGCACCTTCGCCATCGTCTCGGGGTCGATGACCGCCAGGTCGTCGAGCACATGATAGGGCACGCCCTGGCGTGCGTTGAGCTGGGCCTGCTCTTCGATGGGAAGATCGTTCCAGGCTTCCTGCCAGGCGCAGACCACGGACGGACCATAGACCTCGGTCAGCCCGTACACATGGGTGGTGCGGAAGCCCAGGCGCTGCATCTTTTCGAGCGTCGAGGCCGGCGGCGGCGCGGCCGCAGTCATCACGTTGACCGTATGCGGGAACGACCGGCGCTCCGCCTCGTCGGTGTTGATCACCATGTTGAGCACGATCGGCGCGCCGCAGAAATGGGTGACACCGTCGTCGGCGATGGCGTTCCAGACCGCGGCGCCGGTGACCTGACGCAGGCAGACACTGGTGCCGGCGATCGCGGCGAGCGTCCACGGGAAACACCAGCCGTTGCAGTGGAACATCGGCAGCGTCCACAGGTAGACGGCGTGCGGCGGCATCTGCCACGACAGCACGTTGCCGATGGCAAGCAGGTAAGCACCGCGGTGGTGGTAGACGACGCCCTTGGGCGTGCCGGTGGTGCCCGAGGTGTAGTTGAGCGTGATCGCCCGCCATTCGTCGTCGGGCGGCTGCCAGGCGTAGTCGGGATCACCCTCGGCAAGAAACGCTTCGTACTCGACGGACCCGAGCGCCTTGCCGCGGATCTTGGCCGTCGCATCGTCGATGTCGATGACCAGAAGCTCGCGCTCGATCATCGCGAGTGCCGGCTCAACCACCGGCGCAAATTCGCGGTCGGTGATCAGCGCCGTCGCCTCGCCGTGATCAAGGCAATAGGCGATGGTCGCGGGGTCGAGCCGCGTGTTCAGCGTGCACAGCACCGCGCCCGTCATCGGCACGCCGAAATGCGCCTCGTACAGCTCGGGCGTGTTGGCGGCCATGATCGCCACCGTCTTGCCCGGACCGGCGCCGTGGCGGACCAGCGCGGACGCGAGCCGGCGGCAGCGCGCGTAGGTTTCGGCCCAGGTATAGCGCCGCGCGCCGTGGATCACCGCGACGCGGTCGGGATAGACCTTGGCGCTGCGGGCGAGAAAGCCGGTCGGCGTCAGCGGCGCATAGTTGGCCTGGCAGCGGTCGAGATTGGTCTCGAACGGGTTGGCGGCGGGCGTCGTCGTGGTCATCGGCTTTTGTCTTTCCTCCCTGTTGGCCCTGGTGGTTTTTCCCCTCGGGCGAAGTCTTTTTGCACTGCCCATCGGGGCCGGTCGCGCCGCGCACCCTGCCATACGCGACCTTTGCAATAAACAGACTTTTCGACCAAACTGCCGCCGCTTGCCCGGCAGCGCGATGCTGCAGGGTTTCGAATGTCAAAGCGAAGCAGAAAGTGAGGGAGGGTCATGCCCGGAAAATACGAAGAAGCGCACGCCCGCTCCATCAAGGACCCCGAGGGGTTTTGGGGCGAGGCAGCCGAGCAAATCCACTGGTACAAGAAGTGGGATAAGGTGCTCGACGATTCCAACAAGCCCTTTTATCGCTGGTTCAAGGGCGGCATCGTCAACACCTGTTATAACGCCATCGATCGGCACGTGGACGCCGGCCATGGCGATCGCACCGCCGTCATCTATGACAGCCCGGTCACCGGCAACACGATCAAGAAGTTCACCTACAAGGAACTGCAAGACATCGTCTCCCGCTTCGCCGGCGTCCTGAAGGGGCTCGGCGTCACCAAGGGCGATCGCGTCATCGTCTACATGCCGATGGTGCCGGAAGCGCTGTTCGCCATGCTGGCGTGCGCGCGCATCGGCGCCGTGCATTCGGTGGTCTTCGGCGGTTTCGCCTCCAACGAACTCGCCGTGCGCATCAACGATGCCAAGCCCAAGGTGATGATTTCCGCCTCATGCGGCATCGAAGGCACCAAGGTCCTGCCCTATAAGCCGCTCCTCGACGGTGCCATCGAGCTGTCCGAGCACAAGCCGGAGCACTGCATCATCGTGCAGCGTCCGCAGGTCCAGGCCACGCTCAAGCCGGGCGTCGACGTCGACTACGCCGAAGCGATGGCCAGCGCCGAGCCGGCCGACTGCGTGCCGGTGGCGGCGACCGATCCACTCTACATCCTCTATACGTCGGGAACCACCGGCCAGCCCAAGGGCGTCGTCCGCGACAACGGCGGCCACCTGGTCGCGCTCAAGTGGACGATGAAGAACATCTACGACATCGAGCCGGGCGAGGTGTGGTGGGCGGCGTCGGACGTGGGCTGGGTGGTCGGCCACTCCTACATCGTCTACGCGCCCTTGTTCCATGGTGCGACCACCATTCTCTACGAGGGCAAGCCGGTCGGGACGCCCGACGCCGGCGCCTTCTGGCGGGTGATCTCCCAGCACGGCGTGAAGTGCCTGTTCACCGCACCGACGGCGTTCCGCGCCATCAAGCGCGAGGACCCCAACGCGCTCCTGATGAAGGACTACGATCTCAGCAAGTTCAAGATCCTGTTCCTCGCCGGCGAGCGCACCGACCCGGACACCCTGCACTGGGCCGAACGCGCCCTCGACCGTCCGGTGATCGACCACTGGTGGCAGACCGAGACCGGATGGGCGATCGCCGCCAACTGCATGGGTCTCGAACCGCTGCCGGTCAAGGCGGGTTCGCCGACCCGGGGAGCGCCCGGCTGGAGCCTGCACGTGCTCGACGAGGCGGCGCGCGAGGTGCCGCGCGGCCAGATCGGCGCCATCTGCGTCAAGCTGCCGCTGCCGCCGGGGACATTGCCGACCCTCTACAACAACGACGAGCGCTACGTGAAGTCGTACCTGACCGAGTTCCCCGGCTACTACGCCACGGCGGACGCCGGCTACATGGACGACGACAGCTACGTCTACATCATGGCGCGCACCGACGACGTCATCAACGTCGCCGGTCACCGGCTGTCGACGGGCGGCATGGAGGAGGTGCTCGCCCAGCATCCGGACGTCGCCGAATGCGCCGTGGTCGGCGTCGCCGATTCCTTCAAGGGCCAGTTGCCGGTCGGCTTCATGGTGCTGAAGGCCGGCGTCCGGCGGTCGCACGAGGACATCGTCAAGGAAGTGGTGAAGATGGTGCGCGATCAGATCGGCGCGGTCGCCGCGTTCAAGCAGGCGGTGGTGGTCGATCGGCTGCCGAAGACGCGTTCGGGCAAGATCCTGCGTGGCACCATGCAGAAGATTGCCGACAACGAGCCGTGGAAGATGCCGGCAACCATCGACGATCCGGCGATCCTGGGCGAGATCGAGCAGGCGCTGGAGACCATCGGCTACGCCCACTCGCGTGCGGAGGCATAACGGATCGGACGACAGGCCTAGTTCCCCGGCGTGATCCTGGCCGGGGAACAGTCGAGGCCCGTCGAATGCGAGAACAAGCCGGACGGCGCGGAGGGGCACCTTCGCGCCGTCTCTTTTTGTCGGGCTGGCCGGCAACGGGCTTTGATTCTGCCGCCGTGCGCTGGAGAATGCAGGGGTGCCAGCCGCGGGGTGCGGGCTTGGCGCGCCGACCCCGCGCCCTCTTCCGCGCCGGGGAAGCAAAGCCATGCTCACCATCGATCCCGCCAAGGTATGCTACCTGATCATCAAGGCGCGCGAGTTCGACGCCAAGATGGAGCCAGAGGTCTCCGATCCCGGAGACAATCCCATCGACGACGCCGACCGCGAGATCTTGTTCGATTACCCCGATGATCCGACCGTGGACGAGATCCGCGGCTGCATCGAAACGCTCAATGAAGACGAATCCGCCGAACTCCTGGCGCTGGTCTGGATCGGCGGCGGCGATTACGAGGCCAGTGACTGGGCGGCCGCGGTGAAAACGGCACGCGAGGACGAAGACGACCGGCGCGCCGACGCCCTGCTTTCCATCCCGCTGCTCGCCGACTACCTCGAAGAAGGATTGGCCGCGCTCGGTTATTCCTGCCGGGACGTCGAGATGGGCCGGCTTTGAGCGAGAGCGCCGAGCGGTCGACCCGCGTGGCGTCAGTCGCTTCGCACCGTGCCGGCGCGGGCGCGGGCGAGATCGACCTCGCGCTGCAGATCGGCCTCCCGGCACAGCCCCAGGCCGACGGGATTGCGCGGCTTGATGTTGGCGGCGTTCCAGTGCGTGCGGTCGCGAATCTTTTCGATCGTCGGTTTGGTCGTGTTGATCAGCTTGCAGATCTGGGCGTCGGTCAGATCGGGATAATTTTTCAACAGCCAGGCAATGGCGTCCGGGCGATCCTGGCGCTTGGCCACGGGCACGTAGCGTGAACCCTTGGTGCCCGTCTCCGAGAGTGGCACCTTGTGCTCGACGCCGCGCAGCCGCGCGCCGGGATCTTCCGTGCAGCGTTCCAGCTCGCGTTGGGTCAACTCGCCCGACGCGACGGGGTCGCGGCCTTGCATGCCAATGGCAACCTCGCCGTCGGCGATCGCCTGGACCTCAAGCACGTGCATGCCGCAAAACTCGGCGATCTGCTCGAACGTCAGGGTCGTGTTCTCGATGAGCCAGACGGCGGTCGCCTTCGGCATGAGCGGTTGAGCCATGGTGGTGGAAACCCTTATTCCAGGTTCGTGTTCATACTGTCTGCGCCTCGCTCCGGCCATGGAGCCGGCCGATCATCGTGCCGGAATACTGTCGTCCTGACGAGAGTTAAGACGCACTGCAGAATGCTCGGACGCTCCCCCTGTCCGCACGCGTCGGGCAGAGGCTGGGCAAAGTCCTTCGGCGGCGGCTGCGGATGACCGCTCAATCACTCCATCTATGGGGATGCGACGATGCGGGCAAGGGTTTGCACGCCGATCGCACCGACGGGGTCTCGCGTCCGGCCGCCTGGACAGAATTTTTCTTCGCGTGACCCGTTACGCTGGCGCACCGGCAACAAACAGCATCGGCCCGCGTTTGGACCGCCGGTGGTGGCATCGCGCGCGCGCATGCCGGCAACGGTTGTCGTCGCCGGCGATCCGACTGGCCGCCACGCCCTCAATGAGAGAAATTTGTATAGTTTATACAGTTAAAAGGAGCAATTCTTCTAGAAATTTCTCTATCAATGGTAAACCGCTAGGGAAAAATATCTCTTGATGCGTGCAGCTCATTTGGGTATAACAGTCCTTGTCCCGCGAGCGTCCATGTTGAACCGGACACCGCCTCCCAAGGGACGGCACCGCCCGGTTCACTTTGACCTCCTCCCTATCCAACTCACGCCGCCCCATCGGGGCGGCATTTTTTTTGTGCGCGGCGACGCTGCGGCGCAGCCGGAACGCGGTCGTGCCCCACCGGTCCCGCCATGGTACTGGTGGTTCGATGCCAACGGATGAGTCCCATCCGTTGGTTAAATAAAGCCGCTGAATCATATGGTTAGCGGATCGTACGATCACACGCTCGTGCACAGACCCATTCGGACAGTTCAGCCGAATGGGTCAGATGTGCACTAGAAACAATAGGTTATGTGCAGCGACCGCGCATTCTTTGAATGCGCCGCTGCACCAGGGATTCAGTCGCTGCACCAGGGATTCAAGCGTGTGATCCGATCCACTAGCGTCCGCGCGCGGGAGCGATGATCCCGGGACGTTCCGTCATCTCGCCATCTTCGGCGACGCGGAAGCGATGCCATGCCGATTCGCAACGCGGCGTCGGCCCAGTGTCGCCGTGTTCCTGCCGCGCAGGCCGCTCGACCAGGCCATCGCGTTGGCGGCCAGGACTCCCCCTCCTCGATGTGTCCGTGGTTGCTGGCCGCGAATCGACGCGCCGAGGCGGGCCGGTTTCCATCTCGTTGCCCCGATCGCCCAGCGGTCGGCGCGCTCGCCGGAGCATGCGCGAAAAAGTTGGCTACCCTCCACATATGGGTCGTTTGCAACATCTCTGCCACAATGCGTAGGACTCGTTGCGACGAAAATGCAACAACAGCAGATGCAACCATAAAGGTTGCTTGCGTCAGATAGACTTCCTTTGGTCACAAATAAAGACTGTGTGTGGTGGTGCTGTCGTTTTCAGCGGCGCCACAATGACTCAATGATTGAATCTTGACTGGAGGAATTCAAATGAGAAGGCTCTTGATGGGCGTTTCGCTGGTCGCTCTGACCGGTTCGTGGGCGCTGGCCGACTCCACCATGCCGCCGTACACGGCGGAATGGGGGCCGCGCAAGGGCGACTGGGAGGCAACCCTGAGCGGCACCGGCGCTTCGACCAACGAATTCGACAACAGCGCGTTCGGCATCGGCGGTGGCGCTCAATACTATGCCCTGAAGTGGCTGCCGCTTGGCGCGCGCGCCACCTTCAACACGCTGTTTGGCGACGATGTCGAGGACCAGTACAACTACTCGGCAAAGGCGGCAGTCGATTTCCAGGCGCCGCTCGGCCGCTTCCAGCCGTTCGTCGGCTTCTCCGCGGGCTATGCGTGGGGCGACGGTGTCGATGATGACTACGTCTACGGGCCGGAGGCGGGCGCCAAGTTCTTCGTCAACGAAAGCACCTTCCTCTATGGGCTGCTCGAGTACGAGGTTGTTGCCGACAACGACTTCGACGAGGGCAATGCTCGCTATTCCTTCGGCTTTGGTCTCGACTTCTAGTGCCGCGGAGAGCAGCCGATGACCAGGTCTCAGACGCCAGCGCCGCAGGGTGGCCTCAGCCCGGCTGCGGCGGGATTGAGAGGAAGGAGGAAATGATGCGCAAGCACCTCAAGCTCGCGGTCGTGGCGGTGGCCATGATCGCCGGTGCGGGCTGCACCGACCGCTACTTGGGCGACGCGCGCGCCGCGAAGCCACAGGGAACGGCTTTCGACCAAGCGCTGTATAAGGACTATCTCGCGCTCGCTGAAGTCGAGTACAAGTCAGGCGACCAGCGCGATGGCGACGCCTATGCGCGGCGCTCGATCGACGCCGCCAAGGGCAAACCGACGCAGCCCGACGAGCCGCGGCTGCGTGACATTCCGGACGACAAGGTCGCCGAGGTCACGTCGGCGCGGGCGCGTCTGGTCAAGGCGCTCGACGCTAACGGCCGGACCACCAAGCCCGACGTCGCCGCCCGCGCGCAGTCGCTGTACGACTGCTGGCTCGAGCAGCTCGACGAGAACCTGCAGCCGGACCACATCGCCGCCTGCCGGGATGGCTTCACCAAGGCGCTCGCCCAGCTAGAGGCAGCACCGCCGGCAGCCGCCGCCGTGCCGCCGCCGCCGATGGCGACACCGGATCGCTATCTGGTGTTCTTCGATTTCGACAAGTCGACGCTGACCGCCGCTGGCAAGCAGGTGGTCGCCAACGCCGCCGCCGCCGCGAAGAAGGGCGGCGCCGCGCGCATCGTCTGCACCGGCTACACCGACCGTGCCGGCTCAGATGCCTACAATCAGAAACTCTCGGAGCGGCGCGCGGCCTCGGTGAAGGCGGAGCTGATTCACCTCGGGGTGCCGTCTGCGCAGATCGCGACCCTGGGCAAGGGCGAACAGAACCCGCTGGTGCCCACCGCCGATGGCGTGCGTGAGCCGCAGAACCGCCGCGTGGAGATCATGACCGGCAAGTAACCGACCCGAACGTCTGGTTTAGCGAGTATGCCGCCCCTTCCAAAAGGGCGGCATTTTGTTTCAGGCTACGCCGTCCGGCACCGCTCAGCCCTTGAGGCCGAAGTCTTTGAACCGCTTGCGGAACTTGGCAAGCTGACCGCCGGTATCGACGAGGCGATGCACGCCGGTCCACGCCGGATGGCTCTTGGGATCGATACCGAGCTTCAAAGTTTCGCCCTCGCCACCCCAGGTCGAGCGGGTCTTGAAAGTGGTGCCGTCCACCATCTCGACCGTGATCTCATGGTAATCGGGGTGAATGTCTTTTTTCATGCGCGTCGTCTCCTGCTCAAGGCCCGGCCCTATAGCGCATCTTGGCCGCTGGCGGCAAGCGAAGGCGCAGGCGCGGTTGGTTGTTCTTCCCCTCCTCCGTCAGACGAATGCTTCGGCGTGGCGCGCACACCGAAGGAAACCACCGCGACCACGGTCATCACGCAAACGCCCAAATAGAACGGCCAGTCCCTGCCCAGGAGCTCGAACAGCGCGCCGGCGACCGCGGGGCCGATCACGCGGGCAAGCGTGGTGGCCGAGCGGCTCACGCCCATGGTGCCGCCCTGCACCGCGCTGCCGACGGCAAGCGAGAGCAGCGCGTTCAAGGACGGCGACATCAGGCTGAAGCCGGCGCCGGCGACGGTCATCGCCGGCAGCAGCAGCGCAAGGCTCGCCGAGGGCGGGATCAGCAGCATGCCGACGGCCAGCAACACCGCGCCCGCTATCACCAGGACACGCTCACCGAACCGGTGCGCCAGCCGGCCGATCAGGCCACCTTGGATCAACGCGCCGATGACCCCCACGAACGCGAACAGATAGCCGTTCTGCTCCGGCCCCCAGCCGAACTCACGCCTCGACCACATCGCGAACGTGCTTTCCAGTCCGGCAAAGACAAAGGTGGATAGGAACGCGATCGCGATGATCCGCCCGACCACTGGCCGGCCAAGGGCTTGCCGGAACTGCCGCCAGCGCGACGGCGCCTCCAGGCCCTGGTTGCCGGCGCGGACCTCGGCCGGCAGCGATTCCGGCAGCAATGCCAGCGTCATCAGGAACGCCAGTGCCGACAGCCCCGCCGCCACCAGCGACGGCGTGCGGTAGTCCGCGGCGTGCGGATCACCGCCGGCGAGCAGTCCGCCGATGGCGGGTCCGAAGATGAACCCGAGGCCGAAGGCGGCACCGATGGCGCCCATGCCCTTGGCGCGATTGGCGGGCGTCGTGATGTCGGCGACGTAGGCGAAGGCGGCGGCGATGTTGCCGGCCATCAGGCCCGCCAACGCGCGGGCGGCGAACAGCATCCAGATGCTGTGCGCAAAGGCGAGCGAGAGGTAGGCGACGGCGAGACCGGCCAGGCTGCACAACAGCACCGGGCGGCGGCCGCGGTGGTCGCTGATCCAGCCCCACAAGGGCGCGGAGAGGAACTGGGTGAAGGAAAACGACGCCATCAACAGCCCGACCACCGCCGGACTCGCGCCGTAGTGCTCGCCGAAGAACGGCAGCAGCGGGATGATCAGGCCGAAACCGACCAGATCGACGAACACGATCAGGAACAGCGTCAGCATGGCGGGGACACGGTCGGCATGGCTAGGACATCGGCACGGACGCTAACGCTGGGTGAGCTTGAGTTCGATCCGGCGGTTGCGACGAAAGGCGGCCTCGTCGTTCCCTGGATCGAGCGGATGGTACTCGCCGAAGCCGGCCGCGGCCAGCCGGGACAGCGGAATACCGGCCTCGCTCAACAGCCGGATCACCGAGATGGCGCGCGCCGCCGACAATTCCCAGTTCGACGGGAACTGGGCCGTGTTGATCGGCACCCGGTCGGTGTGGCCTTCGACCTGCAGCACCCAGTCGAGGGTATCGGGGATGCGCGGCATCAGGTCCTTGAGCGTCCGCGCAACCGCCAGGAGCTGCTTGCGTCCCTCGGGCTCGATGGCGGCCGAGCCCGGCTGGAACAACACTTCCGATTGGAAGACGAAGCGGTCGCCGACAACGCGGATGCCAGCCTGGTCACCGAGCAACTCGCGCAGGCGGCCGAAGAATTCCGAGCGGTAGCGCGACAATTCTTGGACCTTGCTGGCAAGCGCGGTGTTCAGCCGGGCGCCGAGGCTGGCGATCTCGACCTGCTGTTCGGCGGATTTCTTCTCATACCCGGCAAGTTGCTCGTTGAGCGCTTCGAGCTGGGCGCGCAACGCCGAAAGCTGCTGATTGAGGAGCGCAACCTGGGCGCGGGCGCTCTCGGAGAGCTTGCGTTCCTCGATCAGCGCGCCCTCGGCCTCCTTGCTCTTGCCGGCGAGCGCGGTCGCCTCCTTCTCAAGTTCGGCCTTCAACGCCTGCAACGCGGCGACATCGGCGTTCAGGCGCGCGATCTCGGCGGCGTTGGCGTCGAGCTTGGTCTGGCCGGTAGCGCGGGCGGTGTTGGCTTCGTCAAGCGCGGCACGCAAGCTGTCGCGCTCCGTCAGCGTCGATTGCAAAGTCGCCTGCAGGCGGCTCAGTTCGTTCGCCCGCTTGGTGCTCTCATCCCGTTCGAGCGCCAGGGTGTTGGCCAGCTCGGCAAGCTGGCCCTGCAGGGTGCGCAGGGCGGCGTCGCGCCCCGACAGCGCTTGCGAGAGGTAGAATTGCGCGAGCACGAAG
Source organism: uncultured Defluviicoccus sp. (assembly GCA_964401555.1). Lineage (GTDB taxonomy): Bacteria > Pseudomonadota > Alphaproteobacteria > Rhodospirillales > Defluviicoccaceae > Defluviicoccus. The sequence continues at coordinate 26,997 of CAYNYW010000002.1, forward strand.
ACCATCAGCAGGAAGATGATCACCATCAACAACGTGGCCAGCGCGTCGACGAACCCGGGCCAGATGTCGAGATGGCGGCGGGCGCGGCTGTTCATGGCCGGCCGAGATGACCGTCGCTCATCGGCGGCGGGCGCTCGCCGCCCTCGGCGGCGGCGGCGATGGTGCGGGCGAGCAGCTTGATGTCGCTGCGCACCTCACGGATGATCTGCTCGCGGCCCGAGCTCAGCTCGTCGATCAGCCGCGCCAACTCGATCTCGATGTTGCGGATGTGCGCGCGGGTCGGCTCGTCGATGCCGCCTCTCGCCATGCTGGCGATGCCATCGCTCAGTCTGGCCAGCGCCGGCGCCAGCCCGCTGTGGCCATCGGCCAGCCGCGACAGCACCGCCTGCTCGCCCTGCATCTGCTCGGTGAACAGGGAAAGCTGGTCGGTCAACGCCCGGAACTGCACATGGGCGGCGGTCCGCCCCTCTTCGGCACGCATCAACGTGCGTTGCAGGGCATCGAGGCTGTCGGCCGTGCGTTCCAGCAGCGCCTGGACGTAGGCCGGCACCGCCTGCTCGCCCTCGACGGCGAGCGCGCCGCTCGGCAGCCGGGTCGCCGTCGACAGCCAGTCCTCGACCTCATTGAAGAAACGATTCTGCGCCTGGCCCGCCTGGAGGTCAAGAAAGCCCAGGATCAGCGAGCCGGCAAGGCCGAACAGCGACGAGGAGAACGCGGTGCCCATGCCCGCGATCGGCGCCTGCAGCCCCGCCTTCAGGCTCTTGAAGATGGAGCCGACGTCTCCGCCTTCGACGGAGAGCCCGGAGATGACCTGGCCGATGGCGCCGACGGTGTGCAGCAACCCCCAGAAGGTGCCCAAGAGGCCGAGGAAGACCAGAAGCCCGATGGTGTAGCGCGACAGATCGCGCGACTCATCGAGCCTTGAGGCGATGCCGTCGAGCAGCGAGCGCATCGCCGGCGCCGACAGCGACAGCCGGCCCCGCCTCGGCGCCAACATGGTCGCCATGCTCGCCAGCAGATGCGGCTCCGGCGGCTCATCAAGCAGCTCGTCGCCGCGGAAATGCTTGAGCCAACGCACCTCGCGGCCGAGCCGCAGCACCTGGCGGACGTTGTGGCCGACGCCGAACACCAGAACGGCCAGGATCAGGCCGTTAAGCGGCGGATTGGTCATGAACGCGCTGGTCAAGGACGGCAGCAGCACGATTGCCGCCGCGCCCACTGCCGCGACGAACAAGGCCATGCGCAAGAGGTAACGCCCGGGGCCGGTCATGACCGCATCGTCTCCCGTTCGCTGGCGTTGCAGGCTACGGCCTTTACCCTGTGACCGGCCGCGGGTCAACCGGCGCGACCGCGCCGTCCCGCGCCGCCTGCGCCAGCGCGGCAAGCAGCTGCGGGTGAAAATGCGGGTTGCAGGCGAGGATGCCGCCGCCCGAGAACATCTTTCTGCCGCCGGCGAGGTCGCTGACGAAGCCGCCCGCCTCGCGCACCAGCACGATGCCGGCGGCGATGTCCCAGGGATTGAGGCCGTTCTCCCAGAAGCCGTCGTAGCGGCCGGCGGCGACGTAGGCGAGATCGAGGGCGGCCGAGCCGAACCGGCGCACGCCCGCCACCTGTCCCATCAGCACGGTCAACTGGCGCAGGAACAGGGCATGATCGGGCAGGCCCTTGAACGGAATGCCGGTGGCGAACAGCGCCTCGTCCATCTGGCTGCGCGCCGAAACCCGCAGGCGACGACCGTTGAGGAAAGCGCCGCTGCCGCGCTCGGCGACGTAGAGCTCGTCCGGGATCGGCGCATAGATGACGCCGGCAAAGGGCTCGCCATCGCGCTCTAAGGCAATGGAGATGGCGAAATGCGGAATGCCGTGCAGGAAATTGGTGGTGCCGTCCAGCGGATCGACGATCCAGCGGTTGGAGGTGTCGGTGCCGGCGACGGCACCGGTTTCCTCCATCAGCAGGCCGTAGGCCGGCCGTGCCTTGGCCAGCTCGGCGGCGATGATCCTCTCGGCGCGATGATCGGCCTTGCTCACGAAGTCGGCCGGCCCCTTCTTCGAGACCTGGAGGTGCTCGATCTCGCCGAGATCGCGGATCAGGCCGCGCGCGGCCTTGTGCGCGGCGCCCACCATGACGTTGAGGAGCGCCGAGCGCAGCGCCATTGTCCGCGACCCTCTATGCCTCCGCTGCCGCTAGTCCTTGGCCCGTTCGACGTAGGTGCTGTCGGCCGTGCTGACGACCACCCGGGTGCCGGCCTCGATGTGGGGCGGCACCAGGATCTTGAGGCCGTTTTCCAGCACCGCCGGCTTGTACGACGATGCCGCGGTCTGGCCCTTGACCACGGGATCGGCCTCGACCACGGCCAGCGTCACCTGGTCGGGAAGCTGGACGGCGATCGGCGTCTCCTCGTGGAATTCGATGTTCACCGCCATGTTCTCCTGCAGGAACGCGATCTGATCCTCGCCGAGGATCTCGGCGCCCAGCGTGATCTGATCGAAGGACTCGGTGTCCATGAAGGTATAGCGGTCGCCTTCCGCGTAGAGATACTGGAAGGAGCGCTGATCGAGGCGGACGCGCTCGACGGTCTCGGCGGAGCGGAAACGCTCGTTGAGCTTGGTGCCGTCGCGAAGGTCCTTCAGCTCGACCTGAAGGTAGGCACCGCCCTTGCCGGGCTGGGTGTGCATGATGCGGACCGCGCGCCACAGCCGGCCCTGGTGCTCGATGACCATTCCCGGTCGCACGGCATTACCACTGATCTTCATTCTCAACCTTTTGGGTGGGGAGGAGTTCGGTGTCCAACCGCAGGGGACGGGAAGCTAGCATCTCGGACGACCGGCGGCAACTCAAGGGGACACTCCCAGAACAAGACCGGCTCCCATGCGACCGGCTTCGGCGCGGCCGCCCGCGCGGGGAGCATCGTCCGCACGAGGCGATTCCCCCCCCCCTCACGCTCCGCTCTCGGCACGCAGACGGCGGTTGAAGGCGGCAACGGCCGCGGCCGGGCCGCAGGCGTGATCCCAGACGCCCGACGAGACGGCGAGGAAATCGGCGCCGGCGGCGATCAGGGGCTGGCAATTCTCCACCGTGATCCCGCCGATGGCCACGCACGGCACGGTCATCAGCTCGTTCCACCAGGACACGATGTCGATATCGGCCGTCGTCTTCGCCTCCTTGGTCGTCGTCGGGAAAAAGGCACCGAACGCCACGTAGTCGGCCCCCGCTTCGGCCGCCAGCATCGCGAGGTGCCGGGAGTCGTGGCAGGTCACACCGACGATGGCGTCGGCGCCGACCAGACGCCGGGCCTCGGCATAGGGGGCATCCTCCTGGCCGATGTGCACCCCATCGCAGCCGGTTTCGGCGGCGAGATCCGGCCGGTCGTTGAGAAGAAGGGCGACGTCGCGGGCGTGGACCTGCGGTCGCAGCACGTCGCACGCGCGGCGAATGGCGTCGTCGTCGCCGTCCTTGAGGCGGAGCTGCACGCAAGCGACGTCGCCCGCATCCAGCGCCGCCGCCAGCACCGACGAAAACGCCGCCGGATCGAAATGCGGCGGCGTGATCAGATAGAGCCGGCAGGCGCCAAGCTCAGAACGCATGGATCATCTTCTTAAAGCGGCCCTCGTTTCAGTGGCCGTTCTTCCCGGGCAGCCCTTGCTGCCCTGGGCAGGGCTTTACTGGCCAGGGCTTTACTGGCCAGGGCTTTACTGGCCAGGGCGTTACTGGGCAGCCTTCGCCGTTGCCTCGTGCCGCGCCTTGCCGAGGAAGATGTTGATGATGCGGTCGAGCATTTCGAGCGCACTCTCGCGCGGCCGCTGGAAGGTGTTGCGGCCGATGATCTGGCCGTTGCCGCCGCCGTCGTAGATGTCCTGGGCATCCTGATACACGGCGTCCGCGCCCTTCATCGCCCCGCCCGAGAAAACCACCAGGCGCTGGCCATTGAAGGTGCACTGCATGATGTGCTTGACGCGCGCCGCCTGGGTTGCGACGTCGATTTTCTGCCCCTCGTAGACCTTCTTCGCTTCGCCTTGCTCGATGAAGGCGGTCGGCAGCTTGACCTTGATGATGTTGGCGCCCATCAGGGCCGCAATGTGCGCGGCATAGGCGCCGATGTCGACGGCAAGCTCGCCATCCTTGGACAGATCGCCACCACGCGGGTAGGACCAGACGACGACGGCCAAGCCCTTCGCCTTGGCTTCGGCGGTCAGATCGCGCAGATCCTGCATCATCTCGAAGGCCCGGTCCGAGCCCGGATAGATGGTGTAGCCGATGGCCGCGCAGCCGAGACGGACGGCGTCGTTGACCGAAGCGGTGATTGCCTGGGTCGGCGCTTCCTTGCTGCGGGCAAGGGTGTTCGAGCTGTTCATTTTCAGGATCAGCGGTACCTGCGCCGCGTAGTCGTCGGCGACCGCCTCGATCATGCCGAGAGCCGACGCGTACGCATTGAGACCGGCGTCCACGGCAAGCTGGGCATGGTAGGAGGGATCATAGCCGGCGGGATTGGGGCCGAAGCTGCGGTGCGGACCATGTTCGAAGCCCTGGTCCACCGGCAGGATCACCATTTTGCCGGTGCCGCCAAGACGGCCCGTGCACAGCATCCGGGCAAGATTGGCCTTCACTCCCGGATTTTCGCTGGAATAATTGTCGAGAATCTTCTTGACACGTTGGGTAACTCTCATCCCTCGCACTCCCCGGGTCAGATTCAAGCGCTCGTCATCAGATACACGAGCACCGTTTGCTTGGCAACGAGGGCGTCCCCCCACCTGAGGCGGATTTTTCGGCGTCAAGCACCATTTGCGGCACCGTTCGGCGGCATCTGTCGCGTCGCGGAGGTCGAGCGCCGGAGGGCGGATTTCGACCAGGCGCGCGCCGGCGGCGACGGCGAGCGCGGCCACGCGCCGGCGCACCTCGTCCTCGACATCGACGGCGATGGCCTTGATCCCGCAACGCAGGGCGGCGAGGGCGAGACCGGGCAGGGTCGCGCAGTCGAGCACGAACTCGGCGTCGACGTCCCCGAATTCCCCGCGCGCCGCCGCGGCAAGCTGCGCGAAATAACCGGGACCGAGCCAGGCGGCGGCGCCCGGTGGGCTTAGCAGGCTGACCGGCCGGCCCGCGGCACGCGCGGCTTCGAGCGCCACCCGCGCGTCGCTCAGATCGTAGACGACGATTGCGGCCCGAGGCTGTTCAAGTCGGGGCTGGTCGTGTGCGGACAACAAGCGGCCCGAGGGACAAGCCGACGGGGCGTCTTGCCGCCCCGCCGCCGTCGTTCCCGTGGGAGCCTTCCGTGGGAGCGGCGCGGGATCGCTCCCGCGCCGGCCCTGGACTCTAGATCGCCGCCCAGGCGGTGGCGGTGTCGGACATCCGATGCGAGAAACCCCATTCGTTGTCGTACCAGGAGACGATGCGCACCATGGTGCCATCGATGACCTGGGTTTGGGTGGCATCGAAGGTCGAGCTGTGCTGGTCGTGGTTGAAATCGATGGAGACGAGCGGTGCGGTATTGTAGGCAAGGATGCCCTGCAGCTCGCCCTTGGACGCGGCCTCGACCGCTTCGTTGACTTCCTTGGCCGTCGTCGACTTCTTGGCGATGAAGACGAGGTCGACCACCGAGACGTTCGGCGTCGGCACCCGGATCGCCGAGCCGTCGAGCTTGCCGGCGAGGTGCGGCAGGACGAGGCCGACGGCCTTGGCCGCGCCGGTGGTGGTCGGGATCATCGAGAGTGCCGCACCGCGCGCCCGGCGCAGGTCCTTGTGCAGGGTATCGACGATCCGCTGGTCGCCGGTGTAGGCGTGGATTGTGGTCATGTAGCCGCGCTCGACGCCGATCAGCTTGTCGAGGACGTAGACCGGCGGCGCCAGGCAGTTGGTGGTGCACGACGCGTTGGAGACCACCTTGTCGTCCTTGGTCAGCGTCTTGTGGTTGACGCCATAGACGATGGTCTTGTCGGCACCCTTGGACGGCGCCGAGACCAGGACCTTCGGCGCGCCGGCGCCGAGGTGAACCGCAGCCTTGTCCTTGTCGGAGAAGATGCCGGTGCATTCAAAGACGATGTCGACGCCGAGATTCTTCCACGGCAGCTTGGTCGGATCGCGCTCGGCGAGCACCTGGACCTTCTTGCCGTTGACGGTGATGCTGGCCTCGTCGCTCTTGACTTCGCCGGGGAACGTGCCGTGCACCGAGTCATACTTGAGCAGATGCGCGTTGGTCGCCACCGGACCCAGATCATTGATCGCGACGAACTCGACGTCGTTGCGACCCTTCTCCATGGCCGCCCGCAGGACAAGCCGCCCGATGCGGCCGAACCCGTTAATTCCTACCCGTACCGCCATTTGTTAACCTCCTTCAAGGACGATGGATGCCGCGCCGGTTGCCGACTTCCATGCTCAATCGTCGAACACGTTTCCGGTTTGCTCGCGTAGCCGCTTTCAGGGGACCGGATTCTCGGGGCGCGCCAGTTTACCCGGGCGGCACAATTGTCCGATCCTAATGATGGCGTCAACGGCTTTTTCCGGTCACTTGGCGTTGACGGCCGGCGCATGGCAGGCCTATCTAGCTACGGTCGAAAACTGTGCGCGATCATATGTGGTAGGAGCTGCCATGGCCGCAGACGAGCAGCGTATCGCGCGTGCCCTGGCGTGCCTCGATGCCGCCGTCGCCCGGCTTGAGCGCGCGGCCTTACCGACCGAACGGGCGGCACCCAGAGCGGGTGTGAAGACAACGCCCGACGACACGGCATCGACCTCCGCATCCGAACCGTTGGAGCAGCGGCACGAACAAGCCGCCCGCGGCCTGGACGCCACCATCGGCCGCTTGCGCACGCTTCTGGACGGGATCGAGGGTGGCTGAGCTCGTCGTCACCGTCAATGCCAAGCGCTACACCATCGGCTGCGCCGACGGCGAGGAGCAGCACGTGGCGGCGCTGGCGGCGGACATCGACCGCCGGGTGGTGGCTCTGCAGCGCACCGTCGGTGCGGTCGGCGATGCGAGGCTCTTGTTGATGGCGGCACTGCTGGTCGCTGACGAGCTGCACGAGTTGCGGCGCGGCCGCGGTGCCGCGGCGACCGCCCGGCCGAACGGAGCGGGCGCCGACGCCGCCGATGCGGACCGGCGCACGGCTGCGGCCATCGAAGCGCTGGCGGAGCGGATCGAAGCGGTTGCCGGCCGTCTCGAAGCCCCGTAAGATCCGACGCGGGACGGTTGCTGCGGGGCCCGTCAGGGTGATGCATCCCTCCGGCCAATATCGACCTCTCGGGAGCTGTCCCTGGCGAATCCCTTGGGTTCGGCACATGGCGCCCACCTGCGCGAGCAGGCCAGAGAGGATCTGTACCCAACGACCCGCGCGGCGCCGTCCCACATCGCCTTGATCACCATCATCGATTTGATCACCGTCAACGCAGCCGCCGGTGAACCGGCCCATCCGAACCGGACTCCGCCCCTTGGCGCCTGAAACAGCCGATCCGCCCACCCTCAAGCGCGAACTGCGCAAGCGCATGCGCGCGCTGCGCCTGATCGCCGACCAGAAGCAGGGACCGGACGCTGCCCGGGCACTGCTCGACCATCTGTTGCCGCGGCTGGACGATGTCGGCATCGCCGCGGACACCATCGTCGCCGGCTACTGGCCGATCGTCACCGAGATCGATGTCCGGCCGCTGATGGCGCGGCTGATCGATCGCGGCATCCGCGCGGCACTGCCGCTGATCGAGGCGGACGGGGCCACGCTGGCGTTTCGCGCCTGGCGCCCCGAGGATGATCTGGACGCCGGACCGCGCGGAACGATGCAGCCGCGCGCCGATGCATCACGCGCGCGTCCGGCCGTCGCCTTGGTGCCCCTGCTCGCCTTCGATCGCGACGGCTATCGTCTCGGCCAGGGCGGCGGCTACTATGACCGCACGCTGGCCGCGTTGCGCCGCGAGGGACCGCTGACGGCGATCGGTGTCGGATACGCCCTGCAGCGGGTGGATGCCGTGCCCCGCGAGGCGCACGACCAGCCGCTGGACTGGCTCTTGACCGAGGACGCCCTGGTGCGGGTGCGCCGGTGAGACCGTTGTCGAGATTTTTGCTATGAAGCTGCTGTTCTGCGGCGATGTCGTCGGCCGGGCCGGCCGCGAGCTGGTATGCCAGCGCCTGCCCGAGCTGCGGCGGCGCCTTGCCCTCGATTTCGTCGTCGTCAACGGCGAGAACGCGTCGCACGGCTTCGGCATCACGCCGGACATTTGCCGGGCGTTCTACGCCGCCGGCGCCGATGTCATCACCACCGGCAACCACGCCTGGGACCGCCGCGAGATCCTCCCCTACATCGCGAGCGAGCCGCGCCTGTTGCGCCCGCTCAACTATCCCGATGGCGCACCGGGCCAGGGCTGCCACGTCTACGATGGCGGGCGCGGCCGCAAGGTGGCGGTGCTGCAGCTCATGGGCCGGCTGTTCATGGATGCGCTCGATGATCCGTTCGCGAGCGCCGAACGGGTGCTGCGCAACCACCGCCTCGGCGTCTCCGTGGATTGCATCATCGTCGACGTCCACGCCGAGGCGACGAGCGAGAAGATGGCGCTGGGCCATGTCCTCGACGGCCGCGTCTCGCTCGTCGTCGGTACCCACTCCCACGTACCGACGGCGGATGCCCGCATCCTCGCCGCCGGCACCGCCTACGTCAGCGATGTCGGCATGTGCGGTGACTACGATTCGGTGATCGGAATGGCCAAGCACGGCGCCATCGGCCGCTTCGTGACCAAGATGCCGACGGCGCGCCTCGAACCGGCGGCAGGAGAAGCGACGTTGTGCGCGCTGTTCGTCGAGACCAGCGATGCGTCCGGTCTCGCCGTGCGCGTGGCGCCGGTCCGCCTGGGCGGCTGTCTTTCCCGCCAGTGGCCCGACGACGCGGCTTCGGACCGGTAGCGATGGCAACGCCCCGCCCTGCGGCGGCGGTCTGTCCGGGCGGCGCCCTACCCCTTGCCATCGCACTGTGCTAAAGACCACCTTCTCGCAAAGGTTTGCAACCCTCGTCGAGGAAGCGGAGCGTCCGGGTATGGCGGGCCATTCCCAGTTCAAGAACATCATGTACCGCAAGGGCGCGCAGGACGCCAAGCGCGCCAAGGTGTTTACCAAGGTGATCCGCGAGCTGACGATCTCGGCGCGCGCGGGCTTGGCCGACCCGGCATCGAACCCCAGGCTGCGCGCCGCAATCGCCGCGGCCAAGGCGGTCAACATGCCCAAGGACACCATGGAGCGCGCCATCCGCCGCGGCGCCGGCGGCGAGGACGACACGCAGTACGAGGAAGTCCGTTACGAGGGCTACGGCCCGGGCGGCGTCGCCCTGATCGTCGAAGCGCTCACCGACAACCGCAATCGCACCGCGAGCGAGGTGCGCATGGCCTTCGGCAAACATGGCGGCACACTCGGCGAGACCGGCAGCGTCAATTTCCTGTTCGAGCGGGTCGGCCTCGTGCACTTCCCGCTCGCGGCCGCGAGCGCGGACGAGATGTTCGAAGCGGCGCTCGACGCCGGCGCCGACAATGTCGAGAGCGGGGAATCGGGTCACGAGATCATCTGCCGGCCCGACGATCTCGGCGCGGTGCGCGAGCATCTGGAGGGTCGATTCGGCACTTCCGACGCGGCGCGGCTCGACTGGCGGCCGCGAACGACGACGCAGCTCGGCGAAGACGACGCGGAGACGCTCTTTAAGCTCTTGGATGTGCTTGATGATAATGACGACGTCCAGCGGGTGGCGGCCAACTTCGAGGTTGCCGACGATGTACTGGAGCGTTTGAGCGGCTGAAGGTCGGCGCCCGTGCTAGACTGGCGCTCCGATCCGGAACGGCTAAGGAGCGCGGCTGGGATGCGCGTGATCGGCCTCGATCCCGGCCTCGCCGCCATGGGCTGGGGTGTCATCGACATCGAAGGCGGTCGCATGGCGCACGTGGGCTGCGGCGTCGTCGCCACCGACCGGCGGCTGGCGCTGGCGTTGCGCCTGGTGCGCCTGACCGAAGGCCTGGAGGACGTGATCAGGCACCTGCGGCCGGACGAGGCCGCGGTAGAAGAGACCTTCGTCAACTGCAACGCGGTCTCGGCGCTCAGGCTCGGCCAGGCGCGCGGCATCGCGCTGATGGTGCCAGCGCGCGCCGGGTTGCCGGTCGCCGAATACCTGCCCAACCTCGTCAAGAAGACCGTGGTCGGGGTGGGTCACGCCGCCAAGGAGCAGGTGCAGATGATGGTGCGGACGCTGTTGCCGGACAGCGGTGCAGCCTCGGTCGATGCCGCCGACGCGCTCGCCGTCGCCATCTGCCACGCGCATCACCGCGCCACCGCGCTCAGGCTGGCCGGGACCGCTCCGGCCGGAAACGCCCTGACGGGGGCGGTTTCGTGATCGCGCGACTGAAGGGTAGCGTCGAGGCGCTGGCCGACGGTACCGCGATCATCGATGTCGCGGGCGTCGGTTATCTGGTGTCGTGTTCCGGCCGGACGCTGGCCCGGCTCGCGCTCGGCCAGACGGTGTCGCTGCTGGTCGACACCCAGGTGCGCGAAGACGGGATCTTCCTTTACGGATTTCTTGAAGCCGTCGAGCAGGCGTGGTTCCGCCTGTTGACGACGGTCCAGGGCGTCGGCGGCAAGGCGGCGCTCGCCATCTTGAGCGCCGTTGCGCCCGCCGATCTGCCGGCCGCGCTGGTCGCCGGTGACAAGGCGATGCTGACCCGCGCCCCGGGTGTCGGGCCGAAGCTGGCGGCGCGGATCATCAACGAATTGAAGGAGCGCGCCCAGAAGATGGCGATCGAGGCCGGTGGTGGCGTCGCCGTCGCGCCGTCGCCCGGCTCGGCCGCCGCCGACGCGGTCTCGGCCCTGGTCAACCTCGGGTTCCGGCCGGCGGACGCGCTGGGTGCCGTCGGCACGACGGCGGCGCGGCTGGGCGAACGGGCTGACGTCGATGCCCTGATCAAGGGTGGGCTGGCCGAACTGAGCCGGCCGGAGGCGCACGGATGAGCCGCGCGCCGGCGCCTCCCCCCTTGTCCGGCGCGGCACCGCCCCGGCTGGTGGCCGCCGCCGAGCGGGACGACGATGGCGCGGAGCCGGTTGGCCTGCGCCCGCTGGCGCTCGGCGATTTCACCGGCCAGCGGGCGGTACGCGAGAACCTCGAAATCTTCATCGCCGCCGCCGCCGGGCGGAACGAGGCGCTCGATCACGTCCTGCTGCACGGCCCGCCCGGGCTCGGCAAGACGACGCTCGCCCAGATTATCGCCCGCGAACTCGGCGTCGGCTTCCGCGCCACGTCGGGGCCGGTGCTGGCGCGGCCGGGCGATCTCGCCGCGATCCTGACCAACCTGCAGCCGCGCGACGTGCTGTTCATCGACGAAATCCACCGGCTGTCGCCTGCGGTGGAGGAAATCCTCTATCCGGCGATGGAGGACCGCAAGCTCGACCTGATCATCGGCGAAGGTCCGGCGGCGCGCTCGATCCGCATCGACCTCGTCGCATTCACCCTGGTCGGCGCGACGACGCGCGCGGGGCTGATCACCACGCCCTTGCGCGAGCGCTTCGGCATCCCCTTGCGGCTCGAATTCTACGCTCCCGACGAGCTTAAGATTATCGTCAGCCGAGGAGCCGGCCTCCTGGACCTGTCGATCAGCGACGACGGCGCGCTGGAGATCGCGCGGCGCTCGCGCGGCACGCCGCGCATTTCGGTGCGCCTCTTGCGCCGCGTGCGTGACTTCGCCGCCGTCGCCGGCTGGACGTGCGTCGATCAGCCGCTGGCCGACCGGGCGCTCAACCGGCTCGACGTCGACGCGGCCGGGCTCGACGCCATGGATCGCCGCTACCTCGACTGCATCGCGCGCAATTACGGGGGTGGCCCGGTGGGCATCGACACCCTGGCCGCGGCACTGTCGGAAGCGCGCGATACCATCGAGGACGTCATCGAGCCGTTCCTCTTGCAGCAGGGCTATATCATGCGCACGCCGCGCGGCCGCGCGCTCGCCGCCCAGGCCTATCGCCACCTCGGCCTGCCGGCACCGCCGCCCGCGGCGCAGATGGCCCTGTTCGCCGCCACCACCACCGCCGACGCGGCCGGGGCCGGAGAGGCTGGAGAGCGGGAAAAGGATGTGTGGCCGACCGATGTTTGAAGACGCCCTACATGTTTTCCCGGTGCGGGTGTATTATGAAGACACCGATGCCGCCGGCATCGTCTATTATGCGAGCTACCTCCGCTTCGCCGAGCGGGCGCGCACCGAACTGACCCGGGCGCTGGGATTGAGCCACGCGCGTCTGCTCAATGAGGCGGGAATCTTGTTTGCCGTGCGCCGGTGCACGGCCGATTTCCTGGCGCCGGCACGTCTCGACGATCTCCTGGCGGTGCACACCAGCCTCACACACCTGGGCGGCGCCTCGGTGGACATGCAGCAGACCATCCGCAGAGGCCATGCTGATCTGGTCCGGCTCGCGGTCAGGCTCGCCTGCGTGGGCAGCGGCGGCCGACCGGAGCGAATCCCGGACGCGGTGCGCAACGCCTTGATGGGCTATCAACAACGGGCAGGAGTGCCTCTCGACCAATGGACAATGCCGTAGTCAACGCCGCAGCGCTTGGCGCCGTCGGCGCCGCCCCGCACTTCTCGGTGTGGGCGTTGTTCCTGAATGCCGACTGGATCGTCAAGGCGGTGATGATCGTCCTGCTGCTGGCCTCGATCTGGAGCTGGGCGATCATCTTCGAAAAGACGCTGACCTTGCGGCGGCTTAATGGGCGCGCCGACCAGTTCGAACAGGCGTTCTGGTCGGGGGCTCCGATCGACGATCTCTATGAGCGGCTCAACGGCCGGCCACGCGACCCGCTGTCGGCGGTCTTCGTCACCGCCATGCGCGAATGGCGCCGCATCGCCGACCGCCGCGGCACCAACGGGGCGGGGGTCGGTGACGGCACGGCGGTCGAGAGCCGCGTCGAGCGGGTGATGCAGGTAACGACCACGCGCGAGCTCGAACGGGTCGAACGCTACATGACCTTCCTGGCGTCGACGGGCTCCACCGCCCCGTTCGTCGGCCTGTTCGGCACGGTCTGGGGCATCATGAACAGCTTCCAGTCCATCGCCGCATCGAAGAACACCAGCCTGGCGGTGGTGGCGCCCGGCATCGCCGAAGCGCTGTTCGCCACGGCGCTGGGCCTGCTCGCCGCCATCCCGGCGGTGCTCGCCTACAACAAGCTGTCGCGCGATCTTGATCGCTACGCCGGCCGCGTCGGCGGCTTCTCGGGCGAGTTCCTGGCGATCTTGTCGCGCCAGCTCGACGACAGGCGCTGAGGCGATGGCGGCCTCCTTCGATGGCGGCCGGCGAAGGCCGGGCGCAGCCGGCGGGCGGCGGCGGCCGATGAGCGACATCAATGTCACGCCGCTCGTCGATGTCATGCTGGTGCTTCTGGTGATCTTCATGATCACCGCGCCCCTGTTGACCACCGGCGTCCAGGTCGATCTGCCGAGCACGCAAGCCGCCGCGATGCCCAACGACGATGCGCCGATCGCCGTCAGCATCACCCGCGACGGCCGGGTGTTCCTGGGTGATGACGCGGTGACCCTCGATCAATTGGCGCAACGCCTGCAAGCGATTGCCGCCAGCAAGGCCGACGCGCGGGTCTTCATCCGCGGCGACCAGACCATCGCGTATGGCAAGATCATGGCGGTGGTCGGCACCATTCACGATGTCGGGCTGCGCAAGGTGGCGCTGTTGACCCAGCCGGCCGACGCGCAGGCGGCGTCGGTCAGAAGCCCGTCGACAAAACGGTAGTTCGGGCATCCCTGCAGATGCGACGCGCGCTCGTTCTTTCGATCCTGTTTCACCTCTGCGTGGTGCTGCTCGTCCTGCTCACCGGACTTCACGCCAAGCGGCCGCTCGAACTGAGCGAAACGCCGATCGAGGTCGATCTGGTCGCGAGCGCCGAGAAGACCAATCCGCCGCCGAACCGCAGCGACGATCTGCAGGAACAACCGGCAGGGCCCGCCGCGACGAAACCGGAAGCGAAGCCCGAGACACGGCCGACGCCGCAGGTGCATGCGGAGACGGATGCACGGCCGGTGGTGCGCCCGAGCCCGCCAAAGCCGGAACCCGAACCGGAGCCCAAGCCCGAGGCGAAGGCGGAGCCGAAGCCCAAGCCCGAGGCGAAGGCGGAGCCGAAGCCCAAACCCGAGGCGAAGGCGGAGCCGAAGCCCAAGCCCGAGGCGAAGGCGGAGCCGAAGCCCAAACCCGAGGCGAAGGCGGAGCCGAAGC
>CAYNYW010000002.1:41314-181452 GCA_964401555.1 uncultured Defluviicoccus sp.
CCGAAGCCCAAACCCGAGGCGAAGGCGGAGCCGAAGCCCAAACCCGAGGCGAAGGCGGAGCCGAAGCCCAAACCCGAGGCGAAGGCGGAGCCGAAGCCCAAACCCGAGGCGAAGGCGGAGCCGAAGCCCAAACCCGAGGCGAAGGTCGAGCCGAAGCGGGAGCCGAAACAAGACGTCGAAACCAAGCCCTCGGCCGTCGCCAAAGTGCAACCCGAGGCAAAGCCGCAAAGCCGGCCGTCGCCGCCCAAACCCGAGCCGTCCAAACCCGAAGTCGCGAAACCGGACGCCCGGAAGCCGGAACCGGTCAAGCCCGAGTCGGCCAAGCCCGAGCCGGCCAAACCCGAGTCTTCCAAGCCGAAACCCGAGCGCGAGGTTGCGGCGCACACCCCGCCACCGACCAAGCAGCCGTCGCCGCCCCCCAAGGCCAAGGAGGAACCGGCCACGACGGGAACGGCGTCGGCGCCGAAGTCAGATGCCGCCGATTTCAGCTCGGTGGTGAAGACGGTGGGCGAAATGCGCCACGACCAGGCCAAGCCTGCGCCCGCCACCCCATCGGCGGATAAGGGTGGTGCCGGTGCGCCCGCCGCTTCGCTGGAGGAACAGGTGGCGCGCGCGCTCGGAAGCGGCTCGTCGGCGCAACACAGTCCCGCGGCGCCGGTGACCCAGGGCGAGCTCGACGCGGTGCGCCGGCAGATCGAACGCTGCTGGAGTCTGCCCGCGTCTGCCAAGGATGCGGACAACGTCGTGGTCGCCATCCGCGTGCAGATGAACGCCGACGGCACGCCGCGCAGCGCGCAGGTGGACAACCAGGGCGCAATGAGCGGAAATCCCTTCTATCGGGTCGCGGCGGAAAGCGCCCTGCGTGCGGTATTGAACCCGCGCTGTCATCCCTTCAAACTGCCGCCCGACAAATACGAACGCTGGCGGACGATGACGCTCGTGTTCAACCCAAAGGAGATGTTCGGGACATGACCGTCGACCGCCGGCGCTGGCCGGTCTGGACCTTCGTGCTCTGGCTGGCGTGGCCGCTCGGCCTGCATGCGCTGCCCGCCAAAGCCGAAGTGCGGCTCGATATCACCCGCGGCATCGTCGAGCCGCTGCCGATTGCCTTCCTGCCGTTCGCCGGCAACGGCAACGAGACGCAGCAGATCGGCACGGAGGCGCGGAATGTCGCCGCCGCGGACCTCGATCGCTCGGGCCTGTTTCGCCTGGTCGATGCCAATGGCTCGCAGACTTCGCCGCCTTCCATGGACGAGCTGCCGAAGTTCGCCGACTGGCGGCAGCGCGCCGCCCAGGCACTGGTCTATGGCCGGGCGACCACCCAGCCGGACGGCCGTCTGAAGTTCGAATTCCGCCTGTGGGACGTGTTCGCCGAGCAGGAGATGTTGGGCCGCGCCTACACCACCCAATCCAACAACTGGCGCCGAATCGCCCACGTCGTCGCCGATGCCATCTATAAGCGCGTCACCGGCGAGGACGGTTACTTCGATACCAAGATCGCCTATGTCGCCGAAACGGGACCGTCAAACCGCAAGGTCAAGCGCCTGGCGGTGATGGATCAGGACGGCGCCAACAACCAGTTCCTCACCGATGGGTCGTCCCTGGTGCTGACCCCACGGTTTTCGCCGTCGCCGCAGGAGATCGCCTACGTCCGCTTTGCGGACGGACTGCCGAAGGTGATGATTCGCAACATGCAGGGTGGCCGCGACCAACTCGTGGGTGATTTTCCTGGCATGACCTTCGCGCCGCGCTTTTCCCCGGACGGCGAGCGGCTGATCATGAGCATGGCGCTCGAAGGCAACTCGGAGATCTTCACCGTCGACCTGCGTTCGGGCGCGAAAAAGCGGCTGACCCAGCACCCGGCCATCGACACCTCGCCCTGCTACTCGCCCGATGGCCGCCAGATCGTGTTCAATTCGGATCGCAGCGGCGGTCAGCAACTCTACGTGATGGACGCCGACGGCGGGAACGTGCGCCGGATCAGCTTCGGAGAGGGCCGGTACGCGACGCCGGTCTGGTCTCCGCGCGGCGATCTGATCGCGTTCACCAAGATCGAGGGGGGGCGCTTCTTCATCGGGGTGATGCGCGCCGACAGTTCCGGCGAACGGATCCTGGCCCAGGGCTACCGGGTCGAGGGACCGACCTGGGCACCCAATGGCCGGGTGTTGATGTTCTTCCGCCAGGAGCCCGGGGGAAGCCGCTCGCAACTGTTCACCATCGATGTCTCCGGGCGCAACGAGCATGAGATCACCACCCCGGTCAGTGCGTCGGATCCGTCGTGGTCACCCTTGCAGCCGTAGAGTGAGCCGCCTATAGTGCCGCTGCGCGTTTGGTTGCCGTATGCGATCGAGGCGTCTGCCGTCCAGCTCCGTGTACCGCCGTCGCCGACAGCGGGGCGCGATATTTCAAAGCCGGAAGGGCGGTTGTTCGCGGTGACGTCCAACGACCCGTTAAGGTGATTGATTCATGCAGCGGAAATCCTTTCTCGCGATCGCCCTTTGCGTGCTTGTCGCGGCGTGTTCGTCGACGGACGAAGAGGCGGCCCAGGGCGCGCCGTCTGCTACCACCGGTGGCGAAACGACCGGAGGCGCAACTTTCGCGCCGGCGAAACCCGGCGGCGCGGGTGGCGTGCCGTGGTACGAGCAGCGCTCCCTCGACGCCAAGGAGGCGGCGCGGGCGCTGGTCGAAATCGGGGATCGCGTGTTCTTCGGCTATGATCGTTACGATCTCTCGCCGGAAGCGCGGGAAACGCTGGACCGCCAGGCCAAGCTGCTCAACGTTCAGCGGCCGATCAACATCATCATCGAGGGCCACTGCGACGAGCGGGGCACGCGCGAGTACAATCTGGCATTGGGCGAGCGGCGCTCGAATGCGGTGCGCGACTATCTGATCGCACTCGGCATCAACCCGGCGCGGATTCGCTCGGTGTCCTACGGCGACGAACGCCCCGCCGTGATCGGGTCCGGCGAGGACATCTGGGCGCAGAACCGTCGCGCGGTAACGGTGGTCGTGGGAGCCGCCGCTGGCAGCTAGCAGGCTGGCCGGTCTCCGCCCGATTTCGGGTGCGGCGGGACAGCGCGCGCCGGGAGTTGTGCGCGGATCGATGCTGAATGCAGCCACCCGCCGAACCGTGATCGCGGACCAGCGATCGCCTTCGGCCGGGAGGGCGCATCCTATTCGCAACCATGGGATGTCTGATCTGGATGTGGTACCGTACCGGACGTCTTTTCATTGTGGTCCTTGTGCTCTCGTTCTGGCTGCTTGGCATCGGCAGCACGGCGGCACAGACGCCGACGGCTGATCCTGCGGCATTGTTGAGCCGCATCGAGTTTCTCGAACGCCAGGTACGTATCCTCGGTGACCGGGTGCGTGTGCCTTCCGGAGGCGCCCCCGGCAGCGATGCGGCGGCGGGCGCGGGTGCCGATGCCGGCAGCCCGGCGACGGCGCGGCTTTCGGTGCGCATCTCCGAGCTTGAACAAGAGCTGCAGTCGATTACCGGCCGGATCGAGGAAGTCAGCTTCCAGGTTCGCCGTCTGGGCGAAAAGCTCGATCGGCTGTCTTCGGACGTCGACTACCGTTTGAGCCAGCAAGGTGCGCCTGGCGTCCGGCCGTCCTCGGCGGCGACCGGCTTGGAGCCGGCTGCTCCCCCCCAACAATCGACGGCGGCTGGGCCGCGGGTGCTGGGAACGCTGCCGGCGAGTGAAGCCGATAAGCCGAAGGTGACCGCCCGCGCGGACGAGGCACCAACAGCGGCGCCGCCGCCGCCGTCGGCCGCGGTCGCGGTCCCGCCGCCGGCATCAGCCGCGGCCGAGGCGCCGGGTCCGCAGGCGTCCACCCGCGAACAGTATGCGTACGCCTTTGGACTGATGCAAAAGCAGAAATATCCGGAAAGCCAGCAGGCGTTCCAGGATTTCCTCAAGAAGTATCCAGAAGATCCGCTCGCCGAGAATGCGGCGTACTGGCTGGGCGAAACCTACTATGCGCAGGGCGATTACACGCACGCCGCGACCACGTTTCTCGAAAATTACGAGAAGCACAAGACGGGCGCCAAAGCCCCCGATACGTTGTTGAAGCTGGGGATGTCGCTTGGTCAACTCAAGAAGACCAAGGAAGCGTGCGCGACCTTCCAGGAACTGAACAAGGCGTTTCCAGCGGCGCCGACCTCGATCAAGTCGCGGGCCAACGACGAAAAGCGCCGCCTTGGCTGCGGCTGAACCCGCCGCCCCCATTCTCGACGCTTCGCTGACGGCGGGCGCATTTGACCGCCTGATGGCGCCGCTCGGGCCGTTCGAGCCCCGGCCGGCGCTGGTGGTCGGCGTTTCGGGCGGGGCCGACAGCCTCGCCCTGTCCCTGCTCGCCGCGGACTGGGTACGCGCCCGCGAGGGAAGGCTGACCGCCCTCATCGTCGATCATGGCCTGCGTGCCGCCTCGCGCGATGAGGCCGCCGTCACCCGCGCCCGGCTCGCCGAGCGCGGCATTGCCGCGCTCATTCTGCCGTGGTGCGGCGAAAAGCCCGCGACGGGCCTGCAGGCGCGTGCCCGCCGGGCTCGCCTCGGCCTATTGCTCGGCTGGTGCCGCGGCGAGGGTGCGCTGCACCTGTTGCTCGCCCATCATGCCGCGGATCAGCGGGAAACGGTGCTGATGCGGTTGATGCGCGGCAGCGGTCTCGACGGCCTCGCAGGGATGCGCCCGATCACCGAGACCGCCGATGTTCGCATCTTGCGCCCGCTCCTCGACGTGGAGCCGGAGCGGCTGCGGGCGTTGCTGATCGCGCGCCGGCAGGAGTGGATCGAAGATCCCAGCAACGCCGATCCGGCGTACGCGCGGGCACGCCTGCGCGGCGCCCGGCCGCTCCTGGCCGCGGCCGGCGTCAGCGATGCCGCGCTCGATCACCTCTGCGAGCAGGCGCGCACGGCTGCCGACGCGCTTGACGTGGCGGTGACGGCCGTGCTGGCCTGCGGCTGCCGGCTCGACCCTGCCGGCCATGCGCGCCTCGATCGCGGTGCCCTGCTCGCGGCGCCGCCGGAGATCGCTTGGCGGGCGCTGGCCCGCGTGCTCGCCTGTGTCGGCGGTCGCGCGTGGCCGCCGCCGCGCGCCAGCGTCGCCCGGCTGCTGGCACGGCTGTCGACGGCAGCCAGCGGCTCCCTTGGCTGCCTCGCGCGGGCAGAAGTGATTGCCGCGAACGGATCTGTCCTCGTCTGTCGCGAGCGGCGCGGCCTGCCGGCGCCGGCTGCCATCGCGCCGGGGGGCGAAATGGCATGGGACGGCCGTTTCGTTCTCGCGCTGTGCGCACCGCCGGCACCCGCGGCGGGGGAACTTCGCATCGCGCCGCTGTCGGCCGGCGGCTGGCGCCAGATCGCGAAGCTCTGTCCGGACGCGCGCCGAAACTTGGTGCCGTGGCGCCAACGGCTCGGTCTTCCCGCCCTGTTCGATGGCGAAAGCGTCGTCAGCGTCCCACATCTTGGGTACACGCGCCCGGATTGGTTCCGCAATCCATTGATTGTCGACTACAGGCCACTGCGAACGCTGGCCGGCACTGGCTATTTCACCGGGCGTTGTTTTTGAGTATTATTCTTCTAGCGGGCCCGGCCGCGAGCGGGAAGGGAAGTGGGCGTCGCCTGCGATGTGCGAGGCATTGGTCGCCCCTGGGAAGGTAGCGTGAACATCAGCCGGAATCTGGCGCTCTGGATCATCGTCGCCCTTTTGGTCTTCGGGCTCTTCAATCTGTTCCAGAGTGCGGCGCCACGGGGCGGGCACCATCCGCTCGCCTACTCCGACTTCATCGGTCAGGTCGAGAACGGCGAGGTGCGCGAGGTGACGATCAAGGGTCACCAGGTCTCCGGCGAACTGCGCGACGGCCGGCCGATCGCGGCGTACGCGCCGGACGATCCGCACCTGATCCAGCGTCTGCAGAAGCAGGGCGTTCGTATCATCGCCGAGCCGACCGAGGACGGCGTGCCGACGCTGTGGGGCGTGCTGGTTTCCTGGTTTCCGATGCTGCTCTTGATCGGCGTCTGGGTCTTTTTCATGCGCCAGATGCAGGCCGGCGGCGGCAAGGCCATGGGCTTCGGCAAGTCCCGCGCGCGGCTGCTGAACGAGCGCTCGGGCCGCGTCACCTTCGAAGACGTCGCCGGCATCGAGGAAGCCAAGCTGGAGCTGCAGGAGATCGTCGACTTTCTCAAGGACCCGCAGAAATTTCAGCGCCTGGGCGGCAAGATCCCCAAAGGCTGTCTGCTGGTCGGCCCGCCCGGCACCGGCAAGACGCTGCTCGCGCGCGCCATCGCCGGCGAGGCCAACTGCCCCTTCTTCACGATCTCCGGATCGGATTTCGTCGAGATGTTCGTGGGTGTCGGCGCCAGCCGGGTGCGTGACATGTTCGAGCAGGGCAAGAAGAACGCGCCCTGCATCATCTTCATCGACGAGATCGACGCCGTCGGCCGCCACCGCGGCGCCGGCCTCGGCGGCGGCAACGACGAGCGGGAACAGACGCTCAACCAGCTCCTCGTCGAGATGGACGGCTTCGAGTCCAATGAGGGCGTGATCCTGATTGCCGCCACCAACCGCCCCGACGTGCTCGATCCGGCGCTGCTGCGCCCGGGCCGGTTCGACCGCCAGGTCACCATCCCCAATCCCGACGTCGTCGGGCGCGAGCAGATCCTCAAGGTGCACATGCGCAAGGTGCAGATCGGCGCCGATGTCGACGCCCGTGTCATCGCGCGCGGCACCCCCGGCTTTTCCGGCGCCGATCTTGCAAATCTGGTCAACGAGGCGGCGTTGTTGGCGGCGCGCACCGGCAAGCGACAGATCACCATGGGCGACTTCGAAGCCGCCAAAGACAAGGTGCTGATGGGTGTCGAGCGGCGCTCGATGGTGATGAGCGACGACGAAAAGCGGCTGACCGCCTACCACGAGGCCGGCCACGCGCTGGTCGCCCTCAGCGTGCCCGAGCACGACCCGCTGCACAAGGTGACGATCATCCCGCGCGGCCGCGCGCTCGGCGTGACCATGTCGCTGCCGGAGCGGGACCGCTACAGCTTCTCCAAGGTCGAGCTGGAATCGCGCCTCGCCGTGGCCTTCGGCGGCCGCGTCGCCGAGGAGCTGGTGTTCGGGGCGGACAACGTGACCACCGGCGCCGGCAACGACATTCGCACCGCGACGGGAATGGCGCGCCGGATGGTGACCGAATTTGGCTTCTCCGAGAAGCTGGGACCGCTGCGCTACGCCGACAACCAGGAGGAGATTTTCCTCGGTCATTCCGTCACCCAGCACAAGCAGGTCTCCGACGCGACGGCGCGGCTCATCGACGAAGAGGTGCGCCGCCTGATCGATGAGGCGGAAGCGCGCGCCCGGCAGATCCTGAGCGAGCACCGCCACGATCTCGACGCCGTCTCCAACGCGCTCTTGGAGTTCGAGACGCTCACCGGCGAGGAGGTGGCGGGCCTGCTGCACGGCCGGCCGGTGGTGCGCCCGGAACCGAGCGACGAGCCGAAGGAAACCGGCCGCCGCTCGTCGGTGCCGTCGAGCGGCAAGCGCGCCTCGGTCGATGAGCAGCCGGGAGGGCTCGAACCCAAGCCGCAGCCGGGCCGCTGAGCGGCGCGCGGCACGCCACGGCCTCGCGTTCCGGGATGTCGCGCGACACCGCTCCTGCCATGATGTCCGAACCGGCGGCGGTGTCTCGTTTTTCCGGGCTCACCCTCGACCGGCCGCGGGTGATGGGGGTGGTGAACGTCACGCCGGACAGCTTCTCCGACGGCGGCGAGACGTTCACCGCGGAAGCCGCCGTGCGCCGGGGGCTGCGCCTGCGCGAAGACGGGGCCGATCTGATCGACGTCGGCGGCGAGTCGACCAGACCCGGCGCCGAGCCCGTGGCCGTCGGCGAGGAAATCCGCCGCGTCGTCCCGGTGGTGCGGGCGCTCGCCGCCGAAGGCGTCCTCGTCTCCATCGACACGCGACACGCGGACGTGATGGCGGCCGCCATCGATGCCGGCGCGCGCGTCGTCAACGACGTAACCGCGCTCACCCATGATCCGGGGGCGCTGCCGCTGGTGGCGTCGGTGCCGGTTTCGGTGATCCTGATGCACATGCAGGGCGAGCCGCGGACGATGCAGGCGGCGCCGCACTACGATGACGCCGCGGCCGAGGTGGCGGCATGGCTCGGCGCGCGCGCCGATGCCTGCGCGGCGGCAGGCATCGCTCGGCATCGTCTCGCCCTCGATCCCGGCGTCGGTTTCGGCAAGACGGTCGAGCACAACGTCGACATCCTGGCACGGCTGCCGATTTATGCTACATTCGGCTGCCCGATCGTGATCGGCGTATCGCGCAAGAGCTTCATCGCCCGGCTGAGCCGGGGCGAGCCGCCGCAAGAGCGGATCGCAGGCTCGCTGGCCGCGGCACTGTTTGCGGTCGGACGCGGTGCGCACATCCTTCGGGTGCACGACGTCGCGCAAACACGACAAGCCCTTTCGGTGTGGCGGGCACTCGCGGGTGGAGCGTAGCCGGTCCCTGGCCGGTCCGATCATGGCGGAGGCGGAGCGGCAGCGGCGCCCTGATGTCGGCGCGCTTGCCGCTGTCGCCGCCGTCCACTTCACCGAACCAGATCATGAGGCAATCCCTTGACAAAAACGCACAGGAAGCTGTTCGGTACAGACGGAATTCGTGGCACGTCCAACCGCGAGCCCATGACGGCGGAAACCGTGTTGCGGGTCGGTATGGCCGCGGGCCTGCACTTCCGCCACGGTCGGCACCGCAACCGCGTGCTGATCGGCAAGGACACCCGGCTTTCCGGCTACATGCTGGAGCCGGCGCTGACGGCCGGCTTCATCTCCATGGGCATGGATGTGATCCTGGTCGGGCCGATGCCGACGCCGGCGGTCGCGATGCTGGTGCGTTCGATGCGCTGCGATCTCGGCGTGATGCTGTCGGCGTCGCACAATCCATTCGAGGACAACGGCATCAAGCTGTTCGGCCCCGACGGCTTCAAGCTGTCCGACGAGGTGGAGGCGACCATCGAGAGCCACGTCGCCAACGGCCTGGCGCACAAGCTGGTGTCCGCGTCCCAGCTCGGCCACGCCAAACGGCTCGAAGACGTGCATGGCCGCTACATCGAGTACGTCAAGCAAACCTTCCCCAAGGGCCAGCGCCTCGACGGGCTGCGCATCGTCGTCGATTGCGCCCATGGCGCCGCCTACCGTGTCGCGCCCGAAATCCTGTGGGAGCTGGGCGCCGACGTGGTCCCCTTGAGCGTCAAGCCCGATGGCACCAACATCAACCAGGGCTGCGGCTCCACCGCGCCGGAGGCGATGTGCCAGGCGGTGACCGAGTATCGCGCCGACTTCGGCATCGCGCTCGATGGTGACGCCGACCGCGCCCTGCTTGCCGACGAAACCGGCACCCTGATCGACGGCGATCAGGTGATGGGGCTCATCGCCAAGCACTGGCAGGCGGTCGGTTCCCTGCAGAAGGACGGCATTGTCGCCACCGTGATGTCCAATCTCGGCCTGGAGCGCTATCTCCAGGGCCTCGGCTTGCGGCTGGAGCGGACCAAGGTCGGCGATCGCTACGTTGTCGAGCACATGCGCCGCCACGGCTTCAACGTCGGCGGCGAGCAGTCCGGCCACATCATCCTGAGCGACTATTCGACCACCGGCGACGGCCTGATCGCGGCGCTGCAGGTCCTGGCCGTCCTGGTGACGACCGGGCAGCGCGCGAGCGAGGCGTGCAGCGTGTTCCGGCCGCTGCCGCAGCTCTTGCGCAACGTCCGCTACGCGGAAGGCCAGCCGCTGGAAACGGAGACCGTCAAGGCGGCGATCAGCGACGGCGAGCGCCGCCTTGGCGACAGCGGCCGCCTCGTCATCCGCAAGTCCGGCACCGAACCGTTGATCCGGGTGATGGCCGAAGGTGAGGACGAGGGCCTGCTCGACACGGTGGTCGCCGACATCTGCGGCGCCATCCAGCGCGCCGCGGCCTAAGGCAAGGCAAGGAACGGGCGCCCCCATGCGCGGCCGGGTTCTCATCGTCGCCGGCTCGGACAGCGGCGGCGGCGCCGGCATCCAGGCCGACATCAAGACCGTCACCGCGCTCGGCGGCTACGCGATGAGCGCCATCACCGCGCTCACCGCCCAGAATACCGAAGGCGTGTTCGGCATCGAAGACGTGCCGGCCGCCTTCGTCGCCCAGCAGATGCGGGTCGTCCTGGCGGACATCGGCGCCGATTGCATCAAGATCGGCATGCTGCACCGCCCGGAAACCATCGCCGCGGTGGCGGACGTGCTCGACGCCGAGGGCAATGGCATCCCGCTGGTGCTCGATCCGGTGATGGTGGCCAAGGGCGGACATCGGCTGCTGCAGCCCGACGCGATGGCGATGCTGACGACACGCCTGGTGCCGAAGGCAACCGTGCTGACACCCAACCGCCCGGAAGCCGAGGCCCTGGTCGGTGCCGGGGCGCCGATCACGGTTGCCGCCCGGCTCGGCGCGCTCGGGCCGCGCGCGGTGCTGCTCAAGGGCGGCCACGCCGAGGGCGATCTGATCGAGGACGTGCTGCTCGAAGCCGGCAGGGAGCCGGAGACCTTCACCTGCCGGCGCCTTGCGAGCCGGCACACCCATGGCACCGGCTGCACGCTGGCGTCGGCCATCGCCACCGGCATCGCCCAAGGGCTCGCGTTGCGCGCCGCCGTCGTGCGCGCGCGCGCCTATGTCCAGGAGGCGATCCGCACCGCACCCGGCTTCGGCCGCGGCCACGGGCCGCTCAACCACGGCCACACCGTGCGGCCGTTCGCCGGCTGAGCCGGCGCGCGATCCGGGCGCCACGTCGACTTCGGCCTTTCAGTCGCCGGACGTGTGCCCCATGTCTTAGGTGTGGACGCAGGGCTGGGCGGAAAGGAGAGAGCGCCGAAATGCGACCGATCGACATCTCGCACGCGCTGGTGCCGGTCGCCGGCCAGGAAGGCATGGTGCGACGGCGGTTCTGGGACAAGGTGCGCCGCACCTTGGGCCGGGTACCGTTCCTCGACCGGGCGGTGGCCGCCTATTTCGCCGCGCTCGATCCGGCGACGCCGCGGCACGCCAAGGCGACGCTGTTCGCCGCGCTGGCGTATTTCGTGATGCCGGTCGATCTGATCCCCGATTTCATCGCCGGGCTCGGTTTCACCGACGACGGGGCGGTGTTGCTGATGGCGATCCAGGCGCTGGCGCCGTACGTCACCGAGCGCCACATCGAGCGGGCCCGCGCGGCCCTGGCACGCGAACAACAAGGCGCGTCGGCGGCACGCGCTTGAATGCGCTCTGATCAGGGAGCGGGCGCCGGCGGGCGGCTACGACCGAGCTGCGCCTCGCGCCGCGCGATGTAGACCGACGCACCGACGATCACCGCGGCTCCGATCCAGGTGCTGGGATCCGGACGCTCGCCGAAGATCGCAAAGCCCAGAATCGAGACGAAGACCAGCCGCGAGAAGTCGAACGGCACCACGGCCGATGCGTCGGCTGCCGCGAACGCGCGAGTCAGGCAGAGCTGGCCGAAGGTCGCGGCCGCCGACAACACGATCAGCCAACCGAAGGTCGCGGCCGACGGCGTCGTCCACACGAACAGCGCCGGGATCAGCGACGCGGGCGTCATCATCAGCCCCATGATGATGATGATGGCGTTCGGATGCTCGGTGCGCGACAACGCCTTGATCGAAAGCATGGCGCCAGCAATCAGGACGGCGGCGCCGAGCGCGATGAACGCCGGCGGCTGCAGGGTCTGCGCGCCAGGCTTTAAGATGATCAGTGCGCCGAGGAAACCGATGATCGCGGCGGTCCATCGCCGGAGCCGCACCTGCTCCCCCAAGAGCAATGCGGCGCCCAGGGTTGCAAACAGCGGCGCGGTAAACGTCAGCGCGGTTGCTTCGGCGAGCGGCATCAGACTCAAGGCCATGAACAGCGACAGCATCGCGGCGAGGCCGAGGAGCGAGCGCAGCGCATGCATGGCGAGCCGGCCGTGGCCGAGCTTGCCGATACCGGCGACCGCCAGCCACGGCAGCATGAACAACAGGCCGAATAGGCTGCGGAAGAAGGCGGCAACGAAGGGATGGATCTCGGCCGAGACCAGACGGACGAGGGCCATCATCACCGCAAAGCCGGCACACGAGCCGACCATGTAGAGCGCGGCGCGCGATGCCGCCGGCAGCCGGTCGAAAAAGGCAAGCAAACGCGCCATCTGGCCCATGGCAACGGGAAGGAGGCCAACTCCGGCGCGGAAGGGGAGCTTGGTCGCAAGCGCGGGATTGCACCAGGAGTGGTCGGTTCGCATACTGCCTCAAGTTCCCGCCAAACAAAAGCGCAGGGAGGACAACGCCATGGACCAGCCGTTGTGGCGGCCGTCGGCCGAGCGTGTCGTCGCCGCCAACCTGACCCGGTTCATGGAGGCGGTCGACCAGGACTGGAACGTCACCATCGACGGCTTCGCCAGTCTGTACCGCTTCTCCATTAACGCACCGGAAAAGTTCTGGCAGAGCGTAGCGGATTTTTGCGGCGTGATCGCCGAGACGTGGGGCCTGCGCCCCCTCGTCGATGCCGACAAGATGCCAGGTGCCTGCTTCTTCCCCGACGCGCGGCTGAACTTCGCGGAGAACCTGCTGCGGCGGCGCGACGACGCACCCGCCATCGTGTTCTGGGGCGAGGATCAGGTGCGCAGGCGCCTCTCCTCCGCCGCGCTCTACGGCCTCGTCTCGCGCCTGGCCCAGGCGATGGCCGCGGACGGGATCGGTGTCGGCGATCGCGTCGCGGGCTATCTGCCCAACATGCCGGAAGCGGTGGCGGCGATGCTGGCAGCGGCGAGCCTCGGCGCCGTCTGGTCGTCCTGCTCACCGGATTTCGGCGTCGATGGCGTCCTCGATCGGTTCGGCCAGATCGAGCCGAAGCTGTTGATCGCCGCCGACGGCGCCTTCTATGCCGGCAAGCGGATGTTCCTCACCGACAAAGTCGCCGAAGTGGCGCGCCGGCTGCCCGGCCTCGTCCGCACCGTCGTCGTGCCCTACGTCTGGGGTCACCCGCCGCTCGACGCCATCCCGGGCGCCGTCGGCCTCGACGACTACATCGCCCCCTATGAAGAGGCCGAAATCCGCTTCCAACGGCTGCCGTTCAACCACCCGCTCTATATCCTCTATTCGTCGGGCACGACGGGAAAGCCGAAGTGCATCGTGCACGGTGCCGGCGGCACGCTGTTGCAGCACTTGAAGGAGCATCAGCTCCACTGCGACATCAAGGCCGGCGACAAGGTGTTCTACTTCACCACCTGCGGCTGGATGATGTGGAACTGGCTGGTCTCGGCGCTGGCCTCGCAGGCAACGCTGCTCCTCTATGACGGCTCGCCGTTTCACCCGTCCGGCAACGTGTTGTTCGATTTCGCCGACGCCGAAGGGATGACCCTGTTCGGCACGTCGGCCAAGTTCATCGACGCCTGCGCCAAGGCGGGACTCACCCCGCGCCGGACGCACCGGCTGGCGGCGCTCAGAACCATGACCTCCACCGGCTCGCCGCTGGCGCCGGCCGCCTTCGACTACGTCTACGAAGAGATCAAGGCGGATCTGCATCTGGCCTCGATCTCCGGCGGCACCGACCTCATTTCGTGCTTCGTGCTCGGCAACCCCATCGCGCCGGTGTGGCGCGGCGAACTCCAGACGCCGGGCCTCGGCATGGCGGTCGAGGTTTTCGGCGCGGACGGCCGTCCGCTGCGCGGCGAAAAAGGCGAGTTGGTCTGCACCAGACCGTGGCCCTCAATGCCGGTCGGCTTCTGGGCCGATCCGGAGCAAAGCAAGTACCGAAGCGCCTATTTCGAGCGTTTCCCCGGCGTGTGGTGCCATGGCGATTTCGTCGAATGGACCGAGCACGGCGGCCTCGTGATCTATGGCCGCTCGGATGCCACCTTGAACCCCGGCGGCGTGCGCATCGGCACCGCCGAGATCTATCGCCAGGTCGAAGCCTTCGACGAGGTAGTCGAGGCGATCTGCGTCGGCCAGGACTGGCGAGGCGATGTCCGGGTCATCTTGTTCGTGGTGCTGCGCCAGGGTCTCAGCCTCGACGACGCGCTGGTCGCGCGGCTCAGGGAGCGGATCAGGGCGCAGTGCAGCCCACGCCACGTGCCGGCCAAGGTGATCCAGGTTGCCGACATTCCGCGCACCAAGTCCGGCAAGATCACCGAGATCGCCGTGCGCGACGTCATCGCCGGCCGGCCGGCAACCAACGTCGAGGCGCTCGCCAATCCGGACGCGCTGAAGCTGTTCGAAGGCATCGAGGAACTCACGCGCTGATCGTGGTGCGACCGTCCTCACCTGCCGGCGGTTCGAGCCGACGCTGGTGCAAGAGAAGGACGCATCCGACCAGGGCGGCGGCGATCGCCGCCGTGGCCACGGTCAGCGGGTTGCGCAGCGCCTCGGGCGCCAGCAATTTGCCGGCCAGCACGGCCGCGGCAAGGCCGGCGGCCAGCACGGCGTTGGCGGCCACGGTCTTCAGCGCGCGGCGGCACGGGATCGCGGCAAGCCGCAGCGTCGGCAGCACGAAGGCGGCGGTGACCACGGCGCTCGCGGCCGAGAACAGCCAAATCGCCACCTCGTGGTTGTCGAGCACCCAGCCCACGGCCAGCGCCAGAATGCGGGCGGCCATCAGTGTTGTCTGCATGACGAAGTCGAACGACTGGCGCTCCAGCACCGAAGGGATCACCGAGAGCGGCGAGGCGATGTAGGTGACCAGGAGCCAGGGCACCAGCCACTGGGCGATGGTCCCCGCCGCCCGCCACTGCGCCCCGAACAGAACCGCGAAAACTTCGGGCGCGCTCGCCGCGACGACGACACCTAACGGAAGGCCGGTGCGCACCAGTGTGGTGAACACCGACCATACCAACGCGCTGAGGCCACCCGCCGGCTGCACCTTGGCGCCACGGGCATGGATGAGCTGAGCGGTCGCCTGGCCGATCAAGCCGACGGGAGCGGCGAGCACGATATAGGCAAAGGCGCACGCGCCCGCGGTCGCGGCGTCGGCGTAGGCGGCCAAATACAGGACGAGCAGACGCGAGCCGAGGCTGTTCATCACCGCAGCCGCCGACGTGTAGAGGGGAAAGCGCCGATACCGGATGAGCACGGCGCGCATCCTGCGGCCATTGAACCCGGAACAGAGCAGCCGACTGCCGCCGCGACGGCAGAGCCCGTAGACGAGCAGGACGAGCGCGGCGACGCGGCCGGCGACATAGCCCGCGATCAACGCCGAGGCCGGCGGCAGCAGCGCAAGCCAGCCCAGCCCGATCTGCAGGACGGGCACCGTCAGGCCCTGCACCACCTTGCTCGCGGCGGCAAGGGAGATTCGTTCCCGTCGCATCGCCCAGCGGTTGAGGATCTCGTAGCCGCCGCTGGCGAGCACGGCCACGGCCGCCGCCGCCCCGGCGGTTGGTGGCAGCAGCGAAAGGCCGATGCGGTCGAGGACATGGAGCGCCGGCCAGCTCAACAGCGCACTCAGCGTGCACAGCGCGAGCGCGGCCATCACGAGTGCGGCTGCGTCGCTCTCGTCCGCCGGCAGCGGGATGGCAAGCTCGTAGCGCAGACCGGCGACGACGGTGATGACGCTGATCACCGCGACGAATGTGGCGAGCACGCCGAAGGCGGCCGGATCGAACAGCAGGGCGAGCACTGGCGACAGCAGGAACGCCGCCAACTGACCGACGGCGGAGCCGCTGGCCAATACCGACGTCGCCCGGATCAGCGATTGACCGCCGTCACGGGTGGAGACAGGACGTGGTGCGTTCATGGGCCGAAGGCAGCCTCACACGCCGCACGACCCTCACGCCGGCCGGCGCGGACGAGCGGCGCCGACAAGACTTACCCAAATGGGGCGCTCAAGGCAAGACGGTCCCGCACGGCGGAGTGCCGGGCGCGGTGATGGAACCGCTCGGTCTTCGGGGCTGCGCCGTGCTCAGGTCGCGGTGGAAATCGGCTCGGCGCCGGCGTCCGGCTGCAACAGGGCCTTGAGATCGAATTCGCCGAACGCTTCGGCGGCCTTGTCCGCATCCGGCCGCCCCTCGGCGTACGGCTTGTACGCCATGTCCTGCAGCAAGATGTGGTGATTGAGCCAGTTGGTCAGGAAGTCGAGGATTTCCTCGCGCGAGATGGTTTCGGGCCGGTCCGAGAAGCGGCGCTGAAACAAGTTGACCTCGCGGGTCAGCGCCCAGTGCTCTTCCTGGTGCGTTCCAAGTTCGGGGTAGCCGACCGCCGCCATCACCTGTTCTTCGCGCTTGAAGTGAAACACGGTGTACGCGGTGAGCGTGACCAGCACCTCCGGAATGACCCGCGCGCGGGTGGCGGCGCTGTCGTCGGCTAAGGCGATGCGGTTGATCAGTTCGAGCAGCGTCTGGTGGTCCTGGTCCAGCCGCGCCACCCCTACGCTCATCGCGCTCGTCCAGCGGATCACCGCCATCGGCACAACCTTAAATGGGAAGCTTACGGCCTTGACCGACCGTCGCTCCTCGAAATCGCCGCCATCCTCGCCATAGTGCAGTCTTGCGGGACACAGAGCAAGGGAAACCAAGGCTACGGCCACCGTTACGCCTTGACGCGCAAATGGAGCCTCTCTCCCACCGCCGCCGCACGCTCTTAACCGGGATGCGCACGCCTCTGCTCCCGCGCGCAACCCCTGCGTTCAGGTCGGCCCGTGCGTTCAAATCGGCACGCGCGGCAGCATTGGCGCCGACGGCGGTGCTCCGTTCAGACCCGCGCCTTCGGCAGGAACGGGTCCGGCTCGAAGCCGGTCATCGGATCGTCCTCCGGGTCCGCCGACGCCGGCAGGTCGTGGACGTGGACATCGTCGCCATGGTGCTTCTTCAAGACTTCGATGGCGCGCGCCTCATGGGCGGCGTCGCGGGTGCGTACCCACAACAACAGGCCGCCCTTGTTGATCTGCGTCTCGAGATCCTGGGCCTGCTCCCGGCCCATGGCCCGCGACAACAAGGTGCCGAGGCCGGCGCCACCCAGGCCGGCGGCGACC
Organism: uncultured Defluviicoccus sp.; assembly: GCA_964401555.1. Taxonomy (GTDB): domain Bacteria; phylum Pseudomonadota; class Alphaproteobacteria; order Rhodospirillales; family Defluviicoccaceae; genus Defluviicoccus. The sequence goes on from CAYNYW010000002.1 coordinate 58,322, forward strand.
GCGGCGCCGATGACGGCCGCGAGGGTGCCGCCCGAGGCGACGACGGCGCCGATCGCCGCGACAGCACCGACGTAGCCCAGGCCCGAAACGGCGAACGCCTTGGCCTCGGTGATCGAGTCGCGCCCGACGAAGGCGACGCGCGGTGCGTCGGCCGCGTCTTCGAGTTCCGCAACCTTGGCGTAGATGTGGCCGAGCTTGTCCTCGACCGCCTTTTCCCCCGCCAGCAGGCTGATCTCGGCACGATCGAAACCATGCGCCAGGAGCTCGTCGACCGCGCCTTGCAGATTGCTCCAATGGTGAAAGACGCCGACGGCCTCGCGGACGATCGCGCCCGGCGTCGCGGTGGCGGTATCGCTCATCACTCCCTCCTCCAACCCCCTGGTTGAGAGCCGGCGGCCCGGCTGGCCCGCCCGCTCCCCGGTCTATTCCTTATGCCCGCAAGATGATGACCGAGCCGGCACGCTTTTTCCAGCGTCCTGATGATACGGCATCCACGCCCAGCGATCGCGCCGCGCGCAACGATCGGCGCTCATGAGGTTGTGCACAACGACCGCGCATTCTTGGAATGCGCCGCTGCACTAGGTTTCGGCGTCACGGCCAGCGAGATAGAGGGCGAAGGCGTGATCGCTGGTCTCGATGTGCAAGGTGATCCACTGCTCGATCGCGATCAGATCGTGACGATTCCACACCGCCTCGCGATCCCGCACAGTCTCGCACAGGTCGTCGATCCGCTCGATGGCATGCGCATGCGCTTCGCAATGCGCCTCGTAGCCATCATACGCGGACAGGCGCATCATCAGTTCTTCCGACGCGAAATGCATCTTGGTAAAGGCGATCAGCGTGTCGGCGATCTCCACGATCCGCTCCGTGCTCGATCCGCTCTCGATGACCCGGCGCAGTCCCCGCAGCAGATCCAGTTGCAGATGATGCTGGCCTTCGATTTCGGCCGTGGCTTCGACACCGATGGCGCCGGTGGCAAGCTCGCTCATGGGTGAAGACACCTCCCTTGCGCCCAATCCTGCGCCGGACATCCATCCCGGCGCCGGCCGCTGGGGCGACCGCGCCAGGGTCGCAGACAAACCACAGGCATGCAAGTCCCCGGGTTGCGCCGTCCCGCGATCCACGCTAAGGGAACGCCTGGAGAAACAAACGATGAACGCATCTCCGCTGTCTTCAGCGCCGCCGGAGCGGGCGACGGCCACCATGTTGGCCCGTGGCGCCTCGCGTTTGCTGGTCGACCAGGGACATCGCGTCCTGCGCGAATTTTGCCTGGCCGACGGCCGGCGCGCCGACGTGATCGGGCTCGATCGGCGCGGGGGATTCACCATCGTCGAAATCAAGTCTTCGGCCGCCGACTACCGCGCCGATGCCAAATGGACCTGCTATCGCGGCTACTGTGATCATTTCTACTTTGCCGTTGGTATCGGCTTTCCTGTCGCCGACCTGCCGTCGGATGTCGGGGTGATCGTGGCCGACGGCTACGGCGGCGCCCTGTTGCGCGCCGCGCCCGCACACCCGCTGACCGCCGCGCGGCGCAAGGCCTTGTTGCTGCGCTTTGCGCGTACGGCATGCGCCCGCTTGAGCCAGATCACCGAGGCGCAATTGCTGCCCCGCGCCGCGGTTCAACCGTAGCGATGCAGCTCGATGCCATGCCGGTCGAGCCAGACGCGCGGGGCATCGGGGTCCGGCACCAGGGCGTCGACCAACCGGTGGAAGTGGGGGCCGTGGTTGGGCACGGCCAGGTGCGCGACCTCGTGGGCGACGACATAGGCGAGCACCGGCACCGGCGCCATGATCAGCCGCCAGGAAAAGGACAGGTTGCCCTGCGAGGTGCACGAGCCCCAGCGCGAGCGCGGATCGCCGACGCGAATGCGCCCGAAGGGCAGGCCGAGGTTGCCGGTGACAGCGCCCACCCGCGCGCGGATCTCGCGCAAGGCTTCCGCGCGCAGAAACGCCGCGACCCGCCCAGCGAGTTCCGCCGTCGGGCCGCCAACCTCGATGACACCGTCGCCGCGGACGACGCCCGCCGGCTGACCGGGGCGGTGACAAATGCGGTGCGGCCGGCCGAGGAACGGCACCTCGACGCCATCGGCAAATCCGATCGGCGGCGGCTTGGCGGCGAGCCGCCGGCTCAGCCAGTCGGCGTAACAGTCGGCCAGCCGCAGCGCGTCATCCACCGTCGCGCCAGGCGGCAGGGTGACGATGGCGCCCTCGCCGCGCACCGGAACCCGCAGCGTCAATCGGCGCGCCCGCGGGTGGTGGCGGATGGTCAGCGGCACCACGCCTCCGTTCAGGGCGACGAAGTGTCGCGGCGGACGAACGGCACGGGGCGCGCGGCGGGGCGGCATCACCTGCCCCATGGCGCAGGAGCGAAGCCCAGGCGGTCGAGCGCCGAGACCAGGGCGGCCGCATCCCCTGTCGCCAGGCGTTGCAGCGGAGGGCGGATGTTGCGCCAGCGGCTGTCGCCGGTGTGGCGGGTCATGACCTCCTTTAACGCCGCGCTCAACGGGTAGGCGCTCAGCACCCGGCGCACGGCGTTCAAGCGCTCGTGGCTGCGGGTGCCGCCGGCGCGATCGCCCTGGCGCCAGCTCGCCACGACCTCTGCGGCCAGCGGGCTCGCGACATTGCACACGGCGGTGATGCACCCGGCGCCGCCACCGTCGAGGAGCGGCAACAGGAATTCATCGGAGCCCGAGAGCACGCAGAGACCGGGGAAGCTGCGCACGTACTCGAGCATGCCGTCCAGTTCGCCGGAGCTGTCCTTGATGCCGGCGATCGTTCCCGGATAGCGCTGCACCAGCCGCTCGATCAGGGCAATGCGCAGGCGCACGCCGGCCATCTGCGGAAAGTTGTAGAGATAGATTCTCAGGCGCGCATCGCCGACGCGCTCGATGACCTCGGCGTAGGCGGCGAACAGGCCGTCGTCGCTGACCTGCTTGTAATAGAACGGCGGCAACATCAGCACGCCCACGGCCCCGATGGCGATCGCTTCGGCGGTCAGGCGCACCGTATCCGGGATGGCGCAGCACCCGGTGCCCGCCAGCAGGCGATGCCCCGGGATGCCCGCCTCGGCCAGCGCGTCGAGCAGCGTCAACCGCTCATCAAGCGACAGCGAGTTGGCCTCACCGGTCGTGCCGAGCACCGCAAGGCCGTCGCAGCCGTGCTCCAACAGCCACCGGCAATGCCGGACGAGCAGCCCGTGGTCGGGCGCGAGCCGCTCGTCGAACGGGGTGAGCACCGCCGCCAGCACGCCGACCAAACGTGATTCCTGATCCAACCGATGCTCCTCGCCCGTCATGCGGGCCAGCTCACGACATGATGCTCCAGCCGGCGCCGGCGCGATGGTGGCACCGCCCGGCCGCGCGCCGACAAACCCAAGCGATGCACGAGGTCCGGATCGCCCGACACCAAGGGGTGCCACCACGGAAGATCTCGCCCTTCGGCGAGAAGTCGGTAGGCACAACTTGCCGGCAGCCAATACAGGTGCGCAATGCTCACGGACGTTAGCTGCTGGCACTGTGGCTCGACCCGTTTGCGGTCGGCATAGCGGCGGCAGCGGCAGGTGTCGATGTCCAATTGCCGGCAGGCGATATTGGTAAAATGGATCGTGCCTTCGTCGTCCTCAAGTTTTTCAAGACAGCATTTGCCGCAACCGTCGCACAGGGCCTCCCACTGCTCCGTCGTCATCGCCGCAAGCGGCAGACGTCGCCAGTAGGGGACCTCAGGCTCAGGGCAGGGCGGGGGCAACTTGTCCAACGAGAACGACGCCACGCGATCGATCCAGCTTGGTCCTGTCTTGCCTTTTTTCGGGCTGCGGTCAACAGCCCCGTGCGCCGTCCTCGCGATCGATAAGATGAACGAACGAGCCGAACACCGAGCCGCGCGCCAAGCCGGCGCCGTCCATCGGGCGGCCGGTCGCGTCGGTGACGGAAAACAGCCGTGCGCCGGCGTCCTCACGCACGATCTGCGCGTAGTGGAACTCGTGGCCGCGGAAGCGGACGCCCAAGCGGCCGAGCGGCGTGTCGCGGGCGAGGGTCGCCTGGCGGTAGCCCATGTGCAGCCGCCGGCTGGCAAACGTGGTTTCCAGGCCGAGCAGCCCGGCCATGGCATGGCGGTGGCCGTCTGCATCGACCAGCCATTCGCCCAGAACCATGTAGCCGCCGCACTCGCCCCAGACGACGGCACCCTCGACAGCGGCACGGCGCAGACCCGCGAGGAAGCACAGGTTGCCGGCCAACCGGCCCGCGTGCAGCTCGGGATAACCACCGGGCAGGTATACCGCATCGGCGCCCGCCGTCGGCGCCTCGTTGGCAAGCGGCGAGAAGGGGAGGATTTCGGCGCCGGCATCGCGCCAGCCGGCACACGTCAGCGGATAGGCGAACGCGAAGGCGATATCGTCGGCAACGGCGATACGCTGGCCGGGCGGCGGCAGCGGCGGCGACGGCGTGTCGGGCGGTGGCAGGTGTGCCGGCCGGGCGAGCGCACGGATGGCGGCAAGATCGACCGCCGCGGCGAGCACGGCGGCGGCGCGATCGAGGAACGCCTCGCGATCGGCCAGCTCGCCCGCCTGCACCAGGCCTAAGTGCCGTTCGGGCATGACGAGACCGTCATCACGTGGCACGGCGCCCAGGATCGGCAGATCCGGCAGCGCCGCGCGACAGGCTTCGATGACCACCTCGGCGTGGCGGTCGCCGGCGACACGGTTGAACACCACACCCGCGATCGTGATGTCTTGACGATGGCCGGCGAAGCCGCGCACCACGGCGGCGGCCGAGGCGGCCTGTGCCCGCACATCGACGAGGAGGAGGACCGGCCAGCCGGTGCGCGCCGCCAGATCGGCGGTCGAGCCGGCGCTTGCCGTCGCGCCGTCGAACAGGCCCATGACACCCTCGCAGACGATGATGTCGGCGTCCGCGCCCAGGCGGTCGATGGCGGCCGCCAGCGTGGCCGCACGCATTGCCCATGGATCGAGATTGAGGCACGGCCGGCCGCTGGCGGCGGCATGAAAGCCCGGATCGATGTAGTCGGGACCAACCTTGGCCGATGCCACCTTGATCCCGGCGCGCTTAAGCGCGCGCAACAGCGCCAGGGTGAACAGGGTCTTGCCGCTGCCCGATGCCGGTGCGGCAATGATCAGTCCCGCGCTCACAAGATCTTGCGCAGGCGCTCCGCCATGTCCTCTGCGCTCATATCGTGGCGGAAAAATTGAACGAAGTGGCCGTCGGGGTCCATCAGATAGCTGAAGCCGGAGTGATCGACCAGATAGTTGTCCGGATCGGTGCCCTTCGGAGTCACTTTGGCGTAGTAGACGCGGTATTCCTTGGCGACGGCCTTGATCTCATCCGCGGTACCGGTGAGCCCGACCAGCCGCGGGTCGAACACCGCGACGTAATCCTTCAGGTGCTCGCTGGTATCGCGCTCGGGATCGACGGTAATCATGATCGGAACGATGCGCTCGGCCTTCTCGCCGAGCATCCTGAGCGCGTCGGCGTTGCGGACCAACGACAACGGGCAGATGTCGGGGCAATAGGTGTAGCCGAAGTAGACCAGCGTGTACTTGCCGCGGAAGTCGGTATCGCTGACCCGCTTGCCATTCTGGTCGGTCAGCGTGAACGGCCCGCCGAGGGAGGCAGCGCTCTCGGTTCCGCCGGTCGCATCGCCGCCGGTCGCATCGCCGCCGGGCGAGAAATGCCGGGCGATGGCGAGCGCGCCGACGATAGCGATGACGGCGACCGCGGCGACGACCAGCAGCCTGCGGCGCCACTGCGGTGGGGGGGAGCCTTTCGGTGCGGTCTTTTGGCCGGCCATGGGCGATCCTTATAAATGCTTGCTATCTCAGAGCATCATCTGCCAGGCGAAATACGACAGCACGGCCGCATTCAGCAGCATCAACATCGGCATCGCTCGCGCCGCCGCGCTGCGCCATTGGCTGGAGACGACGTGACCGGCGAGCCCGATGGCGATCAGGGCGGGTACGGTGCCGAGTGTAAAGGCGAGCATGCCCAGCGCGCCACCCGCGGCGTCGCCGGCGGCCGCCGCCGCCGCCAGGGCACCGTAGAGGAGCCCGCACGGCAGAAAGCCGAGCGCGACGCCCAGGAGATAGCCACGCCAGCCCACCGGCTGCCGGAACAACGGGCGCGCGACCGAGCCGAAGGTGCGCGTCCACCAGCCGGCACCACCGCTACCGAGCCAGGGAATCGGCAGTTTGAGCGCACGCAGGCCGTAGCCGGCGAAGAACAACGCCGCCAGCACCAGCAGGCCCGCCGAGAGCGCGCGCAGATCGGCGACGTCGACCAGACCGCCGGCGAGCGAGGCCAGGATCGCGCCCAGCAGCGCGTAGGTGGTCGCCCGGCCGAGATGGTAGGGCAGCAACGCCGCGCCGCGCAGCCGGTGGAATTCGCGCATCTCGGCCGACGGCACCTGCTCCAGGCGCGCCATGGTCTGGGCGAGCACGAAGGGGCCGCACATCCCGGTGCAATGCGTCGCGCTGCCGATCAGCCCGGCGAGAAACAGGCTGCCGAGGAGATTGCCGTGCTCGATGGCGACCGCGCGGCAATGGGCGAGACCGCCGGCAAGGACACTCATGATCAGCGACTGCTCGTCCATCGCTCTCTGCCGGCCCCGCCTCTGCTGCAACGCAAAAAGCTTTTCCCCTCGCCTACAGTTGGGCGAAACTGTCCCGATGTCAATTCAAGCAAACGCCCCAGGTCAGGCAAACACGCCGGGCGGGCAAGAGGACGCCGAGGACGCTCACCCGAGCGGGCAGCCGCTGCGCCGCGGCTGGACCACCGGGACCTGTGCTGCGGCCGCGAGCGCCGCTGCCTACGAAGCGCTGCTGACCGGCCACTTCCCCACCACCGTGACGGTGGCGTTGCCGCACGGCGTGACGGCCGCGCTTGCCGTCTGCCGTACGGCACGGCACGACGATCGGGCGCTGGCCTCGGTGATCAAGGATGCCGGCGACGATCCGGATGTCACCCATGGCGCCGAGATCGTGGCGAGCGTGGCGCATGCCGCTGCGGGGTCCGGGGTGGTGTTCCGCGGAGGCGAGGGGGTCGGCACCGTCACCCTGCCGGGTCTGGCGCTGGCCGTCGGCGAGCCCGCGATCAATCCCGGCCCACGCGCGATCATCACTCGCGCCATCCAAGACATTGCCCAGTGCTTCGGCGGCTCGGGCGATGTCAGCGTTACCATCGCGATCCCCGACGGCGAGGCGCTGGCGCGCGCCACCTTGAACGCCCGGCTCGGCATCAAAGGCGGGCTCTCGATCCTGGGCACCACCGGCGTCGTCGTGCCCTACTCGTGTGCCGCCTGGATCCACTCGATTCACCGCGGGATCGACGTGGCGCGCGCCGCCGGGCTCTCCCATTTGGTGGCGGCGACCGGCAGCACGTCGGAGGCGGTGGCGCGCCGCGTCTATGACCTGCCCGAGGCGGCGCTGATCGACATGGGCGATTTTGCCGGTGGCACCCTGAAATACCTCCGCCGCCACCCCGTGCCGCGGCTGACGCTGGCGGGCGGCTTCGCCAAGCTGGTCAAGCTCGCCCAGGGCCAGCTTTACCTGCATTCGGCCCGCTCGCGGGTCGATGACGCGGCGCTGCAAGCCACCCTCGCCGCCCTCGGCGCGCCCGAGGTGACACTCCGCCAAGCGCGCGCCGCCGCAAGCGCCGCCCAGGTGCTGGCGCTCGCCCGCGCCGACGGACTGCCGCTGGCAGACGCGATCGCCGCGCGCGCGCTGGCGGTTGCGCAGGCGCACTTGAGCCCGCAAACGCGGCTCGATGTTCTCGTCGTCACCCGCGCAGGCGAACTGGTCGGCCGTGCCGGATAGCGAGACCCACAAGCGACGGCTGCTGATCCTGGGTGGCACCAGCGAGGCGCTTGCGCTCGCCGACGAAGCGGATCGGCGTTTCGGAGAGCGGATCGAGGTGATCAGCTCCCTGGCCGGCCGGATCGAACCCGGGCGTGACCGTCGGGGCGGCCTGCGCATCGGCGGCTTCGGCGGCGCGGACGGCCTCGCCCGCTACCTGCACGAGGAAGCCATCAACCTCGTCGTCGATGCGACGCACCCGTTTGCCGATCGGATCTCGGTTCATGCCGCCGAGGCGTCCGCCGCCACCGACATACCGCGTCTGATACTGGTCCGCCCCCAATGGCGGCCACAGGACGGAGAGCATTGGCTCGACGCCGAAAGCTTCACCGCGGCGGCCGAGATGGTGTCACGAACCGCGCGCCGCGCCTGGCTGACCACCGGCCCCGGCGGGATCAGCGCGTTCGGCTGGGTGAGCAGCGTCTGGTTCCTGGTCCGGCTGTTCCAGCGCCCGGACGCGGTCCTGCCGCTGCGCAACTACGAGGTGGTGGTATCCCGCCCGCCGTTTCCGGTCGCCGACGAGCGCGCGCTTCTGGTCCGCCACCGCATCGATACCCTGGTGACCAAGAATTCGGGCGGCCCTTTGGCCGGCAAGCTCGAAGCCGCACGCGCCGAAGGGGTCCGGGTGGTGATGATCGCGCGGCCGCCGGCGCCGTCGGGCGAACGGGTGGAGACGGTGCACGCGGCGCTCGTCTGGCTCGCGCGGCGGCTGTGAGCGCACGCCTCAGCCGCGCCGCGGCCGCAGCACGTGGTGATGGTCCTCTGCATAGAGCCGGCTGTCGCTGAACCCGGTCTTGGCGAACACCGCGCCGACGAGGATCAGCGCGGTGCGCGTGATGCCGGCCGCCTTCACCTGGGCGCGGATGTCGGCGAGTGTACCGCGCAGATAGCGCGCGTCGGGCCAGCCGACCCGGTAGGCCACCACCACCGGGCAGTCGGCACCATAGGCCGGCAGCAGCGCCGCCACCACCTTGGCGAGGTTGGTGATCGAGAGGTGGATGGCGAGCGTCGCCCGGCTCTGTGCCAGCGCGGCCAGATCCTCGCCCGCCGGCATCGCCGACGAGCGCGTCGCCGTGCGGGTCAGGATCACCGTCTGCGCGACGTCGGGCAGGGTGAGTTCGACAGCAAGGGCGGCGGCGGCGGCGGCATAGGCCGGCACTCCGGGCGTCACGTCGTAGGGGATGCCGAGCTGGTCCAGCCTGCGCATCTGCTCGCCGATGGCGCCATAGAGGGACGGATCGCCCGAATGCACGCGGGCCACGTCGAAGCCGCGGGCGTGCGCGTCCGCCATCGCGGCGATGATCTCATCGAGCGTCATCGGCGCGGTATCGATCACCGATGCATCTGGCGGCGCCTCGGCCACGACTTCCTGCGGCACCAGCGAGCCGGCGTACAGCACCACCTTGCAGGCGCGGATCAGATCGCGGCCGCGCACGGTGATCAGATCGGGAGCGCCCGGGCCGGCACCGATGAAATGCACGCTCATGGCGCGGCACCGCCCAGGGCCGATCCCTGCTTCACGGCATGGCCCTGCTTGGCGGAATAGCCGCGGGGCGTGTAAACCCATCTCCGGCCGCCGCGCTCGATCAGCCGGGTCTGGCTACTGCCCACAAGGACGAGGGTGAGCATGTCGGCGTCGTCGGCGCCAAGTTCGCCCAGCGACACCACGCGCACGCTCTCGCCGTCGCGGCCGAGATTGCGGGCGAGCACCACCGGCGTGGCGGCCGGGCGGCGACGCAGCAGGATCTCCCGTGCCGTCTCGATCTGGCTGCGACGGCGCTGGGAAACCGGATTGTACAGCGCCACCACGAAGTCACCGACGGCGGCCGCGTCGAGCCGGCGCTCAATCTCCGCCCACGGCGTCAGGAGATCGGAGAGCGAGATCGCGCAGAAATCGTGGCCGATGGGGGCGCCGCTGCGCGCCGCCGCCGCGACGAGCGCGGTGATGCCGGGGATGACGTCGATCGCGATGCGGTTCCAGTCGGCCCGGTCCTCGCGATCGAGCAACTTGAAGACCAGGGCGGCGAGCCCGTACACCCCGGCGTCCCCGGAGCCGATCAGCGCGACGCGGCGGCCTTGTGCCGCGAGGTCGAGGGCGGTGCGCGCACGCGCCTCCTCCTCGGTCATCGGCGGCGCGTGCTGCGCCTTGCCCGCGATCAGCGCGCCCAGAAGATCGAGATAGAGGCGGTAGCCGACGATGTCGGTGGCGGCCGCCAGCGCGCGGGTGGCCTCGGGCGCGCGCAGACCGGCGGTGCCGGGGCCGATGCCGACGATGGCGAGCCGGCCCTGTGCCCGCCCGACGCTCTCCGCCGCGATGGGCCGCGGCGCGCGGGCGATTGCGCAGGTCGCGTTCGCCGTCTTGGTCTTGGCGACGACGAGGCGACCGTCGGGGCCGGCCGCGGCCAGCGCCGCCGCCTCGGCCACCCCATGGCAGCCGACTGCTGTGAACACGACCTCGGACGGATTGGCGAGTTCGGGCGTCAGCGCTTCGAGCCGGGCGGCCGGGAAGAAGCGCGCCGGCACGCCCAGCGCATGCGCCAGCGCATGCACCGCCGGCTCGTCCATCTTGACGTCGATCGAGGCAACGCAAGCGACGGCGCCGCGGGCAAGGCCGGCGTCGGTAAGGCTCGCCTCGACAAGACCGATGAGCTCGGCCGGCGCGCAGCCGCGCGCGCAGCCGACACCGATGCCGAGCACCTGCGGATGCAGCACCAGCGTGTTCGCCGCACCGGCACCGGCGTGATCGGTGAGGTGAATGGTGTGCGGGGCGGCTTCGGCGAGACGGGCGCCCGCGGCCGCCAGCGCCGCCTCGATCCAGGCCGGATCGCCGGCTTCGGCCTTGAGCGCCACCGGCTCGCCGGCAAGCAATGCCGCGGCCACCGGCTTCGCCGCTTGCGGGTTGCCGACCCGAAAGCCGGCGGGCGGATCGTCGAGCGCACAGCCAAACAGCAGGTCCGAGGGCGTGGTGATCGCGGCGACGCCCCCCGTGGCCGCGGCAATGGCCTGCGCGAGGCGATTGGCGCCGTGGTGACCGCCCAGCAGTGGCACCGCGCAACGGCCGTCGGCGGCGATGGCGACGACCGCCGGCTCGCGCGTCTTGTCGGCGAGCAGAGGCGCCAGCGCGCGGATCAGGATGCCGGCGGCGCAGATGCCGGCGATGGGCGTGCCGGCGACAAACAGCGCCTGCAGATGCGAGGTGGTTTCGGTGAAGGGAACATCCGGTGACGCGGTGCGACCGGCAAGGCCGTGCACGACGCTGCCGGGCAGCGTGGCCTGCAGACGCCGGGCCAGCGCCAGTCCATCGGCCGATAGCGCGATCAGCGCGACGCCTTCCGGCACCAGCGTGGCGGGCGCCGGTGCCGGCAGTCCCTTCGCCGCAGCGCCGCGCACGACGACCGAGGAGAAGTAGGGCGCGCCCTGCGCTGGTGCGGCGTCGAGGGTGAGGACGCGCGCGTCGGCCATCGTCGCGCGCTCGACGTAGACGGCATCGCTCGCCCGGCCGAGGCTTTCGAGCACCCGGCGCACCTTGGCGATGTTACGGCCGACCTTCATGATCACCGCGGCGTCGGTGCATGCCAGCCGCGCCCTCAGTTCGTCTTCCGGCAGCGTCGCCGGCAGCACGACAAGTACTTCGTCGCGCTCGGCGAGCGGCACCCCGGCCGCCGCGGCGACGGCGGTCAGCGACGAGACGCCCGGCACCACCTCGCAGCGATAGCGGCCGCGCAACCGCTCGAAGACGTACATGAACGAGCCATAGAGGAACGGATCGCCCTCGCACAGCATGGCGACGTCGCGACCGGCATCGAGATGACCGGCGATCGTGACGGCGCAGCGATCGTACACTTCGCGGGCGGGGAAGCGATCGGCGCACATCGGCGTCGCGATCACGATCTCTTCGACCCCCGGCGGCACGTGCTTATCGGCGATCGCGCGCACCAGGCTCCGGCCGCCTTCCGGCGCCGGATAGGCGATCACCGGCACGCGGGCGAGGATATCCCGGGCCTTGAGCGTGATCAGATCGGGATCACCCGGTCCGATGCCGAGCCCGAACAACGTTGCGTTCATGAATTGCCGTCCACGCACTGCTTGATGCCCACGTCCTGCCTGATACCGACGTCATGCTTGATACAGACGTATTGGGTGACTTCGATCATCGGCCGGAACGCGTGCGCGCTGCCGATGGCTTCGGCCCGCGCCACGGCGAGCCGCGACAAAGCGCCGCCGTGCGCGCAATGGAGCGCGAGCAGCCGGGCGATGCCGGCGAGGCTCACCGCGTTGGCGACCAACCGGCCGCCCGCGGGCAGCGCCGCCCACAGAGCATCGAGCAGGCCGTCGGCCGTGAGCCCGCCGCCGGCAAAGACGACATCGGGCGTCGGCAGCCCTTTGAGCGCATCGGGTGCCCGACCCTCGATCACCACAAGTTCCGGCACCCCCAATGCCTCGGCATTGCGCGCGATCCGCGCACAGCGCTCCCCGTCCCGCTCGATGGCGAAGGCGCGCGCCTCGCCCCGCCCGGGCAGCCGATGTGGCGGCAGCGCCCGCAACCATTCGATCGCCACCGCGCCGGAGCCGGCGCCGACGTCCCACAGCACCTGGCCGGGCAGCGGCGCCAGCGCGGCGATGGTTAGCGCGCGCACCTCGCGCTTGGTCAACTGGCCGTCGGTCTCGAACACGTCGTCGGGCAGGCCGGGGATGGGCGGCAAGAGGCGGGCACCGGCGCCGGCGCGGCATGCGATGGCGAGCGTGTTGAGATCGGCGCCGGGAGGGTGTGCCCAGCCCTCGGCCACACCCTCGATCCGCCGCTCAAGGGCGCCGCCCAGGTGTTCGAGCACGGTGATCGCGCTCGGCCCGAAGCCGCGTCTGGTCAGGAGATCGGCCGCCTGGGCCGGCGTCGAGGCGTCACGGCTCAGCACCAGGAGCCGCGCACCCGGCTGGATGTACCGGTTGAGCGTGACGAGCGGCCGGCCGTGCACGGAGACCGTCTCGACATCGGCCAGCGACCAGCGCATGGCGGCGGCGGCGAGGCTGAAGGCGCCGGGATGGGAGAAGACACGCATCTCGGCCGGATCGAACCGGCGGGCGAGGTTGGCGCCGCCGCCGAACCACATCGGATCGCCGGTGGCGAGCACGACGACGGCGCGGCCACGCCAGCATTCGATCGCATCGAAGGTCTCGGCGAGGCCCTTGCCCCACGTCAGGCGCGGGGTGGCGCTCGCTGGCAGCATGGCGAGATGCCGTTCGCCGCCGACCAGCAGCGCGGCGTCCGCGATCAGTGCGCGCGCGTGCTCGCTCAGTCCGGCGAGGCCATCATCGCCGATGCCGATCACCGTGAGCCAGGGGGTCACGCTCCCTCCCCGCCCAGAGCGTTGATCGCGGCCGCGGCGAGCGCACTGCCGCCGCGCCGGCCCTTCAACGTCAGGAACGAAGCTCCGTCCCGGTGCGCGATCAGTGCCTCCTTGGCTTCGGCGGCACCGACGAAACCCACCGGGAAGGCGAAAATCGCCGCCGGCCGTGGCCCGCCGGCATCGAGCAGTTCGAGGAGGCGAAAGAGCGCCGTCGGCGCGTTGCCGATGGCGACGACCGCGCCTTCGAGATCGTCCACCCACCGCTCGACGGCGGCCGCCGAGCGCGTGGTGCCGGCCGCATGCGCCACCTGCGCCAAGTCCGGATCGTTGATCCGGCAGACGACGGCGTTGTCCGCCGGCAGGCGCGCGCGGATAATCCCGGCCGCCACCATGCCCGCGTCGACGAAGATCGGCCGGCCGCGGGTCAGCGCCGCGCGAGCGCGTTCCACCACGTCGTCCGTCCAGGCCAGATCGCCCAGGACGGAGGGATCGCCCGCGGCGTGGACAATCCGCTCGGCCAGCCGGCGCAGCGCGTCGGGCAGACCTGAGAAATCGCACGCCGCGCGGATCAGCTCGAACGAGCGGCGATAGATGGCGGCAGGCTCGCGCAGGTAGTCGTAGCGTCCGACCGGAGCCTCCGTCGGGACATTGGCCGCCGGAACACTGGCCACCGGAACGCTGGCCGCCGGGCGCGGACGCGCCGCGGTCTCGATGCCGAGTATCCAGGCCTCTTCGGTCTCGATCCGCGCCTTGTCGGCGGCCGACAGCGCGGGCGGGCCGGCGAACAGGGGGCCCAAACGGTCGTCGTCGTCGAGGCGGGCGAAATGGCGGGCAAGGGCGCGAACCTGGGCACGATCGCGCACCTCGCCGGGTGCCGTCTCGACGGCGAGCAGCGAAGGATAGGTTTCGGCGAACAGCACCTGGCAGCCGACCTTCCCCGGCCGCAACGCGCCGAGCCCGGTTTCGAACGGCCAGATCCGGGCGGCGTCGGCGAGCCAGGGATGATGGCGCAACGCGAACAGCCGCGCGATGCCCAAGAGCGTCTGGCTGCCGACGCTGCCGGTGTACGCAAGCTGCCACACCGACTTCGGTCCCGACGTGACCCGATCGGTGAGCCGGTATTCTGCCAGGGTGTCGGTGTCATAGCCACAAGGCTTGGTCGCGCCGAGGCAACGCTGCGGCGCCGTGGAGTTGACACACCCCCAGAAAGGAAATGCCCGGCCGGAGACCTTCTCGTTGAGCGCGGCGGCGACGACGAAACGGTTGTTGCGATTGTCGTCGCCATCTTCGATGCGTCCCGCGATCTCGGCCCAGACACCGCGCCAGTCGGGGCGGTTCGGACGGAGCCGCCCGGCGAAGCCCTGCGGGAACCCGAAGGCAAAATCGAAGCCGGCGAGCGTGACGCACCCGCGGGCAATCAGATCGCTGAACAGATCGGCGAGCCGGCCGCAGGCCTCCGCGCGCGTCGCGGGATTGGCGAGCGCGAGCTCGAAGAACGCACCGCCGCGCCGCTCGAACGCACCGATCCAGATGGAGTCGGTGCCGCGCGCCGGCACCGCCGCCGCACTCCAGTCGACCATGACGTAGGCATCGAAGATGGGGGGCATCGGGAATCGCGCGGATGCGGCTCAGGCGCCGCCGCCGGCCGCCGGCTCCACCGCCCGGGGCCGGCGACCCGGAGCGCCGCCGTGGTCATGGTCGTGCCCATGTCCCGAATGAAGGTCGTCGGGATGATCATGGGGGTGATCATGCGCGCCCCCCTGATGGTGTGCGTGCGGGTGCCCGTGCCCGTGAGCGTGACCATGTTCGTGATCGGCATCGGTGCCGATGCCACGCACGTGATAGTGGTGGCCGGCTTGCACCGCGCCCTGCTGGTGCTCGTAGCCGATGAGCTGTTCGCGGTACTTGCAGAGCTGGCAGTTCATCAGGCCGGCGCCGTTGACCACCTCGTCGAGCCGGTCGAGGAAGGTCTCGATCACCAGCGGGTGATCATTCAGGTATTCGGCCTTGAGGATCTCGATCTGCGGATGCGCCTGCTGACATGCCTCGGCGTGCGCATAGATCCGCTCGACCAGGATGCCGGTGAACAGGAAATACGGGAAGACGATGATCCTGCGGTAGCCGAGGCGAACGGCGTGCACCAGCCCGCGGTCGACCAGCGGATAGGCGACACCGGAGTAGCTGACCTCGCACCAGCCGAAGCCCATCCCCTCCCACAGCATGCGTGCGACCTTGGCGACACTCGAATTGGCGTCGGGATCGTTGGTGCCGCGGCCGACCACCATCAACAGCGTTTCTTCGCGAGGGACCCGGCTTTCCGCCGCTGCCTCGCACGCGGCGATGCGCGCGGCCGATGCCCGCAGCAGCTTGGCGTCCACCGCAAGCTCGCGGCCGAAGCGGACGTCGATCTCCGGGTGATCGGCGGCGAAGCCGTTGATCTCCGACGGCAGGTCATTCTTGACGTGGCCGGCCGCGAACAGCATGCCGGGCAGGCACAGGATCGTCCGTGCGCCGCGGCTGGCCAGCGCTTCGAGGCCGTCGCGGATCACCGGCCGGGCGAATTCGAGGAAGCCGCTTTCGACGTCGAGATCCGGCAGCTTGCGACGCAGGCAGCGGGCGAGGCCCTGGAATTCCTCGATCGCCGCGATCGAGCGACTGCCGTGGCCGCACAGCATGATGCCGGTGTTGGGGGTCATGGCGCTTGGTCCCTTGCCTTCGAGCGTCCGTGATCTGAAGGAGCGCCGGGTTTGCTCAACCGCCCCCCGCCCCTGCCTCCGGCTGGTCCGTTGCCTCCGGCCGGGTCGTTGTCGCTTTGGTGTACCCGATCATAGGGACACGCCCGCGTCCTGTCACCGGTGACCGCGCAGGGCGATGAGCCCCTGCGATCCGCCGTTGACGACCGGCCGATGGTCCTTAGTCTGGTGGCCATGACGCTCACCACCTTTCTTGTCAACGGCGACGCGCCGAGCCGTGCCTGGATTCTGCTTGCGGCGCTGGCGCTCGATGCGGTTGCAGGGCGGCCATGGGGACCGTTCGCGCGGCTGCCGCATCCGGTGCGGCTGATCGGCGGCGCGATCGACGTGCTGGAATCCAAGCTCAACCGGCCGCAACGCGGCGATCGCGAGCGGTTCCGCCGCGGCGTGCTGGTGGTCGCCCTGTTGGCCGCGGCCGCCCTCGGCCTCGGCCTCGCGCTGCACGTTGCCGTCCGCGCGGTGCCGCTCACCTGGCCGCTCGAAGCGGTGGCGGTCACCGCGCTCCTGGCGCAGCGCAGCCTCTATTGCCATGTGCGCGACGTCGCCCACGCGCTGAGCTTTGGCGGCCTTGCCGCCGGCCGCGCCGCCGTCGCACGCATCGTCGGCCGTGACGTCGAAGGGCTCGACACCGCCGGCGTCGCCCGCGCCGCCATCGAGTCGTGCGCGGAGAACTTCTCCGACGGCGTGGTGGCGCCGGCGTTGTGGTATCTCGTCCTCGGCCTGCCCGGGATCTTCCTTTACAAGACGGTCAATACGCTCGACAGCATGATCGGCCACCGCGACGAGCGTTTTCGTGCCTTCGGGGCGGCGTCGGCGCGACTTGACGACCTGATGAACCTGATCCCGGCCCGGCTCGCCGGTGCCGCCGTGGTCGCCGCGGCGCTGGTTGTCCCCGGTGCCGACGCGCGGGCGGCGCGCCACGTCATGCTGCGCGATGCCCGCAAGCACGCTTCGCCCAATGCCGGCTGGCCGGAGTCGGCGGTCGCCGGAGCCCTTGGTCTCGCCCTTGGCGGCCCCAGGCGGTATGGCGGTGTCGTCATCGATGCGCCGTGGCTTGGTTCCGGCTCGATGCAGCCCGGCATTGGCCGGATCTGGCACGCGCTGGCGCTGCTGGTCGCCGCCTGCGTCTTCAACGCGCTTGCAGTGCTGGCCGTCGCCATGATTGGGTTCGTCCCATGACGCAGCGAAAGGAACCGTACCCGTGGCCACGCTCAGCCTGGTAATCGCCAACAGGATCTACTCGTCCTGGTCGCTGCGGGCCTGGCTCGCATTGAAGCAGACCGCAGCGCCGTTCGAGGAGATCGTCATTCCGCTGGATCGGCCGGAGACCGCGACCCAAATCGCCCTGCACACGCCTGCCGGCAAGGTGCCGGTGCTGAAGGACGGGGCGATGACCGTCTGGGACTCGTTCGCGATCGTCGAGTATCTCGCCGAGCTCTTTCCGGCGGCGAAACTGTGGCCCGAGGCAGCCGACGCCCGCGCCTACGCCCGCGCGGTAGCGGCCGAAATGCACGCAGGCTTCCAGGCGCTGCGTCAGAACATGCCGATGAATGTGCGTGCATCGAAGCCGGGCCGCGGCCGCACACCCGAGGTCGAGGCCGATGTCGCCCGCATCGTGCAGCTATGGCGGGACTGTCGTGCCCGCTTCGGCCAGGGCGGGCCGTTCCTGTTCGGGTCGTTCTCGGCGGCCGACTGCTTCTATGCGCCGGTGGTCACGCGGTTTGTCACCTATGGCGTCGCGCTCGACCCGGTGTGCCAAGCCTACGCCGATGCCGTCCTCGTCTGGCCGGCGCTGGTCGAGTGGTGCACGGCCGCCAGGGCCGAGCCGTGGCGCATCGCGAAATACGAGGTCGATTAATAAGGAGCCGGCGCACAGGCCACGGCAAGCAGCGCGTCGACATCGAGGCTCGCTTCCAGGTGATCGGCAAGCGCGTCGAGAGTCCCTTCGATTTCCGCCTCGAAGGCAAGCCCGCTTTCCGGCCGTTCGCGGATGCGGTTGAGAAAGGCGTGGCGAAACCCATCGGCGGCGAACAGGCCGTGCAGGTAGCAGCCCATCACCCGGCCGGACGCGCTCACCGCGCCGTCGGTGCGTCCATCGAGACGCAGCATCGGCCGGGCCAGTGCCGGACCGGTGGTTCGGCCCAAATGCATCTCGTAGCCGCGAACCGGCGCGCCGGTCGAAAGCTCGACGCCCTCGGCCTCGATCAGCGTCTTTTCTCCGGTCAGCTCGGTGGCGATCGCCAGCAGGCCGAGCCCCGGCGCGTCGCCCGGTGCGCCCTCGACGCCCGCCGGATCGCTGATGCGCGCGCCCAGCATCTGGTAGCCGCCGCACAGGCCGACGACCCATCCGCCGCGGCGGATGTGGCCGACGAGATCGGTCTGCCAGTGTTGCGCGCGCAGGTAGGAAAGATCGGCGATGGTGGCCTTGGAGCCGGGAATGATGACGAGGTCGAGGTCGCCCGGCACCGCTTCGCCGCCCTCGACGAACAGCACGTCGACGTCGGGTTCGGCGATCAGGGGATCGAGATCGTCGAAGTTGGCGATGCGCGGCAGCCGCAGCACGCCGACGCGGATCGGCAGATGCACGCTGGCGGCGGCGGCGGGGCGTCGGTCGAGCACGACGCCGTCCTCCGCCGGCAACCGCCGCGCGTCGGCGAACCACGGCACGATGCCGAACGACGCCAGGCCCGTGTGCTGGGCGATCGCGGCGATGCCCCCATCGAACAAGCGCACGTCGCCACGGAATTTGTTGATGAGGTAGCCCTTGAGCAACGCCCGCTCCTGTGGCGGCAGCAGCATCCAGGTGCCGACCAGGCTGGCGATCACACCGCCACGGTCGATGTCGGCGACGAGCACAACGGGAACGCCGACGGCCGTGGCGAAGCCCATGTTGGCGAGGTCGCCTTCACGCAGGTTGACCTCGGCGGCCGACCCGGCGCCTTCGATGAGGACCAGATCGGCGCACGCGCACAGCCGGCCGAAGCTCTCCAGCACCACCGGCAGCAGGCGTGATTTCATCGCCTGGTACTGGGCGGCGCGCGCGGTCTCCAGGATCTTGCCGCGCACGATCACCTGGGCGCCGGTCTCGCTCTGCGGCTTCAGGAGCACCGGATTCATGTCGACCCGCGGCGACAGGCCACACGCACGCGCCTGCAAGGCCTGGGCACGCCCAATCTCGCCGCCGTCGACCGTCACGGCGGCATTGTTCGACATGTTCTGGGGCTTGAACGGCGCGACCTCAAGGCCGTGGCGCCGGAAGGCCCGGCACAGTCCCGCGACGATGAGCGACTTGCCGACGTCGGAACCCGTGCCCTGCAGCATCAGGGCACGGGCGCGCGGCCGCTCAGTTGGCGGCAAGCGTCTGCCTCAAGGGATCGGCATGGACGTTGAAATAGTCGGTCGTGTAGAGGATGCCCTCCGGCGCGGCGCCGCGGCGGTAGTAGGCCTCGTTGAGATCGATGCGCCGGCCGATGGAGCCCGCCTGCAGCGCGAAGCCGGCGAAGATACCGTCGGAAATGGCGTAGCCGACAACATCGGCGCCGAGGTTGGTCGTCGTGCCGGCGACGTAGCCGGCGCCGAAACTGCCGAAGGTCCACTGGACGTCGCCGCCGATCTGGAACTCGCCCATCACCGTCGACTTCACCGCCCGATCGCTGTTGAGGAAGAAGACAAACTGACCGGAACTGGCGCCCAGCTGGATGCCGGCGCTGCCGCCGCCCAGGCTGTAGAAGGCCGGGTAGCTCCAGTTGCCCGAATGATCGCGGACCAGCAATACGCCGGTGCCACCCTGGCCGCCGATGCCGACCGCGGCCTTGAAGACGTCGGGGAAGATCAGGACGCCGCGCGCAGTCTTCAGGCTGGCGCGGAAGCTGTCGCCGGGTGACGTCGTGCGCTGCTTGAAGCTCTCGATCGTGCCGCGGGCGCGATCGATGATGACTTCCGCCTCGGTCTGCGGCGACGTCGTCTGCGCGCACGCCGCTACGCCGACGATGATCAGGATCGCTGCGATTACGGAAAAGGTCCTTCGCATGCCACCTCCCTCCTTCCGTTCGGGCAGGCGAAGCCGAGCCAACAGCGCCAACACCCACTTCCGCCCGAGCGCGGGCGCCGAATGCACCCACCCATCTGGCCGGCCGGCAGTGCCGGTCCTTCGCCAAGGACGAAAGGCATCACGGCCGGCAATCGGCTGCAAGGGCTAAAACTCGACGCCGGGCTGCGCTTTGACGCCGGCACGGAACGGGTGCTTGATGAGCGTCATCTCGGTGACCAGGTCGGCCGCTTCTATCAATTCTTCTCGTGCATTACGCCCGGTGACCACAACATGTAGATCAGGCCGCCGAGCCTGAAGTGCTTCGAGCACGTCTTCGAAGGCAAGGTAATCGTAGCGCAGGACGACGTTGAGTTCGTCGAGAATCACCATGCGAAACGACGAATCGGCGATCATTTCGCGCGCCGCTTGCCATGCACGTTCCGCAGCCGCGATGTCGCGTGCACGGTCCTGGGTTTCCCAAGTGAACCCCTCGCCCATCGCCTTGAAGGAGCACAGCTCGGGAAAGCGCGCCAGGACGGCATGCTCGCCGGTCGTCCAAGCGCCTTTGACGAACTGGACGATGCCCACCTTGAAGCCATGACCAATGGCGCGCATCGCCATGCCCATTGCCGCCGTCGTCTTGCCCTTGCCCTTGCCGGTATGCACGATCAAGAGACCGCGCTCTTCGGTCTTGGTGGCCAGCATCCGGTCGCGAACGGCCTTCTTCTTGGCCATCTTCTCGGCGTGGCGCCGCTCGCTGTCGGCTTGGGCGTCGTCTTCTTGCGTCATTGCTTCAAGGCCGTGTCCGTTGAGGTCCGATCGTGCTTTCGCTACCCTAGTCAAGCAGGTGGTTCGAAGCGAGTAGTCAATGTCGATGGCTGTCAACAGTCCTGCGCGGCGTCACCGCTTCAGCGTCGCCGAGTTTGAGCGCATGGGCGCGGCCGGCCTGTTCGTTGACGATGCACGGATGGAACTGGTCGAGGGGGAGCTGATCGACATGGCCCCGATCGGCAGCCGGCATGCGGGTATGGTAAACCTCTTGTGCCGGCGCATAGGGATCGCGGTTAGTGAGCACGCCATCGTCGCGGTGCAGAACCCTCTGGTCCTCGGTGCGACGACCGAAGTGCAGCCGGACCTGGCACTGCTTGCTTCACGGGCCGATTTCTACCGCGACAGCCATCCGCGGCCGGCGGACGTGCTGTTGCTGATCGAGGTTGCCGAGACCAGCGCGCGCTACGACCGCGAGATCAAGCTGCCGCTCTATGCGCGGGCGTCCATCGCGGAGGTCTGGCTCGTCGATCTCGAAGCGCCGGCGCTGCTCGTCTGCCGCGCGCCCGAGGACGGCGCGTACCGCGAGACGACGCGCCTTGCCACGCCCGGCGCGCTCGCGCCCGTGCTTCTGCCGGCACTTTCCATCGATCTCGCCGGCCTGTTTGCCGCCTGACACCAAGCATGACGTGCGGCCGCCCCGACGCGGCGGCCTCGTCAAGTCGATCGAATTCGTCTAGACTCGCGCAACGGTCGAAGCCGGGTCCGTGTCGCGGCAATCGGCACACACGGTCCGTTAAGGGGAGGGCCAGCCATGAAGTTTGCTCAACTGAGCTTGCCGGAGAAAATCAAGCGCTGCCGGAAGTTTTCCGCGCCTTATTGCATCACCGATGGCAAGAAGTTCCGACTGAAGGACGTTTCACCCGATGATACCGGCGGCTTGAGCACGGAGGACAAGCCCAAGGCCAAGCAGGCGCTGGCGCTCGGCGTCGAGGTGCTGGAAGCCTTGCAAGAGCGCCTCTACGCCCAGGACCGCTGGGCGGTGCTGTTGATTTTCCAGGCGATGGACGCCGCCGGCAAGGACGGCGCCATCAAGCACGTGATGTCCGGGGTCAATCCCCAAGGCTGCCAGGTTTTCTCCTTCAAGGCGCCGTCGGCGGAGGATCTCGACCACGATTTCCTGTGGCGGTGCATGAAATGCCTGCCCGAGCGTGGACGGATCGGCATCTTCAACCGTTCCTACTACGAAGAGGTGCTGGTCGTGCGCGTGCACAAAGAGTTCCTCGCGCGCCAGAAGCTGCCCGAAGCCCTCGTCGGCAAGTCGATCTGGGAGGACCGCTTCGACGATATCTGCGCGTTCGAGCGCTACCTCGGCCGCAACGGCGTCCTGGTTCGCAAGTTCTTCCTGCATCTCTCGAAGAAGGAGCAGAAGAAGCGCTTTCTCGAGCGGCTGGACAATCCGGACAAGAACTGGAAGTTCTCGATGGCCGATGCGAACGAACGCGGCTTTTGGGACGACTATGCCGCGGCCTACGAGGACATGATCCGGGCGACCGCCAGCAAGGCGGCGCCCTGGTACGTCGTGCCGGCCGACAACAAGTGGTTCACCCGCGTCGTGGTCGCCGCCGCGATCATCGATGCACTCGGCTTCCTCGATCTGAAGTTCCCCAAGGTCGACGACGCCAAGAGCCAGGAACTCGCCGCCGCGCGCGCCGCGCTGGAGGGCGAATGAGGAGAGTGAAGTCGAGGGGGAGCGACGGTGCCGGCGCTTCAGGCGGCGGGAAGGGCGCGGGTGCGATTGTCCGCCTTTGACAACACTCCCGCTTCGAGCGGGGCCACCACCGCTTCCGGCTCGGTGTGGTAACGCAAGAGATTGATGATCACCCAGAAGAAGGGATAGGTGGGGAACAGCTTCGAGCTGAGCAGTAACAACAGCACGAGGCGCGGTTTTGCGCCCGGAATGCTGGTGAACAGCGCGAGCAACAGGAGAGGCGAGAAGCACCCGAAGACGTAGAAGAAGTAGATCAGGGCGCCGCTGTCATTGATGGCATAGCCCTGGAGGTTGGGATCGGCGATGCCCGCACCCAGCCCCGGGGAAAGCTCCAGGGCCGAGCCGACCACGCTGCGCGCGAACTCGGCGCGCAGCTCCCAGGGCGTCTTCCTCGCCTCGTCGTACTTGACCTGAAACGTTCGCGCCACGAACCAGTCGAAGAAGGTCGACAGTGTCAACGCCAGCACCACGCTCGCGGCAATCGTGCGAACGGATGGCCGCGTGATGACCAGCACCGACAGGGCCAAGCCGACGAAGGCCCACGAAGAAAAGGTCAGCACGGTCGAGGCGAGCGCCAAGATGGTCAGCCACGACAAGCGCCGGGCCAGAATATGGTAGACCAGGGCAACGGGGATGACGTGCACGGCATAATTGCTCGGCTCGCGGAAAAACCCGGCCGGACGAATGCCCAGCACGGAAATCTCCTCGGTCAGCGAGCCGCCGAAAACGCGGCTGCTCTGGCCGAACAGCGCGAACGGGTCGATGTAGTGGTGCGAGGCGTAGAACACGAGCGACTGCACGACGAAGAAGCCGACGTGAACGACCAGGAAGATCCGGATGGCGACGATGATACCGGCGGCGCGCGTCTTCATGCTCATGACCAGCGCCAGGAACGAGGCCACCCAACCGATGAGGTTGGTCGCCTTCACCTCGATGGCGTGGCCGAGGGTGGGAAACACCTGCTCCAGCGGCGATTGGACGATGGGGTCGATGGTCAGGCGATAGAGGCCGATGGCAAAGCCGATGCCGACCACCAGCAGATAGGCAATCTCAAGCCGTCCCCAGCGGTGGAAATTCCGGCAGCTCGCGAACAGGATCAGCAGGCCGAGCACCGGGAATGGCGCACCGGAAATCTGCGAGATGTAGACGTCTTCGAGCGACAGCAGGAATAAGCCAATGGTCAACATCGCATGATCCGATCGGACTGTTGGCGGTTGTCCGCAGACGCACGACGGTCATCGCGGCCGGCGGTGGGCATCACCCGGCGTCATGGCTGTCCTCCCCGATAGATCGCGTCCCAGCGCGCGCCGATGGCGGCGATGGCAAAATGCCGCTCGACGTAGGCGCGCCCGGTGCTGCCCGTGGGTGGCTGGGCGAGAAACGCGAGCATCTCGGCGGCCAGTTGCTCTGGCGCGCCCTTGGCGACGATGCGAACGCTGTTGCCGAACAGCGCGGCGGCACCGCCGAATTCGGTGGTGATCACCGGCCTGTCGCAGGCCATGGCCTCCAGCAACGCCATCGGCGCGCCCTCCCACGCCGACGACATCACGAAGCAATCGCACGCATTCATCAGATCGGGCACGTCTCCGCGACGGCCGAGCAGCCGGACGGATTGTTCAATGCCCAGGTCCGCGATCCGTCGCTCGACGGCGGATCGCTCCGGTCCGTCGCCGGCGATCAGCAACACAGGGTCGAGGCAGTGGCGCAGCACATCGGCGAACGCCGTGATCAGCGTCGGGTAGTCCTTGGCCAGGTGCAGCCGCCCGGCGGCCAGAAACACCGGCCGCTCCCCCAGCGCGAGCGCGCCGCGGATGCGCGCGCGTGCCGCGGCGTCCGGGCGAAACCGCTCAAGATCGACCCCGTTGGCAATGTAACGGATCCGGTCGCTTGGGCAGGCACCGCGGGCGGCAAACGCGGCAACGCCCTGCGGCGAGACATGCGTGGTGACGTCCGCCGCGGCATCGGTGAGACGGTAGCAACACATCCGCAAGCGGCCGCCCTCGTTGATGCTGTGCGCGGTCGAGATCAGCCGCGGGATCGGTGCCATGACGCGCAGCGCCCGGGTGAACAGATTGGCGTGCACCATGTGCGCATGCACGACATCGGGGCGCCAGCGCATCACCCAGCGCCGGGCGCGCAGCAGCGCCGGCGGCAGCAGGACATGGTGGTTGAGGCCGAACGACACGGCGGCGAACCCTTCGCGCTGCGCGTCGGGAACGAGTTCGTCCGGCCGGTCGCGCAGCCGCGCAATCACCACCGCATGGCCGCGCCTGCGCATCTCGCGGGCGAGCAGGATCACTTGCGTTTCGGCGCCGCCATGGCCGAGGGCGGTGATGACGTAGGCGATGCGCAGCGGAGCCGGTTGCGCATCTGAGCCGGCGGAGCCCCGCTGCGCGGCGCAACGAGCGAAGCCGTTGCGCTCCCTTTCCGGCGTTTCGCTGCGCGGGCGCGGCTCGTGACCGCTCACATCCCTCATCGCAACCGACCGAACGGCCGGATGCACCAGATCGCCACGATGTTGACCGCAATCGCCCCCGAAAGACCGATGCACAGCATCCAAATGCCGGTTTCGGCAGTGGCCGCGTCGCGGGCCAAGACGAAGCCGTAGATCGCGGCGAGGCCGGCGCCCGTCCCCCACTTCGCCAACGTCCATAGTCCCGCGCCCATCCGGTACAACGCCAGCGCCAACACGCTCTCGATGGCCGCAAGCACGGCGAGCCAAGCCATCAGCGCGATCAACGGACTGCTGCCGGCAAAGCGGGGACCGTAGATCAGCGCAGCCACGGTGTCCGAGAAACAGGAAAGGCCGGCAGCGGCACAGGTCATGACGCCGACGATGGCGGCGAGCAGGACCAGAAACTCCCGCCACGATGCGTCCTCCCTGTACAGCGTCATCGGCGCGATCACCCGGGCGACAATCGGCGCGAACACAGAGAAATTGTCGAAGATCTGCGACGCTGCCATGTATTCCCCGAAGACGTCTGCCGAAAGTCGCGGCTGCAGCGCCACCTTGTCGAGGCGAAAGAGCGTCGATTGTAGCCCGAAGGCCAACAGGAAACCAATCGAGGGCCGTGCCAGCCCCACGAGCGCGCGCCCGGTCGGCCGCTGCCAGGTCGGCCGCTCGTAGGCGGGCGAGCGCAGGACCAGCGCGTAGACGCCCGCGATGGCGACGATCTCGATCACCCAGGCGGTGGTGACCCAGGTGCGCTCAAGCATCGGCAGTGCCGCGATCGCGACGATCGACGCGGCGCGGATGACGGCGCCCGCCATCCCGGCGGTCGCGACCGCGCGCGCGCGGCCCTGGCTCAACAACCACAGGCTGGGGGCGATCGCGGTGTCGGATACCGACACTCGCAGTGCCCAGACCGCGATCATCAGGGCAAGGCCCTGCTGCGGCGGCAGGCTCCACCAGCAGAACAGGCAGAAGCCGGCGGCGGCGGCAAGACTGCACAGGAGGCGGCCGAACACGGCGGTGGAATACACCGCGTGCCGATCGGCGGCGCCGCGAACCAGACGCGGCACGATGGCATTCTCGGGGAACAGGGCCATCCATGAGCCGAACATCGAGGCGAGACCGACGAGGTATTGCCAGATGCCGAACTGTTCCGGCCCGAGGAATCGGCCGAGAAAACCGCTGATGACGATGCCAAGCGCAATGAAGACGAGGCGCTCGCCAACCGCCCAGGACGCGCCGGCGGCAAGCGTCCGCAGGCCCGCGCGCGGTGTGGCGGCTAGCGCGATGCCGTCTGCCATAACGTGAGGGTTCCGGCCTGCGCCCAGCGGATCATCGTCTTGGCCAACAGCAGAGGGTTGTCGCGCCACACCACAGGCGGGCAATGCCGCAACATCGCGGAGCGTGAAATGAAATGACCGCGCGCGTGCGTGGACAGCCGGGTACGGCTGAGCTGACGATGATCGGAGTAGTAATTGCCGAGCGGTAATTTGCTATAATGGAAAAAATAGCCTCGGGCGGCGGCATTGACGTAAAACCATATCTCCGGAATAAACCGCACCGTCGGACGCACGGGGTATTTGAATTCCTTGAGCACATCTGTCTTGAGGACGTCCATGCGCTCCTCGAACTGGCGCGACGCCAGCTCATCGAAGTAGCTGTGCTTTCCTTCAAACAGAGCCTGCCCGCTCATCTCGGCACGGCTATCGTCCTTCATCGAAGCAAAGCGCACGCCGATCACGCTTTCGTCGACAGGCAGCACCCTATCGCACAGCGCAAGTGCCTGGACCAGCATCCCGCGCGCGATGGCGTCGTCGGAATCAACGCACATGAAGTAGGGCGCCGCCGCCAGATCGACCGCCCGGTTCCAGGCAGCCTGCTTGCCGGCGTTCTCCTGGTAATGGTAACGGATCGGCACGACGCCGGCAGCGGCCACCCCGGCGACCCATGCCCGCGTGTCGTCCGTCGAGCCGTCATCGATGATCAGCCACTCGAGGTCGGCATCGCCTTGCGTGCACAGGCTCTCGTAAAGCCGCGCCAGCGTGTGGCAGCGGTTGTAGGTGGGGGTGAAGACGCTCACCCGTCTGTGGTTTGCCTGCGCCATGGAAGGAGGGGGGTGCCGAACTGTGGGTGTTGTGACGGAAGGAGGCGTGACCGAAGGGTGTGCTTTCGCTGGTCTGCAGACGGGCGATCACCGCGCCGGTGGTGTCGGACGGCGGCTTCCCTCCGGCATGGCCAGCCCGCTCGGTGGAGGCTTTCTCGAGCGATTTCTTTACCCGATCGCCCCATGCTACTGCAATCTTTGGTTGTCGTGCGCGGTTTTTCGTGGCCACCAACCAGCGGCGCGTGACCTTATCGATACCGGCCCATGCGGCACGACACCCCGCTTTCCGGGGAGAGCAGCCTATCCGCGCCACGCCGAGGGTGCCCGCACACCGGCTAAGAGGCGCGCTCACGCAGCCGCGTGCTGCCGCGAAACCCTCGCCAACGCGGCTGCGGGGCCATCGGCGGCGCCGAGATCCATACTCAGCATGATCCGCGCGTTGACCGCGCGCACGTCGAACTCCCGTTCCGCCCGCTCGCGGCTGGCATCGCCCATGGACCGGATCAACGCCGGATCGTCGACGAACCGCTGCATCGCGGCCGCCAGCGCCCGGGCGTCGCGCGGTGGCACCAGGAAGCCGTTGCAGCCGTCATCGACGGTCTCGCGACAGCCCGGCGCGGTCGTAGTGATGACCGCCCGACCGGTGGCGAGCGCTTCGAGGACGGTGCGCGGCATCCCTTCGCGATAGGATGGCAGTACATAGACCGAGCAGTCGCGCAGGTATGGCCGTACGTCGTTGACCTCGCCCAGGTACTCGATCACCCCTTCCGCGCGCCAAGCCGCCAGCGCCGCGGGGTCGATGGCACCCGGATTGGAATCGATGGGACCGATCAACTGAAATCGGCAATGCGGATGGCGGGCCTTTAGCATCCGGGCCGCCTGCACATACTCCTCCAGCCCCTTTTCGCGCAGGAGACGCGCAATCAAGAGGAAGCGAGGCGCCGAATCCCTGGGCGGTACGTGCGCGAAGCTGTCGAGATCGATGCCGGTACCGTTGACGCGCGTCAACCGTTGCCGCGAAGAGATCATCTTGGTGCGCAGCACCAGTGTACGGTCATCCTCGTTCAAGACGAACACGCCGGTGCACAGACGAAAGGCGCAGCTGAACAGCGTCTGCAGAAGGCCACGCATCACCAGGCGCTTCGGCTCCCGGCCCGGGGAGAACGCGTAGCCGAAGCCCTCGACCATCGCGAACACCCGGCGGACGCCGGCAAGCCGGGCGGCCAACGTCCCCAGGACGATCAGCTTGGTCTGATGACTGATCACCACGTCGGCGTCGACCGAACGCAGGTTGCGGGCAAGTGCAACCACGTCGCTGATGTCGCGCAGCGGGTTCATCCCGGTTCTGTCGAGCGAGATCGGCAGGAACTCGGCGCCGAGGCGCGTAATCTCGGCGGCAAGCCCCGGTCTCTCCGGAGCACAGGCAATCACACGGTGACCGGCGGCGAGCAGATCGCGAATGATCCACCGCCTGAATTGGCTGAAGAACAGACCATTTCCGATCACGACCACCGTTTGCAACAGAACGTCTCCCTGCGCCGCCCCAAATGGGGAACGAACGCCACGTAATCGATGAAATGTATGACCAAGCATAGCAGTGGAATCGCTAACGTTTCATTAACGTAGAAATCGCGCGATTCTATTGTTGTAATCATTCCATTCTACATGGAACGATAGTGTATGCATGATCGAGACGTCATTGCCCATTTGGTGTATGAAAATGTCTTTTGCGCGCAGACGTCGCTCAGACAAACGCAAGCGACCCGTTTGGGTAAAATGCTATCGTTATTCTGGCAGTGTGCAATTTTCCTGTACGTCGACTACCGACGCACGCTGCCAGGACGGGCACCACGATTTTCTACGCTTGCTTTAGCGCGATGATGCCCCGCAGAGTGCGCACCGCGCCATGCCCGCGGCGGGCGCGCCGACGCCAACACGCAGCAACCCCGGCATGCAGCGATCACATGCAGCGATCACATGCAGCGATCACAGGGGCGCGCCTGCGCCTGGGCGCGGTGGCGACGGCGGATCGGGAAGGGCGGTCGGGTGGTGGGGAAAGTATCGGGAAGGCGATCAGCTAAGGGTAATCGTGAATCCCTTGGCCTGGGTCAGTGCCCGGGCGTAAACGCGCAGCCGGAATCGTTCCTCCGCGCTCTGCAAGGCTGGCCGACGCTGGTGGCGCTCGATGTACATCACCAGACGGACGAGCAGGGCACGCAACTCCGCCGACATCCCGTGCCGTCCCCGTTTCTGCATCGCAGCCCCATCCTCGCCCAAGGGAGTAACACGACACCAACTTGCCCGACCCGCCGGCGAGCAGGCAGGCCGGGCGTCGCCCGCAGCCGTCTTCACTATTGGTCGCTAGGACGCAGATGTGTCGTTGAAATCGACAACCCACTCTCGTGAAAGGGGAAACTGGGCTGGTCATTCTCGGCGGCGTCACCCACGGCCGGCGAACGATTCCGGTTGGCCTGTTGCCGGCGGCACCTCCCTAGTGCACAGGCCCATTCGGACAATTCAGCCGAATGGGCCTGTGCACTAGAAACAATACGTTACGCGCAGCGACCGTGCATTCTTTGGATGCGTCGCTGCACCAGGCGCCCACGACGATCAAGCGGCCGCGGTGATGCCGGGATCGATCGAAGACGAGAGGCGTCGTTGCGCGCTACCATGGCCCGGGATGTCCGATGGAGTGAAGCCAACCCGCGATGATCGTGCTCGAACTCAGCCTGGTGGCCCTGCTGATTCTCGTCAACGGCTTCTTTGCAATGTCCGAACTGGCGGTCGTCTCGTCGCGACCGGCGCGTCTCAAGGCGGCCCGGACCGCCGGCGATGGCGGTGCGACGGTAGCGCTGGCGCTGAAGGAGAGCCCCGGCCGCTTCTTCTCGACCGTGCAGGTGGGGATCACGCTTGCCGGCATGTGCGCCGGCACATTCAGCGGCGCCACCCTGGCAGACGAACTCGCGCGCGGCCTGGAGGGCCTCGGGAGCGGTGCCGCGCTCAGCCGAACCGTCGCGCTTGCAGCGGTGGTGACCGGCATCAGTTACGTCTCGCTGGTGTTCGGCGAGCTGGTGCCCAAGCAGATCGCGCTGCGCAATGCGGAGCGCATCGCGACGCGCATCGCCCGGCCGCTGGCGCGCCTGTCCCGCGTGGCGGCGCCGGTGGTCTGGCTCCTCGATGCGTCCGCGCGCCTAAGCCTGCAGGCGCTGGGCGTACGCTCGACCGAAGGACAGACCGTCAGCGAGGAGGAGATCAAGGCGCTGATCGGGGAAGCGGAATCGGCGGGCGTGGTGGAGCCGGTGGAAAAGGCGATGATCACCCGGGTGATGCGGCTGGGCGATCGCCCGGTCGGCGCGGTGATGACGAGACGCAGCGATCTCGACTGGATCGATCTCGACGCCGATCCCGCCGCCATCCGCGAGACCGTCCGCAAGACGCGACACGCCCGGCTGCCGGCGGCGCATGGCTCGATCGACACGGTGGTCGGCATCATCGAGACGAAGGATGTGCTCGACGCTCTGTTGGACGGCCGCGCGCTCGATTTCAAGACGATGATCAAACCGGCCCCTGCCGTGCTTGATGCCTCGGACGTTCTCGATGCCGTGGCCGTGCTGCGCAAGCCCGACGTCTGGCTGGCGCTCGTCGTCGACGAGTACGGTCTGTTCCGGGGCATCGTGACCACCGCCGATGTGCTGCGGGCGATCGCGGGCACGTTCGGCGAGAGCGACCTGCCCAGCGAGCCCTTGGCGATCCGCCGCGCCGACGGCTCCTGGCTGTTGGACGGCGCCATGCCGGTCGATGAGGCGGCCGAACTTCTGGGCGTCGTGCTGCCTGCCGAGCGCGCCTATCACACGGTGGCCGGGTTTGTATTGACGACGCTCAAGCACCTGCCGACCGCGGGCGAGTGGTTCATCGACGACGGCTGGCGGTTTGAGGTTGTCGACATGGACGGCCGGCGGATCGATAAAGTGCTGGCAACGGGTCTGCGCAGTACGGCAACACCGCGATGATGATGATCGCCCTTGAGATGCTGTTCGGTGACCGGAGCAAATACTTCGGCATGGTGGTCGGTATCACCTTTGCGGCGCTCATCATGACACAGCAGCCGAGCGTGTTCGTCGGCCTGATGAGCCGCACTTACGCGTTCATCGGCGATGTCGGGCTGCCGGATGTGTGGGTGATGGACCCCGGCGTCGAGTATGTCGAGGAGAGCAAGCCGCTGCGCGATACCGCGCTCGCCCGCGTCCGCGGTGTCGACGGCGTCGCCTGGGCGGTGCCGCTGTACCGCGGCCTGATCAACGCGCGCCTGCCCGACGGCGATCTCAAGACCATCAATCTCGCCGGGCTGGACGACGCCACCTTGATCGGCGGACCACCGATGATGATCGAGGGCAGGCTTGCCGATCTGCGCACCGCCGACGGTATCATTCTGGACGAGGAGGCGGCACGCACACGCCTCAGTTACCGCGGCGCCGATGGCAACCTGCACCCGCTGAAAGTGGGCGACAGCATCGAGATCAACGACCGGCGTGCGGTTGTCGTCGGCATCGGCAAGTCGACCCGCGATTTCGTGCTGGTTCCCAAGGTGTTCACCACCTATTCGCGCGCCCTCAGCTATGCGCCGCGCCAGCGTCGGCGGCTGACCTATATTCTCGTCAAGGCCCGCGCGGGCGTGGCGCCCGCCGAGCTTGCCCGGCGGATCGAGGCTACTATCGGCATCCAGGCGATGGAGCAGCACGCGTTCGAGCGGCACACGTTGCACTACTGGCTGGAAAACACCGGCATCCCGATCAACTTCGGCATCGCCGTCGCGCTTGGTTTCCTGGTCGGAGCCGCGGTCGCCGGGCAGAGCTTTTTCAACTTTGTGCGCGAGAATCTGGCGCAGTACGCGGCACTCAAGGCCATGGGGCTGGGGGCGGGCGTGCTGGTGCGCATGGTGCTGCTGCAAGCCGTCGTCATCGGCAGCATCGGCTACGGTCTCGGTGTCGGCTTGACCGCGCTGTTCGGCAGCCAGATGCACGACAGCAGGCTCGCCTTCCTGATGGTGCCGGAGATCCTGCTGTTTTCCGGGGCCGGCGTGCTGATCATCGTCACGCTGGCCGCGCTGATCGGGGTGCGACAGGTGCTGCGGCTCGATCCGGCCGTCGTGTTTCGCGGCTGATGGCGGGAAGAATGGCCGATGCACGACGGTCGTGAGATTCCCTCCCGCATCGCCGTGGCCGTCGACTGCCGCGACGTGACCAAGAACTTCGAGGCGGCGGGCGGCGTCGTGCGCGCCCTGCGTGGCGTCGATCTCGAGGTGCCGGCGCGCGGCATCACCATGCTGGTCGGCCCCTCCGGGTGTGGGAAAACGACCCTGATCTCGGTGATCGCCGGCATCCTGACGCGCGATGGCGGCAGTTGCCGGGTGTTCGGCATCGACTTCGAGACGCTGTCCGCCCGCGACCGCCTTCGCTTCCGGGCCCGCGCCATCGGCTTCATCTTCCAGCAGTTTCATCTGCTGCCGTCGATCACGGTGGTGGACAACGTCGCCATTCCGCGGATGATCACCGGCGAGACCCGGGCCAAGGCACGGGCGGCGGCGGGCAGCATGCTGAGCGAAGTCGGCCTCGGCGACCGCCTCGGCGACCAGCCCGGCGGGCTCTCGGGCGGCGAGCAGCAGCGTGTCGCCATCGCCCGCGCCCTGGTCCACGGCCCGAAGCTCGTGGTGTGCGACGAGCCGACCAGCGCGCTCGATCACGAGACCGGAGACAGGATCATGGCGCTGATGCGGCGCATCGTCGACGAGCGGGGCACCACCTTGTTGATCGTCACCCACGACGCGCGGATCTTCCGCTTCGCCGACCGGGTAGCGCACATGGACGATGGCCGCATCCTCGCCGTCGAGGAAACCTCGGGTCAGGCGGCAGAGGAGACGGAGCGGTGAGGCGCGGCCTAGTCGCCCGCATCGTGGTGCCGGTGCTCGCGGCGACCGGCATTGCCTACGCCGTCTACTTTTCCACGATGGCCGGCGAGAGCGAAACGAAGGCGCCGAACCTGCTGGCGCTGCCGGCGGAAAGCCGTTTCCCGTCCACGGTTTCCGGCTCCGGCCTGATCGAGGCGAACACCCGCAACATCGCGGTCGCCAGCTTCGAATCCGGCGTCGTCACCGAGGTCGCCGTGGTCGAAGGCCAGCGCGTCGACAAGGGTGCGTTGTTGTTCGCGCTCGACCGTCGCGTCGCCGAATCAAGGCTCGACGTCGCAATGCGCGCCGTGGCAGCGGCCGAAGCCAAAGCGGCCGAGGCCGAGGCCGATCTCGCCGACCGCGAGGACCAGTTCGATCGCCGTCGTCGGCTCGAACGCGGCGTCGTCATCAGCGTCGACGCGCTGGCGCGCCTGCGCTTCGCCGCGCAGACCGCGCGGGCGGCGGTCGCGGCGGCGCAGGCCGAGGTGACGGTGGCACAGGCACAGCTCGCGGCGGCCCGGGTCGATCTCGACCGTCGCAGCGTGTACGCGCCGGTGGCAGGCCGCATCCTCAAGGTCAACGTCCGGCCCGGCGAGTTCGTCTCCGCCGCGGCGTTGGCCGAACCCGCGGTGCTAATGGGCGATGACCGGCCGTTGCACGTGCGTGTCCAGGTCGACGAAAACGACCTGTGGCGGCTGCGGCCGGACGCGCGCGCCGACGCCGTGATTCGTGGCAACCGGGATATCCGTTTCCCGCTCAAATTCGTCCGCGTCGAGCCCTACGTCTTGCCCAAGCGCTCGCTCACCGGCGATACCACCGAGCGGATCGACACCCGGGTGCTCGAAATCATCTACAGCTTCGATCCGGGCGACAGGCCGGTGTACATCGGCCAACAGGTTGACGTCTTCATCGACGCTGGCGGCAGCGGCGGATCGGCCAAGCCCCCACCGCCCGCCGGACCGGCGCCGCAATCCTGAGCCGCCGGCAGCGCCGTCGGTGTTGCCAGGGGGGGGGGAGGGCAGGCAGGTGAGGCATCAGGCGGTCTTGCGGGTGGCGCCGCGTGCTAGGTGCTGGGCGAGGTAGCGCCCGGTGTGGCTTTCGGGCGTCGCCGCGACCTGCTCGGGCGTGCCTTCGGCGACGACGTGGCCGCCGCCCGCCCCGCCCTCGGGGCCGAGATCGATGATCCAATCGGCGGTCTTGATCACTTCGAGGTTGTGCTCGATGACGATTACCGTGTTGCCCTGCTCGACGAGGGCCTGCAGCACCTCCAACAGCCGGCGGACATCCTCGAAGTGCAGCCCGGTGGTCGGCTCGTCGAGAATGTAGACGGTACGGCCGGTGGCGCGGCGCGACAGCTCCTTGGCGAGCTTGACGCGCTGCGCCTCGCCGCCCGAGAGCGTCGTCGCCTGCTGGCCCAAGTGAATGTAGCCGAGGCCGACCCGCTCCAGCGTCACCAGCTTGTCGCGGATCGCCGGCACCGCCTTGAAGAACACCGCGGCCTCCTCGACGGTCATGTCGAGAACATCGGCGATGGAACGGCCGCGGAAGGTAATTTCGAGGGTTTCGCGGTTGTAGCGCTTGCCCTTGCACGCCTCGCATTCGACGTAGACGTCGGGCAGGAAGTGCATCTCGATCTTGATCACCCCGTCGCCCTGACACGCCTCGCAGCGGCCGCCCTTGACATTGAAGGAAAAGCGCCCTGGCCGGTAGCCGCGCTCCTTGGCCTCGGGCAGCTCGGCGAACCAGTCGCGGATCGGGGTGAACGCGCCGGTGTAGGTCGCGGGGTTGGAGCGTGGCGTGCGGCCGATCGGTGACTGGTCGATGTCGACGATCTTGTCGATCAGTTCGACGCCGTCGATGCGGTCGTGCACGCCGGGATACTCGCGCGCACCCATCACCCGGCGGGCGAGCGCCCGGTACAGCGTTTCGATGACCAGGGTCGATTTGCCGCCGCCCGACACGCCGGTCACGCAGGTGAGCGTGCCGAGCGGAAACGCCACCGTGATGTTGGCGAGGTTGTTGGCTCTGGCGCCCACCACTTCCAGGGACTGTCCCGGGCGCACCAGCCGGCGGCGGGCGGGAACCGGGATCGCCTTGCGGCCGGTCAGGTATTGGCCGGTGAGGCTGTGTGGTGTCGCCATCACCTCCTCCGGTGTGCCGCGGGCGACGATGCTGCCGCCGTGGGTGCCGGCGCCAGGCCCCATGTCGATCAGGTAGTCGGCCGAGCGGATCGCATCTTCGTCGTGCTCGACAACGATGACCGTATTGCCCAGCGTCTTCAGCCGCCGGAGCGCCGCCAGCAGCCGGTCGTTGTCGCGCTGGTGCAGCCCGATCGACGGCTCGTCGAGGACGTAGAGCACGCCGGTCAGGCCGGAGCCGATCTGCGAGGCAAGCCGAATGCGCTGGCTCTCACCGCCGGAAAGCGTGCCCGACGCCCGGGCCAGCGTCAGGTAGTCGAGGCCGACGTGGGCGAGAAAGCCGAGCCGCTCGTTGATCTCGCGCAGGATGCGCCGCGCGATCTCCTGGCGCTGGGCGTCCAGGCGCTCGTGCAGGCCTGCGAACCACCGCGCCGCTTCGGCAATGGAGAGATCGCACACTTCGGCGATGTCGCGGCCCGCGACCTTGACGCACAGCGCCTCGGGCTTGAGCCGCCTGCCCTGGCAGTGCTCGCAGCGGCTCACCGTCTGGTAGCGGGCGAGTTCCTCGCGAATCCAGGCGGAATCGGTCTCCTTCCAGCGCCGTTCCATGTTGGCGATTACGCCCTCGAACGGCTTGGTGATCTCGTAGCTGCGCGCACCGTCCTCGTAGCGGAAGGCAATGGCGTCGCTCCCCGAGCCGTAGAGCACCACCTGCTGGACGGCGGCGGGCAGGCTGGCGTAGGGCCGATGCAGGTCAAAGTGGTAGTGCCGGGCGAGCGCATTGAGTGTTTGCCGGTAGTACTGCGAACTGGAATTGGCCCACGGCGCGATGGCACCCTGGGCAAGCGAGAGACCGGTATCGGGCACCACCAGACCCGCATCAAAGAACATCTCGGTGCCGAGGCCATCGCAGGCCGGGCACGCGCCAAAGGGGTTGTTGAACGAGAACAGCCTGGGCTCGATCTCGTCGAGCGTGAAGCCGGAAACCGGGCAGGCGAACTTGGCGGAAAACGTGGTTCGCTCGGCGGTATCGGCGTTTTCGGCAAGCGCGATGCCATCGCTGACGCTGAGCGCGGTCTCGAAGCTGTCGGCGAGCCGGGCGGCGATGCCGTCGCGCACGACGATGCGATCGACGACGACCTCGATGTCATGTTTGCGCTTCTTGTCGAGCGTCGGCACCTGATCGATCTCGTGCAGCGCGCCGTCGATCTTGACGCGCTGGAAGCCGCGTTTCTGCAGCTCCTGCAACTCTTTCTTGTGCTCGCCCTTGCGACCGCGCACCACCGGCGCCAGGATTAAGAGCCGCGAACCCTCGGGCATGGCGCGCACCTTGTCGACCATCTGGCTCACCGTCTGGCTCTCGATGGGCAGACCGGTAGCCGGCGAGTGTGGCACACCGACGCGCGCCCAGAGCAACCGCATATAGTCGTAGATCTCGGTGACGGTGCCGACGGTGGAGCGCGGATTGCGCGAGGTCGTCTTCTGTTCGATGGAAATGGCGGGCGACAGCCCTTCGATCGAATCCACATCCGGCTTTTGCATCAGTTCCAGGAACTGGCGCGCGTACGCGGACAGGGACTCGACGTAGCGGCGCTGGCCCTCGGCATAGATGGTATCGAAGGCGAGCGACGATTTTCCCGAACCCGAAAGCCCGGTGATGACGGTCAGGCTGTGGCGGGGAATCTCGACGCTGATGTCGCGCAGATTGTGTTCGCGCGCGCCGCGGATGATAATCTGGTCCATGCGCTTCCGAGAGTGCGCCGGCAGCCGGCCATGCGTCTTAACATAGGCAACCCTGCGGCGGCCCGACAGCATTTCCGGCGGCGATGCGGATGGCCGGCGCACGGCGGGGCGGGACGGCTGTTTGACCGGTTCGGGTCCCGCAAAAATCCGGGTGGCGAATACCCCGATTGTACGTGTACATTGCGATCTCAAGATGTGTGTCGACCAGGGGTGTTAAGCCCCGGCGGCACAGTGGTCGGCGCGATGGGCGTCGGCCGGTCAAGTATCAACCAAATGGGTGGCACCGACCATGGCGGGTTCGGTCAACAAAGTAATCCTGGTCGGCAATCTGGGACGGGATCCGGAAGTCCGCTCGCTTCAGGACGGCAACAAGGTCGTCCACTTCTCGGTCGCGACGTCGGAGCGATGGAAGGACCGGCAAAGCGGGGAGCAGAAGGAACGGACGGAGTGGCACCGGGTCGTCATTTTCAATGAGCGGCTGGCGGAGATCGCCGAGCGCTACTTGCGCAAGGGCTCGAAGGTCTACCTTGAGGGCGCCCTGCAGACGCGGAAGTGGACCGGCAACGACGGCCAGGAGCGGTATACCACCGAGGTCGTGCTGGCGCGTTTCCGCGGTGAGTTGACCTTGCTCGACAGCCGCGGCGGAGATGCGGGTGCGTTTGCCGCATCGGAACCCGCCTTCGGTGGCGGTGACGCAATGGCGGAACCGCGGCGCGGTGGTCCGGCCGATCTCGACGACGAAATTCCGTTTTGATCGAGGTAGCAGCGAACCGGGAGCATCGCTTGTCGGAGGCAGGAAAGAAGGCGGCATATTCGGCGTACATGCACGGATCGACGCAGCGCCGCGCGCCGCGAGGGGGGCTGGTGCCGTCGCTCGATTGGCTTCGCGATCGCGGCCGGCTGGTGCTGATCGTGATCGCGGCGGCCGCAGTGGCGCTGCTGCTGTTTGCAATCACATCGGAGCCGCCACCACGGCCCGAGGTGGTCCTGCGCCTGCCGCCGCCATCGACGACGACGGCACCACCCAGGACAACCACACCGGGGGCAACCACACCGGGAACCTCGGAGGCCGGGCATGCCGGTGGCAGCGCCAACGGTGTCGAGGCCGCCATCAAGCCACCGGCAGCGCCTCCGCCACCACCGTCGTCCGGGCGCGAGCCGGCAGCGGTGGGCGGACCGGCAGCGACGGGCGGGCCGACCGGCGCCGAAAAGGAGCTGGCGGTGCCGGCGCCGTCGGAGAAGGCACCCGCTGCCGGCGAAGGCGGCGCGGCAGCAACGGGAAGTGCGCCCACCGCTGCCACCGGGGCGACCGCCCCGGCGACCGGCGCATCATCCAGAAGCGCACAGTCCGGGACGGCAGGCACAGCATCGGCCGAAGGAAGCCCGGGCACACCGCAGCCGGGCGTGGCGACGGACGGCAGCGGCACCGCGCCGACGAGCGAGGCCACCGGGACGGCAGCGAAAATCTTGGTCGGACCGGCGACGGTCACCCGCGGCAGCAATCTGCGTGCAGATTCCGGCATCGAAGCCGCGATCATCGGCTTCGTGCGTGCGGGCGAACGGGTTCAGGTGCTCGACGACAAGCCGGTGCGCGGCTATTACCGGGTCGCCTTCGGTGCGCGCAAAGGGTGGATCTGGGGACCGAACATCGAGGCCGCCGATCCGGGCGCCGCGCCGAAGAACTGAGCAGCGGGCCCCGAAGCGCGAGGCATCCGTGCCCGGATGCTCCTGCGCGTAAGTCCCAGCCTCGGCGTTTCTTTATGGTCTGGCATGCACCAGGGCTCGATTGTGCTTTCCCGAGCCACGTGGTACTGTTTTTTGCTTTGCAGCAATAGATCTGTCCGCGGATCCGCATGGCGAACGCCCCAACTGCACCGCTGAGTCCGGAAACATTGCCGATCGCGATCGAGGAGGAGATGAAGCGCTCCTACCTCGACTACGCGATGAGCGTGATCGTGAGCAGGGCGCTGCCGGATGCGCGCGACGGTCTGAAGCCGGTGCAGCGGCGCATCATTTACGCCATGCACGAGAGCGGGTACACCCACGACAAGCCGTTCCGCAAGGCGGCACGCATCGTCGGCGACGTCATGGGTAAGTATCACCCGCACGGCGATCAGGCGATCTACGACGCGCTGGTGCGCATGGCCCAAGACTTCACCATGCGCCTGCCGCTGATCGAGGGCCAGGGCAACTTCGGCTCGATGGATGGCGATCGGGCGGCGGCGATGCGCTACACCGAGGCCCGGCTGGCGCGGGCCGCGCATGCGCTGATCGAGGACATCGACAGCGAGACCGTCGACTTCCAGCCGAACTACGACGAAAGCGTCGAAGAGCCGACGGTTCTGCCGGCGCGTTTCCCCAACCTGCTGGTCAACGGGGCTGGCGGCATCGCGGTCGGAATGGCGACCAGCGTGCCCCCGCACAACCTCGGCGAGATCATCGATGCCTGCTGCGCCGTCATCGATGCCCCCGAGATCAGCGTCGGCGAATTGATCGAACGCCATGTCCCCGGCCCCGATTTCCCGACCGGCGGCATCCTGCTCGGCCGCCACGGCGCGACCGCCGCCTACCACAGCGGCCGCGGCGTCGCGGTGATGCGCGCCAAGGTCCACTTCGAGGAGATCCGCAAGGAACGCACCGCCATCGTCGTCGACGAGATCCCATACCAGGTGAACAAGGCGCGTCTGGTTGAGATCATCGCCGAGGCGGTGCGCGACAAGAAGATCGAGGGCATCTCCGACCTGCGCGACGAGTCCGATCGCGACGGCATCCGCGTCGTGGTCGAGGTCAAGCGCGAAGCCGAGCCCGAAGTCGTCTTGAAGCAACTCTACCGCTACACGCCGCTGCAAACGTCGTTCGGCATGACCATGCTGGCGCTCGACGGCCGGCGGCCGCGGATGATGAACCTCAAGGAGCTGATCGAGGCGTTCCTGCAGTTCCGCGAAGAGGTCATCCGCCGGCGCACCGTGTTTCTTTTGCGCAAGGCGCGCGAGCGGGCGCACATCTTGGTCGGCCTCGCGGTCGCCGTCGCCAACATCGACGCGGTCATCGCGCTGATCCGTGCCGCACCCGACGGCGCCGCCGCGCGCGAAGCCCTGACCGGGCGCGTCTGGCCCGCGGCCGAGATCGAACCGCTGATCCGGCGGATCGACGATCCGGGCCAGGCCGTCGAGGATGGTGCCTACCGTCTGAGCGAGACACAGGCGCGTGCCATCCTGGAGATGCGGCTGCAGCGCCTGACCGGGCTCGAACGCGACAAGATCGCCGACGATCTGAAGGCGCTAGGGGCCGAGATCGACGGCTATCTCGCCATCCTTGGTTCGCGCGCGCGGCTGCTCGAGGTCATGCGCGCGGAGCTGCTCGCGATCAAGGAGGACTTCGCGACGCCGCGGCGAACCCGGCTGGAGGACGAGGAGCCGGATACCGATATCGAGGACTTGATCCAGCGCGAAGACATGGTGGTGACGGTCACCGGCACCGGCTACATCAAGCGGGTACCGCTGAGCGCGTACCGGGCGCAGCGGCGTGGCGGCAAGGGCCGCGCCGGCATGACCACCCGCGAAGAGGACTTCGTCACCCACGTCTTCGTGGTCAATACGCACACGCCGGTGCTGTTCTTCTCGTCGACCGGCATGGTCTACAAGCTCAAGGCGCATCGGCTGCCGCTGGGGACCCCGCAGGCCCGCGGCAAGGCGATGATCAATCTCCTGCCGCTGCGGCCGGGTGAGGCGATCACGACGCTGATGCCGCTGCCCGAGGACGAGGAGCGCTGGGGCGAACTGTTCGTGCTGTTCGCAACGGCGTCGGGCCGGATCCGGCGCAATGCGCTGAGCGACTTCACCAACGTCATGGCCGGCGGCAAGATCGCCATGAAGCTCGATGAGGGCGACCGGCTGGTGCGCGTGCGCACATTCGCAGAAGACGATGACGTGCTACTGTTCAGCCGTCGCGGTCAGTGCATCCGCTTCCCCGTCGGCGAGGTCCGCGTGTTCAGCGGCCGCACGTCGACGGGCGTGCGCGGCATCAAGCTCGAAGCCGGCGACCAGGTGATCAACATGTGCGGCCTTCGCCACGTGGATACCGACGCTGCCCAGCGCGACGAGTACCTGCTCGCGGCCAATGCGCGGCGGCGGCTCGCCGGCAGCGACTATACCGACCGGGTCGACGCGAAGGCGGCCGACGAGGCGCTCGCCGCCAGGCTCGATGACCCGGTGTTGGAGTCGATGGCGGCGCAGGAAGAGTTCCTGCTCACCGTAGCCGAGGACGGCTACGGCAAGCGAACCTCGGCCTACGAATACCGGACCACCGGGCGCGACGGCTCGGGCGTCGCGGCGCTCGACCTCGCCCGTGCGCAGGGCGAAAGCATGACCGTCGCCGCGTTTCCGGTGCTGCCGAGCGATCAGATCGTGATGGTGACGGATGCCGGACAGCTCATCCGGCTGCCGGTGGATGAAATCAGCATCAACGGCCGCAAGACCCGCGGCGTCCGACTGTTCGCTACCGCAGAGGGCGAGCACGTGGTCTCGGTCAGCCGCATTCGCGACGTCGAAGAAGGAACTGGCGCCGGAGACGGCGCATCCGCCCGGGAAGCCGGCCCGGACGAAGGGGCGGACATGCACATCGTCGAAACCGGCGACGACGACGGGACAGGATAGGGATCGAGGATGGCCAACGGGCGGAAAGCGAAAATCATGGGACAGCCACGGGTCGGCGTCTACCCGGGCACGTTCGATCCGGTGACCAACGGCCACGTGGACATCATCGGCCGGGCCACGCGGGTGGTTGACCGCCTGGTGATCGCCGTGGCCGCCAACCCGGACAAGGGGCCGCTGTTCACCCTGCAGGAGCGTGTCGAAATGCTGCAGGAGCAGATTGCTCTGATGCGCATCGACAACGGCACCAAGGTCGAGGTCCGCCCCTTTGACGAACTCCTGATGCATTTCGTGCAGAAGATCGGCGCCACGATCATCCTGCGCGGGCTGCGGGCGGTCTCCGACTTCGAATACGAGTTCCAGATGGCCGGCATGAACACCAGGCTCAACTGCGGCGTCGAGACGGTGTTCCTGATGGCGGCCGAGCGCCAGCAGTTCATCGCGTCCCGCTTCGTCAAGGAGGTGGCATTCCTCGGCGGCGACATCAGCTCCTTCGTGCCGGCCGCGGTGGCGCAGCGGACCCTGCGCAAGGTTGCTCTCGCCGACCGCCGACTGGCGTAACGCAGCCCCGCTGCGGCGCGGCGGCGCAATGGCAAGGGGGTGGCGGTGCCATTCCCCCCTTCTCGCGCGGGCGCGAGCGGCCGGCATGGGCGGGGCCGGTGCGCCCTGCCGCGAGGCGCCATCCGACATGCGCGTCGCGGAGACGGGGCGTGTATTCGCGCTGGCGTGCCGGGCGCGGCTGGAGTAAATGCGCTGGCGCGAGCGATCAAGAAGCCTGGAAACGCCCGTCCCGCCAGGACGCAGTTTGTGGAAGCGGTGGAGCATTCCAGTCTTGATCGAAGGGCATCGGCGGGAAATCGGGCGGCAGGAGGAACGCGCTGCGAACTTGAATTGGTGCCGCTGCACGGCACGCGAAACGCGAGACGGCTTTGTGAGCCCGTAGCTCAGTCGGCAGAGCAACTGACTTTCGTACGGGAGCCCGCGTCGGAAACGGCGCGGTGAACAGGTGTCAAATTCGGGGAACCCGTCCGCGTCGCGGCGACGGTGATCCCGAGCCAAGCCCGGCCCCCGGCCAAGCCCGGACCTGGCCGGGAAGGTGTAGAGGCCAGACGGCACCCGCCTACGTCTCGGCGACGGGATATGGCGAAGGGATGGTCCAGACCACGAACCCCTGCCGAGGGGGCGGCGAAAGCCGAAGTGGGATGTAATCAGTAGGTCCAGGGTTCGAATCCCTGCGGGCTCACCAAGCCGCCTCGCGACGAAGGCCGCCCAACCGCTCGGGCGGCCCGAACGCTGCCTGTGGGTCGGCACCAACATCACGGGCAGCGTTCTTCCGGCAACCATCTTCCCTGCATCATCCCACGCCCGCCCTTGGCCTCACGTGTTGGATTACGGCAGGCAGGCCTCGATGGCCTTGCGGATGCGCTCCGACGACGGGCCGGTCACGGTCGAGAACCAGTCGACCAGCCGGCCATCGGGGGCGATCAGGTACTTGTGGAAATTCCAGCGTGGCCGCGCGCTTTCGCCCAACACCTGGCGCGCCCAGCGATAGAAGGGATGCGGATCGTCGCCGGTGACGTGCACCTTGGCGGTGAGCGGAAAATCGATGCCGAACTCCGCTTCGCAGAACGCTTTGATCCGCGTTTCGTCGTTCGGTTCCTGACCGAAATCGTTGGTCGGCACGCCGAGCACGACGAGCCCGCGTGGCTTGTACGTTTGCCAGAGCTGTTGCAGCCCGGCGTATTGAGAGGTGAATCCGCACTGCGACGCCGTGTTAACCACAAGGACCGCCCTGCCTCGATATTGGACCAAGGGCAGTGGCTCCCCGGTGATCGAGCGAAAGCTGAAGCCGTGCGCCGAGCGGCCGGCGGCCGCGCTCCCGATGCCCGTCGAGGACAGGATCTTGCCGCCACGCAAGGCGCGCAGGCCGTTGTGCAACACCCCGGCGATCGACATGACGTTCCTCCCTCCACGCCGCTGCGTGGTGCGATTGCTTCCCGCTGGTGGAGGATACGCAAGGGAGCTGCCGGTGGATGCGCCGCGCGGCAGGAAATGTAACCGCGCGACGACGGTGCCGCGGCACCATCAACGCTAGCGGAACCCGACGAAGGCCTGCAAATTGGCGAACAGCTCGGCATCGTTGAGGACGCGCGGCACCTTGTGCTGGCCGCCGAGCTTGCCGCGGCTCTTCATCCAGGCGGCAAAGGTGCCGGGCGCCACCGGGAACACCACCGGCGACTTCATGCCGAAACTGCCGGCGCGGTGGACGGCATAGTCTTCGTTTTCCGCCGCCAGCCGCTGGTCGAGCCGGGTGGCGAACAGGGCAAGGCGATCGCCGGCCACGACCTGCGCGAACTCGACCACGAACAGATGGCGTCCGGCGGCGCCATCGTCTGCGGGGAAGAGCGCGCCCACCGCGTAGTCGGTCACCGCGGCCTCGATCGAATCGGCGGATGCGGCGATGGCGGTCTCGATCTCCTCGCCGATCAGGTGCTCGCCGAAGGCGGACAGGCTGTACGAGGTGCGACCGGTGACCAGGAGGCGCGGCGGGTCGCGATCGACCAGACGCACCGTGTCGCCGATCAGATACGCCCACAGCCCGGCACAGGAGCTGACCGCGAGCGCATAGTTTGTTCCCGGTTCGACGTTGGCGACCCAATGCCGTCTCGGCGTGTCGCTGC
Source organism: uncultured Defluviicoccus sp. (assembly GCA_964401555.1). Classification (GTDB taxonomy): domain Bacteria; phylum Pseudomonadota; class Alphaproteobacteria; order Rhodospirillales; family Defluviicoccaceae; genus Defluviicoccus. The sequence goes on from CAYNYW010000002.1 coordinate 102,570, forward strand.
CGAGTTCGTCGACGGGCACGAACTCGAAGAACAGGCCCTGATCGGCGATCAGACGCAGGCCCTCGCCATCACCACGGTCGGCGACCGCGATGACGCCTTCGCTCGCCGGATAGATCTCGCGGGTTTCGGCGCGGCTGCCGGCGAGCCAGGAGCGGAAGATCGACCGGTAGGGCTGGAAGTTGACGCCGCCGTGCACCAGGAGTTCGAGATCGGGGTAGAAGCTCGCGAGTGTGCGGGGTCGCTCCGGATGCAGCGCGGCGAGCGTGTCGAAGAACAACAGGAGCCAGCTCGGCGTGCCGCCCAGGCCGCGGATCGGCACCTTGAGCGAGGCGGGCGCCAGGCGCGCGATCTTGGTTTCCCAGTCCTCGATGGTTTCGAGGGCGCGCGGCGGGAAGTAGAACGGACGGGCCCAGCGCGGCAAGGTCTTGCCGGAGATGCCGCTCAGGTCGCCGCTCCAGATGCCGGGCGCCAATTTCACCAGCCGCGTGCTGCCGCCCAGCATGAAGTTGCGCCCCGCGAACAGCCGGCTCTGCGGCCGCTGCGTGAGGTGATGGACGACAAGGTCGAGGGTTCCCCGACGATTCATCGCCAGGATCTCATGCGTGCACGGGATGTGTTTGGTCACGCCCGTGGTGGTGCCGGACGTCACCGCGAAATAGGGCACCGTTCCCGGCCACGTGCAGTTCTCAAGCCGCGGGAAGCCGTGGCGCCAATAGCCATCCCACAGGTCTTCGAATCGCCGCAGCGGTACCTGGGCCTGGAAATCGGCGACCGAGCGCATGCGGGCGAAACCGTGATCGACGCCGAAGCGCGTGCCTTCCGCCCGCTTGACCAGCCGTTCGAGCAACAGGCGCTGCGCATCGGTCGCGTTCTGCGCGGCGAGTTGCCGGCGGCGACGGTTGGCGTAGGCGCGCAGCAGCGGAGTCGCGTCGAACATGGGGCAAGGCTAACGGCGGCGGGGATGGCAGACAACCCGGTTAGTCCGCGCTTTGGCCACCCCCGGCCGGGTGGAGCACGACGTGCACACCGAACCGCGCCCGCACGCTGGCAAGGCGCAACGGCACCTGGATGTAGCGGCCATTGAGCCACAAGGGCAATTGGTCAAGGAAGTTGGCGCTGTTGATCCAGCCATCTTGGCCGCCGAGGAGCACGAAATAATTGGCGTCGGCATCGGCGAGATCGGAAATGTGCCGGGCATTGGCGCCGTAGCGGGTGGCGTGACGCTCCATCGTAGTGGCGTGCGCCGTCTTCATCAGGGAATCGCTGCTGCCGCCTGCGGGAACATCGGCGAAGCGGAAGCGCCGGCCGACCACCGGCAACAGGCTGAGCGGATGGCCAAGCCGCAGCCGGTGCATCGCGCCCCAGTCGGCGAACGCGCTTGCCCTGGCGGCGGCGTCGGTGAGCGCGGCGGCGAGGCAGGAGGCGAGTTCGGTCGCCGGGGCCGCGCCGATGTCTTCGCTCAGCAGCGTCTTGCTCTTGGCAAGGCCGGCGAACGCCGACCAATCGGCTTCGCCGAAGCGCGCCGCATAGAAACGCTGGGTAAACGCGGCACGAAACAGCTCGAAGGCGACCGGCCCCGGCGACGACGCCCGGTAGTAGCCATCCCATGCCGCGAGCGTGTCGAGCAGCCGCCGCTCGTCGGCGTCCGCGCCCGCGGCCACGCCCAGGCTGGTGATCCGCTCCAGGAACAGATCGCGCAGATCGAGGGACGAGCGCACGAAAACATCCTGCTGCACGGCCTTCAAGTCATCGAGCCCGATCGGGCGGGTCGCACCGATGATCTCGGCCATGCGCAGCACCCGGTCTTCGGGCGAGAAGAACGTGCCGACGGAGACGCCGTCCGCGCGCGGCCGGTTGTTGGCGGACGCCAGGAATCCCGGCTGCGGATTGCGGACGACCGGCAGCGTACCGGCATCCTCCATCCGCGACCACAGCGAGGTGGCGACGGCGGGCGTGAGGATCAGATCCGCAGGTGCCGGTCCGCTGCGATCGGGCGCCCGCACCGCCATCACCTGGCCGATGGTGCCGGCGGCATCCGCATAGAGCATGTTCTGGCCGGGCACCGCGAAGTCCGCGAGGGCGGCGCGAAACGCGTCGAAGTCCCTGGCACGCGCCACCCGCAGGAACGCCCCGATCTCGTCGCTGGCATCGAAGCCGGTCCAGCGCAAGGCGACCGGCGGCAGGCGGAAGTCACGCAGTTGCGGGGCGTCGGAGACGATGGGCCCCCAGGCACTCTCCCGCACGTCGATGTCGCGTCCGAACCACCAGCGGACACCGATGTGCTCGCTGCGTGTGGTGATTTCCCCTTCGTCGAGGGCCGAGACGTCGATCAGGTCGCTCGCCTGGGCGCGCATATTGGTGCCACCCCAGGCGATGGTCGGATTGCGCCCGATGCCGAAGACGGGCAGGCCCGGCACCATCAGACCGACGACGTGGTAGGAGGGCGATTTCAGGCCTGCGATCAGCCAGGTGTTGGGCAGGCCAATGCCAAGGTGGGGATCATTGGCGATCAACGCGCCGCCCGACGTGCTGCGCGCACCGGCAACCGCCAGGCTGTTGCTGCCCGAGCGCGAGAGACCGGCAATCAGGGCGGCGAGCGCGGCCTCGGTCGTCTGTGCCCCCATCATCTCCAGTCCCGTCGTCTCTGGCCCCGTCGTCGCGTCCGCGTGCGAACCGACATCGACGAGCCTTGCCCACAGGTCGGGCCAGTCGGGACGCTCGCGCAGCTTCAGCAGGCTCGCCCAGACCAGCCAGGTGACATCGGTGCCGGCCAGCCGGCCGAAGCGCAGCACGTCCGCGATCGTCCACGGCTCCCGCTCCAGGCCGAGGGCCTCGTACTCGAAGGGAAGCTCCTGCACTCGCTCCTGGTAGAGGTTGACGCCGGCGACGAAGCGCGAGAGCCAGCGCCTGGTTTCCTCCGACAGCCTCGATTCGATAGCGGGCACCGCCCGCCCGTAGCCGAGGATACGCAGGCCGTGATCGATGGTGGTGGCGAGCGGACCGGCCAGCTCGGCGATCCGTCCCTGGGCGATGCGCCGGTACAGCGCCATCTGGCCCAGGCGCAGATGCGCGTGCACCAGCCCCAGTGCGAAAGCGGCGTCGCCGTCGTCCTGCGCCTCGATGAACGGGATCTGGTGCGCATCCCAGTAAATTGAGACCGGTTTGGCGAGCGGCAGATCGTTGGTCGGCAACACCGCCAGCCGCTCGCCCATGGTTTTTCCCTTGGGCAGCGGGCGGACCAGCGCGCAGCCCGCAAGCAGCCCGCTCAGCACCAGAGACGCCAGACGGGCGAGCAGGCGCGTCCTTGCCATGGCTGCATCTCCTTCCTGATGGGTGGCGGCCGCCTTGCGGCTTCCTTCGCCGAGGAATCTCTGTCGAGAGAGATATAGCGATAGAGATGGGCGGCATGCGTCGTGCGGCACGCCAGCCGCTTCGGCGGCGGTGGCCTGGGTATGAAAATATGCTAGGTTTGTTGCCGTGGCGGGCGCGCCCTGCAGGGACGGCGTGCCGGCCGGCCCCGTGTGCGAACAAGGGAGGAGCACATGACCGCGACGCTGACGGTGACGATCGATGCCTGGCCCAACGGCGGCCCGATTCCGGAGGAATACGCCTTCTGTGTGCCGGCGGACGTCGGACACATCACCATGGGCCGCAACCGCAACCCGGCGCTTCGCTGGTCGGGTGCCCCCGCCGGGACCCGCTCCTACGCGCTGATTTGCCACGATCCGGACGTGCCGTCGAAACCCGATGCCGTGAACAAGGAAGGCGTCACCGTTCCCGCCGATCTGCCGCGCGTCGATTTCTACCACTGGGTGCTGGTCGACATCCCCGCCGATCGCGATGAAATTCTCGGCGGCGAGGACTCGGCGCACGTGACGCCGCGCGGCAAGCCGCCGGGGAAAACAGAATACGGCGTGCGCGGGATCAACAACTACACCGACTGGTTCGCGGGCGATGCCGCCATGGCCGGCGACTACGGCGGCTACGACGGACCGTGTCCGCCATGGAACGACGAGATCATCCACCACTATCACTTCACTCTATATGCGCTCGACGTTCCGTCGCTCGGCCTTGCCGGCCGCTTCGGCGGCCCGGAAGCGCTGAAGGCGATGGAAGGCCACGTCCTCGCCAAGGCGGCCTGGAGCGGCACCTACTCGCTCAACCCTGCCGTGCGCTGAGCACAGAGCGCGCAACCTTGAACCAATGCCCGTGCTCGGCACGGCGCGCAAGGGAATCCCCCCTTGCGCGAGCGCTGGGACACACCTAACTGATGGATCGCCGGATGCCCATACGGGGTTCGGCAGGCCGAGCGGGTCGTCACGGCTGACTTGCCAAGATGACCGCCGGCGCAAGGGTTGCACATTGCTTTGACATGGAGGATGTGTAGTGATGACTACCTTCGATTTCTCGCCGCTGTTCCGCTCCACCATCGGCTTCGACCGGCTGATGAACCTGCTGGAGTCTTCCTCGACGCAGTGGGCCGATAACGGCAACGGCTATCCGCCCTACAACATCGAGAGGACCGGCGAAGATACGTATCGGATCACGCTTGCCGTCTCCGGCTTCGGTGAGGACGAGCTGTCCATCGAGGCGAGGGAAAACGCCCTCGTGGTCGAAGGGCGCCGCAAGGAGACCGACAACGGCCACACGTTTCTCTATCGCGGCATCGCCGGCCGATCGTTCAAGCGTCAGTTCCAGCTCGCCGATCACGTGCGCGTCGAGGCCGCCGAACTGGCCAACGGCCTGCTCACCATCGAGCTGAAGCGCGAACTGCCCGAAGCGATGAAGCCACGCCGGATCGCCATCGGCCGGAGTGGGGCGACCGCTGGTGCGGCCGCCGCGCGCCTGACGGGCACCGCGCAGCAGGCGGCCTGAACGTTCCTTCCTGTCCGCGCCCTCACGGCCGGAACCGGAACACCATCACCACCACCACCCCAACACACCAATGCAACGCGGGGCGCCGGAACCTCCGGCGCCCCTTTCTTGTCGGTCGTACCCTTCACCGAGCCGTGATGGGCGAAACGGCAATCCCGCTCCATATGCATCGCTGTACGAACCGAGGTGTCGGCGCTCCGGCGCCACGCCGTTTGCCCCTGAGATGCGGGAGGTTGTGATGAGCGAGCAGGTGAAGAAGAGCGACGCGGAATGGCGCAGCCAGTTGACCGACGAGCAATTCCGCGTCTGCCGGAAGAAAGGAACCGAGCGGGCATTTGCCGGGGCGTACTGGAACACCAAGACGCCGGGGATGTACTTGTGCGCCTGCTGTGGCCAGGAGTTGTTCTCGTCCGAGGCAAAGTTCGATTCCGGAACCGGCTGGCCCAGTTTCTGGCAGCCGGTCGCGCAGACGCACGTCGGCACCGAGAGCGATCGCTCGCTGTTCATGGTGCGCACCGAAGTTCATTGCAGCCGCTGCGGCGCGCACCTGGGCCACGTCTTTGCGGACGGACCGGAACCCACGGGCTTGCGCTACTGCATCAATTCGGCGTCGTTGAACCTGCGCGCCGCTGGCGACGAGAAGCCGTGAAAAAGGACGCCGTGACCGCCCCCTGAGCACACCCTAATTCACGGTGAGGTTAAGCTCGGCCGGCGACAACCGGCCTAGGCCTTGCAGCACGCGGTAGACGGCGATCGCCCGGTCGGTCGCGGCCTGTGCGAGGTTGATCCGCGCGTTGTCCAGCTCGTTTTCGGCGTCGAGCACGTTGATGGTGGTCTCGCGACCCGCCTCGCGTAGCTTGCTGCGGGCATCGAACACCTCCTGGGCGATCTCGACCGCGTTTTCGAGCAACGCCACCCGCTCGCGGGCGGTTTCTAACTCGTTCCAGGCAAGGTGGATCTCTTCCACAACGGCGCGACGGACGATTTCATAATTGTCCTGGCTGGCCCGGAAGTCGTAGGCGGCCTGCGCCACCGAGGCAGAGGTCTTGAATCCGCTGAACAGGTTCCAGGTCGCCTGCAGGAACACGCCGTAGTCCTTGCGGGTGCCCTGGACCAGATCGTTGTCCTGCTCCCGGTTGGCGGCGGCGACCAGGTTGATCACCGGATAATAGTCGGCACGCGCCATCCGGCGGCGCTCCGACGCGACCTCGACGGTGGCGAGGCTGGAATCGATGGCCGGGTTCTCCTCGATGGCGATCTTGAGGCAGGCGTCGAGGTCGACGGGCAACGTGGTCGCCGGTGGTGCGGGCTGGCTCATGGTTGCCACGTCGGGCACTTCCCCGAACAGGCGCTGATAGCGGGCAACGGCGTCGCGCAGACCACCTTCGAACGCGACGTGACGCTCCTTGGCGATCTGCAGGCGCGACTTCGCCTGCAGCACGTCGACGGCAATGCCGGCGCCGCGCTTGACCCGCTCGTCTTCGAGATGGAGCTGCAGCTTGATGGTCCCTTCGTTGTCGCGGGCGAGCGTCAACAAGCGATCCTGGCGCAGCACTTCGAGATAGGCCGAAATGCCTTCAAACAGAACGTTCTGACGGGTGCCTTCCAGCGTGGAGCGCGCAACCTCCTCGTTGAGACGCGCCGTCCGCACCTCGGAAGGCGTCGCGAAGCCATCGAACAGGCGCTCGGAGATGCGGACGCCCGCGACCTGCTTGATGGCCGAAAAGTCGCCGCCACCGGCGGAGCGGGTGACCGGGCTATCGATCTGTTGTGGACCGTACTCGGCGCTGACATCGACCCGCGGCAAGTAGCCGGAATACGCCTTGCGGATGCCCTCGCCTGCGGCTTCCACGTTCTTGCGCCGGAGCTGAATCTCCGGATGGGTCAAGAGCAGAGTCGTAAGCGCCTGGTCGATGCTGGCGGCACGAACGGGAAACGCCACGCTCACCAGTGCCAATGCCACGAGCGTGCGGCCGATAACGACAAGTGTGCGCAAGGCTACCCTCTGCCCACGATGGGTGTGGTGTTTGCACGCCCCCGCGCGGCGCCCTGCCCTTCTTATTGCACGCGACGATTAGTATCAGTTTTGGTGGCTCAAAGAAAACAGGCTTCGCGAACCTTTCTCTCAATTTTCCGTAAACGTTGCATCGGCGCGCGGCCGGGCGCCCTCATCCCGGCTCCGCCCGGCCGTAGCCGCCGCCGCCCGGGGTCTCGATAACGAAGACATCGCCCGGTGCCATCTGCACCTTGGCGGTGCCATCGAGCGGTTCCAGCCGACCACCTGCGCGCTCGACCGCGTTGCGCCCGCAGGCACCGGCTTCGCCGCCCTTGAGCCCGAAGGGAGCAATGCGGCGATGCCCCGACAGGATCGCCGCCGTCATCGCCTCGCGAAACAGGATCCTGCGGACGACGCCGTCGCCACCCGGCCATCGACCCTTGCCACCCGAGCCGCGGCGGATGGCAAACGACTGCACCAGCAGCGGGAATCGCCACTCGAGGACTTCGGGGTCGGTCAGGCGAGTGTTGGTCATGTGCGTGTGCACCGCACTGGCCCCGGCAAAGCCCGGTCCCGCCCCGGCGCCGCCGCAGATGGTCTCGTAGTACTGATGGCACGCATTACCGAAGGTGAAATTGTTCATGGTGCCTTGGGCGGCGGCGAGCGCGCCGACCGCGCCGAACAGCGCATCGGTGATCACCTGCGAGGTCTCGACGTTGCCGGCGACCACCGGAGCCGGGTAGCGCGGTGCCAGCATGGAGCCTGCGGGGATACGAATATCGAGCGGCTTGAGGCAGCCGGCGTTGAGCGGAATGTCGTCGTCGATCAGTGTGCGGAAGACATAGAGGACGGCGGCGCGGGTGACCGCCGGCGGCGCGTTGACGTTGGACTTCTGCTCCGGTGACGTTCCGGCGAAATCGATGGTGGCGGCGCGCGCCGCGCGATCGATGCTGATGGCGACGCGCACAACCTGGCCATCGTCCATCTCATAGGCGAAGGCGCCGTCGGTGAGCGCATCGATGACGCGGCGGACCTGTTCCTCGGCGTTGTCCTGGACGTGGCGCATGTAGGCGGCGACCACGGCGGGACCGAATTCGGCGACCATCTTGCGCAGCTCCTGCGCTCCCGCCTCGTTGGCGGCGAGTTGCGCGCGCAGGTCCGCGAGGTTCTGTTCGGGGTTGCGTGCCGGATACGGGCCGGCGGCCAGCAGCGCGCGGATCGCGTCCTCGCGCAGCCGGCCCTGTTCGACCAGGAGAATGTCGTCGAGCAGCACGCCTTCCTCGCCGACGCTGCGGCTGTCGGGCGGCATCGAACCCGGCGTCGTGCCGCCGATGTCGGCGTGATGGCCACGGCAACCGACGAAGAACAGAATCTCGCTGCCGCCCGCGTCGAACACCGGCGAGACCACGGTGACATCGGGCAGATGCGTGCCGCCGTTGTACGGCGCGTTGAGCACGTAGGCGTCGCCGGGCTTGATGCTGCCGGCGCGCGCGCGCAGCACGGCTTCGACGCTCTCGCTCATGGAGCCCAGGTGCACCGGCAGATGCGGCGCGTTGGCGACCAGAGCGCCGCCTGCGTCGAACACGGCGCAGGAGAAATCGAGCCGCTCCTTGATATTGACCGAGTGCGCGGTGTTCGCCAGCACCACCCCCATCTGCTCGGCAATCGACATGAACAGGTTGTTGAAGACCTCAAGCATCACGGGGTCGGCGCGATGCGCGCCAATCGCGACGCGGGGCAGCGGCCGCACCCTGCTCAAGACCAGGTCGCCGGACGCACGCATCTCGGCGCGCCAGCCGGGCTCGATCACCGTGGTCGCGTTGGCCTCGGTGATGATGGCCGGCCCCGCGATCTGCTGGCCTGCCGCCAGGTCGTCGCGGGCGAAGACATCGGTTGCCACCCAGGCGTCATCGAACCAGGCCCGCACCCGGTCGATGGGCGCCGCCGGCGGCGATGGCCGCGGTGCGATGGTCTTGGCGCCGGCCTCACTGCGGGCGCCGGCCTCACTGCGGGCGATGGCTTCCACGGTGATCGCCTCGACGATCAGGGGGCGTTCCGCCGCGGCAAAGCCGAAACGCGTGCGGTGCTGCTCCTCGAACACACGGCGCATGGCGGCGGCCGACGCGAAGGGGACGACGAGGCCCTGATCGGTGCCCCGGTAGCGGAGATGGGCGCGCTGCGCCGTCTCGATCCGCGCAGCATCCCCGCCCTGGCGGACGAGATCGGCCGCGGCGTCGGCGGCAAGCGCGGCAAAGCGCTCATCGAGCGTCGCGATCAGCTCCTCGTCCAGCGCCGCTTCGACGGCCTGCTCCTTGATGGTGCTGAGGCTGGCGAGGCCGATGCCGTAGGCCGAGAGCACGCCCGCCAGCGGATGCAGCAGCACGCTGGTCATGCCGAGCGCGTCGGCGACGCGGCAGACGTGCTGGCCGGCGGCCCCACCGAAGCCATTGAGGGCGTAGGTGGTGACGTCGTAGCCGCGCTGCACCGAGACCTGCTTGATGGCGTTCGCCATGTTCTCGACGGCAATGGTCAGGAAGCCGGCGGCCGCGCGCTCCGCCGTGTAGTCCTCGCCGCTGTCTGCGGTGATGCGGGCCGCCAACGCCGTGAACCGCTCCTGCACAACGGCGCGATCGAGCGGCTGGTCGCCCCGGGGGCCAAACACCGCGGGAAAGTGGCGCGGCTGCAGCCTGCCCAGCATGACGTTGCAGTCGGTGACGGTGAGCGGACCGCCACCGCGGTAGCAGGCCGGGCCGGGGACGGCGCCGGCGGAATCCGGGCCGACGCGCAGCCGCGCACCGTCGAAGTACAGGATCGAGCCGCCGCCGGCGGCGACGGTATGGATGTGCAGCATCGGCGCCCGCAGCCGCACACCTGCGACGACGCTCTCCGCAGTGCGCTCATAGCTGCCGTCGAAATGGGTGACGTCGGTCGAGGTGCCGCCCATGTCGAAGCCGATCACCTTGCGGAAGTCGGCGCGCTCCGCGGTGTGCGCCATGCCGACGACGCCGCCCGCCGGGCCGGAGAGGATGGCATCGCGGCCGGCAAACGCCGAGGCGTCGGCGAGACCGCCGTTCGATTGCATGAAGCGCAACGCGACGGGGCCGAGCGCCGCGCGGACGGCATCGACGTAGTGGCGCAGCACCGGCGAGAGGTAGGCATCGACGACGGTGGTGTCGCCGCGGCCGACGAGGCGCATCAGGGGGTTGACCGCATGGCTCACCGAGACCTGGGTGAAACCGTTGGCGCGCGCGATCGCGCCCAGGCGCCGCTCGTGCGCACAATGCCGGTAGCCGTGCATCAAGACGATGGCGACGGCGCGAAAGCCGCGGGCGAAGGCGTCTGCGAGCCGCCGGCGCGCGCCGTCCTCGTCGAGCGGAACCAGCACTTGGCCCGCGGCATCGATCCGCTCGTCGATCTCGACGACGTGGTCGTAGAGCGGCGCCGCCAGATCGATGCGGCGCGCGAACAGCTTCGGGCGGTTCTGGTAGCCGATGCGCAAAGCGTCCGCGAAGCCGCGGGTGATGGCAAGCACCACCGGCTCGCCCTTGCGTTCCAGCAGCGCGTTGGTGGCAACCGTGGTGCCCATGCGCACTTCGGCGATGGCAGCGGCGGGAATGGCGGCGTCCGGTCCGAGGCCGAGGACGGCGCGGATGCCGGCGATCGCCGCATCGCCGCCGTGGCAGGCGGCCTCGGACAGGAGCTTGCGCGCGTGGAGGCTGCCGTCCGGGGCGCGGGCGACGACATCGGTGAACGTTCCGCCGCGATCGATCCAGAACTGCCACTTCATGGAAAATACCAACGCAATTACAAGGTGTTATCTATCACTCCGAGGTGCAGGCACGCTGCCCGAAAGCCCTCATAGCATCATCGGATGCCAAAGGCGAAGCCGGCGGTGCGCAGCGATCGCGGTGCCTTCGTTCCGGCGCGGTGGCTGACGCGAGAGCCGGCGCGAGACCCCGCCGCAGAGTTGCGCGCGGACAGGTTGGGACGTGCGCCCTTGTCGATCAAGTCTCGCCGCGATCCGGTTTCCACCTTACGGTATGGGTTGTTCGCCCGCGCCGATCACGCCGTCGACGTCGGCCTCCATGATCAACTGCAGCACGCTCTCGGCGACGCTGCGCAGGAAATCGCCGTCGCCAGCTTTCGCCATCAGCTCGGCAAGCCGTAGTCTGTCTTCGGTCATCGGGATCAACTCCTCGGTCAGTGTGAAGCGTGGAAACTCCACCTTGCCGATGAGCCCGGTGGCCACCGAGATCGAACCGCAGCTGGTGGGGCATGCCCCACCAACTGCGGCAGCTCAATCTACACCGGAAATTACACCACGATCTCGGACGCTGGCCGTAGGGTTGGTCTATCCCAGGTGTGACGTTTGCGGCTTTGGTCGCTTCGACGTCCGTAATGGTCCGCATCCCGACATGTAGCCCGTCATGGAGCGAAGCGGAATGCGGGGAATCCCTCGCCGCATGGAAACCCGGATTTCGCTCACGCTCCATCCAGGCTACGCTTGCTCGGCCGCGACTAACGCGGAGGAGCGATACAGGCAGCGTGTCGAGGACGCAATTAGCGATGAGAACTCGCTTGCAGCGCAAGCATAGCCGGAAAAATTGTCCGACCCTATATTCAAGCTCTCTGCGGGCAAATATAGACTTACGTAAGAGAATTATTCCGCATCGGATTTCATATTGGCGATGGTGCTGGCACGCTGTGCCATGATTCTGGCGCGGTTTCTTTGAGCGCGCTTGATCTTCCCTTTCAAAATAAAGGCTGGAATGTCCTTGGGGTGGATCCAGGTGACCGGGTCCCATTGGATGAATCCTTCAGCCTGAAGGCGGCGGATAAAATTTTCAGGGCGAAACCCTTTTGGCTCCTCGCCGGCCTTGTTCTCTTCGTCATCAGTCATCCCCGTTGTCGTCCCTCGCTGTGCCGTCGTGGGCACGTCCGCTACCAAGGTGACGGCATATCGGCCAGCAGCGGTTCCGGTCAGCGACCCAGCATTCGCGAGACGTTCATGATGACTGCTGCGTCTTCTGCCGCCTCCTCATGTCGGCCATCGCCATCTGGTGCAGACGCTGTTGGGCTTTCTGATCGATCTCCGCGTGGTTGATCGCCTTCTCGATTTCGACCTTCAGTTCCTTGAGGCGCAGTTCGTCTTCGCGGGCATCGAGTTCGGCCTTGCGCTGATCCATCTTCCGCTCTTCGTCGGTGTTCTGCCCATACATCAGGCCGAGCAAGGCAAGCCGTTGCGCGTAGTCGTCGCGCTGCGCGGCTTTCATTCTCTTCAGCTTGTTGGCGTGGCGGAGCGAAATGATCGGTCGGCGTGCGGTAGGGCGGTGCCGGTCGAGATCCTCGCTCTCGCAAAATTCTCGGGCTCTCATAAGAGTATTTATCCAACGCGCCTTGGCAATGGGTTGCCCCAACACGGCGGCTGTCGCGCTCTCTGGTGGGCGAGGCGGTATTCTCGCTATGATTTGTGCACCTTGGTTCCCGGTCGCATTGCCATGGCTTGTTAGGGACTGCAGCGGGGTGTTTGTTGAACAAACTCACGGCTCGGCCTATGACGTGGAGCAACCTCCCGTAGGGTTGGTCTATCCCAATAGTGTCGCTACTCGGCCTATTAGGCTCGCGTCAGCTATGGTATCCATCGCGGCAGTAATGGGGGCAAAGGGGGGAACATCGGATGTCACGGGACGATTTTGCGTCGAATGTGAAGTTGGTTCTCGCCCGCCGCGTGGGCGTGCGGTGCTCAAACCCGAATTGCCGCCAGCCCACGAGCGGTCCCCAAGACGATAGCGATAAGGCAACAAATGTTGGGGTAGCGGCTCACATCACAGCGGCGTCCATCGGGGGTCCCAGGTACGACGCAGCTATTGATGAACTTGAGAGATCTTCAATTGAGAATGCAATCTGGCTTTGTCAAAACTGCGCCAAGCTCATCGATAGCGACCTCAACCGGTACACCGTCGATCTGCTCAAACACTGGAAACGTCTATCTGAAGAAGCGGCGAGACTGGCGCTTGAAAGTCCTTCGCAGGAACTACCGTCTAGGCCCTCGGACGAAGACCTCATTCGCTTTTACGCGCAGTGTCTAGACCGACCGGCGTTTCAGGACCCGTTCAGCCAAGAAGGTTCAATGGAAGCCTTTGACAAGGCGATAGAGGATACGATCACAGCAATTAACACCGGATGTCTAAGGTCTCGAGATGGGGCTGTATTAAGTCAATCGTACGGCAAAGCCTTTATTCGTAACGCCGACTGGCGAGACCAGCTGGATGTAATAGTTGACTTACTACGCGCAATTCGATCTCGATATGATATCGCGTTGCGCCTGGGTCAGATAGCAGTTGATAATCGTAGCGGTGACCGTATGTGGCATTGTATCTACGATCCGAGGCTAGCGGAATGGATGGATTCAACACGCACGCAAATATTGGACATGTTCGGCAAAATAGCTGAGGCTGCGGGTGTACCACCGTTCCGGTTTCCTAGTCTACGCATGCGACGGTGGTGACGTATCAACGCTCGCGCCTGAAAGCAGACGCGAGCGGCATCCGGTCTTGATTGCGATGGATCGTCGCTCCTGGCGAGGAGCGCATGTCCGGCCGAGGGGACAACCGGCGAACACCTCACCTGCATGATCATCCGGCGACCGCTCCGGCATGGCACCCCGTCCAAAATCCCTTCGCTTTTCGCACACTCGGAAAATCGATCTAAAACAGCCACTTGACCATCCAATAAGTATGTGCGATAAATGCGGTTAGTTGAACAAACCAATTGGACACCACCATGGGTCGCGCGTTCGGCTACTCTCGGGTCTCCACCTCGGATCAGGACTGGGCGCTGCAGGTCGACGCGCTGACCAAGGCGGGCGTCGACGACCGCGACATCTTTCGGGAAAAGCAGTCCGGCGCGAAGGCCGAGCGGCAGGAGTTGCGGCGGGTGATGGATCTGCTCCGTCCCGGTGACAAGCTGGTGGTCTGGCGGCTCGATCGTCTCGCCCGCTCCCAACTGCACCTGCTGCAGATCGCCAAGGAGATCGAGGACAAGGGCGCCGAACTGGTCTCGCTGATGGATCGCATCGACACCAGCACGGCGACCGGCCGGATGCTGTTCGGCATCCTCGCGGTGCTGGCCGAGTTCGAGCGCAACCTGATCATCGAGCGGTCGAAGGCGGGTCAGGCGATCGCGCGCAACAACGGCAAGAAGTTCGGCCGGCCGAACAAGCTCACCCCGTCGCTGATTCGGCAGATCTCACTGGCGCACGACGATCCGCAAACGACCGTGCGGGACACCTGCCGGCACCTGCGGATCTCGCGGTCGAGCTACTACGCGGCCTTGAAGCTCACCGCCGCGCCGGCGTGATCGAGGGGGATCCGATGTCGGCAGCCGCGCCGTCCGCGCGATCGGGGGCATGGCAGAATTTTCATCATGCTTGGCCGTGGCTTGCATACGCGGTTGGCTGGCTGCTGCTCAGCGCCGGTTGTCCGGAGGCGGGATCGCTCGTCTTTCTGCTCGGCATGCTGCGCCACTGGAAATTCTGGCTGCTGGCGATCGGCTGCTTCGCCATCGGATACTGGTGGGGCGGCCGCAGACACCGACGAGCGTGCCGGGCATAGATGCGGGCAGCACGTGCAGCGTTTGCTGATCGGCCTGCTACGCTGCAGGCGGGACAGCGGGGTCGATCGCTGCTTTACCCGCTTGGTCAACCTCCAGGTGCGAAAAGTCGACTGCCGGGTAGGTGATCTTGTTCATTGCCTCGGCTAGTTCGGCGACCCGATACCCGAGTCCATAGTTGCGTCCCACCGAGCCGTTGCTGTGCCCGGTCAGGGCGTCGTGCACGGCCTCCTGGATGCCGGCGCGACGGCAAGCGTCCTTGAAGTTGTGGCGGAACGAGTGGAAGACCTTTCGCCGATCGGTGATACCGAGGTCGCGAAAGATGCGATTGATCTTCTTCGACCATGCGGCCGTGAAGCTCCCGGCGGCGGCAATCTGTTCTTCCAGTTGGTCAACGCCCGATACGAAAAGGGGGCCATGATCCTCACCTCCAACCGCGGCTTCGCCGAATGGGGCGAGGTGTTCGGCGACGCCGTCGTCGCCACCGCACTGCTCGACCGCCTCCTGCACCACGCCGCCGTCATCCAGATCGAAGGCGCCAGCTACCGGCTGCGCCAGCACGCCGAGTTCCTGCCCGAGCACATCCGCTCCAAGGCCCTCATCGCCCCGCCGCCTATCGCGCCACACCCGAAACGCCGTGGCAGACCAACCAAACCGCGGCCGGCGCCGATCGATTGCAGCCCGAACTGAGCCCACAGACCTGGGGAAATTTCCAACGGCACTTCTGCGGAAAATTCAGACCGTATTGACACCCCAGAACAGCGCGTCAAAACGCCCGTCCTCCGCCGCATCAGCCGAAAACAAACAGGTTGATAGGAGTGTCCAGATGGCCTGACGGTCGACCGGTGTTCTGGAAGCCTGTTGTCAGAAATGGCGAACAATCGCCGGCGAAATTATGAGGACCAGAACGCGCGGATCTCCATCTTGCCAGGGTGTCATCCCCTGAGATCGGATACGTTAGCGCAGACTGATCAGCCAAAACGCAAAACCACTTGCAACGGGGCGGGCCATACGTTCCTGACAGCCGCCTATTGCAGCGTCGAGCCCTCGCGCTCGATCATCACACGCGCGGCCATTGCCCCTGCCCGCCAGGCCTCCATCAGCTTCAGGGCATAGTCCGCCATCTGCTCGTCATCGACCAGATCGGCGATCCTGCTCATCTCGGCGAGATCGGCGATGTGGCGGAAGCCCATTTCGTATGCTTGCTCG
Source organism: uncultured Defluviicoccus sp. (assembly GCA_964401555.1). GTDB lineage: Bacteria > Pseudomonadota > Alphaproteobacteria > Rhodospirillales > Defluviicoccaceae > Defluviicoccus. The sequence continues at coordinate 118,261 of CAYNYW010000002.1, forward strand.
GGTGTCATCCGCACCTCGTATGGTCGGTCACCCTGCAGTCTAGGCCGACGATCATGAAAGATTAGTTGACGCCGTTATCGGCGCGATCGGGATCGTGCAGCGTCGGCGACGGCCGATCCGCCGTCGGCCAGAAAGCCGGCCGCGCGATGAATCGCGCCCAGTTGCGGCGCAGTTCACCTTCGCGGCCGTCGGAGATATGACCGTGCCAGCCGACGACCAGGCCGCCCGCGAAGCCGAGCCGGCCGCGGGCGCGTCCCCGTTCGGCGCGGATCAGGCCCAAGAGCAGCCGGCGCGCGACGTCAAGATCGTTGCTGACGCCCAACTGATCCTGCATCGTCTTGAGCGCGCTGAGGAACGCTGCCTGACGGCGGCGCGGGAAGACCGAGAAGAAAAACTCACACGCATAGCGCAGCTTCTTGATCTCGATGCGCAGCCGGTGTCGCTCCTTGGCGGAGAGCGCGTCGAATGTGTCACGAGCGGCAACGATTGCCGCATAGTGGGCGTCGAGAAGCTCGGTGGCGACCTCGACCACCGGACGGGCCAGCGCCGCGTGCGGTCGGTCGGCAACCGGATCGCGCCAGCGCCGGCCGTCGGCCCAGGCGCCGAGCAGCATCACCAGCCCGGTGTAGCGTGTGGACGAAATCGCCGCTGCGGCCACGCGGTAAGCTTCGTCGCGCGCCGCCACGGCGCGGACCCGCAATTCGTCGAGCCGCCGCTCGGTCGCGAATTCCTCGATCACCGGCGGCAGCGTCTCGGCGAGAAAGACATCGAGATCGCGCGCCGGACCGAGGCTGCCGATCAGCCACTTAAGCTCACCGGTGAGGTAGGCCACCTGATCGTCAGGCAGCATCGGTGCGAACAACGCCAGACCGGAGCGCAGCCGGCGCAGCGCGACCCGCATCTGGTGCACACCCTCGTCATGGGCGCGGGCGATCACGCACGCCTCGTTGGCCCGCAGATGCTCAAGCCCGCCGCGCACGATCTCGGCAAGCGCCACCTCGGCGCTGGCACCACGCTTCAGATGGAGCGGTCTCGCCTTGTGCCAACCAGGGGTAGGCGCTACGTTCGGTCGATGCGGTGGATGCTGGTCCGCTCCTCGCTCCGCCATCTCGCCCGGCAGTGCGGTTTCCGCCTCAGCAATCACCACCTTTCCCTCGTCCATCGATATCACCATACCCCGCGCCTTCACACGCGCGGCCGTGGCGCGTTTTCAGAGGCCGACCCGTCGTCATAATACCGTAAAGATTGGTTCCCGCCAGCCGTCCCGCGACACGCGGCTGTCCGGTGACACCTGCATGGCTCGGTACTTGTGGCATTTTTTCATCGGGCTCCGACCGCGGCAGTGCTTCATAGCATTGAGATCATGACAAAGCCGCACTCGCAGATGAGGTGGTCTTTCCGATCGCCGTCCTAGAGGCCGGCCATCGGGGCGAGACCGAAGCGCGCCTTGATCTTGCGCATCAGCTCGTCGCGCACCGCGCGGAACACATCGAGCCGGGCTTCGCGGCTGCCCTCGACGATGGAGGGGTCGAGTGTGTGCCAGAACACGACGTCGCATGCCATGGCGCGCGTCATCTCGACGGCACGGTGCTGCGCCTCCGGCGACAACGAGATCACCTCGTCGAAGGACTCGTCATCCAGATCATCGAAGTTTTTCGGCCGGTGCCGGCTGATATCGATGCCGATCTCGTCCATCGCCTCGACCGCGAACGGATCGAGCGCGCCGGCGCGGACGCCCACGGAATCGACGAAAATGCGGTTGCGCACCAAATGCTTGAGCAGGCCCTCGGCCATCGGCGAGCGGATGGCATTGTGCGTGCACGCGAACAGAACGGCTGTCGGACCGCGAGCCACCGCGTGTGCCCGTCAGCTACGAATGTGCAGCACGCAGACCAGCGTGAACAGCCGGCGCGCGGTGTCGATGTCCATTTCGACGCGGCCTCGGAGCGTATCGCTCAGCAAGCGGGCACCTTCGTCATGCAGACCGCGCCGGCCCATGTCGATCGCCTCGATGCGGCTGGGGCTCATGGTCTTGATCGCCGAGAAATAGCTCTCGCACACCAAGAAATAGTCCTTGATCAGGCGCCGCAAGGCGGTGAGCGGCAGCAGCGCCCGCTCCAAGAGCCGGCTGTCCTCGGCGCGAACCTTCAGCGACAGCCGCTCGCCGTCGAGGCTCAAGTGCACGACGTAGGGGCCGGGCGGTCCGTCGCTCAGCGCAAAATAGTTGTCTTCCAGGAGGTCGTACAGCGCGGCGCGGCGCTCGTGCTCGATCTGCGCGCTCAAGCGAATGCGCGGCGGCACCTCGACCACCAATTTGGCGATGCGCGCGGTGTCCGCGGCCGGCGAGGCAGCCACGGCCGTCCGATCAGCCCCGCGGCCGGTTCAGCCGCAACGCGAGTGAGCGCGCGTGCGCGCTCAACCCCTCGGCTTCCGCGAGCGTGATCGCCACCGGAGCCAGCGCGCTCAAGCCCCGTTCCCCGATGCCGATCACGGTCGAGCGCTTGAGGAAATCGAGCACGCTCAAACCGGACGCATAGCGGGCGCTGCGCGCCGTCGGCAGCACGTGGTTGGGGCCTGCAATGTAATCGCCGAGCGCTTCCGCCGTGAGCCGGCCGAGGAAGATGGCGCCCGCGTTGCGAATGCCGGCCGCGAACGCTTCGGCATCGGCCAGCGCGAGCTGCAGATGTTCGGGCGCGATGCGATCGACGAGCGCGCCTGCCTGGCCCAGATCGTCAACGACGATGATCACGCCATGGTCGCGCCAGCTCGCGGCGGCGACGGCGCGGCGATCGAGGGTGGCGAGTTGGGACTCGACGGCGGCCGCGACCCGATCGGCGAGGGACGCATCGTCGGTGATCAGGATCGACTGCGCGCGCGCATCATGCTCGGCCTGGGCAAGCAGGTCGGCGGCGATCCAGTCGGGATCGTTATCGTCGTCGGCAACGATCAGCACTTCGGAGGGACCGGCGATGGTGTCGATGCCGACGACGCCGAACACCATGCGTTTGGCGGCGGCGACATAGGCGTTGCCGGGGCCGACGATCTTGTCGACGGCCCGGATTGTCTCCGTACCGTAGGCCAGCGCGGCAACGGCCTGTGCACCGCCGATGCGGTAGGCCTCGGTGATGCCGGCGATCCTCGCCGCCGCCAGCACCAGCGGATTGATCACGCCATCGGGCGCCGGCACCACCATGACCAGGCGCGCAACGCCCGCCACCCTGGCCGGCAGCGCGTTCATCAGCACCGAGGATGGATAGGCGGCCTGACCGCCGGGAACATACAGACCGACGGCGGCGATGGGCGTCCAGCGGTACCCGAGGCTCACACCGTCATCATCGGTGTAGCGCAGGTCGCTGGGCCTCTGGCGGTCGTGGAACGCCGCGACCCGCCGCGCGGCCAGTTCCAGCGCCGCGAGCGCCTCGGGCGTGCAGGCGTCCGCCGCCTCGGCGATCTCGTCTTCGCCAATCCGCATGGCGGTGGCGTCGAGCGCGATGCGATCGAAGCGCGCACTGTAATCGAGGACCGCCCGGTCGCCCCTGGTCCGCACGTCGTCGAGGATCGCCCGCACGGCCGCATCGACGCCGGCTTCCGCGTCGCGGCGTGCCGCGAGCACCGCGTCGAAGGCGGCATCGAAGCCGGGTGTGCCGACGTCAAGCCGCGCGGGCATCGACGATCGCCCGGAACCGCTCGATCCAGCCGCCGATCTCCCGCGGCCGCGTCTTCCAGGCGGTACGGTTGACGGCGAGCCGCGAGGTGATCTCGACGATACGCTCGATCTCGACCAGCCCGTTGGCTTTGAGCGTCTCGCCCGACGAGACGAGATCGACGATGCGCTGGCTCAGTCCGAGTGCCGGCGCCAGTTCGATGGCACCGTTGAGGCGGACGCACTCGGCCTGGACGCCACGGCTGGCGAAATGGCGCGCGGTGATGTTGGGATACTTGGTGGCGATGCGAATGTGGCTCCAGGTGCGGGGATCGTCGTGATCGAGCAACGCTACCGGCTCCGCCACCGAGAGACGGCAGCGGCCGACGCCGAGATCGAGCGGTGCATAGATCTCGGGCGCGTCGAACTCCAGGAGGACGTCATTGCCGGCGACGCCCAGGTGCGCCGCACCGAAGGCGACGAAGGTGGCGACGTCGAAGCTGCGCACCCGGATGATGTCGAGCCGCGGATGATTGGTGGCAAACCGGAGCTGGCGGCTGTCGTCGTCGTCGAAGGCCGGCTCCGGGATGATGCCGGCCGCGCGCACGATCGGCATCACCTCCTTGAGAATGCGCCCCTTGGGCAATGCGAGGATCAGTCTGTCCGTGACCATCGGCGGCGGCGTGGGTCTGAGGTTGCTTGTTTCATCGTCCGTTCCCCTCCCTAGCCGGTTTTCCGGCCCGTCGCCAGCGAAACCGGCCTCTCACGCACGGGTGGCGAGCGCCACCCCGCCCGCGGCGACCACCATGCCGGCGACGGCGAGTGCGCCAAGCTGTTCGCCGAACAGCACATAGGCGATCGCGGCGGTCACCGACGGCACCAGGTAGAACAGGCTCGTTACCCGGGCCGCCGCGCCGCGCCGGATCAAGAGGTGAAACAGGCTGATGGCCCCGATCGAAAGCACCACAGACAGCCAGGCGAGCGCTGCGACGAATTCCTTCGTCCAGTCGACGGCCATCTTCTCGAAAACGAGCGCGAGCGGCAGGTAAAGGAGCGCACACGCGGCGAATTGCACGGCCGAGCCGGTGATCAGGTTCATCGTGCTGAGATGACGCTTCTGGTAGAGCGTGCCGGCGGTGATGCCGGCGAGCGCCGCCAGCGCACAGGCGACGCCAGCGACATCGTCGGCGGAGAGCCGGAGCTTGTTCGCAACGACGAGCGCGACGCCGGCGAAGCCGAGGGCGAGGCCGAACCACTGCCGGCCGCGCACCCGCTCGCCCAGGTAGCGTCCGACCAGGCCGGCGGTCAGGAGCGGCTGCACGCCCACGATCAGTGCCGCAATACCCGACGGTACGCCGAAGGCGATCGCCTGGAACACGCCGCCGAGATAGCAGCCATGGATCAAGGCACCGGCGAACCCGGTGCGCAGGATCTCGCCGACATCGCGCGGCCAGGGCAGGCCACGGGCGAGCGCGATGCAACCGAGCACCGAAGTCACCACCAGGAAGCGCAACAAGAGGAAGGTGAACGGTCCGGCATGGGGCAGACCTGCCTTGGCGGCGATGAAGCCGGTACTCCACAACAGCACGAACGCGGCCGGCATCGCGGCCAGCCAGGGCGACGACGGGGGAACGGGCGCCGGGGAGGAGACCGCTTGCGACATCTCATTCAAGGGAAGGTTTGCGGATGAACGGATGGTAGCCGCTCGCATCACCAGCGACAACCGACTAGATAATGCGGCAATAGCGGAGGAGAATCGCTTGGACAGGCCGCGCCCCGCGTTGAAGCTTGCCGTCGCTCTTGCTCTCGTCGGCGCCATCTCTGCCGCGTTCGTCACGTATTGGTGGCTGGTGAGCAAGCGGGTGCACACCGGCACGCTCGCCTGGATCGAACAGGCGCGCGCCCACGGCTACGGGGTCGGGTATCGCGCCATCGAGCGTACCGGCTTTCCGCTGCATGCGCGCGTCTCCATCGCCGATCCGAGCCTGAGCGCGCCCGGAGCCGCCCCAGGCTGGAGTTGGACGGGGGAGCGGGCGGTGGTCGAGGTGCGCCTGCTGGCTCCCTGGGCCGTGCAAATTGGATCGAGCGGCCGCCAGAAGGTAACCTTTCTTGATGGCGGCGTGCGGCGCGAGTACCAGGGCCAGCTCGGCAGCGCGCGGTACGCGTACAAGCCGGGCGGCTGGCTGCCGGCCGGCCGGCTGCGGGTCCGCGATCTCAATCTCGCCTCGCCTGCCAACGGCGATGGAATCGCCCTGAGCACGCTGGAGGCCGACGCGTCGGGCGACCCGCAAGCGGCCACGGCTGCCGAGAGCGTCTCCTACCGCATGCAGGTGGGCGCGTCCGGCGTCGCGCCGCCGACGGTAGTCCGCCTGCCGCTGGCGCCGCTCATCGACCGTGTCGCCTTGGAAATCCAGATCAAGGGCATGCTTGCCCCCAGCCCGTGGCCGGAAAGCCTGAGCACCTGGCGTGACGCCGGCGGCACCATTGAGCTTGCCGGCGTTCGTCTCGAGTACGGTCCATTGGCGGTGGAGGGAAACGGCACGCTCGCGCTCGATCGGGCCAACCAGCCGATCGGAGCGATGAGCCTCGACGTACACGGCCTGCCCGCCACGCTGGATGCACTCCAGGCGCGCGGGATGATCAATCCCGCGACGGCACAGTCGCTCGGCCTCTTGCTCGGCACACTTGCCCCCGGCGCCGACCGCTACCACACCGATGCCGTGCGCATCCCCCTGACCCTGCAAGACCATGTTCTCGCCGCAGGACCCGTGCCCATCGCACGGCTACCGATCCTGTCGTGGGTTCGAGCCGCACAATCCGGCCCCTAATGGAGGGCGAAACGCTCGTCATTCGTGCTGTACCATTTGTTATGCTAAATTTACGAGCAATTGGAGCCATTGTCGCCCTCCTCCTCGTCCTGCTCGACGGCGCGGACAAAAAAAGCTTGGCCCAAGGCCCGGCAGCGGCCTCGACCTCGCTTGCCGGTCAGTTGCTGGTCGCCAGCCCGAAGATGGGTGATCCGCGTTTCGTCGAGACGGTGATCTACGTCATCGCCGATGATGCCGACGGCGCCATGGGTCTGGTGATCAACAGGTCGTTCGGCGAGGGGCCGCTGTCCGCGCTCCTTGCCGGGTTCGGCGTCAGGTCACACGCCGGGCGCGACCCGGTGCGCCTGCATTACGGCGGGCCGGTCGATGGCGGCCGCGGCTTTGTCCTGCATTCGCGCGAATACCAGGGATCGAGCACACACATGCTGACCAATGGCGTCGCGTTGTCCACCGGGCGCGATGTCCTCGAAGCCGTCGCCGCGGGCCGGGGGCCGAAGCACGCACTGTTTGCGTTGGGTTATGCCGGATGGGGACCGGGCCAGGTCGAAGAGGAGGTCAGTCGTGGCGACTGGCTGACGGCGCCGGCGGATCAGTCGCTGATCTTCACCGACGATCTCGACCATGTCTGGGAGAAGGCGATGCGTCTGGCAGGCTTGGCACTGTAGGCCCGCGCCGGGCGCTGCCGCGCCGACCGACGGGAAAGCAGGTCGGCCGCCGCCCCCGCCGCCCAAGGAGACAAAGCCAGGAGACAAAGCCAGGAAGCCGATCCGGTACCCCACGCTTAGGGTCATCGCTGAGCCCGGGGCGCCCTCGCGGCGACGCGCCGACAAGCCGGCGGGCGAGGCGCTACTGCAACAATCCCGTCTTGCCGCCGAGCAACCCGCCGATGGTCTCGAACACCGCCTTGAGCTGGGTGTTAGTCGGCGAGCGGAAGGCGTACTCCTCCTTCGACGCGCACTTCTCGTACAGCGAGTCGATTGCGCTCGGCGCCTGGAAGGTGACGGTGAAGACGGTGATCCCCTTGGCCTTCATCGCCTTACACTCGCTTAACAGCCGCTTGTCGGCTTCCTCGGCGTCGAAGGGATCGCCGGCCTGCTCAGGCGTGTTCATGCCGTCGGTCATGATCACCACCGCCTTTTGCACGCGCGGGTCGTGATACTCGAGCGGCAGGTCCGGGTTGCCCCACAGACCGCGCCAGAGTGGCGAGATCAGCCGCCAGCCCCAGGCCATGCCGATGGCCGTGCTGGTCGAGCCGCCGGCATACAAGTCGACAATCGCTTTCTTGACGGTCGACTTCTCCGCGGTCAACGGCAGAACGGCGGCCGCCGGGCAAACCAACGGATTGCCCAGAAATGGCGGGAAGAGTTCGACTGATGGCGGTGCATCGTCGGTTTCATGCTTGTCGCGCAGGCCGGTGCACAGCTTTGACTCCGACATGCCCGGACCAAAATTCTTGCCTGCCCCTATCCCCGCGGTGACCGCGCCCACCTTCGCGGCGGCCTTCGCAAGGTTGTTGCCGTTCTTGCTCGCGTCGGTGTCGATCCAGTCGCTGCCGTACCCGGCGATGTTGACGCGGCCCGAGAACGGAGCGAGCCCGACCCACAGGTCACGCACCGTCTCCTGGTCACCGTAGACGATGTCGATCAGCGCGGCGGCGGCCGTGCGCAGGGCTTCGATCTTGCCGGCGCTGGCCATCGAGCCGCTGACGTCGAGCACAAGGACGAGTTCGAGCCCGCCCGCGCTGCGACCGGCAACCGCCTGGGTGCCAATGTCGAGCGCATCGACGCCGAATATACGGGCGAAGAACGAGGGGGCGGCATTGCCCGCCGCGGTGGTCATGCGCGCCCGCACCCGTACCGCCGTCGGCGCATTGCCGCCGGTGGAAAACGTTCGCTTCTCTGCATCCCAGCGGCCAAGGGTGATGTCCCTGGCGGTGACGATGGGGCCCGTCACGCCCGAGGGCACGTTCTTGTTCGCGTATTCGAGTGCGGTCGCCACCGCGGCATCGGCATCGGGCAGGCGCGCGGCGCCGGCAAGCGCGGCGGCATCGGCAACGGACTGCAACTCGGCCTTGCGGTTCAAGCCAAACCCGGCGTCGACCGCCAACGCCGCGCAGGCGAGCAGGGCAACGAGGAAGATCAGCGCGACCACGGCGCTGCCGCGCTGATCGGCGAGGAAGGTGTGCAGGCCCGCGGTAGCCGACCGAGCCGGCCCGCGGTCCGACGAACAAACCCCGACGCCAACGCGCGGGCTCAGGGGCGGCGGAGTGACTGCAGCCATGCCGGGAGTCTAGCGACGCGGCGTTAATGGCCCGTTAACCGGACACCCGTCGCCGCGTGCCGAGCCTCCCCGACTGCAGAGCGTCAGTCGGCCTCGATGAACCGGACCAGATCCGCCGCGAACCGCTCCGGCTGGCCCGCGTGCGGGGAGTGGTCGGCGCCTTCGTAGACAACCAGTTCGGCCCGAAGAATCTGGTCGCGCACAAAGACGCCGGTTGCGGGCGGGTAGTAGTTGCTCTCCGCGCCATAAACCAGGAATGCGGGGACGCTAATTCTCGGCAGCACCGGGCGGAAATCGGCGCGCGCCAGCGTGTGCCAGACCTCGATCAGCGGCTGGGGGTTGAGCATTGAGAGATAGGTGCGCAGGCGGGCAACACTCGGGTGGCGCGTCTCGTAGCGCCGGCGCGCCGCGGCATTGAGGCCGAACGAGATCAGCTCGATCACCGCCTCGACGAAATTGCGGCGCATCGCGGCGACGAACCCCTCGTCGCGCGCAACCGGCCAGTCGCCGTAGATGCCGCAGGGCCAGCCGGCGTCGGTGACCAGCCGCGGAGACTGATCGATGATCCCGATCCGCCCCAGCCGGCCGCAGCCGTAGCGGCCGATGTAGGCCCAAAGCGCCAGCGCCCCCATGGAGTGGCCGACGACCACGGGCCGGCTCAAGCCGAAGTGATCGAGGAGATTGGCGAGATCGTGGGCGATGCGCGTGATGGTGACCGGCCGGCCGGGACCGGGGCGATGGCCGGCGTGGCCGCGCGCGTCCCAGCGGTAGACGGTATAGCGGTCGATCAGCCGATGCGCGATCGGCTCCCAGACGCGGTGGCTCGACCCCCACTCGTGCAACAGCACCACCGGCGGACCGTGGCCGGTGACCTGGACGAACAGCTCTTCGCCGTCGTCCGCCGGAAAGTGCGTAATGCCGCGCTCCATGCTCCCCCAATCCCCTCTCGTGCCCGCGGGTGGCTGGCCGGTGCGCGCACCTACTTTCCTTGCGGCCGCGCCATCACCTTGAGCGCGTCCTTGGCGGCGCCGGTCAGCTCATCCTTGACCTCGGCCGAGAGCGCGCGATCGGCGAGCACCACCGCTTCCATCGAGATCGTGTCAATCTCGTCGCGGTCGTTGGGCTTGATGGCGGGGTAGGTGTCCTCCGGGATCTCGGCAAAGGTGTAGAGCGGCTTGCCGGCGGCATCCTTGACCGACTTCAAGTCCCGGTCGTCGGCGCGCGCCAGCCGCAGCGTCGGCGCATAATTGTCGTTGAGATAGTTGGTCGATTTCGAGCGCAGGCCGGAGATTACCACCATGCACGCCTTCGGATCGCTCTCCACCGCGGCGGCGGCGCGCTTCATGGTGTCTGCCGTCGTCGTCGGCACCGGCTCGTACTTCTTGTCCTCGGCGACGAGGTTCGACCAGAAGATCCACGAGCCCGAACCGCGCGGGCCGAGCACCACCAGCGCATCCTTCTTGCCGCGCAGATCGGTGATCCGGTCGATGTCGGCGTCCTTGTGGCAGTAGAGGTGGACGTACTCGGCGTGCGCCTTGGAGATGTATTCGAAATCGAGGCTCTTGCCGCTTTGCCTCTTGAACAGAGACAGACCATCCGGTTGGACCACGGCGACCTGACAGCTCCCGGCGGCAAGCCGGTCGAGGTTGTCCAGCGTGCCCTCGGTGTTGACGACCTCGATCTCGGCGGCGCGCACGTAGCGCTGCATGGTCTTGCCGAGTTCTTCGTACTTGCCGTCCTTCTGGCCGGTGCAGAAGGCGACCTTTGGCTTTGCCGGCTTGGTGGGCGACTGGGCCTGCGAAGGCGCGATGCCGACGCCGAGCGTGAGGACGACGGCGGCGAGCAGATATGGCACGCGAAGACGGGTCATGGGTTCCTCGGTCCGGGTTTCCTCGGTCTGGCCTCCGGCCAGGGGCTGGCGCTTGGTGAGACGACCGCTGGCGCTCTGTTCGTGCCTTGCTTCCGTCTGCGCGTCAGCCGGATCACCGCTTACATCGCCGGTTGCGTTGTCGGGCGCGATCTTGCCACATCCGCGCGCGGCCGCCAACGCCAAGGCAACGGGCGGCTCGTGGTCAGTCGGCATCAAGGTCAGCAATCAGCGCGGGCAGGGTCTCAATCAGAATATCAACATCGCGGCGGGCCATTTCGTAGATCACCCGTGGACTCACGGCGCGGTACTGGTGGCTGATAACATCACGCATCCCCGCCATGCGCCGCCATGGAATCCCGGGGTGTTGGTCGCGGAAAGCGGGGGGAACACGCTTGGTTGCCTCGCCGATGATCTCGGCGGCGCGCTCGACGGCGAGCCGGGTGCGCGCATCGCAGACGAAAGCCTCGAAGCTCATCTCGCCGACAAAACTGCGGGCGCGCTGGGCGTTCTCCAGAATGTCTTCAAGCAGGCCCCTGAGATCCATGCTGCTCACGGCAAGACCAGCTCACGTTCAATCCGTTGCACGATCCGCGGCTTGGGTGCGTCGCGCATGACGAGATCGACGTTGAGCCCGAGCGCGTCGCTCAACTCATCGCGCAGGCCAATGAAATCGAATAGCCCGATGGGGCGGTCGAAATCGACAAGGACATCGAGATCGCTGTCGTCGCGCTGTTCACCACGCGCCCACGAGCCAAACACGCCGATCGCCGCAATGGGGTAGCGCTGGCGCAAGGCCGGCTCAAGCCGGCGCAACTCTGCAAGGATGGCGGCGAGCGACCTCACGCCTGCTTGGCGGCAAGCACGCCGCGGCGGATTTCGCGGGTCTTGGTGAAGCGGTCTTCGAGGATCTCGCCCTCACCCCAGCGAATCGCCCGCTGCAGAGCGGCGAGATCCTCGCTGAACCGGCCAAGGATCTCGAGCACGGCGTCGCGGTTTTTCAGGAAGATATCCCGCCACATGACCGGGTCGGACGCGGCGATGCGGGTGAAATCGCGGAACCCGCCGGCGGAATACTGGATGACCTGCAATTTCATGTGCTCGGCGAGATCGGTGGCGGTGCCGACGATGGTGTACGCGATCAGGTGCGGCAGGTGCGAAGTCACCGCCAGCACGTGATCGTGGTCGCGCGCCGACATCGTCGCGACTCGCATGCCCGCGGTGCGCCACAGCGCCTCGATCCGCGCGACGGCCGCGGGATCGGTGCCAGGTGGCGGTGTCAGAATGCAATAGCGCTCGCGGAATAGTTCGGCAAAGCCGGCCTCGGGCCCGGAGTACTCGGTGCCGGCAACCGGATGGCCGGGAACGAATTGCACACCCTCCGGCAGGTGCGGCCCGACGTCTTCGATGACGCATGCCTTGACCGAGCCGACGTCGGTGACAATGGCACCGGGCTTGAGCCCCGGCGCCATCGCCTCGGCGATCGCGCCATAGGCACCGAGCGGCGTGCCGAGCACGACCAGATCGCAGCCATCCACCACCTGGCGCGGATCGATGGTGGTGGAATCGGCGATCCCCAGCGCCCGCGCCTTGTCGAGGGTGGCGTGCGTGCGGGCACACACCGCGATGTGGCCGGCCAACCCCTCGGCGCGCAGGACCCGGGCGAGCGAGGAGTTGATCAGGCCGATGCCGATCAGAGCGACCCGCTCGAAGCGCAGGGTGGCTGGAGGCGCATGTTCAGCCATGGCCGGACATCACGAAGTCGCTGAGCGCATCGGTCAGGGCGCGCATCTCGTCCTCGCGGCCGATGGTGATGCGCAAGGCGTCGGGTAACCGATAGCCGGCCATGCGCCGGCCGATAATGCCGCGACGTTTCAGGAAGGCATCCGCCGCAGCCGCGTCCCGGTTGGGGTCATGGGGAAAGCGGACGAGCACGAAATTGCCCGCGCCGTCGGGGACGTCGAGACCGAGCCCGCGGAGCACATCCGCCGTCCAGGCCCTCCATTTCAAATTGTGGGCATGCGCTCGGGCAACGAAATCCTGATCGGCCAGCGCGGCTAAGCCCGCGTCCTGAGCCAGGCTCGAAACGTTGAACGGGTTGCGCACCCGGTTGAGCACGTCGGCGATCTGGGCCGGACAATAGGCCCAGCCGAGCCGCACGCCGCCCAAGCCGTAGATCTTGGAGAACGTGCGGGTGACGACCGTCGGCTTCATCCCATCGACCAGCGCGCCGCCCCAGTCGTATGAGGCCGCATCGACGTACTCGGCATAGGCGGCATCGATCACCAGCAGCACGTGCGCCGGCAACTCCCGGCGCAGCCGCGTCATTTCGCCGGCCGCGAGCCAGGTGCCGGTCGGATTGTTGGGATTGGCGAGGAAAACGATGCGGGTGCGCTCGCTTACCGCCGCCAGCAGCGCATCGACATCCGCAGTCAGATTGGTCTCGGGCACCGCGATCGGCGTTGCACCCGCGGTCTTGGCTGCGATCGGATACATCAGAAAGCCGTGCTCGGTGTAGAGCACCTCGTCGCCCGGGCCGGCGTACGCCCGCGCCAAGAGCCCGATCAGTTCATCGGAGCCGGCTCCGCAGACGATACGGGCGGGATCGAGGCCGCCCAGCCGGCCGAGCGCCTGACGAAGCGCGGTGCAGCCGCCATCCGGATAGCGATAGGCGGCGGCGGCGGCCTCCTTGATCGCCGCGATGGCGCCAAGCGGTGCGCCGAGTGCGCTTTCGTTCGACGCCAGCTTGATGATGCGGTTGACGCCGGGGACGCTCGACTCGCCCCCGACGTAAGGGGTGATCTCCATCACACCCGGCCGTGGCACCAGGAGACTCACCGCGCCGCCTCCCGCGCGCCGGCGGTCGGAACCACCGGCTCGGCCGCGTCGGTCATACGCTCGTCGGCTGGTTCCAACTCGGCGGGGGTGAGCGGCAGGGCATAGCCGCCGACCACCTTCAAAGCCGGCCAATCGGTTGCCTCTTCCTCGCCACCACCGCCGCCAGCGAGGCGCAGGCGCGGATCACCGTCGGCAACGAAGCCGTCAATTTCGATCAGCGCCAAGCTCTCGTCGGGGTGAGCGGTGAACCACGTGGTCATCGCCACGACCGGCAGCCCCGCCGCTTCCAGCCGGCGGCGGACCTTGACGAGCGGCAAGGGCCGCGGTGTCGCTGCGATCACGTAGCTGCGGTCCCGACCGGTCGCGACGAGCGGGACCGGGCAGACGACGAGGCCCTCACGGCTTTCCGTCCAGCCATTGCCTCCGGGAATGAATGGCAGACGGGCGATGATCCTGGGCGTTTGCAGGCCGTCCCCGGCCAGGGCTGGCCACCAGGGGCGGATGCCGTCGCCCGAGGGGATCGGCACCACGCCCACGACGGCCTCGCCGGCGGCGACCCGATCAAGCACGGCTTCGACCCTGGTTTCGCGGCGCAACGGCACGAAGGGGCCGAAGTGGTCGCGGGCGAGATCCCACCAGGCGCTATCACTGTCGGGTACGTAAACCGCCACCGAGAAGGGCCCCTCGAACGACAAGGTGGCGACGATCATCAGCCGCCAGATGGTGGCCAGTTCGCGCTTGGGGAACGCCCCACGATGCTGCGCGAGCAGACGGTAGATGATCTCTGCCTCGCGCGAGGGCTGAATCTTGATGCGCCAATCGCGCTTGATCGCGCGCACGTCCTCGACCAGCCGGGTGCGGCGCACGATCAGCGCATGAATCTGATCATCGATGGCATCGATGTCGGCGCGCACCGCCTGTAGTGTCCGCTCGCTGCCCATCACCAACATCCGGCTGCACCACCGCCTTGCGGTCGGCGCTGAGGAAGGCGCCTTCATAGCGACAGGCTTGCGCGAAAGCAAAGAAAACGTTGACAGCCTGTCGGGGTCTTCTTAGCTAGCATTTTGTTTTTGTTCGCCGTTCAAATCGACTCCTCAACATCCGATGTCGATCGCCGAAAATCTCACCTCCGCCCAAGCCAGCCGGCAGCGGGCGTTGCCCGGTCATCGCGTGATCTTGGGACGCGAACGCGGCCTCACGCTCGACTGTGGCGCGGTGCTGGAGAGTTTTCCGGTCGCCTATCAGGCATACGGCCGGCTGAACGCCGAGAAGTCGAACGCCATCTTGGTCTGCCACGCCCTCACCGGCGATCAGTTCGTCGCCGAGCAGCATCCCGTCACCGGCAAGGACGGTTGGTGGGACCTGATGGTCGGCCCCGGCAAGACCATCGATACCGAGCGCTATTTCGTCCTGTGCGTGAACGTGCTGGGCGCCTGCATGGGCTCGGCCGGGCCTGCCGAGATCAATCCCTCCACGCAGGAGTTGTGGGGCCTTGGCTTTCCGATGATCACCATCGCCGATATGGTGCGCGCCCAGGCGATGGTCTTGGACCACCTCGGCATCACCCAGCTCTTCGCCGTGATCGGCGGCTCCATGGGCGGCATGCAGGTCCTGGAGTGGGCGGCACTTTACCCGGAGCGCGTATTCGCGGCCGTACCGATCGCGACGGCGGCGCATCACACCGCACAGAACATCGCCTTTCACGAGGTGGGGCGCCAGGCGATCCTCGCCGATCCCGACTGGTGCAACGGCGAATACTGGCGCTACAGCAAGCGCCCACACCGCGGCCTGGCCGTGGCGCGCATGGCGGCACACATCACGTATCTGTCCGAGAGCAAGCTGACCGAGAAATTCGGCCGGCGCTTGCAGAACCGCGACCGCTTCACCTTCGGCTTCGATGCCGACTTCCAGGTGGAGAGCTACCTGCGTCACCAGGGCATCACCTTCGTCGAGCGGTTCGATGCCAATTCGTACCTCTACATCACGCGGGCGATGGACTACTTCGACATGGCGGCGCAATACGGAGGCGCGCTCGCCAACGCATTCCGCAACACGCCGGTGCGCTTTTGCGTCATCTCGTTCACCAGCGACTGGCTGTATCCGACGGTGGAGAGCAGGCGCATCGTGCATGCGTTGAACGCGGTCGCAGCGGACGTCAGCTTCGCCGAAATCGTGTCCAATGCCGGTCACGACGCGTTCTTGCTCGACGAGCCTGACTTCCGGCGGGTGCTGAGCGGGTTCCTCGCCGGCTGCGCCCAGCGCCGTGGATTGAACGGGCGAACCCGGACGACGGCGGCGCGGTGAACGCACCTGTGTCAACGGAGCGCGGGTTCGAGGCGCGGGCGCGCGCCATCCGCGTTGATCTCCAGCTCATCGCCGACATGATCGAGCCCGGCTCGCGCGTGCTCGATGTCGGCTGCGGTGACGGCGCGCTGCTCGATTATCTGGTGCATTTCAAGCGGGTCGACGGTCGCGGCATCGAGTTGTCGAGTGAAGGGGTCAACGCCTGCGTGAGCGCCGGCCTCGCCGTGATCCAGGGCGATGCGGAGACCGACCTCGCCGATTATCCCGGGGCCGCCTTCGACTACGTGATCCTGAGCCAGACGCTGCAGGCGATGCGCGCGCCCAAGGCGACGCTGCAGCAATTGTTGCGCATCGGTCGTCGCGCCATCGTCTCGGTGCCGAATTTCGCGCACTTGCCGATGCGGCTCGCGCTCTTGTTCAGCGGACGGATGCCGCACAACCGGGTGCTCGACCAGCCATGGTACGAAAGCCCCAACGTGCATCTGTGCTCGATCCGCGACTTCGTCGCCCTGTGCCGCGATCTCGACGTCACCATCGAGCGCGGCCTGTTCCTGGACGGGGGCGGCGTGCCGCGCCGGCTGGGGCGTTCGCTGATGCTCGCCAACCTGTGGGGCGAACAGGCGGTTTTTGTCTTGCGGCGAACGGCGTCCGGTCAGCGCGACGGGATCGGCAGGTAGGCAGGTGCACGGGCACGCGCGGTGCGCAACTGGCCGGCATAGATCTGCTTGGTGGCTTCGAACATCACCACCCCGGCGAAGCTGGTGAACCAGCGCTCGCCGATTTCCTCCCAGGCAACGGCCGACGAGAGCAGCATGCGCGAGCGCACCGGCGGCACGAACAAGGCGGTGGTGAGTTGGAACGGCGTGAACATCGCCTCGCGCAGGCTCTTGGAGAGCTGGCCCGGGGAGTACGGCCGGCCATTGCCGAAGGGGGAGCGCTCGGAATGCGCCCACAATCCACGGCGATTGGGCACGATGATGATGAGACGGCCGTCGTCGGCCAGGACCCGCCACAGTTCGCGCATCAGGGGCCAGGTCCGCTCGGCGCATTCGAGCGCGTGCGCCAGCACGATGCGATCGACGCTGCGATCGGCGAGCGGCAGACTGGTTTCATCGACGAGCGCGGTCAGCCCGGCGGCGTCGGCCGGCCAATGCAGCACGCCTTGCATGGCCGGCATCATCGCCAGAAGGCGGCCGGCCTGACTGCGGAATGCCCCCAGGAACGGCGTGGCGTAGCCTAGGCCCAATACGCTCAACGAGCGCACGTCCGGCCAGATCAGGCGCAGCCGGCGAATGATCATGCGCCGCGCCACCCGACCGAGGGCGGAGGTATAGAAGTCCCGCAAGTCGACGACATCGGTCCACATGACAGCCTTGACTCTAGCTGAAGTGCGCCGGGCGATGGTAGTCTCGCCCGCGAACCGCGGTGCAGACGCGACGGCGCGGGTGGAGACGTGGAGACGGAGACGAGGGAACGGGCGGGCGCATGGCATCCCTGGACATTCGGCAGATCCCTGTCCTTGCCGACAACTACATCTACCTCGTGCGCGAGGAGAAGACGGGTGCCTGCGCCGCGGTCGATCCGGCGCAGGCCGAACCGGTGCTTGCTGCACTCGACCGCCTCGGCTGGCGCCTGACCCACATTCTCAACACCCATCACCACGGCGATCACATCGGCGGCAACCGGGAGCTGAAGGATGCCACCGGCTGCACCATCGTCGGTCACGGCCGCGATGCGTCGCGCATCCCCGGCATCGATGTGCGCGTCGGCGACGATGATCGGGTGACGTTCGGCAACGCGCACGCCCAAGTCATCGCCGTCGACGGTCATACCGTTGGACATATCGCCTACTGGTTTGAGGACGACGCGGTCCTGTTCTGTGGCGATACGATGTTTTCGCTGGGCTGTGGCCGGCTGTTCGAGGGCACGCCCGGGCAGATGTGGGCCAGCCTCAAGCGGCTGCGCGCCCTGCCCGGTGAGACCTTCGTCTATTGCGCGCACGAATACACCGAGGCCAATGCACGCTTCGCGTTAGCGGTCGATCCCGACAACGTGGCACTCAAGGCGCGCGCCGCCGAGGTGCGCGAGTTGCGCGCACAAGGCCAGCCGACGGTGCCGTCGCGGCTTGCCTCGGAGCGTGCCTGCAATCCATTCCTGCGCGCCGATGCTCCGGAGTTGCAGCGAGCGCTCGGTATGGCCGACGCCGACCCGGTCGCCGTCTTCGCCACGCTGCGCCAGCGCAAGGATGTCTTCTGAGCATCTCTAGAGAGGCCGTGATGAAATTGTTCTATTCGCCGACGTCCCCTTACGTGCGCAAGGTCCTGGTGGTGGCGATCGAAAAGGGCGTCGACCACAAGATCGAGCGGTGCCCGATCAACATTCTTGAGCCGCATGCCGATTTTCTTGCCCGCAACCCTTTGGGCAAGATCCCGGTGCTGATTACCGATGATGGCGAGGCCCTCTACGATTCCCCGGTGATCGCCGAATACGTCGACACCTTCTTTGGCGAGCCCCACCTGATACCGCTCGCGGGCAGCGCGCGGTTCCGGGCACTGCGCCAGCAGGCGCTCGCCGATGGCCTGCTCGATGCCGGCGTGCTGCGGCTGCTCGAAGGCCGCCGGCCGGAAGCCGAGCGCTCGCAGACCTGGACCGCCAAGCAGACCGCCGTCATTGCCCGTGCGTTGGACGCCCTCGAAGCGGAAGCCGGCGAGTTGCACGATGCGGTGACCATCGGACCCATCGCCATCGGCTGCGCGCTCGGCTGGTTCGAATTCCGCTTCCCGCACGAGCCCTGGCGCAACGCCCGACCGGAACTCGCGCGGTGGTTCGAGCGCTTTTCGCAGCGGCGCTCGATGCAGGAGACCGTCCCGCGCGACCCGTCGACGCCGTGGGTGCATCAGCCCGTGGGAACCGCGTAGGGAAAGCACGTCAGGGAATACCTTCTTCGAAGATGCACCGCGCCCGCGCGCACGGGGGGGGCGAGCATCCACATCGCCAATGCGCATCGCCACGTCAGCGGCTTGCCGGCGGGCGCGCTTGCCGCTACCCTACCTTCAACCGGCATGTCCGTTACCTTGGAGGGGGGGCACCCTCTTAAGCGTGGTCTTGCCGCAGTAGCTCAGGGGTAGAGCAGCGCATTCGTAATGCGCGGGTCGGGGGTTCAAATCCCTCCTGCGGCACCATTATTTCAAGGGGTTAGCGGCGGTTGCCGCGTCCGGCGCTACCGCTTTGGTAGCGCTCTAGGTAACGGACGCGCGGGTTGGACGCCCCTACGGCCCGGGAAAGCCCAATGGCGATCTTCCGCCCGCCCTCTACGCCAAGCTCAGCGCTTCCGGCCCGCAACGGCACGGAGCGCTGCGGTATATGCGGGCCTGCGCGCCCCGTCCCGTTGCTCCACCGAGCCCAATGGGCTCAAATGCACACGAGACTCGGTTCATCAGCGGATGGAAGAAGGGGCTCAGGTCAACAACCGTCGACTAGACCCGAAAACATAAGTAAAATACGCGGCTTTTTGGACTTCCCTGTTCAGATAATGCGGCCAGGACGGCGGGCGGTCGCGGTTGAGAATCCTTGGGGGGCAAGGGCGCCCACCATCGTCGGGAGAACGGCCGAACCGACCTTCTACGTCGAGCGTCGCCATCGGGAGGCGGCAGGTGTCGGGCTGGATGCAACGCGAACAAGAAGACGACCTTGTTCGCAAAGCCGCCATCTTGGAAGCAACGCTCGATGCCATGGACCAGGGCATCAGCGTGTTCGACGCCGATCTCAATGTCGTCGTCTTCAACCGGCGTTTCCTCGAAATTCTCGACTTTCCGGCAGGCCGGTTCCATCCGGGTGACAGCTTCGAGGCATTCGTCCGGTTCAATGCCGAGCGCGGCGAATACGGAGCGGGCGATGTCGAAGAGCAGGTGCGCAGCCGGCTCGCACTTGCCCGCGTGTTCGAGGCGCACACGTTCGAGCGCACCCGCCCCGACGGCACGGTGATCGAGATCCGCGGCACACCGCTGTCGGGCGGCGGCTTTCTCACCACCTACACCGACGTTACGGAACGTCGGCGAAACGAAAAGCGGGTGCTTGAGCAGGCGCTGGAGGTCGCCCGCGCACAACTGAACGCGACCCTTGAATCCGTCTCCGCCGGCATCGGTTTGTTCGACACGGACGATCGTCTTGTCATGTTCAACAGCCATTACCGGGAGGTCTACCCGGGGCTTTCCGATGTGATCCGTGAGGGGGCTTCGTTCGAACAGATCCTCAGGACCGCCGCCGAGCGCGGCATCGTTGCCGATGCCGTTGGCCGCCGCGAGAGGTGGTTCGAGGAGCGCCTGGCACTCCACCGCAACCCAGGCCGGCCGTTTCAACAACGGCAGGTCGACGGCCGGTGGATTCAGATCGACGAGCGCCGAACGGTGGACGGCGGCATCGTTGCCATTTTCACCGATGTCTCGGAATTGAAGCGCCGGGAGGAGGATCTCGCCAAGGCACTGCAGGACAGGGACGCCCTGCTCGCCGAGTTCAATACCGTCATGGACACGATCGAATACGGGGTCATGTTCTTGGGACCGGATCTGTGCGTCCGGCTGACCAACCGCGCCTTTGGCGAGCTGTGGCGTTTCCCGCCGGCACTATTGGCCAGCCATCCGTCTTTTCGGACGCTGCTGGAATACGTCGCCGCTCAAGGTATGTACGCCGTGCCGGCAGCCGAACTGCCGGCATACATCGAACGCAGATACGAAGACGTTCGTCGGGGCGACATCCCACCCACCGACCTTCGGCTGTCCGATGGCCGCGTCTGGGAGTATCAGTGCAAGAGTCTTCCTGACGGCGGTCGCATGGTGACCTATTTCGACATCACTGTATACCGGCGTACTGAAGATGCCTTGAAGGAAAGTGAACAACGATTCAAGGATTTCACGTCGTCATCTTCCGACTGGGTTTGGGAGATGGGGCCTGATCTGCGCTTTACGTTCGCCGCCGAACGTCTGCTTTCCATTTTCAATGTTTCTCCAGCCGACGTCGTCGGTAAGACCCGCGAGGAAGTGGGACGGGGCAGTCTCGATGACGAGGCGTGGAGCCGGCACATGGACGAGCTGCGCGCCCACCGGCCGTTCAAGAACTTCCGCTATGCCATCACGTCCGGCTTCGGAGAGACAGTGTGGGTCAGTACCAGTGGACTTCCCGTGTTCGCGAGTGACGGTACGTTCAGAGGATATCGAGGGACCTCTTCGGACGTCACTCTAGAGGTCCGGCGGGAGAGAGAGCTGCGCGAGGCCAAGGAGCGGGCGGAGCGGGCGCTGGCTGATCTCAGCACCGTCATGGACACCATTGAATACGGCGTGCTTTTCCTAGGGCCGGACTTCCGCGTGCGATTGACCAATCGCGCCTACCGCGAAATGTGGCAGTTTTCCGATGAATATCTGGCCGGCACTCCCGACGTCCACGATCTGGTCGCGTTCGGCGTTGCGAAGGGGGTGTATGTGGTGCCGGCTGCCGAGCAACAGCAGTTTGTGCGGCGAAGAGTAGACGCGATCAGGCGGGGAAACATCGCTCCCACCGACCTGCAGCTCTCCGACGGGCGCGTTTTCGAGTTTCAATGCCGGAACCTGCCCGACGGCGGTCGGATGAGCACGTACTTCGACATCACGGGATATCGGCATGCCGAACGCGCGCTGAAGCAGGCGAAGGAACGGGCGGAACGCGCGCTTGCCGATCTCAAACAGGTGCAGACCAATCTGGTACACGCCGAGAAACTGGCATTGCTCGGCCAACTGGTCGCCGGGATCGCACACGAGATCAAGAACCCGCTGAATTTCGTCAATAACTTTTCGACCCTCTCGATCGAACTCCTGGACGAGATGCGGGGCGAACTCGATACGTGGATCGCCGGCCTCGACGCCGATCGAAGGCTCGACATCGAAGCCCTGGTGGCGACGCTGCGGGGCAATTTGGCCAAGATCCGCGAGCACGGCGGCCGGGCCGACGGTATCGTCAAGAGCATGCTGGCGCATTCGCGCGAGGGTCCGGGCGAAAAACGGTCTGCCGACATTAACGCTTTGGTCGAAGAGAGCCTCGGCCTTGCCTACCACGGCGCGCGCGCCCAGGACGGGGCGTTCAACGCGACACTGGAGCGCGACCTCGACCCCGGGGCCGGCCAAGTCGACGTGGTTCCACAGGATATCAGCCGGGTCCTGCTCAATTTGTTCTCCAACGCGTTTCACGCGACCCAGGAACGCTTGGAACGGGGCGGCGAGACCGATTACCGGCCTGCTCTGAAGGTATCGACCCGGCGGATCGACGGGGCCGTCGAAATCCGTGTGCGCGATAACGGCGTCGGCATCACGGCGCCCGTCCTCAAGAAAATCTTCACGCCCTTTTACACGACCAAACCGGCGGGCAAGGGGACGGGGCTGGGCCTGTCGCTGAGCTACGACATCATCGTGCATCAGCACGGCGGCCGCTTCGAGGTCGATACGCGTGCCGGCGACTATGCCGAGTTCATCGTCCGCTTGCCATCTCCGGTGCCCGCCGACACGGCCGCAGGCACAAGCCGATGAGCCACAAACTCCTGGTCGTCGACGACGAACCCGATGCGATTGAGCTGTTTCGCCAATCGTTCCGGCGGGAAATCCGCGCGGGCGACTACGACATTCGCTTCGCCGCCGCCGGCGAGGATGCCCTCCGGCTGTTGACCGCCGAGGGCGCCGACGACCGAATTCTGCTGTTGTGCGATATCAACATGCCCGGGATGAGCGGCCTCGACCTGCTTTGCGATGTGCGGACGCGATGGCCGCGGCTGCCGGTCATCATGATCACCGCCTACGGCGATGCCGAGAATCGGCGTAGGGCGCTGGAGCGTGGGGCGTCCGCATTCGTGACCAAGCCTGTCGACTTCGCGCAATTGAAGAAGACGCTGCGGACGTTCCAGGCCGGAGAGGGGGACTGATGCCGGCCAGGATTCTTGTCGTCGACGACGAGCCCGACCTGGAACCGCTGGTGCGGCAGAAGTTCCGCCGGCAGGTGCGTGACGGTGCCTATGCCTTCTTGTTCGCGCGCGACGGCGAGGAGGCTCTGGCGGTGATCGCCGCCGACCCCGGCATCGAGATCGTGTTGTCCGACATCAACATGCCCGGGATGGACGGCCTGACGCTGCTGAGCCGGCTACAGAAGGGCCCTGCACTGTTGCGCGCGGTCATCATTTCCGCGTACGGCGACATGAAGAACATCCGCGTGGCGATGAACCGCGGCGCCTTCGACTTCATTACCAAGCCGATCGACTTCGAGGATCTCGCCGTCACCATCGCCAAGACACTCGCCGATCTCGAAGCATTACGCGAGGCGCGCAGGCAACGGGCCGATGCCGAACGGGCCCGTGCCAACCTTGCCCGCTACTTCTCGCCCAATCTGGCGAACCACCTGGCGGAACATCCCGATATCCTTAAGCTCGGCGGCGAGCGGCGGGACCTCAGCTTCCTGTTCACCGATCTCGCCGACTTCACGTCGCTCGCGGAGTCGCTGGACGCTGCCCTCATCGTCCAGATGATGAACGAATACATCGGCGGTTTGTCGGCAATTGTATTCCGGCACGGAGGCACCGTGCACACCGTCGTCGGCGACGCCGTCTACGCCATGTTCGGGGCGCCCCTGGAGCAGCCGGATCACGCGGCCCGCGCGGTGGATTGTGCGCTCGCCATCGATGCGTTCGCGCAGGCGTTCGCGCGCGAGAAGAACGCGGACGGCATCGCCGTCGGCGTGACCCGGATCGGGGTCAACTCCGGGCCGGCGATCGTCGGCAACGTCGGCGCCGAGAAGTTCTTCCACTACACCGCCTATGGTGACGCCATCAACACGGCGGCCCGCCTGGAAGGTGCCAACAAGCTGCTCGGCACCCGCATCTGCGTCAGTGCCGAAACGGTCAATCGCATCCCCGGTTTCGTCGGCCGGCCGATCGGAACGCTGATGGTCAAAGGCAAGGACAAAGGCATCGATAGCTACGAACCGCTCGGCGGCGATGGCCGCGCCGGCCGCGCCGTGTCCTCGTACCGGCGCGCGTTCGAGAGGCTTACGCGCGGTGACCCGCAGGCCATCCAGGCATTCGCCGCGCACGTCGGCCGCTACGGCGACGATACGCTGGCCGCCTTTCACCTGAAGCGGCTGCTTGCCGGCAAGACCGGCACACTCATCCCCTTGGCGCATACGGCGGAGTAAGCGCTGCCGCCGCCGCGCAAGTTCGGTTGGGGCCGCCAACGTGAAGTGGTCCGGGCGAAGGCGGTCCGTTCAGTTTGCGATCGCCCCATTGCCGGCGAGGCGCGGCGATGCGGCGCCTTACCATCCCGCCATCTTGGCGATGAGGGGGCTGAGCACGGTCAACCAGCTCCACCCCGCAATCAGCAATGCGAGCATCACCGCCGCACTGCCGAGATCCTTGGCCCGCTTCGACAACTCGTGCCGGTCGAACGATACCCGGTCGACGACGGCCTCGATCGCCGAATTAAGCAACTCTATGATGAGCACGAGGGCGAGCGAGCCGATCAGCACGATCCGCTCGATGGGCGAGACCGGCAGCCAGAGCGCGAATGGCAGCAGCATCGCGCACACCGCGACTTCTTGTCTGAACGCGGACTCTTCGCGCCATGCCTGGCGGAAGCCATTGATCGAGTATCGGAGCGCACCCTGAAGGCGCTCCAGTCCGCCGCGGCTCTTGAACGGACTTCGGCCTTCCATGCGTCACCGTCTACGAGAAAGCCTGCAATGCGTTCGAACCCGATGCAGGGGGTAGAAGTTGCGTCTTGCGACGCCGGGTTCATTCGATTGGCCCGGGTTCTTTCGATAAGCAACGAGCCGCAGCACTCACACGGCGTTGGCAATGACTTCACAGTCCGGTCCGGTCGCCGGTCGACCAATTGCTGCGCGATATGGCGCGAGGAACGCCAGCGGTCAAGCGCGCGGGTGCGGTGCTCGCGTGTGCGAATCCGGTCCTGGATCAGATCGGTGGCGTTGTGGGAATTCCGGCTGCCGCTACGGCGTCGGGCATTTTCCCACCCTGCATCTCTTGCGTCTTGATGGATGACGGACGGGTTCCGCTCAGGAAGATCTCGACGGAGCGCCGGATGCGTTGTTCGAGCATGCTTTGGCTGACCTTGGAGACGACGCCGAACAATAGCTTGGCGTGAATGTCGCCAATCGTCATGCCAACCAGCATTCGTGCCGCTTCTGCGGGGTCGTTGAGCCGGCAAACGCCGGCCGCGGTGAGCTCGTTCAACTGCCGTTCGATCACGGCGAGGCCAATTTGCGGTCCGTTCTGGTAAAACGTCTGCGCCAGGCGTTTCGATCGCGCGCCCTCGATCGCCACCAGACGGTGAATGGCGATGCGGCGCGGGTGCAGGATCAGCCGTGCCAGTCGCAGCAGCACCAGATTGAGCGCCGCCTGCGGCTCGCTCGGCAGGTCGTCGACGACGAGCCGGACGTCGTGACGGCGCACGACGGCGGCAAACAAGCCATCCTTCGATCCGAACACCTGATACAGCGTCTTCTTCGAAACGCCCGCCTGCTTCGCCACAGCGTCCATGCAGGTGGCGTGGAAGCCATGTTCGATGAACAGGTGCTCGGCCACCTCGACCAGCCGGGCGCGTCGTGCCGACGCGTCAACGCGCGCATCCGCAGGAATCGCCTGCCTCGCGGGTGTAAGGAGATGCATGGCAATCCACCCGTATCGGGCCGCCGCCGCCCACGTGCCATCCGCGAGGCGTAGGGTTCGAATGCGAGCGCAGACGGCCTGCGTATACAACCAGTTGGTGAATTGTAGCACTTGACTTGCCCGGAGGAAACTCCTAAGTTTCCGTTGTCATGGAAACTGCAAGGTTTCCATGACAGTTGAATCGAGATTGGATACTCTCTCATGAACAAGGGCGGTGGACTGTCCGCGCAGTGGCGGCCGGCCAATCTTGCTGCGGGTGCAGCGCTGGCGCTGCTGCTGTGTTGCTGCGGCGAGAGCAGTGGTCGTGCCGCGCCGGCACCAGCGCCGGTTGAGGTCGGCGTTACGACGATCCAGCCACGAGCGGTGCCTCTGATCGCCGAGTTGCCTGGTTGGGTCGCCGCCTTTCGCATGGCTCAGGTGCGACCGCAGGTAAGCGGCATCATTCAGAAGCGGCTGTTTGTCGAGGGCAACGAGGTCAAGGCAGGCCAGCAGCTCTACCAGATCGATCCGGCCACCTATGAGGCGGCGCTCGCCAGCGCCAAGGCGACCCTTGCCCGGGCGGAAGCGGCTGCCACGCTGGCACGGCAGAACGTCGGCCGGTATTCGGTGCTGATCAAGAAGGATACCGTCAGTCAGCAGACCTACGACGACGCCGTGGCGACCCTTGCCAAGGCCGAAGCGGACGTCGCGGCGGGGAAGGCCGCGGTGCGCAGTGCCGAGATCGAGCTCGCCTACACGCGCGTGTATGCGCCGATCGATGGCATCACCGGCCGCTCCAACTATACCGAAGGTGCCCTGGTCACCGCCAACCAGAGCGACGCGTTGACGACGGTCACGCAACTCGATCCGGTGTATGTCGACGTTACGCAGCCGAGCAATGTGCTGCTGCGGCTCAAGCGGGAATACGCGAGTGGCCAGATAACGAGCGCCGGCGACAACCAGGCGCGGGTGACGCTGATTTTCGACGACGACACCGAGTATGCGGAAAAGGGGCGGCTGCAGTTCTCCGAGGTCACCGTCGACCAGGGAACGGGCTCCGTCACCTTGCGCGCGATCGTCCCGAACACGGACCGGCTGTTGATGCCCGGCATGTTCGTTCGGGAACGGATCGAACTCGGTATCAGGGAAGATGCGATCTTGGTCTCACAACGCGCGGTCACCCGCGACCAGCGCGGCCGGGCCGTGGTCATGGTCGTCGATCCGTCCGACAAGGTCGAATCCCGCGTGATCGAGGTGGGGCGGACGATTGGCGATGATTGGCTCGTCCGGTCCGGGTTGCAGCAGGGCGATCGCGTCATCGTCGCGGGGCTCCAGAAGGTTCGCCCAGGCGCACAGGTGACGACGATCCAGGTCGACAGCGCGAACCCGCGCGCAAACGTCGCCAGCCAGCCCGGCCCGGAGAAAGCGGCGGCCGACTAGAAGCAGGCAGATGGCAAACTTTTTCATCGATCGCCCGGTTTTCGCCTGGGTGCTGGTGATCCTCACCATGCTGGCCGGCGTGCTGGCGATCCGCACCCTGCCGGTGGCGCAATATCCAAGCATCGCGCCACCATCGGTCGCAATCACCGTCAACTATCCGGGTGCGTCGGCCGAGACGGTGCAAAGCACCGTCGTTCAGGTCATCGAGCAGCAATTGAGCGGCGTCGATGGGCTGCTGTACTTCAGCTCGCAGAGCAACAAGGACGGCAGCATGCAGATCACCTTGTACTTCGCGCAAGGGACCAATCCCGACATCGCGCAGGTGCAGGTGCAGAACAAGCTGCAATTGGCACAACCCCGGTTGCCGCAGATCGTGCAGAGCCAGGGGATCACCGTCGCCAAGGCAACCAGGAATTTCCTGCTCGTCGTCGGCTTCGTCGATACGAGCGGCAGGATGACCAGCGACGACATCACCGATTTCGTGGCCTCGACGATCCAGGATCCGCTGAGCCGCACGGCCGGGGTGGGCGACTATCAGTTGTTCGGCGCGCAATACGCCATGCGCGTGTGGCTCGACCCCGCCCGGCTCTATAATTACGGGCTGACGCCGGCGGATGTCAGCCGTGCGATCAGCGCACAAAACGTTCAGGTGACCTCCGGCGAATTGGGTGGCCTGCCTTCGGTCGATGGCCAGGAACTCAATGCCACCATCGTCGGCCCATCCTATCTGCAGAGCCCCGACCAGTTCGGCAGCATCCTCCTGAAGGTACAGAAGGATGGCTCCCAGGTTCGCCTGCGGGATGTGGCACAGGTCGAACTCGGTCCCCAGCAATACGGCACCAGGGCGCTGTTCAATGGCAAGCCCGCTGCTGCCATGGGTGTCAAGCTTGCGTCAGGAGCCAATGCTCTCGACACCGTAAAGGCGGTCCACGCCACGATCGAAAGGCTAAAACCGCGCTTTCCGCCGGGCGTTGAAGCCGTCTATCCCTACGATACGACGCCGTTTATCGCGATCTCGCTCAAGAACGTCGTCACGACGCTGATCGAGGCCGTGGCCCTCGTTTTTATCGTCATCTATCTTTTCCTGCAGAACCTTCGCGCCACGTTGATCCCGACGCTGGTGGTCCCCATCGTTCTGCTCGGCACGTTCGCCGTGCTGGCCGCCGCCGGCCATTCGATCAATACGCTTACGATGTTCGGCATGGTACTGGCCATCGGCCTTCTCGTCGATGATGCCATCGTTGTCGTCGAGAATGTCGAGCGGGTGATGACCGAAGAGCACCTGCCGCCCAAGGAGGCGACGCGCCGCTCGATGGCGCAGATCAGTGGCGCGCTCATCGGCATCGCCCTCGTCCTTTCGGCGGTGTTGTTGCCGATGGCCTTCTTCGGCGGGTCCACCGGCGTCATCTATCGGCAGTTCTCGATCACCATCGTCTCGGCGATGGTGCTCTCGGTGTTGACCGCGTTGATCTTCACCCCTGCGCTGTGCGCCACGCTGTTGCGACCGCACCGGCCGGACAGGCGGCCCCTGTTCGTGTTCCGTTGGTTCAACCGCGGGTTCAACGCGTCGAACGCGGCATATACGCGGAGCCTTGGGCCTCTCACCGCGCATCCCTGGCGTCCCCTCGTCGCCTTCGCCGTGATCGTCGCCATCACCGGTTTCCTGTTTACCCGGCTGCCGACCGGCTTCCTGCCCGACGAAGACCAGGGCGTGATGTTCCTGCAGGTGACGACGCCACCGGGCGCGGCGGCGGAGCGCACACAGGCGGTGCTCGACCAGGCAACGCAATACTTTCTCACCGACGAGAAGGACAATGTCGCATCGATCCTGACCGTGCGCGGCTTCAGCTTTGCCGGCCGCGGCCAGAACGCCGGATTTGCCTTCGTCAGCCTCAAGCCCTGGGATCAGCGGCAAAATCCGGCCGACAGCGTGTTTGCCATCGCCGGGCGGGCGATGGGGCGTTTTGCTTCCATCAAGGATGCGCTGGTTTACGCCTTTCCGCCGCCGGCGGTGCTTGAGCTGGGCAACGCCACCGGCTTCGATCTCGAACTTCAAGACTGGGGCGGTGTCGGTCACGCGGCACTCATGGACGCACGCAACAAATTCCTGGGCCTCGCGGCAAAAAGCCCTCTGCTTGCGCGGGTGCGCCCGAATGGTCTCGACGACGAACCGCAGTACATCCTCGATATCGACTGGGAAAAAGCCAGCGCGCTGGGGCTAACCGTCGCCGATATCAACAACGCGCTGTCCGCCGCGTGGGGGTCGGCATACGTTAATGACTTCCTCGATCGAGGTCGCATCAAGCGCGTCTACGTCCAAGGCGAGTCGGATTCCCGCATGATGCCGGAGGATCTGGGGCGCTGGTACGTCAAGAACGGCAACGGGCAGATGGTCTCCTTCGCCGCCTTTGCGGGCGGTCATTGGACGCTCGGTCCACCCCGGCTGGAGCGCTATAACGGCGTTTCGTCCGTCGAGATTTTGGGCAATCCCGCACCCGGTCAAAGCACCGGCACGGCGATGCGCGAGGTCGAGCGATTGATCGCCGAACTGCCGGAAGGCGTGGGATACGCCTGGACGGCTCTGTCCTACGAAGAGCAACAGTCCGGCGCCGAGGTGTACCTGCTCTATGGCATCTCGATTCTGATCGTCTTCCTTAGTCTCGCCGCCCTTTACGAGAGTTGGGCGATCCCGGCGGCGGTGATCATGGTCGTGCCGCTGGGTGTTATCGGTGCCATTTCCATAACGCTGCTCCGCGGCTTCAATAACGACGTGTATTTTCAGGTCGGGCTCCTGGTCACCATCGGCCTCGCCGCCAAGAATGCAATCCTGATCGTGGAGTTCGCCAAGGCGAATTTCGAGCGCGGCCAGACGTTGGCAGACGCCGCGATCAATGCCGGGCGGGAGCGCCTGCGGCCAATCTTGATGACCTCGCTCGCCTTCATGCTCGGCGTGCTGCCGTTGGCGCTCTCGACCGGTGCGGGAGCCGGTGGTCAGAATGCCATCGGCACCGGCGTCATCGGCGGCATGATCACGGCCACCGTGCTCGCGATTTTCTTCGTGCCGGTGTTCTTCGTCAGTGTGCTGCGCCTGTTCCACATCCGGCGTAACCGCGATGAGGAAGCCGTCGGTACGCCGCAGCCGGCAGAGTAGAGCCGGCAGAGTAGATTAGAGTAGATTAGCGCGCACCTGGGCGCGTGCCCCGGTCTTGCCGGCCGGCGCTTGTGAGCGTGGGCAACGGCGGCTACACTCGCTCGCCAATCCGGTAACACCGGTGCGAGAACGGGGCATCGCCTACACGGGGCCTCTGGCAAGCATCGGAATTCGGCAACCACGGACATTCGGCAACCGGCGAAAAAAGGGGAGAAGAGGGATGGAAGAGCTGCATGGCTATTTCTTCGAGGATCTGAAGGAAGGCATGACCGCGGTGTTCGGCAAGACGATCACGGAGGCCGATATCTACACCTTTGCCGGCGTCTCGGGGGACACCAATCCGGTGCATCTCAATGAGGAATTCGCCAAGACGACGATGTTCAAGGCACGCATCGCGCACGGCATGATCGGCGCATCGTTCATTTCGGCGGTGCTCGGCACCAAGTTGCCCGGACCGGGCTGCATCTACATCACCCAGAACCTGAAGTTCCGTGCGCCGGTGCGCATCGGCGACACCCTGATCGCGCGGGTGACCATCAAGAAGCTGGTCCCGGAGAAGAAGTTCGCCGAGTGTGAGACGATCTGCACGGTTGGCGGCAAGAAGGTGATCGACGGCGAAGCCATCGTCATGGTGCCATCCAAGGGATGAATTGCACGGCGGCGCACCGACGGCGCACGTGTTGAGGGCTTGCGGACGAAGGTGACCGGAGCGGGATCAGGCGCGCGAATTGTGCTTGACCCGCCGCGGGCCGCCGGACACTGATGCGCCATGCGCCTGTTCCGTCATTACCAGAACCTGCCGGCCGAGGTGAAGGGGGCGGCGGTCGCCGTCGGCAACTTCGACGGCGTGCATGTCGGCCACCGCGAGGTCATTGCGGCGGCCGGGCGGATCGCGCGCGCCAATGGGTGTCCGTGGGCGGTGCTCACGCTGGAGCCGCACCCGAAGTCGGTGTTTCACCCGCGTGCCGCGCCATTCCGGCTCACGCCCGAAGCGGTGAAGGCGCGGCTGATCGAAGCCTTGGGCGTCGATCTCCTCGTCATCGTGCCCTTTGATCCGGCGTTCGCCCGGCTTTCCGCGCGCAGCTTTGTGGAGAACATCATCGTCGACGGATTGGCCGCCCGGCACGTCATCTGTGGCCATGACTTTGCGTTCGGCCACGGCCGCAGAGGCACGCCGGAGTTGCTTCTGTGGCTGGGGGACGAATTCGGCTTCGGCTTCACCTGTGTCTCCGAGGTGCGGGATGCCGATGGCGAGCCTTATTCCTCGACCCGAATTCGCGACGCCCTGCGCGCCGGCGACCTGGTCACCGCCGAGCACCTTCTGGGCCGGCCGTTCGAGATCGAAGGCGAGGTCGTCGCCGGCGACCGCCGCGGCCGCACCATTGGCTTCCCCACCGCCAACATCCACTTGGGCGCCTATGTCTGTCCGGCCAACGGCGTCTATGCCGTGCGCGCCGTCATCGCCGACGAGCATCCGCCGCGCTGGTGTGACGGCGTCGCCAACATTGGCCGCCGGCCGACTTTCGCTGGCGACGGCGTGCTGCTCGAGGTCCATTTGTTCGACGTGTCGCCCGATCTCTACGGCCGCTGGCTGCGCGTTCAGCTTGTGGCACACCTGCGCGAGGAGCGCCGGTTCGATGGCATCGAAGCTCTGCGCCGGCAGATCGTAGCCGACGCCGAAGCGGCACGCGCGGTATTACGGCCGGCGGACACCCCGCGCGCGGCCGTGGGCGGAGGCGATCGCTGAGCGGGAAGCGCGCGGAACAGCGAAGTGAAGCAAAGGACGGACGTGGATTACAAAGATACGGTTTTTTTGCCGCGCACCGGTTTCCCGATGAAGGCCGATCTGGCCAAGCGCGAGCCCGAGATCCTGGCGCGCTGGCAAGCCCTCGATCTCTATGGCCGCCTGCGCCGCGCCGCCGCCGGTCGCGAGAAGTTCGTGCTGCACGACGGTCCCCCGTACGCCAACGGCCATCTGCACATCGGTCACGCGCTGAACAAGATCCTCAAGGACGTGATCAACCGGGCGCACCAGATGCTGGGGTTCGATGCCAACTACGTGCCCGGCTGGGACTGCCACGGGTTGCCGATCGAATGGAAGATCGAGGAGCACTATCGCGCCAAGGGGCGTGATAAGGACGCGGTGCCGATCATCGAGTTCCGCCAAGAATGCCGCGAGTTCGCCCAGCACTGGGTCTCGGTCCAGGGCGAGGAGTTTCGCCGGCTCGGCGTCGAGGGTGACTGGGCGCATCCCTACGCGACGATGACCTTTGCCGCCGAGGCGCAGATCGTGCGCGAACTCGGCCGCTTCCTGCTCGACGGGTCGCTCTATCGCGGCGCCAAGCCGGTCCTGTGGTCGGTGGTCGAGCGCACCGCGCTCGCCGAGGCCGAGGTCGAGTACCACGACCACACCTCGACCACCATCTTCGTCCGCTTCCCGGTGGCGCGCGCGGCGGCCGAGCCGCTGCGCGGGGCGAGCGTGGTGATCTGGACGACCACGCCGTGGACCATCCCGGGCAATCGCGCCATTGCCTTCGGGCCGGAGCTTGCCTACGGGGTCTACCGCATCCCGGGTGACGGCGCGCGGCTCGTTGTCGCCGATGCATTGGCGGAGCGCGTACGTCAGGCCTGCGCCCTGCCCGCCTGGGAGCGGGTGGCCGACGCACCGGTCGAGGCACTCGCCGGGACGATCTGCCGGCACCCGCTCTCCGCCCACGGCTACGACTTCGACGTGCCGCTCCTGGCCGGTCATTTCGTCGATATTGAGACCGGCTCCGGCTTCGTGCACATCGCCCCTGGGCACGGTACCGACGACTGGGAACTCGGCATCGCCAACGGCGTGCCGGTGCCGGATACCGTCGGCCCCGATGGCGCCTTCTTCGATCATGTGCCGCTGTTCGCCGGCCGTCGCGTCCTCACCGATGCCGGCCGTGAAGGCGATGCCAATGGCGCGGTTACGGCCGCGCTTGCGGATGCGCATGCGCTCCTGGGGCGCGGCCGGCTCACCCACAGCTATCCGCACTCCTGGCGCTCCAAGGCGCCGCTCATCTTCCGCAACACGCCGCAGTGGTTCATCTCGATGGAGAGGACGGAGCTTCGCCGGAAGGCGCTCGATGCCATCGACGTCACCCGTTTCGTGCCGGCCGCGGGCAAGAACCGCCTGCGCGGCATGATCGAGACCCGGCCCGACTGGTGCATCTCGCGCCAGCGCGCCTGGGGAGTGCCGATCGCGGTGTTCGTCGACAAGACGAGCGGCGAGCCCTTGCGCGACGCGGACGTGGTCGAGCGGATCGCCGCGGTGTTCGAGGAAGAAGGGGCGGATGCCTGGTTTTCCTCGCCGCCGGCGCGTTTTCTCGGCTCCCGCTACGATGCCGATGCGTACGAGCAGGTGCGCGACATCCTCGACGTGTGGTTCGAGTCCGGCGCCACCCACAGCTTCGTCCTCGAAAAGCGCGCCGATCTTGCTTCACCGGCGTCGCTCTACCTTGAGGGCTCGGACCAGCATCGCGGCTGGTTTCACTCCTCGCTCCTGGAATCGTGCGGCACGCGCGGCCGCGCGCCCTACGACGCGGTGCTCACCCACGGCTTCGTCATGGCCGAGGATGGGCAGAAGATGTCGAAATCGCTGGGGAACATCGTCGCGCCGCAGGACGTGGTTTCCCGTCATGGTGCCGACGTGCTGCGGCTGTGGGTCGTTGGCTCGGATTATTCGTCGGATCTGCGCATCGGCCCGGAAATCCTGAAGCAGCAGGCCGACGTCTACCGCCGATTCCGCAACACCTTCCGATTCCTTCTGGGCAATCTCAACGGCTTTGATGCGCGCGAGCGTCTCGCCTACGACGAGATGCCGGAGCTTGAGCGCTGGGTGCTGCACCGGCTCGCGGAACTCGATCGCAGCCTGCGTCAAGCCTGCCGGGATTTCCTGTTTCATCCGCTGTTCGCCGAGTTGCACACCTTCTGCGCGGTTGATCTGTCCGCGTTCTACTTCGACATTCGCAAGGACAGCCTTTACTGCGATGCAGCCGCGAGCCCGCGCCGGCGCGCCGCGCGCACCGTGCTCGACCAGGTGTTCGAGTGCCTCTCGGCGTGGCTGGCGCCGTTTCTGTGCTTCACCGCCGAGGAGGCCTGGCAGGCGCGCACGGACAAGCACGAATCGAGCGTGCACGAGCGGCTGTTCCCCGAGGTTCCGGCGGCGTGGTTCGATGCGGCGCTTGCCGAGAAATGGCTGGTGCTGCGCCGGCTGCGCCGGGTGGTCACCGCGGCGCTGGAGATCGAACGCGCGGAACGCCGCATCGGCTCCAGCCTGCAGGCGCATCCGCGTATTTTCGCCGAAGCGGCGTTTCACGCGGCAGTTGCCGGCGTCGACCTGGCCGAGCTGTGCATTACCTCGGCGGCAACCCTGGAACCGGCGCCCACGCCGGCGCCGGCGGATGCCTTTCGCCTGGACGAGATCGCAGGCGTCGCCGTCGTCATCGGGGCGGCGCAAGGAGCAAAGTGCGAGCGCTGCTGGCAGGTGCTGGCGGAGGTCGGTTCCGATGCCGAGCACCCCGGCCTGTGCCGGCGCTGCCGTGAGGCCGTCGACCATCACAAGGCTGCGGCCGCTTGAGCGCGCAGGCCCAGACGATGCGTCTCGGCTTCTCGCGTCCGGCGCGCCTGGGATTGATTCTGGCCGCGGTGATTTTCGGCTGCGATCAGCTCAGCAAGGCGTGGATCACCGACGTGGTGATGGCGGAGTCGGGACCGTTTGCCGTCACGCCCTTCTTCAACGTCGTGCTGGCATGGAACCGTGGCATCAGCTTCGGTCTGTTCAACGCCAAGGGCGGCGAGACCGCCTGGGTCTTGCCGGCCGTCGTTGCCGCGGTCATTGTGTTCTTGTTGGTCTGGCTGGTGCGCACGCCCCGAACTCTGGTCGGCGTAAGCGTCGGTCTGGTGCTGGGCGGTGCCATCGGCAACCTGGTCGATCGGTTGCGAATCGGCGCGGTGGTCGATTTTCTCGATTTCCACGTCATGGGGTACCACTGGCCGGCGTTCAACCTCGCCGACTCCGCGATCACCGTGGGGGCGCTGATGCTGGTTGCGGATTCGTTGTTCAGCGGGGCAGAACAGCGTAAACGAGCAGGAGAACAGGAAAAGGGGCCATGAGGATCAACAGGCTCGCTTTGCTTCTTGCGGCGCTGGCTGTCGTCGGATTGACGGCATGCCAGGACACCAAGGAGATCCTGGGCCAGGGGAAACGTACACCGGACGAATTCGCCGTCTATTCACGCACGCCACTGAGCGTCCCGCCGAGCTACCGTTTGCGGCCGCCGGGCGCGGGCGCCGTGGCACCGGGTGAACAGCCGGGCACGCCCAGCGGCGATGCCCGCAGCGCGCTTCTCGGCCGCTCCGCCGCCGCATCCGACGCCACCCAGCCGGTCAAGGACAGGGGATCTCCCGGCACCATCGCTCTTTTGCAGCGCACCGGCGGGCTCAAGGCGGATCCCAATATCCGCAACGTGATCAATCGTGAGTCCACCATCCTCGCCGAGGCCGACGAAAGTTTCACCGAACGGCTTCTCTTCTGGCGCAAGCCGACTGAATACGGACAAGTCATTGATCCTAAGGCGGAAAGCAAGCGGATTCGCGACAATCAGGCGCTCGGCAAGCCGGTGACCGAAGGCGTGACGCCGACCATCCAGCGCCGCCCGCGCGCCCTTCTTGAGGGGATCTTCAATTAGGATCGCCGCGGTCGGTTCGGATAATCTCGTCATGCCCACTTGATGACGGGGCGCCGTGTTCCCTAATAGGCGTTCAATCCGGTAGCGCTCTGCATCCTGCTTGCGCCGGCACTCCGGCGGGACCCGTACTTCTTTTGGAGTAAAACGTGGGGCATCGCTTGCGCGCAGGTCTTGCGGTTGTGGTGTTGTCCGTATGGACGCTGCTCGCGTTGCCGGGTGCCGCGACCGCCGGCGTGTTCAATCCCGAGACGTTCACCCTTGCCAACGGTATGCAGGTGGTGGTCGTCACCAATCACCGCATGCCGGTGGTTACCCACATGGTCTGGTACAAGGCAGGCGCTGCGGACGAGCCGCCAGGCCGCTCCGGTCTGGCCCATCTGCTTGAACACCTGATGTTCAAAGGGACCGCGCGTCATCCCGGGACCGCGTTCTCACGCATCGTCGCCAGCAATGGCGGCCAGGAGAACGCATTTACCACCTACGATTACACCGCCTATTATCAGAGCGTTGCCAAGGATCGGCTCGGCCTGATGATGGAGCTGGAAGCCGACCGCATGGTCAACCTCGCCTTTGACGATGCCGCCTTCGCGGGCGAGAAGGACGTGGTGCTCGAAGAGCGCCGGCAACGCATCGACAATGATCCTGCGGCGCTGTTGTCCGAGCGGGCGGATGCCGCCTTCTTCGTCAACAGCAACTATCGCCGGCCGGTCATCGGCTGGGAGCACGAGATCCGGGCACTGTCCGCCGATGACATCCGCACCTTCTATCGCACGTGGTACCGCCCCAACAACGCGGTCCTGGTCGTCGCGGGCGACGTGACCGTCGACGAGGTGCGTCCGCTCGCCGAGAAAACCTACGGCGCGCTCGCGGCCGCACCGGTGCCGGCGCATCTGGTGCTTGCCGAGCCGCCGCCATTGACGGAAGGCGTGATCACCTTGCGCAACGCGCGCGTCCGCCAGCCGGCATGGACCCGCCATTTCCCGGCTCCCGGTTACGGCACGGGGCCGGAAGTCACCGCGGACGCCGTGGAAGTGCTGGCGGAAGCCTTGGGGGGCGGGCCGACCAGCCGACTCTACCGCGCGCTCGTGGTCGAGGCCGGCAAGGCGGTCTCGGCGTCTGCCGGTTATGATCCGTCGAAGCGTGGCCCCGCGCGGCTGACGATCGCGGCAAGTCCGCGCCCCGGTGTGACGATGGACGAACTCCAGTCCTTGATCGAAGCGGAAATCGCCAAGGTGGTGCGCGAGGGCTTCGGCGCGGAGGAAATCGCACGCACCAAGGATCGCCTGATCAGCCAGGCGGTCTATGCCCGCGATACGCTTTCCACCGGCGCGTACGTGCTGGGCGAGGCACTGGCCCTCGGGCGCGCGATCGAGGACGTCGAGACGTGGCCCGATCGGATCGCAGCGGTGAGCGCGGAACAGGTCAACGCCGTGGCGCGTACCGTCCTCGATGACCACCACGCGGCCACCGTGCTGTTGCTGGCGAGCGGAGCAGACGGCGCCGCCGCGGCTTCCCGCGCGGAGCCGGGTCAATGAAGATGGGTCACGGGCCGGGCCGGGCGACGGCGGTGCTTGCCCGCGCCGTCGCGCTGCTGATCGTCGTCGTCATCACGTTTGCGCGACCGGCGGCGGCGGTGACCGTCCAGAAAGTGACCGCCGATGGAATCGAAGCCTGGCTGGTCGAGGATCATTCAAACCCGATCATCGCCGTCGATTTCGCCTTTCTCGGTGGCGCCGCGCTCGACCCTCCCGGCAAGGAGGGGCTCGCCGGCTTCACCGTGTCGCTCCTCGATGAGGGGGCGGGGGATCTGTCGTCCGCTGCCTTCCAATCCCAGCTCGAAGACCAAAGCATCGCCTTGCGCTTCGATGCCGAGCGCGACGCCCTGCGCGGCAGCCTCAAGACGCTCAGCCGCAATCGCGATCTCGCCTTTGATCTGTTGCGCCAGGCGCTGACCCGGCCGCGCTTCGATGTCGAGCCGGTCGAGCGCGTGCGCAACCAGATCCAGGCGATGCTGCGCGAGCAAAGCGAGGATCCGGACGCCGTCGCCGATCGCACACTGTTTGCGACGCTGTTCCCCGGCCACCCCTACGGCCGCTCGATCGACGGCACGGCGGAGAGCGTGCACACGATCTCGGCCGACGATATGCGTGCCTTCGCCGCGCGCCGCCTGCAGCGACACGGCCTCATCATCGGCGTAGTCGGCGATATCGATGTCACCCAGTTGCGCCGATTGCTGGCTCTCACCTTTGGCTCCCTGCCGCCGGGCGACGGCAACGACCCGATTGCCGACGTCGTTCCGCAGCGTGGACAGCAGAAGGTCGTCCAGATGGCCGTGCCGCAAAGCACGGTCGCCTTCGCCCAGACCGCGCCCGCCCGCACCAATCCGGACTACTACGCCTTCAGCGTCGTCAATCAGGTCCTCGGCGGCTCCGGCCTGACCTCGCGGTTGTTCGACGAGGTGCGGGAAAAACGCGGCCTCGCCTACGGCATCTACACCCAGCCGTTGCTGCTGGATCATGCGCCCCTGCTGGTCGGACATGCGGCGACCGCCAACGAGCGGGTCGGCGAAACCGTGCACATCATCGCCGAAGAGTGGCGCCGGCTGGCCAAGGATGGGCTGACGCCCGCCGAGCTTGCCAATGCGAAGGCCTATCTTACCGGCTCCTTCGCACTGCGCTTGACGTCGAGTCCGCGGATTGCCGCGATTCTGGTGGCGATTCAACGCGAGAACCTCGGAATCGACTACTTCGAGCGGTACAACCGCTACATCGACGATGTCACCCTTGCGGCCGCAAACAGGGTAGCACAGGAGGTGTTTGACCCGTCTGCGTTGACTTTTGTGATTGTCGGGCAACCCGATGGGCTATTTTCGCAACACTGAGAACCGGTCGCGTCGCGGTGCCGATGCG
Organism: uncultured Defluviicoccus sp.; assembly: GCA_964401555.1. GTDB lineage: Bacteria > Pseudomonadota > Alphaproteobacteria > Rhodospirillales > Defluviicoccaceae > Defluviicoccus. Next base: position 156,908 of record CAYNYW010000002.1, read on the forward strand.
TTGCCTTGGTTTTTGCTGAAGTTTGCGAGGAATTCTGCGAGAATGTATCCGTCGTCACAGTGGCGCGCACGGAACTCTGTTATATCGAAATTATGAGCAAACGTGATCGATCTGGCCTACAAGCGGGAAGGCAACAGACAGTGACCAAGAAATTTCGTAAAGAGCTGTTTTCCGAATTCCTGGCACCTTTGGCGATTGTTCTGGCGATTTTCTCGCTCGCAGCGTTCTGGCCGATCGGCGAGGCCGGTACCCAGTCGGCGGCCGCGGTGGAGGTCGCCATGCCATTGGCGCTGAGCGGTCACGACGGGCAGTTGAAGGATGTACCGGCGAAGCCCGCAACTCAGGGCGACCGCAGGGTGACAACCATCGATCGTCCCGCTGCGGTGATGCAGGGGCGTAGCTGATCGGGGTTGGCGCGCGCCTCTGCCGCACAGTTGACCTAAAAGAGTACACTCCAAAGAGTACACTTTGACGGCGAGCAGCGCCGGCCGTCCGATGGCCGGTGTGGCCGCGCGGGTGTGACCGCTGCCCTGTTCGCCGGCCGCTTGAAGGAACGAGGCCGGTGAGACGGGCGCTAACGGGATTTCAGCTCAGCAGAAAATGCGCGTGGGCGGCGGCCACCGGGCGCTCTGGCTGATCCTGCCAGGCGACGGCGCGCACGTTGACGACGCGGCGGCCCTGGCGGATGACCAGTCCGCGGGCAAAGGTATCGGCTGCGCGGCACGGCCGCAGATAATCGACCGACAGGTTGACGATCTTCGGCACCACGTCGACATCGGTTTCGGCGAGGAGATGGAGGATCGCGGCGTGTTCCAGGAGCGCGCCGACGACCCCGCCGTGGATCGCGCGCAGAACCGGATTGCCGATGTTGTCCTCGCGGAATCGCAACACCGTCACGAGACCTTCCGCATCGGCGAACGCTTCGAAGCCGACCAGGGCCGCATAAGGAATCAGCGCGTTGATGGCAGGAATGCGCCCTTCGGCACGCAGTGCGGCGATCGTCTTCAGCATGGCTGGCCGCCGCTGGGCTCGCGTTGGGATGCGTCTGCCGAAAATCCGGTGCCGCCGATGATGAAGGCACCAGTGACGTTGGCAATGGGATCGGCCGGATCGGCGTGGTAGGCGACACCGCGCACGAACGCGATCGAATGCGTACGCTTGTAGCACTCGGCGAACCCGCGGATTTCGGCGCCGGGTGTCGCCGGATGCAGGTAATCGATGCGCAGATCGAGCGTCGCGATGCTCATCTCCGGCGGCACCGTCGTCATCACGACGAGGCCACACACGGTGTCGAGCAGCGCGGTGATGACGCCGCCATGGACGACGCCGGTCTTGGGGTTGCCAACCATCCGCGCATCATAGGCCAGCGCCATGATGCCACGGCCCGTCGCCAATTCCACGACGCGCATGCCGAGCGCACGCGCGTGCGGGATGCGGCTGAACGCCTGTGCGGCCCTGGCGACGCCTGCCGCCGGATCGGGTTCCCCCACGCTCACGCTTCGCTCCGTTTGGTCTCGACGGCGGAAATTCCGGACACGTTCTCGACGCACCTTCGATAGTACGCCATATTTGTGCCGGGCCGAGGCGATTTGCCAGGAGCGCAAGATGCGCGCGACCCTGGGAAGGGGCGGGGCATGGCGGACACGATCGAATTGACGGCGGCGGACGGCCATACGCTGAGCGCGTGCCGGGCGCTGCCCGCGGGCACCGCGAAGGGTGGCGTCGTCGTCATCCAGGAGGTGTTCGGCGTCAACGCCCACATCCGCGATGTCTGTGACCGTTTTGCCGCCGCCGGTTACGCGGCCGTCGCGCCCGCGCTGTTCGATCGGATCACACCGGGCGTCGAGCTCGGGTACGACGAGACCGGCGTCACCCGTGGCCGGGCGTTGGTCGCCGAGCTCGGCTGGGAGACGCCGCTCCTTGACATCTCCGCGGCGGCGAGCGCCCTCAAGGCCCACGGCAAGGTCGGGGTCGTCGGCTACTGCTGGGGCGGCTCGGTGAGCTTTCTCGCCGGCTGCCGGCTGCCGTTCGCCTGTGCCGTCGTCTACTACGGCCGGCAGATCGTCGACTTCCTCGCCGAGACGCCGCGCTGCCCGATGATCATGCACTTCGGTGCCGACGACCCGCTGATCCCGCAGGAGAATGTCGCGGCGATCCGCACCGCCTGTCCAGAGGTGCCGATCTACGTCTATGCCGGCGCGGCGCACGGCTTCAACTGCGACCGGCGTGCCGACTTCCGCGCCGATGCGGCGACGCTGGCACTCGGGCGTACGCTGGATCTGTTCGCCCACCACCTCGGCTAGGACAAACGAGAACCGCAGCCCAATCCGGGCCGGGCGGTGCATCCGGCCAGCCGCCATCAGGAACCACAAGACCATGCCGTTCGATCTCAACGCCCTGATCAACCAGCGCGGCGCGGAAAAATTCGAGCTGTTCGACCGGCATCTCAACGCGCAGCTCGTGCGCGTGCTCAAGACCATCGGCTTCGATCGCACCTACGTCCGCGCCGAAGGGCCTTACCTGTTCGATGCCGACGGTGCGCGCTATCTCGATCTGCTGAGCGGATGGGGCGTGTTCGCGCTCGGGCGCAACCACCCGACGGTGACGGACGCGCTGCGTCAAGTCCTCGACGCGAGGCTCGCCGGGCTGGTGCAGATGGACGTCTCGCTGCTCGCCGGCCTGCTCGCCGAGCGGCTCCTGGCGCGGGTGCCGTGGCTGGACAAGGCCTTCTTCTGCAATTCCGGAGCCGAAGCGGTGGAGGCGGCGATCAAGTTCGCCCGCGCTGCCACCAGGCGGAGCAGGATCGTTTATTGCGAGCACGCGTTCCACGGCCTGACGTACGGAGCACTCTCCCTGAACGGCGACGAGCTGTTCCGCGCCGGCTTCGAGCCCTTCGTCGGCGACTGCGCGCGGGTGCCGTTCAACGACGCCGCAGCCCTTGGTCGCGCGCTCGCGGGGCGCGATGTCGCCGCTTTCATCGTCGAGCCGATCCAGGGCAAGGGGGTCAACCTGCCGTCCGCGGGATACCTGGCCGAGGCGCAGGCGCTGTGCCGGTCGCATGGCACCTTGTTCGTCGCCGACGAAATCCAGAGCGGCATCGGGCGCACCGGCCGTTTCCTGGCGTGCGAGCATTACGGCGTCGAGCCGGATCTGGTGCTGCTGGCCAAGGCGCTTTCCGGCGGCTTCGTGCCGGTCGGCTGCGTGCTGACGCGACGCGCCATCTTCGACAAGCTGTTCGATCGCATGGACCGCGCCGTCGTGCATGGCTCGACCTTTGCCAAGAATGATCTCGCCATGGCGGCGGGACTGGCTACGCTCACCGCTCTCGACGAGGAAGACATCATCGCGCGCGCCGCGCGTCAGGGCGAACGGCTGATGGCGGGCTTGCGGGCAGCTCTCGACGAGAGCCCCTTCGTGCGCGCGGTGCGCGGCCAGGGCCTGATGATCGCCATCGAGTTCGGCCCGCCAAGGAGCCTGACGCTCAAGGGCGCGTACGCGATGCTGGACGCCGCGAGCAAGGGGCTGTTCTGCCAGCTCGTGCTGATCCCGCTGTTCCGCGACCACCGCATTCTCGCCCAAGTCGCCGGGCACAATATGCCGGTGATCAAGCTGTTGCCGCCATTGATCCTGTCCGACGAGGACATCGCCTGGACCGCAGCCGGCTTCGCGCAGGTCTTGCGCGACGCGGAAAGCGTGGGCGGCATCTGGGAGTTGGGCCGCACGCTCGCCAGCCAGGCCCTGAAGGCGCGCGCCAAAGTCGCCTGAGGCTGCGCGAGCGGCGCGGGGTCCCCAACATCTTGAGGTGATCGGTGATACGACGCCCCAAATGAAGGACTGAATCCGATCGATTCGCACCGTTTTCGCGCCACGGCGGCATCGAACGCACACCCCGGTGTGCGTGGTCGGCTGTCGATTCTGCTATTTATATCGCCGCTTAGGGAACGGTTGCAAAGCCAGGCGGCGAGGACGTGCAGGTCTTGGTAAAGAAGAGCGCAGCGAATCCCCGCCGCCACGCCAGTCGGCCGGCGGGCGGGCGCAAGACCAAAGGGGCGGCAACGGGAAGGCGAGGCAGTGTGCTGAAGCTCGCGAAGTGGGCACTGGTGCTCGGCATCTGGATGGTGATCGTCGCGGGCGGCATCATCGCCTGGTACGGCGCCGACCTGCCCGACGTCGAGACCGCGCTTAACCCGACGCGCAGACCCGCCATCACCGTTCTTGCCGAGGATGGCACCGAGCTTGCCACCATCGGCCAGTACTATGGCCGGCCGGTGCGCGTGGACGAGTTGCCGAAGGCGGTCCCGGCGGCGGTGATCGCGACCGAGGACCGGCGCTTCTACGACCATTTCGGCATCGATCTCATCGGCATCGCGCGGGCGCTGGTGAGCAATTTGCGCGCGGGCGGCGTCGTGCAGGGTGGCAGCACGATTACCCAGCAGGCGGCCAAGAACCTGTTCCTCTCGCCGGAGCGCACGATCAAGCGCAAGATCCAGGAAGTGCTGCTGGCGTTGTGGCTGGAGCGGACCTTCACCAAGGATCAGATCCTCGCGATCTATCTCAACCGCGCCTACTTTGGCGCCGGGGCCTACGGCATCGATGCCGCCGCACACAAGTTCTTCGATCGGTCGGCGACCAAAGTGTCGACGTATCAGGCGGCGATGCTGGCTGGACTGCTGAAGGCGCCGTCGCGCTACAACCCGCTGACCGACCCCGACGCCGCGGCGACGCGCGCCCAGGAAGTCCTTGCCCGCATGGTCGATGCCGGTTTCCTCAACGAGCACGACGTGCAGGCCGCGCTGCAGCGCGGGCTTGGCGTGGTGCCGGCCGCGGGCAGCCGGCAGATGGGCCGCTACTTCGTCGACTGGGTGGTGGCGCAGGTGCCGGCATTCGTCGGCGCCGTCGATCGTGACCTGGTGGTGACCACGACGCTCGATCCGCGCCTGCAGCGCATGGCCGAGGAGGACACGGCGGATCTGCTCGAAGGACCGGCGGCGGCACAAGCCAACCTGCACCAGGCGGCGCTGGTGGCGCTGTCGCCCACGGGCGCGGTGCGCGCCATGGTCGGCGGTCGCGACTACTGGCAGAGCACGTTCAACCGGGCGACCAGCGCCTACCGGCAGCCCGGCTCGGCGTTCAAGCCCATCGTCTATCTCGCCGGCCTCGAAGCCGGGCTGAGCGCCGAGAGCCGCATGGTCGACGAGCCGATACGCATCGGCGGGTGGAGCCCGCGCAACTTCTCCGGTCGTCACCGGGGCGAGGTCACCCTCGACCTCGCGCTTGCCGAATCGATCAACACCGTTGCCGTGCAGGTGAGCACCTATGCCGGGCTCGACCGGGTGGTCGACGTCGCGCGCCGGCTCGGCATTACCGCCGATCTGCAAAAGGCGCCCAGCCTGGCGCTGGGCACCAGCGAGATGAGCCTGACCGAGCTGACGCAGGCCTACGCCGCCATCGCCAACGGTGGCGACGGCGTGTTCGCCTACGGCATCGAGGCCATCCACGATCGCGCGGGCAAACTCGTGTACGACCGCACCGGTTCGGGCGCCGGCCGGGTGCTGTCGCGCAAGAACACGGCTGCGATGACCCACATGCTGGTCGACGTGGTGGAAAGCGGCACCGGCCGCGCCGCGCGCTTTGGCCGGCCGATCGCCGGCAAGACCGGCACCTCGCAGAACTTCCGCGATGCCTGGTTCGTCGGCTTCTCGGCCGATCTGGTCACCGGGGTCTGGGTCGGCAACGACGATGACCAGCCGATGAAAGGGGTAACGGGGGGCGGCCAGCCGGCACGGCTGTGGCGCGCGTTCATGGCCGACGCGCACGTTGGCTGGCCGGTGCGTCCGTTGCCGGGGCTCGATGCACCACCGCCGCCTGCCGAGCCGCAGGAAGCGCACGCGACGGAACCGCGTCAGCCGGACTTCTGGCAACGCCTGCTGCGCGTGTTCGGCGGCTAGTGCACAGACCCGTTCGGACAGTTCAGCCGAATGGGTCAGATGTGCACTAAAAACAACAGGTTGCGTGCAACGACCGCGCATTCTTTGAATGCGCCGCTGCCCTAAACAAATTCTCGCCGCTTTCCAAATAGCGGGCCGCCGGAGTGGGCCGGCGATTTGGACGGCCAGCTATGCACTCACTGCATTAGCGGCACCTCGCGCGGGAAGCTACCGTGGTGACGAAACCGTCCGGATAGAAGACGCGCCCAGACCGTCGAAGGCGTTCGCAATCTTGCGGTTGCCGTCGATAGCGTGGGTAAGTTCTCGGACATCACGCCGGCGAGGGGCGTCCTCGCACGCAAATGGGAGGCTGAAGTGATGGAAACGGCCGCACACGCGCCGTTCGGGCTCGATCCGCTGTGGATCACCACCGCCGTTCTGATCGCCACCTACGCCGTGATCATGAGCGAGCGCCTCAACCGGGCGATCATCGCGCTGCTGGGCGCGATGGTTCTGGTGCTGCTCGGTCTGTTGACGCAGGAACAGGCGGTCGCCGCCATCGATTTCAACACCATCGGGCTGTTGATCGGAATGATGATCATCGTCTCGATCACCAGGAAATGTGGCCTGTTCGAATATCTGGCGATCTGGTCGGCCAAGCTGGTCAAGGCCAGCCCGGCCGGGATCCTCGCCATGCTGGCGGTGGTCACCGCCGTGGTCTCGGCGCTTCTCGACAACGTCACCACCGTTCTGCTCGTCGTTCCGGTGACGCTGGTGATCACCGAGGAATTGGGCATCAACCCCTATCCGTTCCTGTTCTCCCAGGTGCTGGCGTCGAACATCGGCGGCACGGCGACGCTGATCGGCGATCCGCCCAACATCCTGATCGGCACCCGCGCCAATATTCCCTTCAACGACTTCGTGATCAACCTGGCGCCGGTGATCCTCGTCGTCCTCGCCGTGCACGTCGTCTCGATGCATCTGCTTTGGGGGCGGGGACTGAAAGCGGATCTGCGTCGCCGGGCGAAGGTGATGGCATTCGACGAGCGCAAGGCGATCAGCGACCACCGTCTCCTCAAGCAGGCGCTTGGCGTGATTGCCCTCGTGATCACCGCCTTCGTTCTCGCCCGTCAGCTTGGAATGGAATCGGGCACGATCGGCCTCGGCGGCGCGGCGCTGTTGCTGATGCTCGACAATCTTGGCAAGTCGTCCGAACAACAGACCGAGAACGTCACCAAGGTGTTCAACGAGGTCGAATGGATCACGATCTTCTTCTTCCTCGGCTTGTTCATCGTCATCGCGGGCGTCGAGCACGCCGGTTTGCTGAAGATGCTGGCCGATGCCTTGGTGGCGGCCACCGGCGGCGATCTCACCATCACCGGGATCAGTATCTTGTGGTCATCTTCGGTGTTGTCGGCGATCGTCGACAACATTCCGTTCGTTGCGACGATGATCCCCCTGATCAAGGCGATGGCCCCTTCGTTCGGAGGGCCCGACGGGTTGATGCCGCTGTGGTGGGCGCTGTCGCTGGGCGCGTGCCTCGGCGGCAACGGCACCTTGATCGGTGCGTCGGCCAACCTCACGGTTGCCGGCATCGCCGAGCGTAACGGCATCCCCTTCCGCTTTCTGACCTATACCAAGACGGCGTTTCCATTCATGTTGCTGCATGTCGCCATCTGTCAGGTCTATCTGCTCTGGCACTACTTCTAGACCTGAGTTCGCATTTCACCTTGAAAGCGGGTGTCGGCCTGGCGCACCCTTGCGGTGGGCGAGGCCGCGCCCCAACCTTTCCTGCCGAATGCCACCGGGGGGTGGCGGCGCCGGTGCTCAAGGAACGAGGGATGAGGGAACCATGATCAGGCTCGAACGTCGTCGTCCGCTCATGATCCGCCTTCGCGGCGTGCTTGCCCTGCTTTCGTTGACGCTGGTTCTGGCCGGTTGCGGGGTCAACAACATCCCGACCTACGAGGAGCAGGCCAAGGCCACGTGGTCGCAGGTCCTGAACCAGTACCAGCGCCGCGCCGATCTGATCCCCAATCTGGTCGAGACGGTGAAGGGTGCGGCGGCATTCGAGCGCGACACCCTCGAAGCGGTGGTGAATGCGCGCTCGCGGGTGGCGCAGACGCAGGTGCCGGCCGACGTGCTCACCAATCCCGAGGCCTTCAAGACCTACGAGCAGAACCAGGCGGCGCTGACCGGAGCGCTGTCCCGCCTGCTCGTTGTCGTCGAGAAGTATCCCGATCTCAAGGCTAATCAGAACTTCCTCGCCCTTCAGTCCCAGCTTGAGGGCACGGAAAACCGGATCGCCGTTTCCCGGCGCGACTACATCGAGGCGGTTCGCCGCTACAACACCGAGATCAAGACCTTCCCCGGCCGCATCTGGAAGATCGTCCTTTACGGCTCGGCGCAGCCCATGCAGACGTTCACCATCAGCGAAGAAGCGAAAGAGGCGCCGAAGGTGAAGTTCTAGTCCGCCGGCCGATGTCCGCGCCCGTATCCCTGCGCTTCGGCCGCCGGCCGTCCTTATGGCTCGCGGCGCTGCTCGTGTTTGCCGCCGCGAGCATCGCCTATGCCCTCGATTTCCCGGCGCTCAGCGGCCGCGTCGTCGATCAGGCCGGGCTGTTAACGCCAGCCGAGCGGCAGAGTCTCGACGAAACGCTCGGGGCGCACGAGGCGGCAACCGGCAATCAGGTCGTCGTCGTCACCTTGAGGTCGCTGGGCGGCACGCCGATCGAAGACTACGGCTACCAGCTTGGCCGTCATTGGGGGTTGGGCGAGAAGGGCAAGGACAATGGCGTGCTGCTCATCGTCGCGCCCAACGAGCGCAAAGTACGCATCGAGGTCGGCTACGGCCTGGAGGGAACGCTCACCGACGCCACGTCGCGGCTGATCATCGAAAACGTCATCATTCCCGCCTTTCGCTCCGGCCAGTTCGGGCCGGGCATCGTCGCCGGCGTCGGCGCAATCCTGAAGGTGCTTGCCGGCGAGGCGCCGGCGGCCGTGCAGGCCAAGCGCGTCAAGCAGCGTCAGGACGAGGCGAGTCCGCTCGCCATCGTGCTCATCTTCGTGCTGATCTGGTTCGTCCTGGTGATGAGCCGGCGTGGCATCGTGTTCTTCCCCGGCATGGGCGGCGGGCTGCCACGTCGTCGTCGATGGGATGACTGGCGTGGCGGCGGCGGTGGTTGGGGCAGCGGCGGCGGCTGGAGTGGTGGTGGTGGCGGTGGTGGTGGCTTCAGTGGCGGCGGCGGCAGCTTCGGCGGCGGCGGTGCCTCGGGGAGCTGGTGAGAGATGGCTTTCATAAGCGAGGCTGATCGCGCGCGCATCGAAGCGGCGATCGAGGCCGCCGAGCGGCGCACGGCGGCGGAATTCATCACCGTCATCGCCCATGCGAGCGACGGTTACCGCTACATCCCGACGCTGGTTGCGGCGTGTGTTACGTTCATCCTCTCCGGGCTCGCCTTGTTGCTGCCCTTCGATTTCGGTCACACCGCCTTTTACGCCGGCCAGGTCGTGGGTTTCATGGCGCTGGCGGTCTTGTTCCACTGGCTGCCGCTGAAGATGCGCCTGGTGCCGCGCCGCGTGCAACAACAGCGCGCCCGGCTCTTGGCGCACGAGCAGTTCCTTGATCTCGGCCTGTCGACGACCAGGGCGCGGACCGGCATCTTGCTGTTCGTCTCCGTCGCCGAGCGCTACGTCGAGATCATCGCCGATACCGGGATCCGGCGTCACGTCGACGATGGCGTCTGGCAGACCATCGTCGCCGATTTCATCACTGCCGTGCGCGCCGGCCGCATCGCCGACGGCTTCGTCGCGGCCATCGAGGCATGCACCGCGGCGGTGGCCGCGCCCTTCCCCTGGACCCCCGACGATATCAACGAGCTGCCCAATCGTCTCGTCGAGCTGTGAAACCGGCGGGCGTCACGAAGGCGGGCGATGCTGTCCGGCGCGGGCGAATCGCGCCGGGATCAGCGATGCCGCGAACACCAGCGCGGCGCCGACGACGATCGAGGGCCCCGACGGCGTGTCGAAGGCGAATGAGCCGCCGAGGCCGAGGCCGACCGCAAGCGCGCCGACGCAAGCGGCGGCCAACGCCATCTGCTCGGGCGTGCGGGCGAAACGGCGTGCCGTGGCGGCAGGGATGATCAGGAGCGAGGTGATCAGCAGCACGCCGACGATCTTCATCGCGAGCGCGATGATGAGCGCGATCAGGCACATGAAGACGAGACGGGTCCGGGTCGCCGCCACGCCCTCGGCACGGGCGAGATCCTCATCGAGGGTGATCGCCACCAGCGGTCGCCAGATCGCAACGAGGATCACGAGGCCGACGGCGCCGCCGCCCGCGATCCACATCAGATCGGTGCGGCTGACGGCGAGGATGTCGCCGAACAGGTAGCCCATGAGATCGACGCGCACGTTCGGCATCAGGCTCACCGCGATCACGCCCGCCGACAACGCCGTGTGCGAGAGGATGCCCAACAGCGCGTCGCTCGAAAGCCAGCGTCTCGGCTGCAAAAACACCATGATGACGGCGATGGCGAGCGTGACCACCACCACGCCCGCCATCGGCGCGACGCCGGTAAGGAAGCCGAGCGCGATCCCCAGGAGCGCCGCGTGCGCCATGGTGTCGCCGAAATAGGCCATGCGCCGCCAGACGATGAAGCAGCCCATCGGGCCGGTGACGAGTGCGACCGCAATGCCGGCGATCAGCGCCCGCACCAGGAAATCGTCGAGCAGCGCGGACATCATCCCCCGGCCTGGTCGTGGTGGCCGGGCTCAGCCGTGCAAGGGGCGTCCTCCTCGTCCTCGTCCGGCCCCAGGGCGACGACCTCGCCGGAGAGCGCGTGCGCGTGATCGTGGTGATGCGTATAAAAGCCGAGGACGCCGGCGGCCCGGGCGCCGAACAACTGCACGTATTCGGGATGCTGGGCGACCGTCTCGGCGGTCCCGGCGCAGCAGACGTGGCGGTTGAGGCAGATCACCCGGTCCGACGCCGCCATGACCAGGTGCAGATCGTGCGAGACCATCAGCACGCCGGCACCGCGACGGACACGGATGGCATCGATCAGCTCGTACAACCGGGTCTCGCTGGCGAAATCGACGCCTTGCACCGGTTCGTCGAGCACCAGGAGATCGGGGTTGGCGAGCAGCGTGCGCGCGATCAGCACGCGCTGCCACTCGCCGCCGGACAGCGACTGCACGGCGGCGTCGGCGAGATGCGCGACACCGGTCTCGGCGAGCGCGGCGGCAATGGTCTCTGCCCGTGGTTTCGATTGCATCCGCATCAACCGCGTCACGGTCATCGGCAGCACGGCGTCGATGCTCAGACGTTGCGGGAGGTAGCCGACCTTCAGTCCTGGCCTGCGGTAAATGATCCCGGCCGCGATCGGGACCAGGCCGAGCACCGCCTTCAAGAGCGTCGTCTTGCCGGCGCCATTCGGCCCGATGACGGTGACGATCTCGCCGGCGCGCACCGAGAGATCGATGCCGTCCAGGATGACGCGACCGCGCCGTACGAGGCTGAGCGCTTCGGCGGCAATCAGCAGGTCCTGCGGGCGGTCGGCCATCGTTCTTAGGTCGCGTCCGCCGCCGCCGGATCGTCGTCGCGGGCCGCGCACCGGCTGCAGATACCTTCGACCTCGATCACCGGTGCCTGGGCCGCAAATCCTTCGCCCTCGGCCGCCGCGACGACGGCCGCCCGCAGCGTCTCGTCGGTGATTTCACCGATGGTCCCGCACACCCTGCACATCAGGAACTGGGCCGCGTGCGGCCGGCCGGGATGGCGGCAGGCAACGAAGGCGTTGCGGCTGGCCAGCCGGTGCACCAGCCCGTGGTCGATGAGGAAATCGAGCGCCCGGTACACGGTCATCGGCGCCGGCCGGCGCGGCGCGCCTTCGCCCAGGGCATCGATGATCTGGTAGGCGCCGATCGCTTCGTGCCGACCGGCGACGATCTCCAGGACGCGACGGCGGCCGGTGGTCAGCCGCACGCCTTGCTGGGCGCACACGTGCTGGGCGGCCGCCAGGACGGCCTCGATGCAGGCATGATGGTCGTGCACCACGGGCGGAAACATCGGGAGTTCGGTTTGCATCGGTTGATCCCTAGCGCGCTCCGGCCGCCGCCGCCACGATAAAAGTTGACATGTTATATAGTAACATTAATCTGCGCAGGCACGCCATTCACCGGAGTTCGCATGCCATGTTTGCACGATTGCCCGCCGCGTTGCTGAAAGCCGGGCTTGCCCTCATTGCCTTCTCCGCGCCTGCGGCGGCCGGGCCGCCGTCGGTCGTGGCCAGTATCATGCCCGTTCAGTCGCTGGTTGCATCCGTGGGCGAGGGGGTGTTCTCGTCGGTGCTGATCGTCAAGGGCGGGGGGTCGCCGCACACCTACGCCTTGCGTCCCTCGGAAGCGCAGGCATTGCAGACGGCCGACGTCGTGTTCTGGATTGGTGACCGACTGGAAACCTTCCTGGTGCGCCCGTTACGCGCGCTCCCGGCCAAGGCGCGTGTGGTCATGCTGGCCGGTGCGCCGGGCGTGCTGCTGTTGCCTTACCGGACGGGTGGCGGCTTCGAGGCGCACGGCGATGACCATGAGCATGGGCACGATCATGATGGCGGACATGGGGATGACCACGACGCCGATGACGATCATGCCGGCGGCCCCGATATGCATATCTGGCTCGATCCGCGCAGTGCCGCGGCGATGGCTGAGACCATCGCCGCCACGCTGGCCGAGGTCGATCCCGACCATGCCGCGCGCTACCGGGCCAACGCCGTGACGTTGCGGGAACGCTTGGGCGCGCTGGAGGCGAAGATCGGCGCCGAACTCGCCCCCGTGCGTGGTCGGCCGTTCCTGGTGTTTCACGACGCCTATCAGTACTTCGAGGCGCGGTTCGGTGTCCGCGCGCTGGGGTCGGTGACACTCTCGCCCGATCGTCAGCCGGGCGTGCAACGGCTCGCCGCGATCAAGGCCAAGATCACCGATGTCGGCGCCGTCTGCGTGTTCACCGAGCCGCAGTTCACGCCGGCCTTGGTGGCGACGGTGACGGAGGGCACGAAAGCCCGGACCGGCGTTCTCGATCCGCTCGGCGCCAGTCTCCCCCCCGGACCGGATGCCTACAGCGAATTGCTCGAAGGGCTCGCCCGCGGGTTGGTCGGTTGCCTCGCGGGGCCGAAGGCAGGCTAGCCGGCCCGCATCAACCGCATCGTAAGACGCTGGGCATCAAAGACGGTCGCCGTCGATACGCTCGTCGCCGACCGCGCCGGCGGAGGACGCGTCGTCGGTCGGAATGCGATAGGCTTCGCCGAGCCAGCGGCCGAGATCGACGTCGGCACAGCGCCGCGAGCAGAACGGTTGCCAGCGTTCCGCCGCCGGTTTGGCACAGATCGGACAGCGCCGCCCGCGCCGCAAGCTGATGTCATCTTCGTCGCGCATCCTGGCCTCCGCGTGTGGTCGGCAGCCATCCTTCGCGTCAGCGGTTCGCCCACTGCCGGCCACCCGTGCGTGCGAACCACCATGCTTCTGCCCAAATGTGGCGATTCTCGCCAGACTTGCAAAATCAGGCCCTGGCATCAGGACTCTAGCGGTTCCCGGCGGCGGGCTCCAGGCGGTAGCAGCCCGTCGCCAGCGCCGAATCGAGCGCGATCGCCACCGGTCGGCCGAGGCGAACGGCACACGCCTCCATCGCGGGCGCGAGCGGACCCTGTAGCGCGGCCAGAACGTCGTGGGCGGCGACCAGCGTGCATGGTCGATGTGGTGTCGCATCCGCCTCGGCCAGCAGCGCGCGCAGGGCGTCACCACCGGCAAGGAGCGGTGCACGGGAGCGGCCGGTGCCGCGGCAGGCGGGGCATTGCGCGCTCAGTCGTTCGCGTAGCGAAGGTCCCTCCCTGGCGCGGCGGATCTCGACAAGGCCCAGGGACGTGAAGCCGGCGATTTCTGTCTGCCGATCATCGTGGGCGAGGCCCGCGCGCAGAATTTCGAGAACGTCGGCGCGCTCGTTGCGGCTTCGCATCGGCACGAAGTCGATGACGATGACGCCGGCGAGTTCGCGCAAAAGGATGGCTTCCGCGATCGCAGCGGCGGCCGTGCGGTTGGCGGCGGCGGCGGTTCTCCGGGCATCGGACCCCTGAGTGGCGCCGGCATCGACGTCGATGGCGACCAGCGCCTCGGTCTCGGCAATCGTCACCCGGCCGCCGCCGGCAAGCGCGATGGTGGGCGACAACGCGGCTTCGAGTTGCTCGTTAACGGCCGTGGCATCGAACAGCGGCGGTACGCCACGGTGGAGGCGCAGAAGCGGCGCGGCCGCCGGCAGCGATCGCCGGATCTCCGCAAGCACAGTGGCATCATCGGCGATGATGCGGGTGAGGGCCGGGTTGAGGCCGTCGCGCACGGCTGCGAGGACCGCGTCCACGGCGGCGAGCAGGCGCGCGGGCGGCCGTGCCGTGGCGGCGGCGCCCGTGATCGTCTGCCAGCGGGTGACAAGCTGCGCGGCCTCGGCGGCGAGGTCCTCGGCGGTGGCATGGCCAGCCGCGGGACGCAGCATCCAGCCGTGCGCCTTGGGCAGATGTGCCGCTGCCTTCTCGGCCAGCGACACGCATCCGCCCGTCCGGGCGAGGCCGCGCGCCGGTGTGACGCCGCCGCCGTCTGGTTCGAGGACCAGCAGCCGCCCGCACAGCGAGATCCGCCGGGTGAGCTTGGCACCCTTGTCGGCGGTGGGCGCGCGGCTGATCTGGACCAGCACCGCGTCCCCTTCCGAGGGACGCTTTCGTTTTGGATCGGTCGCGCCCGGGGGACCGCCGTCCATCAGCACGCCCGCGCGCGTTCCCGCAGCGAGATCGACGAAGGTGATCCCGAGGGCGCGCGCGCGCTTGCTCACCCGGCCGAGGAAGAGATCGCCGTGTGCGACGGGCGTCGACGGTCCCTGGTGGAAGAAGCGGATCAGCCGGCCGGCGGCCAGCCACGCCGCGCGGCGATCGCCGGGCAGCGTCGAGATGACGATCTCGTCAGGGACGGTCATCGGCCGTGTTCGTCGGATCGGGCTTGAGACCGAGGCCGCTGAGGAGACCCGCGGTCTCGTAGAGCGCGAGGCCGACGACGTTGGAATAGGAGCCGATCAGCAGGCGCACGAACGCTGCGGCGCGGCCCTGGATGGCATAGCCACCCGCCTTGTCCCGCCATTCGCCGGAGGCGACATAGGCGTCGATCTCATCGGCGCTCAACCGCTTGAAGGCGACCACCGTCGTCACCAGCCGGTAGCAGATCCGGCCGCCCGGTGCGATAACGGCGATGCCGCCGTGGACCCGATGGCGGGCACCGGACAGCAGTCGCAGGCACGCGCGCGCCTCGGTCTCACCCGCCGGCTTGGGCAGGATGCGCCGGCCGCGGGCGACGACGGTGTCGGCGCCGAGAATGACGGCATCCGGATGGGCAGCCGCGACGCATTCGGCCTTGGCTCGCGCCAGCCGCACCGCAACTGCCTGTGGTGTCTCCGCCTTGGCGGCGACTTCCTCGACGGTGGCGGGCACGACGGCGTCGGGCAGAAAGCCGATCTGGCGCAAGAGCGCCAGCCGGCGCGGTGAGGCCGACGCCAGTATGAGCGGGTGACGACCGCAGCCCGGGGCCGGGTCGACGCGCAGGGCGGGCTCAGACGCAGCCGCCACCACAGGGCATCATTTGTAACGGAATGTGATCCGACCCTTGGTCAGGTCGTAAGGCGTCATTTCGACGTTAACCTTGTCGCCAGCGAGCACGCGAATGCGATTCTTGCGCATCTTGCCGGCGGTATGCGCCAGGATCTCGTGGTCGTTATCGAGTTTCACGCGGAACATGGCATTGGGCAATAACTCGGTGACAACGCCGGTGAACTCCAGCACTTCTTCTTTCGTCATTGACTCTCCGAAAATCACTGAAATGCGACCGCAGTAGATGAACGGCACGGTTTCGGCGGTCAAGGGCTTTTCCCCGCGCGCCTCCGGTCCGAGACGCTCTCCAGCGAGGAATGCCGGGTCGGCGTTGCGCGCCGGCGCCACCGGATGCCCGGCGCTGTTGCCACCTCTCCCAAAGATTAACCCATACG
Organism: uncultured Defluviicoccus sp.; assembly: GCA_964401555.1. Classification (GTDB taxonomy): domain Bacteria; phylum Pseudomonadota; class Alphaproteobacteria; order Rhodospirillales; family Defluviicoccaceae; genus Defluviicoccus. Next base: position 172,907 of record CAYNYW010000002.1, read on the forward strand.
GGCTACATTTGTCGTCTCTGCCCTTCCCTCAACCATGCGGTGGTGGTAAGAGGTTGAGGCATGCAACCAGGACGGCCCGGTACCGCGGGCATGCACCGCCGTGACTTTCTGCTCGCCGCCACCAGCGTCGGCACGCTCGGCGCGGTGCGCGGGGCAGACGCGGCGCTGGTCGAGGCCGGCGGGACGATCGCGAGCCTTGCCACCGTGCACGACTTGCGCCGGCTTACGCCGCGACCGGATGCGATCGTGCTGGTGCGCGGTCATGGCGCGGCCGGTGACGGCGGCGGCGGTCTGTTCGCCTGGGATGCGGAGGCTGGCGACGCCGACGACGGCGGCCTGACGTTTCGGCCGCCGACCCGGAGCGGTGGCGCCGAGAAAGGGTGCTGGCGGCGCATCATTGACGGCACCGTGGTCAACGCCCGCTGGTTCGGTGCCCGCGGCGACGGTGTGGCCGACGACGCGCCCGCGCTCCAGGCCGCCATCGATTACTGCCAGACCGGTGCGCTGAAGGTGTTGTTCCTGCCCGCCGGCACCTATCGGCTGGTCGGCCGGCGCGGCCCCGATCGCCTAGGCAGCGGACTGATCGTCCGCCATCATCCCCCCATTCTCAATCCCGGCAGCGGCGTGCGCATCATCGGCGCCGGTCGCGCCACCCGGCTCCTCGCCGGTGCCGATCGAATGGCGATCGTGCGCTGTGCCGGCGACGGCAACCTCCTCTCCGCGATCGCGCTCGATGGCGCCGGCAGGCCCGGCGTCTGGGGCCTCGCGGTGGTGCCGGAGGACATGGAGCAGACGACGACGGTGGTATCCCAGCAATACAACAGCTTCGAGCAGATGCTGATCTCCGGCTGCGCGGAGGCGATCGTGCAGCAGCCGGGGCCGAGCGTGAACAACGACGCCAGCGGCGCCTTCTATAACTGCTACACCGACATTCACGTCTACGGCTGTACGCGCGGCATCTGGCTGAAGGCGGGCGCTTCCAATGACAACGGCAACAACCGAAATCTGTTCAGCAACATCGTGTGCACGAACCACTGCAACACCGGTGTGCACATCGCGGCGGGCGACACCAACACCTTCCTGGCCTGTCATTTCGAGGGCGTCGACGCCGGCACGGCGCCGTCGTTGCCGGCGACGGCGGTCAGGATCGCCACCGGCAACGGCAGTTTTGAGAACAACTCCAATACCTTTGTGAGCTGCAAGTTCGAGGCCTGTGCGCGTGACGTCGATAACGCGAACCGCTACACCGAATTCTACGGCTGCGCCTATAATATCGGCGGCGGCAAGGTCAATTTTGCCGCGCTGCCCATGGTCAATCTCGGCGGCTATGATCCGTCCAATCTGCCGATGATCTATGCCGGTCTGGTGCTGCAGCACAACGAGATCGCGCAGGGATTTCCCGTTGGCTGCATTTCCTTGGACAACCGGATGATTTCCGGCGTCTTCGACAAGGACGGCAAGATTCAAACCTACGCGATCGCCGTTGCCGACACCGAGAACGTCGGCGACATCGTGGATGTTCACAGCGAATACTGGAAGCTAAACGGCGTGGTCGAGTGGCACCTGCGTTTGGCGTTCGCCGGCACCGGCCGGCCGGGCGGCATCAAGATCGCGCTGCCCGTCGCCCCCAGTCTTGGCCTGCACAGAAAGCGGGCATCGACGCCGCCCAGCCGTTATCCGGTGGCCGCCGCCAGCGGCCTGCCGCGTCCCGATGGCAGCGAAGCCATGGTGCTGGCGCGCTTTTCGGACGAGAGCCAGTCGCTCGCCGGACGCCCGTTTTTTGCCATCCCGCCGCCGCCAGGCGCCGACGCCTTCTCGTCATCGCCGCACAACCACATCTCGTTCTGCATCCGTTACCGGGTCTGAATAGGCGGCACAGTCCTTGCTTTTGATCGAGGGACCCGAGCGGCATTGCTTGTGCTGCGAGAGCGTTATATAAGTGTACTACATAACGCCTATGCTCGCTCGGACAATACCATGCCGGCTGCCACCCTCGATGCCATTCTCACCCTGCGCGGTGCCGACGGCAGCCGCCTCGGCGAGGATCGGGCGCGCCTCTTGGAGGCCATCGATGCGCATGGCTCGATCGCGGCCGCGGCGCGGGCCTGCGGTCTCTCCTACAAGGCGGCGTGGGATGCGGTGGCGGCGATGAACAATCTGGCGGCGGCGCCCGTGGTCGCTGGCCATGCCGGCGGCCGCGAGGGCGGCGGCGCGACGCTGACCGCGGAAGGCCGCAGGCTCCTCGCCGCCTTTCGCGGCCTGCAAATTGCTTTGCGGCGACTGGCGAGCACGTTGGAGGTGCCCGACGGCGGTGAAGCGCCCCTATTCAATCTTTCATGGAGGCTTGCGATGAAAACCAGTGCCCGGAACCTGTTGCGCGGGCGTGTCGCCGAAATCAAGCAGGGCACGGTCAACGCCGAAGTGCTGCTCGACGTGACGAGCAACGTCCGGCTTGCGGCCATCATCACCAGGGAAAGCGTGGCCAACCTCGGTCTCGCGTCCGGTAGCGAAGCCTTCGCCCTGATCAAGTCGAGCTTCGTCCTGCTGGCGCCCGAGGGCGAGGTGGGGCGGATATCCGCCCGCAACGTCATCACCGGCACGGTGGTCCGCCGCGAGAACGGTCCGATCAACTGCGAAATCGTGCTCGATATCGGCGATGGCAAGACGATCGCCGCCATCATCACCCGGCAGAGCGCGGACACGCTGGCTTTCGAGCTGGGCTCGCGCGCCTGCGCGGTGATCAAGGCATCGCACATCATTCTCGCCGTGGAGTAGCCGGTCATGCCGTCGCTTGTACGCGGTCTATTCGCGTGGGCGCTTGCGCTCGTGGTCTTCACGCCGGGGGGTGCCGGCGCCGGCGAAACCAGCGTTGCGGTCGCCGCCAATTTTTCCGCTGCGGTCGGGGAGATCGCGGCGCAATTCACGGCCGAGAGCGGGCACACGGTGCAGATCAGCGCGGGCTCGACCGGGAAGCTGTACACGCAGATCGTCAACGGCGCGCCGTTCGAGGTGCTGCTTGCCGCCGACGATGTGCATCCCAAGCGCCTCGAAGCCGAAGGGCTCGCGGTGGCCGGCACGCGTAGCACCTACGCGGTGGGTCGTCTGGTGCTGTGGAGCGCCGAGCCAGGCGTGGTCGATGATCAGGGCGCGGTGCTGACCCGCACGTCCGGCAAGATCGCCATTGCCAATCCCGCGGTCGCCCCTTACGGCGCGGCGGCCGTCGCCGCGATGCAGGCGCTCGGCGTCTATGACGCGGTGCAGGGGCGGCTGGTGCAGGGCGACAGCATCACGCAGGCCTACCAGTTCGCGGCGACCGGCAACGCCGAGTTGGGCTTTGTCGCACTCTCGCAGGTCATCGTGCAGCCCAAGGGATCGTCGTGGGTGGTCCCGCAGTCGCTCTACCCGCCCTTGCGCCAGGACGCGGTTCTCCTGCAGCGCGGTGCCGATAGCGCGGCGGCGCGCGCGTTCCTCGCCTACCTCAAGAAGGCCGAGGCGGTGACGATCATCCGCCGCTGGGGCTACGGGACGGACTAGGTCCGCGGCTGACATGGCCGACGCCGTCTGGCTCACGCTCAAGCTCGCGACGCTGACCACCTTGATCCTGCTTGTGATCGGCACGCCGCTCGCGTGGTGGCTTGCCCGCCGGCGGGTGTGGTGGAAGGAAGTCGTCGCGAGCCTGCTCTCGCTGCCAATGGTGCTGCCGCCCACCGTGCTCGGCTTCTACCTCCTGCTGGCGATGGCGCCCGCGGGACCGCTCGGCCGGCTGACCAATGCGCTGATCGACCGCAGCCTGGCGTTCACCTTCGAGGGGCTCGTCGTCGGCTCGGTGATCTACTCGCTGCCCTTCGTGGTGCAGCCGATCCGCAGCGCGTTCGAGGCGATCGGCGAGCGGCCGCTGGAGGTTGCCGCCACGCTGCGCGCCGGCCCGCTGGATCGCTTCGTCTCCGTGGCGCTCCCGCTCGCCCGTGGCGGCGTGCTCGCCGGCTGCGTCCTGGGCTTCGCCCACACCGTGGGTGAATTCGGCGTGGTGCTGATGATCGGCGGCAACATCCCGGCCGAGACAAAGGTGCTGTCGGTCGCGATCTACGATTACGTCGAGGCGCTGCACTGGCGCGAGGCACACCTTCTCGCCGGCGGCATGCTGCTGTTCTCGTTCCTGGTCATCCTCGCGATGACCATCATCGAGCGGCGGACCCGACATCGTGAGCCATGATCGCGGCAGGGACAGCCGATGACCGGGATCGACGCGCGGTTCTCGGGCAGCTTCGGGGCATTCCGTCTCGATGCGGCGTTCCGCGCGCCGGAGCGCGGCGTCACCGCGCTCTATGGTCCATCGGCGTGCGGCAAGACGACGGTGCTGCGCTGCCTGGCGGGACTGGCGCGGCCGGCGCACGGCCGGCTCCGCGTCAACGGTGAGACCTGGCAGGACGAGGGCACCTTCGTGCCCGCGCATCGGCGTCGCGTCGGCTACGTCTTCCAGGACGCCGGCCTGTTTGCGCATCTCTCGGTGCGCGACAACCTGCTGTTCGGGCACCGGCGGGCGCGGCGCGGCCGGGCGGGCGCCGGGCCGGCACTCGCCGGAAACGACGTCAAGGTCGAGGACGTCATTGCGCTCCTCGGTCTCGCGCCGCTGTTGGCGCGCTCCCCCGCGATGCTGTCCGGTGGCGAGCGCCAGCGGGTCGCCATCGGCCGCGCGCTCCTGTCCGCGCCACGGCTGTTGCTGATGGACGAGCCGCTCTCCGCCCTCGATCGGTTCAGCAAGGACGAAATCATCCCCTATCTCGAAACGCTGCACGAGACGCTCGCCATCCCCGTCGCCTATGTCACCCACGACCTGGCGGAGGTGGAGCGGCTCGCCGACCGCATCGTCCTGATGGCCGCCGGCAGCGTGCTCGCCGCGGGTCCGCTGACCGAAATTGCCACCCGCATCGATCTGCCGCTGGCGCAAGCCCCCGGTGCCGCCGCGGTGTTCGACGGCACCATCGTCGGCTACGACGACACCTACGCGCTGGCGCGTGTCCGCATCGAAGGCGGAGAGCTGCTGGTGCCGGGGCCGCCGGCCGCAACCGGCACTCGGCGCCGCCTGCGCATTCTCTCCTCCGATGTCAGCCTGGCGGCCGAGCGCGCGGCATCGTCGACCATCCTCAACGTGCTGCCGGCGTGCATCGAAGACGCAACCGCGGCCGGCCGTGCCCAGATGCGCGTCGTCGTCCGCTTGGGCCACACCGGGGAAGGCGCCCGGCTGCTCGCGGGCATCACGCGCAAATCCTGGGACGTAATGGCGTTGCGCCCGGGCCTTCCGGTGTTCGCCCAGGTCAAGAGCGTCTCGCTGCTCGAGGATCGGGGTGGCGGCGGACGCTGAGCGGGGCGAGGCATGACGCGCCCGGTTCTCCGGCAGCATCTCGACGAATATCTCAGCCTGCCGGCGGCGCCGCTGCGCCGCCTTCGCGCCGAGCCGTCCGTGCGGTGTGGGCTTCGACCCAGGCCGGCGCGATCTGCTGCGCGACCACCTGCGGCCAGCTCAGGTAGCGGGCGTCGACATCTTCGCGGGCGGCACGCGCCAGGCGCCGACGCCGCGGCGCATCCGTGATCAGCCGGGACAGGACCTCGGCCCAGGCCGCGGGCGTATCCTCATGCACCACGAGGCCATTGATCTGGTCTGCGATGTGGATGCGGCTCGATCCGCAATCGGCGTAGCCGACCACGGGCAGCCCGCATGCCTTGGCTTCGGCGAGGACCATCCCGTAGCTCTCATGGGTGGCGGGATGCACGTAGATGTCCGATTGCCCGAGAATACCCACCATCTCGGCGTGCCCCAGTTGCCCCGGCAAGATCGCACGGTCTGACAAGGCGTCCTTGATCGCCTGCGCGCGCGGCCCGGTGCCGACCAGCGTGATGGTGGCGTGGACGCCGCGTGCGGCCAGCGCTTCGATGATGTCGATCAGACGCAGGACGTTCTTCTCGTCCGCCAGTCGTCCGACGAAGATCAGCCGCGCCGGCTGCCGGGCGGTACCGATGGCGTCCTCGTAGGTCGAGGCCGCGTGCGGCCTGCCCGCCGGCGGCGAGAACAGCCTGGCGTCGAGGCCGCGCATGTAGAAACGGGCACGCTCTGGCGGCACACTCCAGGCCGCCAGCAGCGGCAGGTCGGCCGGGTCGGAGTACAAGATCGTATCGGCGCTGCCGATCACCTTGCGCGAGAGCCACGACAGGACGCGGCCGGTTGCGAGCGCGCAGGTGCCGGGAAGCCATTCCTCGGCGCAGACGGCCCAACGTGCCAGCGCTGCCCCAACGCCCGGCAGCTTTGCGGCGCGGCGGGAAACGGCAGGCAGGTGCAGCCAGTTCTCGGCGATGTTGCGGCCGGCCAGCCTGGCGTAGGTATCGAAGTAACGATCGAAGGTGGTGTGGATGGAATGCGTATGGCCAAGCCCGAGACGGGACGCCACGATCTTGGCGGAGATGTCGGTGCGACCGTACTGGGTGCCGGTATTGATGACATCGACGTTCAGCGCGCGGAGCGTTCGCATCAGCCTGAAATCGAGGACGCACAGGCTGGTCTCGAACGGAAACAGGTGTGCCGGAAGGATCTTCAGCTTCTTGATCTCGCACCGGGCCGGCGTCGTGATCCGCGCATGCGTTGCGCACTGTTCGATGCGGTGGTCGCGGCCAATGGAGAGGTAGATCGGAAAAATGCGGAAAGCGCCGGCGACGAGGCCGATCGCTTCTTCGAAGATCCGCTCCGAGCAGGTGTTCTGCCCGGTGATGACGCCCGCGGCGTCGCAGATCTCGTTGACGATCAGTACCCTCAATTGCCTGGTCAATGTCGGATCCGCTCTCTAGGTCTCGTCGGCTGCGCTGGTGCTACGACCACACGACCGACCGCGGCGTCGGCCATGGTGCTGGGGAACCGCAGATGCACGACGTCGCGTTTCAGTGTGCGCGATGATACGCCCGCGGCAAGTGATAACCGCCACAGTACAGCCGCGACGGTCGGGATGTGAGGTCGAACGTCGCGTCGGTCCTCACAACGGCGTTGTTAGCGTTGTATTAACGGGCGCCGCCTATGCTGCTCTGCGCAGGTCGGGTCTTCACGCGAACCGCCGCCGGTTGCGAATGGCCATCATGGACAATGAACTAAACACGTCGGATTCGCTCCTCACCAAGGTGCCGTTCGATACGGACGCGCAGGTGCCCGAAGAGCCCGCACCCGTGCATCGCGAGATGCCGGGCGGCAAGCCGTGGAGCGCCAGGCACGATGTCAACCTCCGGCTGAGCGTGCCGGTGTTCGGCAATCGATACTACGTTACCCTGGTTGCCGGCCGGGAAAAGCGAAGCCAGCAGCGTCTGGCGTTCGAGCGCCGGAAGCATCCGCTGAAGACGACCGGCAACATCTTGTTCATGCTCGCGGTCGGCACCCTCCTGGGCGTCGGTGCGATCGCGCTCATCTTGTTCACCGCGCTCGCCATCCTCCAGTGGCACGGGGCGCTGGCGGCGCTGTGATGGCGACCTCGCTCCCACGGCAGCGCAAGGATTGGAGCGGCGCCCGATCGCCCGCCCGCCGACGCCTGGTGCACGGGGAGCGTGGCGCGGCGGCCGTCGAGTTCGCGATCATTGCGCCGCTGCTGATTTCGCTGATGCTGGGCATCGTGCAGTTCGGCGCGATCTTCTATGTCTGGCACAACATGACGGCGACGGCGCGCGACACGGCGCGGCGGGTGGCCATCGGCGAGATCACCACCAAGAACGGCGCCGAATCCTTTGCGTCCGATGCCTTGAAGGGACTGGTGCCGTGGATCGTCAACTTCGCGGTCGCGGCAACCCTGCCCGCAGGCGCCAGCACGTCGGGCGATGATGTCACCATCGTCATCACCACCCCGCTGGTCGAGGCGGCGATGGTCGATTTCCTCGGCATTCTCGGCGACCAGACCCTGCGCGCCCGGGCGCTGATGCGCATCGAGTAGCGCCGGTTGCGCCTTGCTACTTTCCGGCGGCCGGCATCGCGGTTCGCGCGGCACGCTCACGCCTTGCGCTCACGCCTTGCGCTCCCAGGTGCCCTGCGCGTTCTGTTGCCAGTAGGTGACGGCATGACCCGCGGCCTTGCAGGCCTGCCAGCGGTCCCGCGCCGCCGCGACCGCGGTGTCGTCATTGCCGTCGAACAGATCGAAGCAGCGCTCAAAGGCGGCGAGGTGCTCACAGCCGGCGCCGTCGACCAGGAATAAGAAGGTCGCGCCGTTGGGGTTTTCATCTACGGTGGTGAGCCAGATCGGTTGCTCGCCGGCATTGCCATCGTGCTGGGTGCCGTGCGGCAGCCAGGAGTCCGGCTGATAGGTCCACAGCAGTTGGGCGAGCGCCTCGACGCGTTCGGCGGAGCCCGCCATCACCACCGCGCGCTTGGCCGAAGCCAGCGTGCGCTCCAGCAGCTTCGGCAGCACCGTTTCCAAGGCTGAGCGCTGCAGGTGGTAGAAGGCGACGTCGGTCATGTGCCGGGGAAAGGGGGCGGGGGCCAGACGGGCGGGGGCCAGACGGGCGGGGGCCAGACGGGCGGGGGC
>CAYNYW010000002.1:181552-185505 GCA_964401555.1 uncultured Defluviicoccus sp.
GGGCGGGGGCCAGACGGGCGGGGGCCAGACGGGCGGGGGCCAGACGGGCGGGGGCAAGGCGCGCGCCGCGCCGATCCGCCGGGCGCCGCCCTCGCTCAGGGTTCCTCGTAGTACAGGGCGGCGAAGCGGTCGAGCAGGCGCACGCCGAACGCGCTCGCCCCCTTCGGCGCGACGTCGCGGTCCTTCTTGGTCCAGGCGACGCCCGCGATGTCGAGGTGCGCCCAGGGCGTCTTGTCGACGAAGCGCTGCAGAAACTGAGCGGCCGAGATGCTGCCGGCTGAGCGGTCGCCTACGTTCTTCATGTCGGCGATGTCGGACTTGATCAGCTTGTCGTATTCGTCGCCCAGCGGCAGCCGCCACAATGGCTCGCCGACCGCGGCTCCGGCGGCGGTGAGCCGTTCGGCGAGTTCGTCGTCGTTGGCAAACAGACCCGCCTTCTCGTTGCCGAGCGCGATGATGATGGCGCCGGTGAGCGTGGCGAGATCGACCATCAACCGCGGCTTGAACCGCTCCTTGGCGTACCACAGGGCGTCGGCCAGCACCAGGCGGCCCTCGGCGTCGGTGTTGATCACCTCGATGGTTTGTCCCGACATCGAGCGCACCACATCGCCGGGGCGCTGTGCCTTGCCCGACGGCATGTTCTCGACGAGACCGGCGATGCCCACGGCGTTGATCTTCGCGCCGCGGCTGGCCAGTGCGCGCATCACGCCGATGACGGTGGCGGCACCGGCCATGTCCCACTTCATCTCCTCCATCCCGGCCGCAGGCTTGATCGAGATGCCGCCGGTATCGAAGGTGACGCCTTTGCCGACGAAGCACAGGGGTGCGAGCGTCGCGGCGTGCTCCGGCGACCCGTCCGGCCGCCCCCGTCCCCACCACTGCATCACCGCCAGCCGTGGCGGATGATCGCTGCCCTGACCGACGCCCAACAGGGCAAGCATGCCGAGCGCGCGCATCTCCTTCTCGGCCAGCACTTCGACTTCGACACCGAAAGCGGACAGCGCGCGGGCGGCGTCCGCCAGCGTCTCGGGATAGATGACGTTGGACGGCTCGGAAACCAGATCACGGGTGTAGAAGACGGCGTCTGCCAACAACTGCTCGGGCGCGAACAGCACTTGCGCGCGGTCGGGCTCGGCCAGCGCGAACACCAGCCGGTCGAGGCCCGGCTTGTCCTCTTCCTTTTCCTTGGTGAAGTACTTGGCGAAACGATAGGAGCGCAGCCGCGCGCCAACCGCCATCTGGCAGGCCAATTCTGCCGCCGGCAGCGGGCTGTCCTCGATGGCATCAATGGAGACGACCGCCTCCTTGCAGCCGCCTTGCACCAGCGTGGCGTAGATCTGGCCGCCGATCGCCTGGGCGCGCAGCGCGTCGAGTTCCTTGGCTGCGCCGAACCCGGCGAGCACGACACGATCTAACCGGCTGCCCCCCGGCGCCATCAGCGTCAGCGATTGGTCCTTCTTGCCCTTGAAACGCGACGCCGCCATCGCCCGGCCGATGCCGCCGCTCAGGCCCTGGTCCACGAGGCGCGCCGTGGCGGTCGGCACCTGATCGTCGAGGATGCCCACGACTAGCACGCCGGTTTCGGGAATGCCGAGGGGACCAAACGCAATCTGCATGGACGAACCTTTCCTCTGGAGCCAATGGTGGGGCTGGGATCCTGGGCGCGGCGACCGGCAAGTATGGAGGACATTGCCCGGCAAAGGAAGGGTGCCGCCGAGGGGGACCGCGCCAGCGCCACCTGTGCAACCACAGATCGTATACATCGGCCGGCTTTTCGCATTTACGCCGACAGGCGCCGTCGGCTAGGCTATCGCCGGGCTGCAGGCATCAGAACCGGCGGCCGCCACCTTTAGGGAAGATCCGCGCCTGACGCTGTCCCTCGTCGCCGGCGCGGCGACGCAAAGCGGGACGCGACACCTCCGGACCGCGCCAAGGACCTCATCGCCGGATCGAAAGGCAATGCCTCCGATTAGCTGGGAACTCGCGCAGATCGTCATCGTGCTGGTGCTCGTCGCCATCGTCTTCTTCGGCATGGTCCGGGAGATGATCGCGCCCGACATCCTCGCGATGTGCGCGGTCGCGCTCCTGCTCGTCCTCGGCATCCTCAAGACCAAGGACGCGCTGGCGGTCTTCAGCAACTCCGCGCCGATCACGGTCGCCTGCATGTTCGTGCTGTCGGCGGCGCTTGAGCGCACCGGCGTCATCGACGCGCTTGGCCAGCAGATCGCGCGCGTGCGTTGGCGTTCTCCCTCGCACGCCATGCTCGCCATCATGCTGGGCGTGATGGTGCTGTCGGCCTTCGTCAACAACACGCCGGTCGTGGTGATCATGACGCCGGTGGTGATCGCGCTCGCGCACGCCGTCAGGATGCCGGCCTCGAAGTTCCTCATTCCGCTGTCCTACGCCACCATCCTGGGCGGCACCTGCTCGCTGATCGGCACGTCGACCAACCTGATTGTCGACGGCGTCGCTCAAAGCCACGGCCTCGTGCCGTTTTCCGCCTTCGAGATCACGCTGCCCGGCATGGCGATGGCGCTCGTCGGGATCACCTATCTCTACTTCATCGGCCGGCATTTCCTGCCCGACCGGCAGACGCTCTCCGACGCCCTGGTCGACCTCTCGCAGCGCAAATTCCTGACCGAGATCCTGGTGCCGAAGGACTCGCCCCTGATCGGCCGCACGCTGAGCGAGGCGGGGCTGACCAGGAAGCGCGGCTACAACGTCATCGATGTCGTGCGCGAGGACGGCTCCTTCGATCCCGAGCACGGCGAGCCGATGCTCGTCGCCGGCGACCGCCTCGTCATCCGCACCTCGGTCGCCGATTTCATGGGCCTGCGCAACGGCGGCGACGTCACCGTCGATCCCGCGAGCGGGCATGCCCTGGAGCCGATCGCGACCCGCGACGTGCGGATGATGGAGGGCATCGTCGGCCCTAACTCCACCTTCGTCGGCCAGCGGGTCGCCGATCTCAACCTGCGCCGGCTGTACGACACCTACATCCTCGCCATCCACCGCCAGAACGAGAACCTGACCGGCAACTTCGACCAGGTCCGCCTGCAGTTCGGCGACACGCTCCTGCTCGAAGGCCCGCCCATGGGCTTGAAGCGCCTGTTCGACCGCCAGGAGCTGGTCAACCTCACCGAGGTCAGCGAGCGACCGTTCCGTCGCGACAAGGCGTGGATCGCCGTCGTCGCGGTATTCTCGGTGATCGCGCTCTCCACCATCGCCTCGCTGCCGATCGCGGCCACCGCCCTGATCGCGGCGACCTCCGTGGTCGCGCTCGGCTGCCTCGACGGCGAGGAAGCCTACCGCGCCGTGCACTGGCCGATATTGATGCTGATCTTCGCCATGCTGGCGCTCGGCGGCGCCCTGGAGACCACCGGTGCCGCCAAGCTGCTGGTCGGCTGGTTCTTCGAGCTCGTCGGCGATTACGGGCCGCAGGCGGTGCTCTCGGTGGTCTACCTGCTCACCATGCTGTTGACCGAGGTGATCTCCAACAACGCGGCCGCCATCCTGATCACGCCGATCGCCATCGGGCTCGCCGACCAGTTGGGCGTCAATCCCCGACCGTTCGCCGCGGCGGTGATGTTCGCGGCGTCGGCCAGCTTCTCTACCCCCATCGGCTACCAGACCAACACCTTCGTCTACGGCGCCGGCGGCTACAAGTTCACCGACTTCACCAAGGTCGGCCTGCCGATGAACATCCTACTGTGGATCGTCGCCAGCATCGTCATCCCGCTGCACTGGCCATTGAAGTAGGGGTGAAGGCGGGCAACGCGGCTATGAACAAGGACGAAACGCTGGCGCTGTTCGCCAAGGGGAAGGGAGCGTGGAATGACAATGTAAGGAGCATGCTTGAACACAATCGCCCTTCAGTAGCGGACGGGACATGGGACGAATATGCGAAAACTGACTTCAGGAGGCAAGAGTTTCTGGAAAAGGCGGATTTCAGG
>CAYNYW010000003.1:0-181320 GCA_964401555.1 uncultured Defluviicoccus sp.
TGCCAACTCCCGGCCGCGGCGAGCACCGGTGCGGTGGCACCGGCGTGACCGGATGACACTTCGATGTCGGCTGGGATTCATCTTGCGGCGGATCGGCTGGCTCAACGTCGGCCTTGGCCTGATCGGCTTCATCGCCACGGCGCTTGTCATCTCGCTCACCGTGCGCGGGCTTAACGGTCCACCGACGGTCGATGTGTTGAGCGAGAAGCTGCGGCATTTCGCCGAGCAACCCGATCGCTACTCGGTGGTTTTCCTTGGCTCCAGCCGCTTCTACCGCATGATCAAGACCCGCGTGCTCGATGAGGAGATGCGCCGTCATGGCTGTCATGAAACCAGCTTCAACTTCGGCGTGCCCGGGATGTTCGGGAGCGAACGGGACGACCTTCTCGATCGCATTCTCGCGATGGACCATCGCCTCAAGTGGATCGTCACCGAAGACGTGCTGGCGACCATCGGGTTCGGGCCTGAATTCAACTACTTAAGTGATCGCCAGCGGCACCTCTACCAGTGGCGGCACCTCGCCGGCTCGCTTCAGGATCTGCTGAGCTTCCCCGACGACACACGGGAGAAGCTCACCCGGATCGGCAAGCTGGCTTTTGGCTATGTTTACGAGTACTCCGGCGTGGGCAAGCTGAGCCAAGCGCTGCTGCCGCAGCCCACCGCGACAGAGCCTAGCCGCTACAATGCCGACGTCTTGGCAGACGGTGGATATGTGGCCATCGATGCCGAACGCGACCCTTGGTTTGCCGAGCGACATCACCGCTTCGCGAACCGCGTAAGCGAATGGCCGGTGCGCGCGGCACACCGTGCCGATGCGCCCGCGCACCCAAAGACGCAGGCGCGTGCCGACTACCTCGCCCAGCGGCTGGAGCGGATCCTCGACGCCGGCGTCGGCGCCGCGCTGCTCATCCTTCCGCAGGAGCGGCCGCCGGCGAGCACCGAGCTGATCGCGCACGAGATCCGCACCTCGTTCATCGACGTACCTGTCCTCGACTACAACAGCATGGCCCGCTTCCCGCAGTTCTTCGACGAGGCGCTGTGGTTCGACAACTACCATCCCGACGATCGTGGCGCCGCGCTGATCACCCGCCAGCTCGCCGCGGATCTCTGCCGGGCAATCAAGGGCAGGCGGCACTGACATGCTGTTCATCGAGCCGCAGTTCCTGGTCTTCTTCGCCATCGTCGCCGGGCTTTACTGGACGCTGACGGCAAATGGCACCAGGAAATGGCTTCTTCTTGGCGCGAGTTACGTATTCTATGGTGCCTGGGACTGGCGTTTCCTGGGCTTGATCCTCTACTGCACCGCGGTCTGTTATGCTACCGCGCTGCTGACCGATCGGCGCAGCGGCGGCGAGCGGTTCAGGCCCTGGTTGCTGACGACCGCCATCACCGCCAACCTCTCGGTGCTTTTCTTCTTCAAGTATTTCGGCTTCTTCGCCGACGCGCTGGTCGATCTTGCGGCGGCATTTGGCCTTTCCGTGAGTCCGGTGACCTTGAACGTCGTGCTGCCGGTGGGGATCAGCTTCTACACCTTCCAGGCGATGAGCTACTACCTCGACGTCCACCGCGGCGCGTTGAAGGCCGAGACCAGCTTCCACAACGTCGCGCTTTACATCGGTTTTTTTCCACAACTGGTGGCCGGCCCCATCGTGCGTGCCGCCGACTTCCTGCCGCAGCTCCATCGCCGCCGCTTCTTCGCCGATGTGCCCCTGCGTGCCTCGATGACCCTGTTCCTGATCGGATTCTTCAAGAAGGCGTGTGTCTCCGACAACATCGCGCCGCTGGTCGACCGGGTGTTCGCCGATCCGGCCGCCTATGATGCCGTCTCCATCGTGGCGGCGACCGTGTTCTACGCCGTGCAGATCTACTGCGACTTCTCCGGCTACTCGGACATGGCAATCGCGACCGCCGGGGTGTTGGGCTATCGCCTCGTGCCCAATTTTGATGCGCCGTACCTGTCCCCCAACATCACCGCGTTTTGGCGGCGCTGGCACATCAGCTTGTCGAGCTGGCTGCGCGACTACCTGTACATCCCGCTCGGCGGCAATCGTTTCGGTGCTTGGAAGCGCCACCGCAACCTGATGATCACGATGCTCCTGGGCGGGTTGTGGCATGGTGCATCCTACACCTTCGTGATTTGGGGTGTGCTGCACGGCGCCGCGCTCATCGTCCACCACGGCTGGACGGCATTCGCTGCTCGCACGGCGATGAGGTGGCGGCTGCCGGCACCGCTCGGCGTGGCGATGACGTTCTACTGGGTGTGCATCGCCTGGATCTTCTTCCGCGCCGGAACGCTCGACCAGGCGCTCGCCATGACCAAGACGTTCGTGACCTTGCACAGCTCCGGCAGCCAGCATCTCGATGTCGGCCCGTGGTGGGGAGTGGTGGCGGTACTCGCCGTGGCCCAGTGGCTCGACAAGAAAGTGGGGTTGGCCACCCTCATCGCACGCGCGTCGCCGCCGACGTTCTATGCGGGCGTCGGAGTGGCCGCCGCCATCCTGATCGGCCTGGTGCCGACCGACTATCGGCCGTTCATCTACTTCCAGTTCTGAGCGACGGTGGCGGCGGTGCGTCATCCAGCTTGTGGAAGGGGCGGATGCTCAAATCCGTGACCTCGGCTGTGCGCGGCAGCGCCAGCGACTCCATCAGTGCGACGGCGACGTCATCGGGCTGCATCAGCGCTCCCGGGTGGTAAGGGCGGCCCTCTGCGGCATGCATCGCGACCTGCATGCGGCCCGCCGTCCGGCCGGGATAGAGGGTGATCACCCGTACACCGTGGGCGTTGACCTCGGCGCGCAGGGTGTCGGCGAGAGCCCGCAGCGCGCACTTCGCCGCGGTGTAGGCGCCAAGCCCGGGGCGCGGCGGCTGCTGGGCGACGGTTGAATTGATGAACGCGATCTGGCCCTGTGCCGCCAAGATCTTGGGCAGAAGCGCGCGGATCAGAACGAACGGCGCGCGCACGTTGACGTCGAATTGCAAATCCCATGACGCGAGCGCCGCCGCCGCCAGGGTCGCCGGCTCCAGCACGCCCGCGCAGTGGATGAACAGATCGACCATCGCCAGCGTCGCCGCCAGGGCGGCTGCCGCGGCTTCGATGCCCACGCGGTCGGACAGGTCGATGCACTGCACGGAATGGAGCTGTGTGCCGCTACCGCCGAGATCGCGGGCGAGCGCCGTCAGCGCCGCCGCATCACGCCCCAGGAGCACCAGTGTGGCGCCGGCCTGGGCCAGCCGGCGGGCAATGGCCTCGCCCATGGCACCGGTGGCGCCGGTGATCACCGCGCACTGACCGGCGAAGAGACCGCAGCCAAGCGGCATGCTGACACCTCTACCCATCACATCAAGACAACGCCAGAGGCCGTCTCGTTAACCCCGACTACTCCTCGAGGAGCGAAAGCTGACGTTCGGCCGGCGGATCGAGGGTGTCGGTGAGACGGATTGGATAATCGCCGGTAAAGCACGCATCGCAGTACTGCGGTCGCACTCCATCGCGCCCGCGCTCGCCAACGGCGCGGTACAGTCCATCTAGCGAGATGTAGGCAAGCGAGTCAACGCCGATATAGCGGGCCATTTCTTGCAGGTCGCGATTGGCGGCCAGAAGTTCGGAACGTTCCGGCGTGTCGATGCCGTAGAAGCAGGAGTGCGTCGTCGGCGGGCTGGAGATGCGCAAGTGCACCGCGGCCGCACCGGCGCCGCGCACCATCTGCACGATCTTGACCGAAGTGGTGCCGCGGACGATGGAGTCATCGACGAGCACGACGCGCTTGCCTTTGAGCCGCGCGCTGTTGGCGTTGTGCTTGAGGCGTACGCCCAGGAGCCGGATGCTCTGCGACGGTTCGATGAAGGTGCGCCCGACGTAATGGTTGCGGATGATGCCGAGCTCGAAGGGTACGCCCGCAGCCTCGGCATAGCCGATCGCGGCAGGCACGCCGGAATCCGGCACCGGCACCACCAGATCGGCGGCAACCGGCGCCTCGCGCGCAAGTTCGGCGCCGATCCGCTTGCGGATTTCGTAGACGTTGCATCCTTCGATGGTGGAGTCCGGCCGCGCGAAGTAGATGTACTCGAAAATGCAAAAGCGGCTGGGCATCTTGGCAAACGGCTTGACGCTGCGCAGGCCCTGCTCGTCGATAACGATGATCTCGCCCGGCTCGACGTCGCGGATGAACTGGGCGCCGATGATATCGAGCGCGCAGGTTTCCGAAGACAAGATCAGCGCGCCGTCGATGCGGCCCAGCACCAGCGGTCGCACGCCGTAGGGATCGCGCATGCCGATCAGCTTGCGCTTGGTGATCGCCACCAGGGAGTAGGCGCCTTCGAGCTGGCGCATGGCGTCAATCAGCCGGTCGACGACGGTTGAATAGGTGCTCGTCGCGATCAGGTGGATGATGGTCTCGGTATCGGTGGTGGTGTGGAAGATCGAGCCGGATTGAACCAGCCGGCGGCGCAGCGCCAGCGCGTTGGTGAGGTTGCCGTTGTGCGCCAGCGTCATGCCGCCGAAGGCGAAGTCGGCGAAGAACGGCTGCACGTTGCGAAAGGCGCTCTCGCCGGTGGTGGCGTAACGGACGTGGCCGACGGCGGCCGAGCCCTTCAGCCGGTTGATGACGGAAGCCGAACCGAAGTTGTCACCGACGAGACCGAGGGCGCGGTGGCTGTGGAAGTGGTCGCCGTCGAAACTGACGATGCCGCAGGCTTCCTGGCCGCGATGCTGCAGCGCGTGCAGGCCGAGGGCGGTGGTCGCCGCCGCGTCCGCGAGGCCGAAGATGCCGAAGACCCCACACTCGTCGTGGAAGTGGTCGTCCCCGCTTGCGCCCGCGCTGCCCGCGCCGACGGCCTCCGCTGGCGCCATCGCTGTTCGTCCCGGCCCTAATGCTCGTTGTCCAGAAGCCGTTCCAGTTCGCGGCGCTCCCGCTCGCTGTAACCCTTGTCGGCGCGTGCCTCGCCGTTGGTCGGCGCACGCGGCTCCGGAGAGATGATGTCGCGCACCATCTGTTCCCTTTCAAGGACTTTTCGCATGTGCTCACGCGCGGTGTCCATGGTCTCCTCGTCCTTGGCGTGCCGCTCGACCAAGCCCCGGAGCCAGCCGGCACCGGTCTCGACCAGCGGCATCGACTTCGCTTGCCGCAGCCAGACCGGCTGCTCCGCCGCGGGCACCAGCCAGGAAATGGCGAGGTAGGCGAGGCAGACGATGAACGCGCCGCGCGCCAGCCCGAAGACGAAGCCGAGCGAGCGGTCAACCGCATTGAGCTGGCTGCCCTTGACGCCACGGGCGATGGCGCGGGTGAGCAGCGACAGGACGATCAGTGCCAGGATGAACAAGGCGGCGCCGCCGGCGACATCGGCCAACAGCGGCTCCTTGATCAGCGCGTTCGCCGTCGGCCGCACCAGCGGCAGGCCGAAGACCACGGCGACGATGGCGCCGACCCAGGCGCCGACGGACAACACCTCTTGCACCAGGCCGCGGCTGAAGGCGAGCAGGCCCGAAAGCAGCAGCACGACGGCGACCGCGCCGTCTGCGGCGGTGAGCGGGAAGTCAGGCACGTTCGGTTCTCCGTTCCGTGCGGGGTGACGCGTTGCGGACGATGGCTAAGAGTTGCGAAAGCGTGGTGATCGGCGTCTGTTGCATGCCGGGCACGGGCGGCGCCCCGCCGCGTCGCGCCGGCACGATGGCGCGAGAAAAGCCGAGCTTCGCGGCTTCCTTGAGCCGCGCGTCGGTGCGGGTGACGGCGCGCACCTCGCCGCCGAGGCCGACCTCGCCGAAGACGACCGTTTCGGCATCGAGCGGCCGCGCCGCCGCCGCCGAGACCAGCGCCGCGGCGACGGCGAGATCGGCTGCGGGTTCCGCGATGCGCAGGCCGCCCGCGATATTGAGATAAACATCGACCGACGCGAGGCTCAGCCCGCAGCGCGCTTCGAGCACGGCGAGGATCATCGCCAGCCGCGCCGCATCCCAGCCGACGACCGCGCGTCGCGGCGTGCCGAAGGTGGCCGGCGCGATCAGCGCCTGCACCTCGACCAGAACAGGACGGGACCCCTCGACGCCGGCAAACACGCACGAGCCGGGAACGTCACCCTCGCGCTCGGCGAGAAACAGCGCCGACGGGTTGCCGACCTCCTTGAGGCCGCCGTCGGTCATCTCGAACACGCCGATTTCGTCGGTGGCGCCGAAGCGGTTCTTGACCGCGCGCAGGATGCGGAACGGATGGCCGCGCTCGCCTTCGAAATAAAGAACGGTGTCGACCATGTGTTCGAGCACGCGCGGACCCGCGATCATGCCCTCCTTGGTGACGTGGCCGACCAAGAGAATGACGAAGCCGTGACGTTTGGCAAGCCCGATCAGGGTTTGCGCGCACGCCCGCACCTGGGCGACGGTGCCGGGCGCGGAATCCAGGCTGTCGAGGTGTAATGTCTGCACCGAATCGACGACGACGACCTGCGCCGCCCCCTTGGCATCGAGGGTCGCCGCGATGTCCTTGACCGCGGTCGCGGTCGCGAGCGCGATCGGTGCGCCGCGGCACCCCAGCCGCTCGGCCCGCAGGCGAAGCTGGTCGATGGCCTCCTCGCCCGAGATGTAGATGCACGTCGTGCCGGCGGCGAGGCCGGCGAGTGCCTGCATCAGGAGAGTCGACTTGCCGATGCCGGGATCACCGCCGATCAGGAGCGCCGAGCCGGCGACGAGGCCGCCGCCGGTCACCCGGTCAAACTCGGTGATGCCGCTTGAGAGCCGCGGGGCGGGTGCCTGTGCGCCGTCGAGGCCGACGAGCGCGAGTTTCCTGCCGCCTTTGCGCGCGGCGTGGGCGCGGCCGTCCGTCGCTTCCTCGATGAGCGTGTTCCAGCCGCCGCAAGCCTCGCAGCGCCCGGCCCACTTCGGCTGGGCGGCACCGCACTCCTGGCAGACGAAGGCGTTGCCGGACCGCGTCATCGCCTCAGTCCCCGGCTCCCGGATCCCCGGATCTCAAGTCACCGGATCTCAAATCTTCGGCCCCCCGATCCCGCCTCCAGAGGCGAGCATGGCATCGCGGCGTGTTCAGCGTCGGAGCGCCATCTTGATCGGCCCCTCGGCGCGGCCGTGGATGAACTGGTCGACGCGGTCGTCGCCGGAGCGGTCGATGTCGCCAACGCTGCCGGCCCAGATGATGCGGCCCTCGTAGAGCATGGCGATGCGGTGCGCGATCTTGCGCGCGCTCGCCATGTCGTGGGTGATCGAAAGCGCCGTCGCCCCCATCTCACGGGTGGTCTTGACGATCAGGTTGTTGATGACGTCGGCCATGATCGGATCGAGCCCGGTGGTCGGCTCGTCGAAAAAGATGATCTCGGGGTCGGCGGCGATCGCGCGGGCGAGCGCCACACGCTTTTGCATGCCGCCGGACAGCTCGGCAGGGTAAAGATCGCAGACGTCGGCGCCGAGACCGACCTGGCCGAGCTTGGCGGTCGCGACCTCGCGGGCGCGGGCGCGATCGACGGCGTGCTGGGCGAGGAGCGCAAACGCCACGTTTTCCCAGACCGGCAGGCTGTCGAACAGGGCCGAGCCCTGGAACAGCATGCCGAATTTGCGGTTGACCGCCTCGCGTCGGGACTTGTCGACACGCACCGTCTCCTCGCCGTCGATGGCGATGCTGCCGGCATCGGGGGTGAGCAGGCCCAAGATGCACTTGAGCAGCACCGATTTGCCGGTACCGGAGCCGCCGATGATGACGACGGACTCGCCCGCGGCAATGCTGAGATCGACGCCACCGAGCACCACCTTGCGACCGAAGCGCTTGCTCAGGCCGCGAATGCGGATCTTGTCAGGCACGCCCTTCATTTCGCGAAGAACAGTTCGGTGAGTACGTAGTCGAAGCACAAGATCAGGATCGAGGCGGAGACCACCGCGTTGGTGGTGGCCTGACCCACACCCTGGGCGCCGCCGCGCGAATTGTAGCCATGATAGCAGCCCATCAAGGTGACGATGAACCCGAAGGCCGATGCCTTGACTAAGCCGGAGACGACATCGCCGAACTGCACCGCTTCCCAGGTCTTTTGCAGGTAGTTGGCTGGATTGAAGCCGAGTTTGTAGACCGAGACCAGGAAGCCGCCGAAGATGCCGATGATATCGGCGATGACGACCAGGAGCGGCAGCATGGTCAGTCCCGCCCACAGCCGGGGCGCCACCATGTATTTCATCGGGTTGGTCGACAACGTCGAAAGCGCGTCGATCTGCTCGGTCACCCGCATGGTGCCGATCTCGGCCGCCATGGCGGCGCCGATGCGGCCCGCGACCATCAGGCCGGCGAGAACCGGGCCGAGTTCGCGGGTGATCGAGATGGCGACGATGTTGGCGACGGCGCCTTCGGCCGAAAAGCGGGAAAAGCCGGTATAACTCTGCAGCGCCAGCACCATGCCGGTGAAGATGGCGGTCAAGCCCACCACCGGCAGCGAGTAGAAGCCGATCTCGACCAGTTGGCGGCCGATGCTGCGCAGATAAAAGGGTGGCCGCACGCAGTGGCCGACGGCCTCGATCCCGAACAGGACGAAGCGGCCGGCGATCTCGAAGAAGCCGAGGACGACCCGGCCGATGAGCTGCAGGAGGTTCATGCCGCGCCGCCGCGGTAGACGCGCGCATACCGCCGTCCGAGGGCGGTCAACACCTCGTAGCCGATGGTGCCGGCGTCGGCGGCCACGGCATCGACGTCGTGGTGGCGGCCGATCAGCTCGACCCAGGCGCCGGGCCTGGCGACGTCGTCGCCAATGCCGCTCACATCGAAGGTGGTTAGATCCATGGATACCCGTCCGACCAGCGGCACCCGCGCCGCGCCGAGATAGCCGCAGGCCCGGTTGCTCAGGCTGCGAAAGTAGCCATCGGCGTAGCCGACCGCAACGGTGGCGATGCGTGCGGGCAAATGCGTCGTATAAGTAGCACCATAGCCGACGCTCGTCCCTTCTCCGATGGTGCGCACCTGCAGGATCCGGCCTTGCAGGGTGACCGCCGGCCGCATCGGGTTGAGAGCGTCCGGCGTCGGGTTGACGCCGTAGAGGGCAGCGCCCGGCCGCGCCAGATCGAAATGATAGGCCGGTCCCAGGAACACGCCCGAAGAGTTGGCGAAGGAAGCCGGCGCGGGCGGCAGCAGGGCGCGAGCACGGAGGAATACGTCTCGTTGGCGCGCGTTCATCGGATGGTCGCGCGCATCGGCGCACGCGAGGTGGCTCATGATCAGCCGGACATCGAGGCCGGCGAGCAGGCCTGGTTCGGCTGCGAGGCGGGCAAGCTCGCCCGGCGACAGGCCGAGCCGCGCCATGCCGGTATCGACGTGCAGCGCGACGGGCACGCTCCGGCCAGCGGCGCGCGCAGCGCCGGCCCATGCCTCGATCTCGTGCAGCCCGTTGAGGACCGGGCGCAGGTCATGGTCGAGAACGTCAATGGCCGCCACAACCGGTGCACCATTGAGGACGTAGAGGGGGACAGGCGATGGAGCGCCGGGGGGTAGTGGCGTCGCCTGCAGCACCGCCCGGGCGGCCAGCGCTTCGTCCAAGGTGGCGACGAAGAAGCACGTGCAACCGGCGGCGACGAGCGCCGGGATGACCCGCGCGGCACCGAGGCCGTAGGCGTCGGCCTTGACGACGGCGGCGCACGCCGAGGGCGCCACCTGGTCGGCGAGCAGACGCCAGTTGGCGGCAATTGCGTCGAGATCGATGGTCAGGAAGGCGCCCGCACGCGCCGTGGTGGCCACCGGCTCAGCCGGCGTCGGCCATGACGCGTTCGGCATCGGAAAAGCGGGTGAGTGCCGCATTGAAGTGCAAAGGCACCGTGCCGGTGGGGCCATGGCGCTGCTTGGCGATGATCACCTCGGCGGCGTTGGCGACCGCTTCCAGGCGGTGCTGCCACTTCTCGTAGCGATCGATGCCTTCCTTGTCGGTGGCATGCGCATTGGGCTGCTGGCGTTGCACGTAGTATTCCTCGCGGAAGATGAACATCACGACGTCGGCATCCTGCTCGATGGTGCCGGACTCGCGCAAGTCGGCAAGCTGCGGCCGCTTGTCCTCGCGCAACTCGACTGCGCGCGAGAGCTGGGAGAGTGCCAGCACCGGCACGCTCAGCTCCTTGGCAAGCGCCTTGAGCCCGCGGGTGACCTCCGACAGCTCCTGGACCCGGTTTTCGTGGCGGCTGCCGGCGGAGGGTGCGATGAGCTGCAGGTAGTCGACGACGATCAGGCCGAGCGGATGATTGCGTTTGAGGCGGCGCGCCCGGGTGCGCATCGCAGAGATGCTCAAGGCGGGCGTGTCGTCGATGAAGATCGGCAGCCGCTGCAGCTCGCCGGTGGCGCGCACCAGATCGGGAAACTTCTCGGCCGCCACCAGGCCGCGGCGGATCCGCTCCGAAGGGATGCCGGCCTGCTCGGACAGGATGCGCGTCGCGAGCTGTTCGCGCGACATTTCCAGGGAAAAGAAGGCAACGACCGCGCCGTCGACCGCCTTCAACGCGCCGTCGGCGCCGCGCTCGGCGCGGTAGGCCTTGGCGGCGTTGAAGGCCATGTTGGTGGCAAGCGCCGTCTTGCCCATCGATGGCCGGCCGGCGAGGATGATCAGATCGGATCCATGCAGTCCGCCCAGCTTGTTGTCGAGATCGCGAAAGCCCGACGGCACGCCGCTCAACACGCCCTGTCGCTTGTGCGCGGCCTCGGCGAGCGCGAGCGCGTTGCGCATGGTGGTCTCAAGCGGCTGGAGATCGCCCTCGCTCGCACCGGTGGTCGCCAGATTGTAGAGCTGCTGCTCGACGAGCTCGATCTGGCGGGCGGCGGTCTCCTCGATCTCGCTGTCGTAGGCGCGGTTGACGACGGCTTCGCCGAGCGCGATCAGTTCGCGCCGCAAGTAGAGATCGCGCAGCAGCAGGCCATAGTCGGCGGCGTGGATGACGGTGACGGCGGCGTCCGCCAGCCGCATCAGGTAGGCGCCGCCGCCGACCTCGGCCAACTGCTCGCTGCCCTCGAAGTAGGTCTTGAGCGTGACCGGGTCGGCGACGTGGCCGCCTTCGATCAGCCGGCGCGCCGCCTCGAAGATCAGCCGGTGCTCGGCCAGCACGAAATGCTCGGCACGCAGAACCTCGGCCACGCCTTCGAAGGCGCGGTTGTTGACCAGGAGTGCGCCCAGGAGCGCGGTTTCGGCTTCGACGCTGTGTGGCAGACGGCGCAGGCCCGGAATGCGAACATCGGCGGCCGCGCCGCCCGCGCGCGGCGGTGGCGACAGAACCTCTGACATGTACGGCGGAAGCCTCTTCCTGGCGACCAGCGGCCGCTCGTTGCCGCCATCATGGCTGAAATCGGCACCGCGCGCGAGGGCTCCCGCCTGTGGAACCGGGGGAGAGCGGGGGGACAACTCTGTGGATATGCCTTCGATCCCCGCCAAATTCGGGGTGGCGGCGATCAGGCGGCGCGATGGGCGCGCGACGACGCACCGTCGGCCAACGCCTGCTCGGCGTTGATCGTGTAGTCGCGGATCAGGGGAACCGCGTCCTGGCGGCGGGTGATCTGGATCTGGAACACGACGCAGCGCAAATAGCGGAACGAGATCTCGCTGCCGGCAAGGTAGAACTCCCACATCCGGCAGAAGCGCTCGCCGAACTCCGCCGTCGCCCGCTGCCGCTGGCGCAGGAAGCGCTGCCGCCATGCCCGCAGCGTCAGTGCGTAGTGCAGGCGGAGGACCTCGACGTCGGTCATGTAAAGACCGCTGCGCTCGATGGCTGCCGCCACTTCCGAGAGCGCCGGCAGGTAGCCGCCGGGGAAGATGTAGCGGCGGACCCACGGATTGACGGCGCCGGTCGGTGGTTCGGCCACGCCGATGGTGTGCAGGAGCGCGACGCCATTCTCGTTCAGGTGGGCGCGCAGACAGTGAAAGAACGTATCGTAGTCGCCGATGCCGACGTGCTCAAACATGCCCACCGAGACGATCCGGTCGTAACTCCCCGTCACATCACGATAATCGCGCAAATGAAAAGCCGCCCGCTCCTCCAGGCCGGCCCGCGTCGCGCGATTTCGCGCGAAGGCGAGCTGTTCTTGGGCCAAGGTGATGCCGGTGACGCGCGCTCCGCAGCGATCGGCAAGAAACAGATCGAGGCCGCCCCAGCCACAGCCGATGTCGAGCACGCTCATGCCCGGGCGCAGGAGCAGCTTGGCGGCGATGTGCCGTTGCTTCTGGCGCTGCGCGAGGTCGAGATCGTCATTAGTCCTGCGAAAATAAGCGCACGAGTATTCGCGCTCGGCATCGAGGAACAGATCGAACAGCGCAGGCGGCAGGTCGTAATGGTGCCGCGCGTTGCGTCGCGCCCGCGACAGGGGATTGCGCCGCCGCAGGCCGCAGAACAACCGGTCGACATGATCAAGCGGCCCGAAGGCGCGTCGTTGGTCGCCTTCGCCCAGGTTGCGGCCGAGCAAGTCGAGAAAGTCGTAGACGTCGCCGTCCTCGACCGTCAGGGTGCCATCAACGTAGGCCTCACCGATGGCCAGCCGGGGGCGTAGCGCAAGCCGCCAGTGTAGTGAGCGGTCATGCAAGCGGATCGTCACCGTCGGTGCGGTGTCGGTCCCAAAATGATGTGTGCGGCCGCTGGCATTGGTGACCGTCAGTCGTCCACGCCGGATCAGCGGCCCGAACAATCGTGCGAGCAGCATCCGCCTTCATTCCCTACCGTGATGCCGTGCTCCCCGCACACAAAGGCGGGAGCCGGTTCTCGGTATGTCCCAAACCTATTGTACTATGGTCGGGATGCGGGTGGAAGGCCGCAGCGTTACCCCTGCCGGCTGTGTAACTTCAACCGCTCGTTTCCCGCAGCGTCGCTCCGAATTCGCAACACGCGGCAGGTTGGGAATGAACGGGCGGGCAAGCGCCGATGCTGCCGAAGATCGGCAGCCGGCGCCTTTGGTGTCGGGGCTCAGACCGCCTCGTCCCCGCTTGGCGTCTCTGCCGCCGATGGCATCGTCTCGGCGGCTTCGGCCGCGAGGTCCGCTTCGACCATCGCTTCGACGTCCACTTCGACGTCTGCTTCGACCTCTGCTTCGACCTCTGCTTCGTCTGGGCGCGCCGCGGTGCCGGTGCGGGCCTGGATCTCGGCCTCGTCGGGTGAACGCGCGACGTTGGCGCGCACGGTAATCGAGACCTCCGGATGCAGGGCCACCGGCACGTCGTACAGACCGAGCGCCTTGATCGGCTGGTTCAGGCGAACCTGATCGCGGCGGACGCTCCAGCCGGCGGCGGTCACGGCGTCCGCGATGTCGCGCGGGCTGACCGAGCCGTAAAGTTGCCCCGCCTCGCCAGCCTGACGGATCAGCACCACGCTCAGGCCCTTGATCTGTTCGGCCAGCACTTCGGCCTCGCCGCGCCGCTCGCGATTGGCCTCTTCGAGTTCGGCACGCTGCTGCTCGAATCGTGCGCGGTTGTCGTCGGTGGCCCGCACCGCTTTCTTCTTCGGCAGCAGATAGTTGCGGGCATAGCCCGGCTTGACGTGGACAATCTCGCCCATCTTGCCGAGCTTCTCGATGCGTTCCAACAGGATAACGTCCATTGCCTACTCCTGCTCACTTTCGCTCTTTGCGATCACGGCCGGCCGTCGCCGGCCAGCGACCGCTCCATTGCCAAATCATTCCGAACCCGGCGATGAGCGTGGCGACCACCGCGCCGAACAGGCCGAGCGCGAGGTACAGGGCGCTCAACACCAGCGGCCGCGCCGGCAGCGACCGGCTCTGATGGTGCACGATGGCAAGGCCTACGAGAAAATAGGGCAGTGCCAGGACGATGACCAGATTGCGGGCGAGATAGGCGGCATCACCGTTCGCGAGGAGGCCGACGGCGGCCGCGGCGGCCAGCGGCCAGGACAGCCAGTCCGGCACGGCGAGCAGTCCCCAATGCGGCTTCGCCCGCAGCGCGAGGCCGCGCCGCGCAAGCATGGTCTCGGCGACAACGGCGTTGACCACGATCATCAGTTGCCAGCTTGCCCCGCTCAAGCCGACGAATAGCGGCGAGATCGCACCGACCACGATGTCGCGCTGAGCGGGATCAAGGCCTGGCGCCGCCATGGTCATCGCCCGCAGCATCAGCGTGCGGACGGCCTCGTGGATGCCGTCGTCCCCGCCGGCGACCAGGGCGGTGCAGACAACCGCGAAACCGGTGATCGTCGCCAGCGTCGCCAGGATTCCGCCAATGGGATACCACCCATCGCGCATGCCGTTGCCGGCGGCATCGGGGCGGTGCAGCAGGGCCTGGTAAACCACCAGCCACGACGGGAGGACGTGCAACCCCCCGTACACGCCGGCACCGACGACACCGCTGGCCATGGCGACGATGGCGATGCCGGCCGACGCGGCCAGTGCCGCTGCGTTGGCACCAACCCCCAGCCCGACGAGGAACAGCGGCAGCGGCGCCAGGTAAGCAAGGATCAAGCCACCGGAAAAGCCGAAGACGGCGGCAAGCGAAGCGGCTGCGCTCAGCCCGCCGCCGCCAACCGCCAGTAATGCATGCTTGCCCATGGCACCCGAACCCGGCCGAACCACTCCACTGGCGATTTCCATGCCCGCGTTGCGGACGCTGGGCCCCAGCGCTCGTTGCCGGGTGTCCGGTCCGCGCCGCGGGCCCGTCGATCGCCTACTTCATCACGTACGGCAGGAGCGCCAAGTGGCGGGCGCGTTTGATCGCGCGCGCCAGTTCCCGCTGTTTGGTTGCGGACACCGCGGTGATCCGGCTGGGCACGATCTTGCCGCGTTCGGAAACGAACCGCTGCAGAAGCTTGATGTCCTTGTAATCGATGGCCGGTGCATGGGGGCCGGAAAACGGGCAGCTCTTACGGCGGCGAAAAAAAGGACGGCGACCGGTGCTCATCGCTCACCTCGGCTGGGTTCATCGTTGCGGGCGGACGATTCCGCTCTTTCATGCGGCGCGCCACCGTCTCCGCGCGGCCTGTCGTCACCGAAGCGTGGCCTGTCGTCACCGAAGCGCGGCCTGCCCTCGCCGAAGCGTGGCCTGTCGTCACCGAAGCGCGGTCTGTCGTCACCGAAGCGCCCGCGACCACCGCGGTCGCCCCGACCACCGCGTTCATCGCCGCGGGCGCCGCGCGCCTGCAGCATCGCGCTCGCGTCGGTCAGCAGCGCATCGACGCGCACCGTCATGTGCCGGATCACGTCTTCATGGATGCGCATCTGGCGTTCCATTTCGTGAATGGCGGCGGGCGGCGCATCGATGTTCAGGAACGCGTAATGCCCCTTGCGATTCTTGCGGATGCGGTAGGACAGCGAACGCAGGCCCCACTGCTCCTTGCGCGGCACCTGGCCGCCCATGTCCTCGATGACCTTGGTGAAGGTTTCCGCCAGCGCCTCGGCCTGCGGTGTCGAGAGATCCTGGCGCGCGATGAACACGCACTCGTAGTACGGCAAGACTGTATCCCCTTTCGGCTTCTCTCAGCCGGTGCAACACCCGGCATAGCCGGCGACCGCCGGCAAGGAGGGGCGGCACTAAACCATTTCATTTCGGATTGCGCAAGTCCGGCCGCGCGTCTTGTCTTGCCGTCAGCGGCCCGCGCGCTTGTCTTGACAGCACCGAATGCCGATGCAACAGATGCGATCCGCCGGCAGCGGGCACCTGCAGCAAAAGAGGACCCGACCGGTCGATGATTGACAGTGTCTCGGCCAGGCGGTGGCGGTCGGGGCGGCGAGTGATCCGCGCATAACGTCAAGGGGACAAGGGGGAGGATGTTCGATCTCTCTGGCAGGACGGCGCTGGTCACCGGTGCATCGGGCGGCATTGGCAGGGCGATTGCGATCGCGCTCGCCGGCCAGGGAGCGATGGTGGCACTGTCCGGCACGCGCATTGCGGCGCTCGCCGCCGCCGCCGAGACCATTTCCGCTGAGACCAAATCCGATCGGGCGCGGGTGATCACCGCCGATCTTGCCGATCCCGGCGGCGCGGCGGCGCTGATCGAAGGCTGCCAGGCCCAGCTCGGCGGCATCGACATTCTCGTCTGCAACGCCGGCATCACCCGCGACGGGCTCGCCATGCGGCTGTCCGATGCCGACTGGGACGCGGTGCTCGCCGTCAATCTGAGCGCGAATTTCCGTCTGATCCGTGCCGCCTTGCGCACGATGATGAAAAAGCGCTGGGGCCGGATCATCGGCATCTCGTCGGTCGTCGGCACCACCGGCAACGCGGGGCAGGCTAATTATGCCGCATCCAAGGCGGGCCTCGAAGGGATGCTGAAGGCGATCGCGCGGGAGACGGCAAGCCGCGGCATCACCGCCAATTGCATCGCACCCGGCTTCATCGAGACCGAGATGACCGAGGGACTGCCGGCCGCGCACAAGGAGGCGGCGCTGGCGTCGGTGCCGTGCGGGCGCGCCGGCCGGCCCGAAGATGTCGCGTCCTGCGCGGTGTTTCTCGCCAGCGACGAGGCGGCTTACGTCACCGGTCAGACCGTGCACGTCAACGGGGGTATGATCATGGTTTGAGGCACGGATTCGGGACGCGGTTGCCGCCCTTCGCGCTGGCCAACCGTAACGAACTGTGTTACCAAACGCCGCCCTTTGTTGCGGCGCAGCGCCAGCCGGCGCCAAAGCCTAACGAAAGTCAGCAACGACAACAGACGTATAAGCTCAAGGACAGCAAGGGTCGAGACGATGAGTGATGTCGCCGAGCGGGTAAGAAAGATTATTGTCGATCATTTGGGGGTCGAAGAGGCCAAGGTTGTCGACGGGGCTAGTTTCATTGATGATCTTGGTGCCGACAGCCTGGATACGGTCGAACTGGTGATGGCATTTGAAGAAGAGTTCGGAATCGAGATTCCGGACGAGGCCGCCGAGAAGATTCTGACCGTCAAGGATGCGGTAGACTACATCAAGAATGCGGCGGGCTGAGCGGAAGACGCTGCCCTCCGCCGGGACATCCACTGGCGGCAACGACGGTCAACGGGCGGCGGCGCAGTGCCCAGCCGTGCGTTGGGTGATGCGCGGGTGAACATGAGACGAGTTGTCGTAACCGGCCTTGGTCTGGTCAGCCCCCTTGGGTGCGGGGTGGAGATTACCTGGGAACGCCTGATCAAGGGGCAATCGGGCGTACGTGCCATCCAATCCTTCGACGTCTCCGACCTGCCGGCAAAGATCGCCGCGCAGGTGCCCAAGGGCGATGCGGCCGATGGCGGCTTCGATGCGGACGCCTGGGTGCCGCCCAAGGACCAGCGCCGCATGGACACCTTCATCGTCTATGCGCTGGCCGCCGCCGAGCAGGCGATCAAGGATGCCGGCTGGACCCCAGAAGGAGAGGAAGACCGCATCCGCACCGGGGTGATGATCGGCTCCGGCATCGGCGGCCTGCCCGAGATCGCCAAGGGAGCGGTCACGCTGGAAAAAGGCCAGGTGCGACGCCTGAGCCCGTTCTTCATCCCATCGGCGCTGATCAACCTCGCGAGCGGCCACGTTTCCATCAAGTACGGCTTCAAGGGGCCGAACCACGCCGTGGTCACCGCGTGTGCCACCGGCGCGCATGCCATCGGTGACGCCGCCCGGCTGATCCTGTGGGAAGACGCCGACGTCATGGTTGCGGGAGGGTCCGAGGCGTCCGTGTGCCGGCTTGGCATCGCCGGCTTCGCCGCCGCCCGCGCGCTATCCACCCGCTTCAACGACACGCCGGAAAAGGCGTCCCGGCCGTGGGATCGGGATCGCGACGGCTTCGTGATGGGCGAGGGTGCCGGTATCCTCGTGCTCGAAGAACTGGAGCACGCCAAGAAGCGCGGTGCCAGGATTTATGCGGAGATCGTCGGCTACGGACTTTCCGGCGACGCCTACCATATCACGGCGCCGTCCGAGAGCGGCGACGGCGCCTATCGCTGCATGCAGGCCGCGATGCGCTCGGCCAAGCTGAGCCTCGATTCCATCGATTACATCAACGCCCACGGCACCTCGACGCCGTTGGGCGACGAGATCGAGCTGGGCGTTATCAAACGATTGTTCGGCGATGCGGCATACAAACTGTCGATGTCGTCGACCAAGTCGTCCATCGGTCACCTCCTCGGGGCAGCCGGCGCCGCGG
Source organism: uncultured Defluviicoccus sp. (assembly GCA_964401555.1). GTDB lineage: Bacteria > Pseudomonadota > Alphaproteobacteria > Rhodospirillales > Defluviicoccaceae > Defluviicoccus. The sequence goes on from CAYNYW010000003.1 coordinate 18,034, forward strand.
AAGCGATTTTCGCGATCAAGGCGATGAACACCGGGGTGGTGCCGCCCACCTTGAATCTGGACAATCCGTCCGACGGCTGCGACCTCGATCTGGTCCCCCACGTCGCCAAGGAGCGGCCGGTGCGCGTCGCGTTGTCGAACTCCTTCGGCTTCGGCGGCACCAACGCCTCGCTCGTCTTCAAGGCGTTCGCCTGATCTTCGGCCGGCCAAGATGGCGCGGACGCTGCGGCTGCTGATCAGGGGTGTCGTGCTGATCGGCGTTCTTGTCGCTGCGGCCGTCTACCATGGCGTTTCCGTCTACCACCAGCCCGGGCCACTGACCGGCGAGACGGTCGTGGTCGTGCCCAAGGGCGCCAGCGTGGCCGCCATCGCGCAGCAACTCGCGAGCCAAGGCGTGATTGCGAACGCGCTCACCTTCCGCGTCGGCGCGCGCATCGAGGGCGTCGATGCCACCTTGCGTGCGGGTGAATACCTGTTCCCGGCGGCGGTCAGCATCGCCGACGTCGTCGCCATCTTGCGCCAGGGCAAGGTGCTGGTTCGTCGACTGACCGTGCCCGAGGGGCTGACCAGCGGCCAGATCGTCGAACTGGTGCGTGGTGTCGATGTCCTGCAAGGGGACGTCGGCGAGGTGCCGGTGGATGGCACGCTACTGCCGGAGACCTACTACTACACGGCGGGCGAGACCCGACGCCGGCTGATCGAACGCATGGCGACGGCGATGCAGGAATCGGTGCAGGAGCTGTGGCAAAACCGCGCCCCGGACCTGCCGCTTGCCAATCCGCACCAGGCCGTGGTGCTCGCGTCCATTGTCGAGAAGGAAACGGCGGTGCCCGAGGAGCGGCCGCGGGTCGCCGCGGTCTTCCTCAACCGGCTCAAGCTCGGCATGCGTCTGCAGGCCGATCCCACCGTGGTCTACGCGTTGAGCGGCAGTGCCGGCAGCCTTAATCGCCCCTTGACGCTCGCCGATCTGCAGGATCCCTCGCCGTACAATACGTACATGGTCGATGGCCTGCCGCCAGGGCCGATCGGCAATCCCGGCCGCGCCGCTATCGCTGCCGTGCTGCGGCCGGCGGTCACCGACGAGCTGTACTTCGTTGCCGACGGCAGCGGCGGCCACGCGTTCGCGCGCACGCTGGACGAGCACAACCGCAACGTCGCCCGCTGGCGGGCGCAGCAGCGCGGCGTTGCCACGCCGTAAGCGTGGCTTCGCAGCGAGGGTTGGCCGGCGAGCGGGCGCCCTTGTCTCGGCCGGAACCCGCCTCTAAAAGGGGGCCTTTCGCCAAGCGGAGGCTTGCCCGTATGCCGATTGCCTCGATGACCGGATTTGCCCGCGGCGAGGGCGCGGCGGAAGGGTGCACCTGGACCTGGGAGGTGCGCAGCGTCAACGCCCGTGGGCTTGAGGTGCGCTGCCGGTTGCCGAGCGGGTTCGAAGGCCTGGAGCCAGCGGTGCGCAGTAGCGTCGGCCGCCACATCCGGCGCGGCAGCGTCTTCGTCAACCTCGTGCTCACCTATGGCGGCGGCAAGCTCGCGGTTCGCCTCAACGAAGAGATCCTGGCGCGCATCCTTGCCATCCTTCCCGAAATCACCCGGCATCTTCCCGGGGCGCCGCCGCCGTCGGCGGACGCGCTCCTGGGCCTTAAGGGGGTGATCGAGTTCGAGGATGCGACGCCCGCCGGCGACGCGCGCGAGCGCCTGGAGGCGGCCTTGCGCGATGGCCTCGACCGGCTGCTGGCGGCGCTGGTCGAAGGTCGTCGCGCCGAAGGCTGCCGGCTCACGCCGGTCCTCGACGATCACATCCGGCGGCTGAGCGCGCTTGCCGGGGACGCGGGCGCGCTGGCGGCCGCCCAGCCCGAAGCGATCTTTCAGCGGCTGAAGGAGCAGATCGAGGCGCTCGTCGGCGCGCAGCCGGCGCTGTCCGCGGAGCGGCTGGCCCAAGAGGCGGCGCTGCTTGCCGTCAAGGCCGACCCGCGCGAGGAGATTGATCGCCTCAAGGCGCACGCCCAGGCCGCGCACGCGCTGCTCGCCCACGACGGGCCCATCGGCCGGCAGCTCGACTTCCTCTGCCAGGAGTTCAATCGCGAGGCCAACACGCTTTGCGCGAAGTCGTCCGACGTCGCCCTGACCCGGATCGGCATCGAGCTGAAGACCACCATCGATCAGTTGCGCGAGCAGGTGCAAAACATTGAATGAGGCTGCCGCGGCTGCGGCCGTACCGGTCGCGCGGCGCGGCCTGATGCTGGTGCTGTCGTCACCGTCTGGTGCCGGCAAGTCCTCGATCGCGCACGCGATCCTTGCCGCCGACGCCGCGATCACCATGTCGGTTTCGGCCACCACCCGACCGCCGCGGCCGGGCGAGATCGATGGCCGCGACTATCACTTCGTCGATGGCGCACACTTCGATCATCTGGTCGCCGATGATGCGCTGCTTGAGTGGGCGGAAGTGTTCGCCAACCGCTACGGCACGCCGCGCGCGCCCATCGAAGCCGCGCTCCGCGCCGGCCGCGACGTGCTGTTCGACGTCGACTGGCAGGGGTTTCGCCAGCTCCGCGCCCGGGCCGCCGCTGACGTCATCGGCGTGTTCATCCTGCCGCCAGCGCGCGAGGAACTCGAACACCGGTTGCGCCGCCGCGCCCAGGACGACGACCGGGTGATCGCCCAGCGGATGGCGCGCGCGACGGCCGAGATCAGCCACTACGTCGACTACGACTATGTCGTCATCAATCGTGATCTTGCCGCGGCGGTGGCTTCCGTGCAGGCGATCCTCGCGGCCGAGCGGCTGAGGCGGGTACGGCAGACCGGCCTCGCCTCCTTCGTCGCCGCAATCGGCGGCGAGAGCGATCCTTTTCTACCGACGACATCTTAAGATCGTGGCCTGGCGGTAGAGGAAAGATAAATGCCGAGGCCGACCAGGGCGATGCCGGGCAGATGGAACGGCGCCAGCCGCTCGCCGAGGAAAAGCATGGCGAACACGGCGGCGAACGGCGGCATCAGATGGATGAACACGCCGGCCCGGTTGGCGCCGATCCGGGCGATGCCGTGGTTCCAGGCGGCAAACGCGAGCACCGAGGCGAAGATGCCGACGTAGGCGATGCTGAGCGCGACGCCCAAGGTGGCCGCCGGGCGCGCGCCATCGGCAACGGCGAGCGCGAAGGGCGGAGCCAGGAGCACGACCCCGATCAACGCGGTTGCCAGCAGCATGACGAACGGCGGCATCGCCTGCGGGCGGCGGCGGACCAGAACCGAGTACAAAGCCCAATTCGGCACGGCGAGCGCCATCCAGCCGTCGCCGGTGGTCAGCGACAGCCCGGCGACGGCCAGGGGATCGCCCTTGGTCACGATCACGAAAACACCGGCGAGCGAGATGCCGATGCCGAGCCGCTGGCGGCCATCGATGCGCGTGCCGTCGAGCAGGTACGCCACCACTGGGATGACGACGGGGATGGTGGCGATGATCAGGACGCCGTTGATGGCGGTCGTCGTTTGCAGGCCGCGGTACACACAGTACTGAAAGCCGATGACGCCGGTGAGCGCGAGCGCGGTGAGCAGTCGCCACTCGCGCACCAGCAGCGGGCGCAACCGCCAGGTGGCGACGCCGGCAAACGGCGCCAGAGCGAGCGCGGCCACCACCCAGCGGGCGAAGGTCAGCATCAGGGGCGCGATGTCGGCGTGCGCGGCGCGGCCGATGACGAAGTTGCCGGCCCAGAACAGCGGCGGAACGACGAGCAGCAGATGGGGGGAGACCGCCGGCTTCCCCGCCTGCGCGTGCGCGGACGGCGTCTTTATCATCATCATCCGGCCGCGGCGCCCTCGGCCCCGCGCGCCGCGTACAGCCGGGCAAGCGCACAGTATTCCCCGACGCTGAGCTCCTGGGCGCGCCGGGTCGGATCGATGCCGGCTGCCGTCGCGTCGATGCCGATGGATGCGAGGCTGCGGCGCAGCATCTTGCGCCGGCCGGCAAAGGCGGCGCGGGTCACCGTCTCCAGATCCTGCCAACGTGCGACGGCCGGCGGGGCGGCGTGCGGCTCCAGCGTGACCACCACCGATGTCACCTTGGGCGGCGGCACGAAGGCGCGGCGGTCGACGTGGAATGCCATCGCCACCCGGCAACACCACTGGGTGATCACCGAGAGCCGGCCGTAGGCGGCATCGCCGGGTTGCGCCAGCAGCCGGTCGGCGACCTCCCGCTGGAACATCAAGGTCAGGCTCTCGAACGCACCCGCTTGGCGCAGCCAGCCGATGAGCAGGGCGGTCGAGATGTTGTACGGCAGGTTCGCGACGATCTTGCGCGGCGGCGGTGCCAGCGCGGCGACGTCAACGGCAAGGGCGTCGGCCTCGATCACCTCCAGCCGGCCGGGGAAGGCCTCGGCCAGCGCGCGGACGGCGTCCGTGCAGCGTGGGTCCTTCTCGATGGCGAACACACGACCGGCGCCGGCCGCCAGCAGGCTTCGGGTCAGGCCGCCGGGGCCGGGGCCGACCTCGATCACCGACATTTCGCGCAGATCGCCGGCGGCGCGTGCGATGCGGTCGGTGAGGTTGCCGTCGAGCAGGAAATGCTGGCCGAGGCTGCGTCTGGCCGCCAACCCATAGCGGGCGATCACCTCGCGCAACGGCGGCAGCGGCGCCGGGTGGGCGGCGGCGCCGATCACGGTCGCGCGCGCCGGGCCGCGATGGCATCCGCCATCCGCAGCGCCATGATCAGGCTGTCGGGGTGGGCACGGCCCTGGCCCGCGATGTCGAGTGCCGTGCCGTGGTCGGGCGAGGTGCGCACGAAGGAAAGCCCGAGGGTGACGTTGACCCCGCCGTCGAAATCGAGTGTCTTCAACGGGATAAGCGCTTGGTCGTGGTACATGCAGATCGCCGCGTCGTAACGACGGCGCGCGGCCTCGGCGAACAGGGTATCGGGCGGCTCCGGACCGAAGGCGAGGATGCCGTCTGCGCGCAGGGCAGCGACCGCCGGCGCCACGATCGCTTGGTCCTCCTCGCCCAAAGCGCCACCCTCGCCGGCATGCGGATTGAGCCCGGCGACGGCCAGTCGCGGCTGGGCAATGGCGAAATCGGAGCGCAGCGCGGCGGCGGCGATCCTGGCCGCACGTACGACCGCCGCGGTGGTCAGGCCCTCGATGGCGCGGCGCAGGCTTACGTGCACGCTCACCGGGACGACGCGCAGGGCAGAGCATGCCAGCATCATCACCGGCTGGGCATTGTCGCCGGCAAGCGCAGCCAAAAACTCGGTGTGGCCGGGGAAGCGGAAGCCGGCTTCGTACAGCGCCTTCTTGTGGATGGGATTGGTGACGACCGCGCCGGCGTCCCCGCCGCGCACGCAGCCCACCGCCATCTCGATGGCGGCGATGACCGCAGGCGCATTGGCGGGATCGGGCAGGCCAGCAACCACGGGTGCGGGAAGGGGCCGGTGCAGCACCGGCAATGCGCCATCGAAGACGGTGGTGGCGTCGTCGGTTTGCTCCAGCGGGCGGATCGGCACGTCGAGGCCGAGGCGTGCGGCGAGCGCGCGCAGACGGCTGGCATCATCGATCGTGAAAAAAGCCGGCACGCCGTCGGCGCGTTGAAGCCAGGCCTTGAGCGTGATCTCGCCACCGATGCCGGCCGGCTCGCCCATGGTCAGCGCAAGCGGCCGACCGCAGGCGTTCATTTCGGAATATCCACCAGCGAAGCCCGGCGCAAATCCCGCAACAGCCGGCGCGAGGCGACCGCCAGACGCTCCTCGCGCAGGAACCGGCGCACGTTCTGCCGGGTTTCCGCATCGACACCCGCATCCTGGCGTTCGCAGATCATGAGCACGCCGATGCCTTCTTGCGTGCGGAACGGTGGCGTCGCTTCCCCGGGCTTGAGCCGCAGCACGACTTCTTGGAGTTCGGGCGCGAGCCGTCTGGCCTCGATGTTGGTGATCATCTGGGTCGTCAGCCCGCCCTGGTTATGGCTGCGCCCTTCGATGTCGGCACAATCGCCGCCAGCCGCGACCAGCTCACGCAACACCGACGCGCGCTGGTCCAACTCGAACCCGGTAGGATTGGCGCCGCCGCCGGCCGTGACCTGCAGCATGGTCAGCACCACGTTGCCGGGCGGCATCGCTGCGATGCGCTTGCCGAACAGGGCGAGCAGATGATAGCCGCCCGGCGAGCGCACGGGGCCCGCGAGCTGGCCCGGCTCCATGCTGGCGAGCACGCGTTCCAGCTCCGGTTCGAGCTGGCCGGGGGTGACCCAGCCGAGGTCGCCACCGACGGCCGCCGAAGGACCGCTGGAAAAGATGCGCGCCAGCCCGCCGAAGCTGGCGCCGCCCCGGATCTCCTCGATCAGCCGGGCGGACAACTCGCGCGCGCGCTGCTCGTCCTTGGGATCGTCGACCGCGAAGAAGATCTCGCCGACGCGGTACTCCGGCTTGCCGGCGGCGGCGCGGCGGCGATCGAGTTCCTCGTCGATCTCTTCCTCGCTGACGGAGACCGAATCGCCACCCTGCCGGTTGACCACCTTGGCCCAGGCAATTTCCGTCTCGACCTGCTCGCGCAAGGTAGCAAAGGTGGCGCCGCGCTGGGCAAGATACGCGGGAAGCTGTTCGGGCGGCAGGTTGACCTGCGAGGCGATCTGCAGGAGCGCGTTGTCGATCTCCTCGCGCGAAACGACGATCCCGAGCCGGCGCGCCTCCTGACGCTTCAGCCGGTCGTCGATCAGCATGTTCAGCACTTCGGCGGCAAGCCGGCTGCGAATCTCCGGCTGATCGCGCAGATTGCCGGTGACGAGGAACAGCGCCACGCGGTTTTCGACATCGCGCGACGAGACCACCTCGTCATTGACCAGCGCCGCAATCGTGTGGTCGGCCGTGGGTGTCGTCGCCGACACCACCGGCACGAAGCACCAAAGCCAAGCCAGGGCGCAGACGGCGGCCCCGACGCAACGCAACAAGGGGATTCGACGCCGCATGCCGGCCAAGGCCCTAGCCACCTTCGCGGTTACCGAAACCGGCGCCGACATCGCCGATCGTCTTGAAGCCAAAGCGGACGAACACGACGTCGCGGGGCTTGATGTCCCGATCTTCGATGTCCTCTCGCGCATAGCCGACGGTAAACAGGAAGCACTCGTCTTCGTAAATGAACCGAATGCCCAGTTCACGCCATGGACCTCCTCCCGTCAAGTCGCGAACCCCCGCGATCCGTGCCCGCCAATAGCGGTCGAGCTGCGAGGTTAACCCGAAGTTGACTTGCTCACGCTTTGGGAAGCCAGCCTCGGGCGTGCTGTCGAAACGGATGTAGCCGACGCCGAGCCGCAACGTCTTCGGCCCGAATCGCCCCTGCAACTCGTGCCGGCGCGCGGCGCCCCGGCTGACGTCGATGCGGTTGCGGTAGTTGAGATAGACCAGGGGATCGGGGGCCAGATCAACGGCGGCAACCAGATCGGAGAGGTTGTTTTCGAGACCCGAGCCCTCGGGGAACAGCCGGTCGTTGAGAAAATGATAGGACTGGCCGGCGAAAACGCGGGCGCCGATGTCGTTGTCGCCGAGCACGCTCCAGGCAAACCCGTAGTTGAGCCGCGGCCCCTCCTCCACGCGGTCGAGGCCGGGAAAGCGGTCGAACCCGAAGACATTGGTGTCGTCGAACTCGACGTCCTGACTGTCTTCGTCGGGGATGCGGCGCGAGTTGCCGATATCGGGGGCGATCGCCGCCTCGGCGATGGGCTCGATCACCTGGCTGTAGCGCTCGCCATCGCGGACCAGCGGCAGGCGGGCTTGCAAGGAGGCCTGCGGGAACATGCGGCCGCTGAAGCCGGTGACGTGGTCGGCGCCGGTTTCAGGCTTGAAGTCATTGACGTGATAGGCATCGCCCCACAGCCCCGCTTGCAAGGTGTACAGATCGCCGATTGCCCCCACCATCGGCAGCCGCCAGTCGGCGCGCGCCGACAGCCGCTGGGTATCCGAGCCCTCGACCCGGGTGAACGAGGCGAAGTCGAGGTTGACGCCGGTCCGCCCGCCCAGGGGATCGAGGTCGCTCGTATACGCGTAATCGAGCTTCGGCGCCACGATCGGAATGGTATCGTTGTCGTCGTCCTGGTCGAGGCCCTGGAACACATAGGTGTTGGCGGAAAAGTAGTGGTTGTCAGCAAAGGCTTCGGCGAATGCCCGGGAGATCAGCGTCTGCTGATTGCCGAAGTTGTAGCGGCGCAGGTAGGTGCGGTCGAGGGTGCGACGCAGATCGAGGCCGGCGCGCCACGTCTCGTCGATGTCGTAGCGTGCCGAGCCGATGACGTGGCCGCGCGTCTGCGGCTCCGAATCGCGGGTGAGACTGCCATCGATCTCGACGGTGCCGTGCTGCAGCGCGCGCCGGTATTCGGCCTCGATCACCGGCCCTTCCTGGGTCGTGATCCAGGGCGTGAGCGTCAGATCGGACTGTGGCGACAGCACGAAGAAGACCGGGAGCTGGACGATCGCTCCCAGATCTGAGGAGTTGGCGAACGACGGCATCAGGAGGCCGGTCTTGCGCTTGACGCTGGGGTCGGGCTGATAAAAATAGGGGATGTAAAAAACCGGGACGCCTTCGATCTCCATCCAGGATTCGGAAAATTCGACGATCTTCTCGTTCTTGTCGTGGCGAACCTTGACCGCCTTGACCTGCCATAACGGCGGCCGCTCGGGCTGGTCCTTGCACAGATCGCACGCGGAATAGACGGCGTGATCGAGTTCGCTGATCACCCCTTCGGAGCGCTGGCCGCTGGCGGCGGCGATGTGGGCGCCATCGGCGAGGATGGCCTTGAGGTCCTCGACGACGCCGGTCTTCAGATCGCCGGTGACATCGGCTGCGCGCGCGAACACCACTTCGCCGCCCGGTTCCGTGAGCGCGACGTGGCCTTCGGCATGCAGTTTGTCGGCGCCCTGGTCGTAGGTGATCTCGTCCGCCTTGAGCACGTGTCCGCCCTGGCTCGCCTCGACGTTGCCGCGGGCGTGGAAGATGCGGGTGGCGGGATCGTAGGTGAGGTGATCGGCGGTGAAAAGGATGGGCAGACCGCGTGAAGGTTGCGCGTGGGCGGTGGTTGCCAGGGGGTGCAGCGATGCAAGGGCAACCAACGCGGCGGCAGCGGCCAAACGCCTGGGCAAGCGGCCGGTCGGCATCGAGCGCCATCCTCCCTTTCCCCTGCGCCAGCACGCACGCCGCGAAAACCTCAACCTGCCCGGCGCTCACCGGGGCACGCGGCCCGGGCGCACCGTAGTCAAGACGCCGCGGCCCGTCAATTTGCACCACAGGGTTGCCGGCGCCGGCGCCCAGACGCTCGATCGCCGGCAAGATGTCCCGGTAAGATGTCATTGAAGCGTCACCGTCCCGTCATGTCCGCTCTCTAGATAGACGCTCAGATCTGGGCCAATCCTCCCCTCCGGCGCGGGCCGCCGCCGCCCGCGCCGGAAGGGAATCAGCGGAGAATCCGACCATGGCAGAAAACGCCGCTGCAGACAGTCCGCATACGAGCGAGCCGCCCGCCAATCCATCGTCGGCACCGACGCTGCAGGAGGTGATCGCCCGGCGGCTGTCGCGCCGCCAGGCGATCAAGGGGCTCACGGGCGCGGCACTGCTGGCGGGCTTCAGCGGTTCCGCCGGTCTCGGGCTCGGAGCGCCCGTCCGCGCGGCGACCGCGCCATCGAGCCTGACGTTCAAGGAGTTGGCGCACGGTGAGACGGAGACCCACGCGGTAGCAGACGGCTACCGGGCGCAGACGCTGATTCGCTGGGGCGATCCGGTGGAGCCGGGCGCGCCCGCGTTCGATCCGCGCAACCAGACGACGGCGGCGCAAGCCAAGCAGTGGGGGTACAACAACGATTTCCTCGCCTTCCTGCCGCTGCCCTACGGCAGCGTGAGCGCCGACCATGGTCTGTTGTGCGCCAACTTCGAGTACACCGACCATCACCTGATGTTTGCCGGCATCAAGGCGGGCGAGGCGGCCAAGTTGTCCCGGGAGCAGGTGGACATCGAGCTTGCCGCGCATGGTCACGGCATCGTCGAGATCCGCCGCGACGGTGGCAGCGGCGCCTGGTCGTATGTCATCGATAGCGCGCACAACCGGCGAATCACCGCGCTCGCCACCGTCTGTCGGCTGTCCGGTCCCGCGGCCGGCCATGCGCGGCTCAAGACCAGCGCCGATCCGACCGGCAAGGAGGTGGTTGGCACCCTCAACAATTGTTCCGGCGGCAAAACGCCATGGGGAACGCTGCTGATCGCCGAGGAGAACTTCAACCAGTACTTCGGCGGCGACGCCAAGAAGACGGCCGATGCCGCGCGGCTGGAGCGTTACGGCATCGGCGTCAAGCCGGCCTACGCCTGGGCCCAGTATTACGATCGTTTCGACGTCGAAAAGGAGCCGAACGAGTCCAACCGCTTCGGCTGGATGGTCGAGATCGACCCTTACGATTCGCGATCGGTGCCGGTCAAGCGCACCGCGCTCGGTCGGTTCAAGCACGAGGCCGCCACCTGCGCGCTCAGCAAGGACGGCCGGCTCGTCGTCTATACGGGCGACGACGAAGCCTTCGAATACGTTTACCGGTTCGTGAGCAAGGGCAAGGTCGATCCCGTCGATCGCGCGGCGAACCGCGACCTGCTCGACGATGGCGTGCTGTCGGTGGCCCGCTTCTCCGATGACGGCACGCTCGTCTGGTTGCCGCTGGTCTGGGGCGAAGGGCCGCTCACGGCGGCCAACGGTTTTGCGAGCCAGGCCGATGTGGTGATCGATGCGCGCCGCGCCGCCGACCTCCTGGGCGCCACGCCGATGGACCGGCCCGAAGATGTCGAGCCCAATCCGGCCACCGGCATCGTTTACGTGGTGCTGACCAACAACACCAAGCGCCAGGCGGACAAGGTGGACGCCGCCAATCCGCGTGGCCCCAACCCCCACGGCCACATCATCGAGCTCATCCCGCCGGGCACCGGCGCCGCCGACCGCGACCACGCCGCGACCAGCTTTACCTGGGACGTCTTCCTTGCCGCCGGAGATCCGGCCAAGACGGACGACAAGGCGCACTATCATTCCGAGACCAGTGCCGATGGTTGGCTGTCGTGCCCCGACAACATCGCCTTCGACCGGCAGGGAAGACTCTGGATCGCCACCGACGGCGCGCCGAAGTCTGGATTCGCCGACGGCGCGTGGGCCGCCGATACGTCGGGACCCGGGCGCGCGCTGCCGCGCCATTTCTATCGTACGCCGCGGGGCGCCGAATTGTGCGGCCCCGAATTCAATCCGGACGCGACCGCCTTCTTCGTCGCGGTTCAACATCCCGGCGACACCAAGGATTCCACTTTCGATGCCCCTTCGACCCGCTGGCCGGATTTCAAGGACGGCATGCCGCCGCGGCCATCCGTGCAGGTGATCGTCAAGGAGGGCGGCGGTGTCATCGGCAGCTGAGCCGCGGAGAAGATGACGCGCGCGGCAGGCCGACAGCGACCGTCCCGCCGGCCGCATCCTGAAGCGGCTTTGGCCGCCGGGCAGATGAAAAAGGGGGCGGCTTTGGCCGCCCCGTGACTTTTGTTTCGAAGACGCTGCTCCAACCGCTCAAGGACCCCGGGTCGTCATTGCCGCGAGCGGACCAGACGCGCGCCTCTCCTTATGATGGCGGCCGGTGGTTGAGTGTGGCTTGCCGGCAGCCTTTCTTGTAAGGCGTTACGTGAAGTCTGGGGTTCGCCAATGGCTGTCTTACCGGCGCACGCGGCGGCAGTGGTAAACCGTTGGCGTCATTTACAAACATTATATGAGGCGAACACGGCGCCTGGCGCCCCGCACGAGGGGCAGCGGCCCGCCCTATAGATCGGATCACACGCTCACATCCGTCGCGTGTGATCGCACGGTCCGCCGGCCCCGCGGTTTGCTGGTCCGATACAGCCAACGGATGCGCCTCATCCGCCGGCATCGAGCCGCTACGGCTGCCCGACGAATGCTGCGGCGGTACGCGCATGGCCGTCATCGGCGCGCCGGTCGGAAGCATCCTGGGCGGGCGTGCTAGCGTAAAGATGCTCCTCAACGTAACGATCATACTGCGGATCGGCGGCGGCGAAGCCTTGGCGTTCGCTTCGGGCAGCGGTCGCCTGAAGGGTGGCGACGGCGCCGGCAAGGGTCTCGGCTGGGATCGTGTCGCGCACGATGCGCCGGCGTTCGAACAGGCGCTTGCGAATTCGCGCATTGCACAGCATGGCATGCTCTCCCTGTCGTTGGGGCCGCCCGCGCGCAGCCAACCCCCTGTGATTGGCACGAACCGAAGCGGAGCGCGCATTATGATTCGGTGATGGTTTACGGATGGTTTCGTGACCGGGCGCCGGCGATCACCGGGCCGGCGGCCGGCGGCGCGCGGCGATTGCCGGGACACCGATTGCATCGGTGCGTGCGTTCCGCTAAGAACGCCGGCAACTTAATGCGCTTTGTGGGATGGGGCATGTTGAGACTCCTCGCGAAATGCGCGGGCGCGCTCGCGGTTGCGATGTGCGTCGCGATCGCGCATGACAGCGGCGCGGCGACGGTGGCGAAACAGTACAAGGCGCCGGCGGCGGACGCTCAGCCGCACGGCCCCACGCCGACAGACGGCGAGGCCGATCAGTCGACGCCGCCTGCACCGCGCAAGCGTCCGCTGCCATCCGCTGCGGGGAGCGAGGCCGCCGTCGACCACGCCGTGCTGTCCTTGCAGTGCGATTGGCTCGGCAAGCGGATCATCAGCCTCCTGGTGCGCGACGATCCGGATGCAGCGGACGATTTCGTTCCCTTCTACCAGCGCTTTACCTGCGCCGAGGAGCACCTGAGCAAGGCATTCGGCTGTGCGGTTGCCAACCTCGACGAGATCGAGACCAATGCGCTCGCCGAGTTGGTGGATGCCTGCTGGAAGGACCCGAGTGTGCGCATGGTGCCGGCGGAACCGGAAGCCAAGACCGAAAAAGGCGAGAAGGGCGACAAGAGCGAATCGGCTGGCGGGAAGCCCGGCGAACCGGCGGCCAAGACGCACTGATGTGCAACCATGGCGGGCTCTTCAACGCCCTAATCGCGCCACAATGTTCACGTAGGGTTCACCATGCGCTGCGGGGTGGCGCACGGCTGCCGAGGTCTAGAAAAGGCCCGAACCGTATTCTCCAGCACGGATCTTGAAGAAGATGAGAGTGGTACTTGTCGCCGCCTTGTTGGCGGCTGCAGTGCACGCTGCAGGGTGGGTTGCGTCCTTCCGCCAGGAACGACCGGCGGACTATCCGGGACGCATCAGCTACATGTCCTACAGCCCGTACGCACCGGGGCACGATCCCAAGGATCATGTGCCGGTGCCGGTCGAGCAACTGAAGGACGATCTGGAAGTCATCGCCGGCGTCGCCGATGGCGTGCGCACGTATTCGGTGATCGACGGCGCGGACCAGGTGCCGGCGCTCGCCGGCAAGCTTGGTCTCAACGTCGTAGCCGGCGCCTGGATCGGTGATACCGAGGCGCGCGACCGCCTGGAGGTCGACACCGTGGTCGCGCTCGCCAAGCAAAATCGCAATGTGCGCTCGGTCCTCGTTGGGAACGAAGTGCTGTTGCGCGGCGAGCGCACGGTCGACGAAATGATTCAGCTCATTCGCGAGGTCAAAGGCAAGGTGCGGGTGCCGGTTTCCTCCGGCGAAATCTGGTATCAGTGGCTTGAGTACCCGCAGCTCGTCAACGCGGTCGACTTTATCGCCGTGCATATCCTGCCGTACTGGGAAGGCGTTTCTTCCGAGCACGCGGTCGACTACACGATCGGCAAGATCGAGGAACTGCGGCACCGCTATCCCGGCAAGCGCATCGTGGTTACCGAGTTCGGCTGGCCGAGCCAGGGCTACAACAATCTCGACGCGGTGCCGGGTGCGCGAAGCCAGGCGCGGATCTTGCGCGATTTCCTTGCCGAGGCGCAGCGGCGCGGCATCGAATACAATATCGTCGAGGCCTTCGATCAGACCTGGAAGACCAACGAAGGCAGCGTCGGCGCCTACTGGGGCGTTTTCAACGCCGATCGCGAGCTGAAGTTCCCGCTGACCGGCATCATCGAGACCAAAGACCGGCCTTGGAAAGCTGCCGCCGCGCTCATCGTCGGCGCCGCGCTGACCATTCTCGGCCTGCGTTGGCGTAAGCCGACCTTCAAGCATGCGCTGGCGTTCGCGCTGTCCGCCAACGCCATGGGAGCCGGCATTGCGCTGGCGCTGGCCTACCCGTTCGAGAACTATCTCAACTTCGGCATCGTCGTGATGTGGACGCTCGGCTTCCTGATGGTGCTGCTGATCGCGGTCATGACGCTTGGCAAGGTGCATGAACTGGCCGAAGTGCTGTTCGGCGCGGCGCCGCGCCGGCTGATCCGCGGCCGGGCGCACGGCCTCGATCCCGACCGGCTGCCCAAGGTCTCGATTCACATCCCGGCCTACCGCGAGCGGCCGGAGATGGTGATCGAGACCCTCAACAGCCTCGCCGCGCTCGACTACCCGAACTTCGAGGCCGTCCTCGTCGTCAACAACACGCCGGAGGCGCACTATTCGGCGCCGGTGGCGGCGCGCTGCCGGGAACTGGGCGAACGCTTCAAGTTCCTCGACATCACGTGCACGGGCTTCAAGGCGGGCGCGCTCAACGTTGCCCTTGAGCACACCGCGCCGGACGCCGAGATCATCGCGGTCATCGATGCCGACTACGTCGTCACGCCCGAGTGGCTCGCCGACCTGGTGCCCTGCTTCGCCGATCCGAAGATCGCCCTGGTGCAGGCACCGCAGGACCACCGCGACGGCGCCGAATCGCCGCTGAAGCGGGTGATGAATGCCGAGTATGCCGGCTTCTTCGACATTGGCATGGTCCAGCGCAACGAGGACGACGCCATCATCCAGCACGGCACCATGTGCATGGTGCGGCGTTCGGCCTTGGTTGAAGTCGGCGGCTGGAGTGTCGATACCATCGTCGAGGACACCGAGCTTGGCTTGCGTCTGTACGAGGCCGGCTATCAGGCAGTCTACACCAATACCCGCTACGGGCGCGGGCTGTTGCCGGACACCTTCCAGGCCTTCAAGACCCAGCGTTTCCGTTGGGCCTACGGTGCCATGCAGATCATCCGCAAGCACTGGCCGCACGTGCAGCCCGGCGCCGGGACGCTGACGCCGGCGCAGAAGTTCCATTTCGTCAGCGGCTGGTCGCTGTGGCTGGCCGATGCGCTGGGCGCGCTGGCGTCGTTGCTGAACCTCTTGTGGGTGCCGATGGTCCTGTTCGTGGGCGTCGTCATCCCGACGGTGGCGTTCACCGTGCCGATCATGACCGCGTTTGTCGTCAACGTGCTGCACTGCGTGCTGCTCTACGGCAAGCGGGTCAAGGCGCCGCTGCGCGAGATCCCCGGCGCCGCGCTGGCGGCGATGAGCCTGCAGCTTACCGTGGCGCGTGCGGTATTCGCCGGCCTGGTCAAGGATCGTCTGCCGTTCATGCGCACGGACAAGGGCGGCAACGCCAAGCGCGGGCCGGAAAACCCGGCGAAGTGGGAGACCATCATCGGGGTGTTGCTGCTCGCCTCGGCGGTCGTCCTCGAACTGACCAACGAGGACCGCATCACGGAGTTGTCGCTGTTCGCGCTCACGCTCGCCATCCAAAGCTTGCCCTATCTGGCGGCAATGGCGATGATGCTGATCGAGCGTTACCTGCGCCCGGCGGTGGTGGCGCAGCCCAAGCCGATCGTTGCCGGCTTCGCGCTGGAACCGCCCGCCGGAACCCGCTGACCGCTTAGGGAACCGGACGCTCTTCCCTCCCCCCGGGACGGGCGCCCGCTCCGGGCGGCAGGCCGGGCCGCGATCGACGAGATCGCGGCCCGGTTTGTTTTCGCGCCCGACCGCCTCGATGCGGAGCACCCGAAGCCATGATCTTCGTCGAGATGGCGGCCGGTCTCGTTCTGCTGTTCGCCTCGGCCGAGGTCCTGGTCCGTGGCGCGGTGACCATCGCGCGCCGGCTGGGACTGTCACCTCTGCTCATCGGGCTGACGCTGGTCGGCATCGGCACGTCGAGCCCGGAACTTCTGGCAAGCCTCACCGCCGCCCTCGAAGGCTCGCCCGGCATCGCGCTCGGCAATGTGGTCGGCTCGAATATCTGCAACATCCTGCTGATCCTGGGCGCCACCGCGATCCTATCGCCGCTCGCCGCCCGGCGCGGCGCGGTCGGGCGCGACATCGCCGTGCTGCTGGCGACGAGCGTCGCCCTTGTCGTCGTTTGTCTCCTTGGCAGGATCAGCCGGCTCGAAGGCGCAGCGTTTGTGGCCGCCCTGGTTGCCTACATTTCTTGCGCGTATCGCCAAGAAGTCGGCCGGCGGGTTCCTTCGGCGGAGCTGCATCGCGCCGAGGCAGGCGAAGTCCCGTCGTTGCATCGCAGGCTGCCGACCGCGTTGGCGTTGACGGTCCTCGGACTTCTCGGCTTGAGCGGCGGCGCCTACCTTCTGGTCAATGCCGCCATCGCGCTCGCGCGGCAGTATGGCCTCTCCGAGACGGTGATCGGCTTGACGCTGGTGGCCATCGGCACCGCCCTGCCCGAGCTCGCCACCTCGGTGGTGGCGGCGCTGCATCGGCACCCCGATGTCGCGCTTGGCAACGTGCTCGGCAGCAACGTCTACAACATCCTCGGCATTACCGGCATCACGGCGCTGGTGCAGCCGATCGCCGTGCCCGCCGAAATCGCGCGCACCGATGTCTGGGTGATGCTCGCCAGCACGCTGGTGCTCACGGCACTGGTGCACTTCCGTCAGGGCATCGCCCGCTGGCAGGGCGGCCTGCTGCTGCTGGCGTATGCGTGCTACTTGGTGTGGCTTGGCACCGCTGCCACTACCACCGGCAGCGGTTGAGCGCGGTCGGCATTGCCGCGTTCGCCTACGGCAGCAGCTTGCCCGGGTTCATGATGTCGCCGGGGTCGAGCGCGCGCTTGACGGCGCGCATCAGGTCGAGCTCGACCGGCGACGCGTAGCGTTCGAGGGCGTCGCGTTTGAGCCGGCCGATGCCGTGCTCGGCGGAGAAGCTGCCACCAAGACCGCAGGCGATCTCGGCGACGATGCGCTCGACCTCCTCCCATTGCGCAAGGAAGGCATCTCTGTCGGCGCCCGCCGGCTGGGAGACGTTGAAATGAATGTTGCCGTCGCCGAGATGGCCGAAGGCGACGATGCGTGCGCCCGGCACCGCCGTCTCCACCGCCGCCGTGGCGCGCGCGAAAAACGCAGGCACACACGACAGCGGCAGCGAGATGTCGTTCTTGATGCTGCCGCCCTCCGGCTTCTGCGCCTCGGGGATGCTCTCGCGCAGCCGCCACAGGCCGGCGGCCTGTGCCTCGCTCGCGGCGAGCACCGCGTCCGCGATGGCGCCGTCTTCGAGCGCGGCGCCCAGCAGGTCTTCCAGCGCATCGCGCAGCGGCTCGGCCGGGCGCGGGCTCGCCAGCTTGAGCAGGACATAGAAGGGGTGCGCTGCGGCAAACGGATCGCCGATGCCGGGAATGTGGCGACAGGTGAAGGCGAGCGCGCGCCGATCGATGAGCTCGAAGGCGGCGAGCGCATCGCCCGCGCCTGCGTAACAGCGATGAAACAGCGCCACCGCCCCCTCGATACTGGCCACCGCCACCAGCGCCGTCTCCACCACCTGCGGTTTGGCGAACAACTTGAGCACGGCCGCGGTGATCACACCAAGGGTGCCTTCCGAGCCAAGGAACAACTGCTTCAGGTCGTAGCCGGTGTTGTTCTTGCGCAGCGCCTTCAGGCCATCCCAGATCCGGCCATCGGCCAACACGACTTCGAGGCCGAGGACGAGTTCGCGGGCGTTGCCGTAACGCAGAACACCGATGCCGCCGGCATTGGTGGCGAGATTGCCGCCGATCCGGCAGGTGCCCTCGGCGGCGAGGCTCAACGGGAACAGCAAACCGGCCTCGCTGGCGGCGTGCTGGACATCGGCGAGGATCACGCCCGCATCGACCGTCATCGTGCGATTGACGCGATCGAGGCCGCGGATGCGGTTGAGCCGTTCGGTCGACAAGACGATGCCGCCATCGGGCACGCCGCCGCCGACCAGCCCGGTATTGCCGCCCTGGCAGACGATCGGCACGCCGTGGCGGGCGCAGATGCGCACCACGGCCGCGACCCGCTCGGTGCTGTCGGGCCGGACGACGCCATGACAGCGGCCGTGGAAGCGCCGCCGCTCCTCGATCAGATACGGCGCGATGCCGGCGTCGTCACCGATCCAGCCATTGCGGCCGACGGCGACTTCGATCGCCTGCGCCACGCCTTCGGGCAGCGGCGTCAGCGCCGCGCCTGCCGCGTGCTCGGCATTGCTCATCCGTGGTGCCCTCCGGCCACACCCTTGGCCATTCCCTGGGCCGCCTGCTGGGTGGCGATCACGGCGCCACCGGCGGCGGCGGCCAGCGCCGCGGTCTTGGCATCGTGTTCGCCCTGCGGCAGCGCGACGTTGACGGTGCGATGGGCAAGCATAATACCGTTAGCGGCGAAGGCTTCCTTGACCTTCTGGAAGACGACGCGGCGCAGGACGAATTGCTCGCGCGGCTTGCACTTGAACTTGGTGCGCACAATCAGCGCCGATTCCTCGATGCGCAGCACCCCTTGCGATTTCAGAGGTTCCAGGATCTTCGGGCCGAATTCCGGATCGTCCACCAATTCCTGGCCGATCTTCTTAATGATCTTCTTGACCTTGTTCAGATCGGTGTCATAGGCGACGCGGAATTCCTGCTTGAAGATCGCCCAGTCGCGGTTGTGATTGACGATCGAGCGCAGCTCGCCGAAGGGCAGCGTCAGGAGCGGCCCGCGGTGGTGGCGGAGCTGCATCGAGCGGATCGAGATCCGCTCGACCTCGCCACGCAGATCGTTGCTGATCTCGATGTACTCGCCGAGGCGGAAGGCGTCGTCGATCAGGAAGAAGATGCCGGACAGGATGTCGCGCACCAAAGCCTGGGCGCCGAAGCCGACGGCGATACCGACGACGCCGGCACCGGCCAGCAAGGGTCCGATATTCACGCCCAAGGACGACAGGATGATCATCACCACCATGGTGATCAGCACCACCAGGACGGTGGTGCGGAACAACGGGATCAGCGTCTGCCAGCGGCTCTTGGCCACCATGCTGCCGGCTTCATCGTCGACGGTGTGCTCGTCCTGCGGCATGGCGGTGCTATCGGTCTCCATCGCCAGCGCGTGATCGGTGAACCGTCTGACCAGTGCCCAGACCACCCCTGCCAGCGCGATCGCGAGGAGAATCTGCAACGCGCCCTGTCCGACCGCCGCACCGGCCGGCGTCGAGAGCCAGTCGATCAGGCCCGCTCCCCAGCCCTCGGCGAGGAGGCCGAGAGCGAGCACGATGAACACCAGCCGGACGCCGTTGAGGATCACGCCGTGCAATGGGCGCAAGGCGCCCGGCGCTTCCGCTTCGCTCGTCGTGCCTTGCATGCGGGTGCGCTCGGCGAGAAACTCGCGCAAGAGCCAGTCGACGAACGGCGCCAGGATGATCAGCGCCAGGCTCAGCGGCGCGGCCAGCGTGATGGTCTCCTGGCCGACCAGCTTGCCCTCGGCAAAGACGAGCCAGAGGATGACCACGTAGGCCATGGCAAAGACATGCCACGAGGAGCCGACCAGCGAGCCGAGCGTCCGCTCGCCCGGCGCCGGCTGAACGGGGGCGGCTGCAATGTCTTTGCTCGACAGAGTTTCCCTCTCCGCGCCGGCGAAGAAAGCGCGCTGCTTGCCGATCAAGGCGATGGCGAGCGCGGCGATCACGCTGCCGATGATCACTTTGGTGAGGTTCACCAGCACTGCGGGCAAGCCCAGGATGGTCAGCATCTCGCCGTTGACCAGATTGAAGGCGGCGATGCCGACGACAACGGCGATCCACCGCGTCAGCCAGCGTGCGTCGGCCGGCGGCAACGGCACCAGGGGGTGTCCGTCTGCCCCTGGGCTCCGCAGGAACATCCGCATCAGGGCAAGGGTGGCGCGAGTAACGACGACGACGATGACAACGCCCATCACCAAGAGCCGCAGCGGGCTGAATCGCTCGAAAAACAGGAAGGAGGCGGCATAGGTGGTCAGCGAGAAGACGGCAAGCCTCAGGACATCGAGCATGAGATGCACCAGCGCCGCGCCGATCCTGCCACCGACACTCGGCATCGCGATCGCCGCGAGCTTCCGACAGATGCCGCGCGTGAGACGCGTGTACAGAAACTCACACACGCTGCCGGCGAACAGCAGCGCCGCGAGGATCAGGGCACTCCTGCCCACCGCAGGCCAGCCCTCCTGATCGGTGAGGTTGCGCAGCATCACCACACCGTGCTCGGGCAACACCTGCAGTTCGACGCCGGCTTCGGCCAGCTTGTCCTCAAGCATCTCGTGCCGGTGGTGCAGCCGGCCGAGAATGCCGGAGAGCGAGACGCCTTCGCCTGCCTCCGCCTCGGCCGGTTCCGCAGCCTGGGCGCGTTCCTTCAGCGCCGCGATCAGCAACTCGCGGGCCTGGCGGTCGGTCAGGGTGGCGGCGAATGCATCGACGTCGCCCTGGTGCAGCACATCTGGGAGCGTCGGCGGCGCCTCGCTGGCGGTCCCGCCGCCGGCGCCTCTGGCAATGTGGGTGGCCAACGGCAACGTACTCGCCGCCATCGACGCGCGTGCAGCGAAGACGAAAGCCAGCAACAGCGACAAGGCCACCAGCCAAGCCAAGCGGTCACGCAGTCTTTGCCGCAGCATCGAGACTTCCTTCGAAGGACACGCAACTCCAAGGCTAAACACGCCCCAATATCGGGTGCAAGTGGGCGCTATCGTCAGCCGTCGGTCGCCGCGTCGGGCAGCACACACGGCATCGCCAGCCCGCGTCCGCCGAAGTCGTCGTCGGCGTCGTCATCGCCGCGCGCCGCCGCGCGCTTGAGACGGTCGTTGATGGCGATGCCGAGACCATCGTCGGGGATCGGCATCACCGCGATCGCGGTCACCTCCAGGCGGTCGAGTGCGTGCAGCATGGCGAACAGATGGGCGGCGGCCTCGACCAGATCGCCGGCCGGGCTGAGGTTCAAGGCAGCCGCCGGTGCCGCGGGGCCGAAGCCGAGCAGCGCCTCGCCGGGGCCGGCGGCATGCGCATCGAGCCGCAGTGGACGGCCGGGGGCGTAATGCTGGCGCAGCATGCCGGGCGCCCGCGGCGCCGGGGCATCGGTGTCACCGTCCCCGTGGCCGCCCAGCGGCCCGATCACCGCGGCGATGGCGTTCTCGTCCACCGCGCCGGGCCGAAGCAGCACCGCAGGCGATCGACACAGATCGACGATCGTCGATTCGATGCCGACGGGACATGCGCCGCCGTCGAGAATAAGATCGACGCAACCACCCAGGCCGTCCGCGACGTGGGCCGCCGTCGTCGGGCTCAGTCGGCCGAAGGGGTTGGCGCTCGGTGCCGCGATGGGCCTGCCGCTGCCTTCGATCAGCGCCCGGGCCACGGGGTGCGATGGTGCGCGCACCGCGGCGCTGTCGAGGCCGGCGCTTGCCAGGAGCGAGAGCCGGCAAGCGGGCCGGCGCGGCAGCACCAGTGTCAGCGGCCCCGGCCAGAACGCGCCGGCGAGCGCGTGGGCGCGAGGATCGCAGCGCAGGTCGCCCTCGATGTCCCCGAGGTCGCCCACGTGGATGATCAAGGGGTTGAAGCGCGGGCGTCCCTTGGCGGCGAAAATGCGCGCAACCGCTTGGTCCGATGTGGCGTCGGCGCCGAGGCCGTAGACGGTCTCGGTCGGAAAGGCGACCAGCCGGCCGGCACGGATCAGCGCCGCCGCCTCGCCGATGGCTTCCTCGGTCGCAACACGGAGACGGGGGCCAGTGCTCACGCCGGAGCCAGTGCTCACGCCGGAGCCGGTGCTCACGCCGGCGCCGAGGCCCCGCGCACCACGAAGTGCGGGTTCTCGAAGCCGGGCTTGCCGTAACGCAGCGGCACGCCAGCCATATCGGTGACCGAGCCGCCGGCGAAGCGGACGACGGCGTGACCGGCGGCGGTATCCCACTCCATGGTGCGCCCGGTCCGTGGGTAGAGATCGGCCTTGCCGCTGGCAACCAGGCAGAACTTGATGGAGCTGCCGGACGAGATGGCCTCGGCGATGTCGTATCGGGCGAGGAAGTCATCGGTCGCCTGGTTGCGGTGCGAGCGGCTGGCGACGGCGATCAGGCCCTTGGCCGGCATCGGCCGACACGCGATCGGCCGTGCGACGGCGCCGTCGGTGACGGCAAAGGCACCTAAGGGGCTCGCCCAGTAGGTGGCGCCGATGGCGGGTGCGTGCACGACGCCCAGCACCGGCAGGCCGTCTTCGATGAGCGCGATATTGACGGTGAATTCCCCCTGGCGCTTGACGAACTGCTTGGTGCCGTCGAGCGGATCGACCAGCCAGAAGGGGCCGGCCCCCACCTCCGGGATCCGGCCGGCGGCGACCTCCTCCTCGGCGACGACGGGCCATGTGGGCGAATCCAGGCCGGCGAGGCCGTCCAGGATGATGGCCTCGGCGCGGCGGTCGGCCTCGGTGACCGGCGAGGCATCGGACTTGTCCTCGACGGCGAAATCGGTTCGGTAGACCGCCAGGATCGCCTCGCCGGCGTGCAAGGCGAGGCGCCGCACGGCATCGACGAGGGTGCTTTCGATGGTGAGGGACACGGCTGGGGTGACTCCTTTGTGGGCGTGCGCGTGTGTACGTACGCGAGTGGGGGCGCGCGGGCTAGGGGGAACCACGTCCGGCGCGGGCGGCCTCGATGGCCCGCCACACGGTCTCGGGCGTGGCCGGCATGTCGATCGCTTCGACGCCGAGCGGTGCCAGCGCGTCGAGGAGCGCGTTGATCACCGCGGGACACGCGGCGATCGCACCGGCCTCGCCGGCACCCTTGATGCCGAGCGGATTGGTGGTGCACGCGATGCCCGCGAACCGCGGCGCAATGGCCGGCACGTCCTGCGCGGCGGGGATCCTGTAGTCGAGAAACGAGCCCGTCAAGAGCTGGGCCGTTGCCGGGTCGTAGAGCGCGCGTTCGACCAGCGCCTGGCCGATGCCCTGGGCGACGCCGCCCTGGATCTGGCCTGCGAGCAGGCGCGGATTGACCACGGTGCCGAAGTCGTCGACCACGTGGTAGGCGACGATCTCGACCGCGCCGGTCTCGGGATCAACTTCGACCTCGCAGGCGTGGCAGCCGTTGGGAAACGTCGGCGCCGCGCTGTGGTAGCGGGCCGCCACATCGAGACCGCCCGTCGCGTCGTCGTCGGCGCGGGCGGCGCGCGCGAGTTCGAACAGGCCGATGGCGCGCGTGGTGCCGCGCACCTGGAAGCGGCCCGCCGAGAAGTCGATCGCGGCATCGCCCGCCTGCAGCAGTTGTCGGGCAAGGCGCGTTCCCGCCTCGATCACCTTGTCGCACGCCGCGGCTACCGCCGGCCCGCCCACCGGCAGCGAGCGCGAGCCGCTGGTGCCCTTGCCGAAGGGGATGCGCGCGGTATCCCCCTGGACGACACGGATGCGATCGAACGGAATCCCCAGGCGCTCGACGATGATCTGCGCATACGCCGTGGCGTGCCCCTGGCCGGTCGACTGGGTGCCGATCAGAAGCTCACAGGTCTCGTCTTCCCCGAAACGAAGCGTCGCCTCCTCGGCCTCGTAGCCGCAGATCTCGACGTAGCTCGAAAAACCGATGCCGCGCAGCCGCCCGCGCCCGGCGGCGTCTTCACGGCGCATCGCGAAGCCCACCCAATCGGCGGCGGCCAGCGCGTCTTCCATTCGGCGCGCGAAATCGCCGCTGTCGTAGGTGCAGCCGGACGCGGTGTGATAGGGCATGGCATCCGCGGCGATGAAGTTGCGGCGCCGGATCTCGTCGCGCCCGATGCCGATCACGCGCGCCGCCCGATCCATCAACCGTTCGATCAGATAGCTCGCTTCCGGCCGGCCGGCGCCGCGGTAGGCGTCGGTCGGCACGGTGTTGGTATAGACGCCTTCGCACGACGCGTAGATCCGTGGAATGGCGTAGGCGCCCGAGAGCATGCAGCCGGTCATCTGCGAGGGAATGGCGGGTCCGAAAAAGTTGAGATAGGCGCCCATGTTGGCGCGCGTGCGCACCGAAAGCGCGAGCAGCCGGCCGTCCTCGGCGAACCCCGCCTCGATGGCGTTGATCTGATCACGGCCATGGGTGTCGCCCACGAAGGCGTCGTCGCGATCGCCCACCCATTTCACCGGCCGGCCCAGGCCGACGGCGGCGAACAGCACCAGCGCCTCCTCCGGATAATGGAAGAACTTGGTGCCGAAGCCGCCACCCACGTCCTCGACGACGACGCGGATCCTTTCGGCCGGCACCTTCAGGGTGGCGCGCGCGAGCAGATCGCGGATCAGATGCGCGCCTTGGCTCGACGTGTAGAGCGTGTAGTCCCCGCTGGCCGCATCGAAGGCGCCGATGCACGCACGCGGCTCCATGGTGCACGGCACCACCCGGTTGTTGACCAGCCGGAGCGTGATGGTGTGGGCGGCCGCTGCGATCGCCGCCTCGGTCGCGGCGCGATCGCCCATCTGCCAGAAGAAGGCGATGTTGCCGGGAGCGTCCGCCCAGATCGGCGTCCGCGCCGGATCGAGCGCGGCGTCGATGCCGGCGACCGCTGGCAACGGCCGGTAGTCGACGGCGATCCGATCGATCCCGTCGACGGCGGCACTCAGCGTCTCGGCGACGAGGAAGGCGACCGGTTCGCCCGCGAAGCGCACCCGCTCGCGTGCCAGCAGCCGGCGGCCGGGCCGCGGCAGCGGTGCGCCCGCCTTATCCTCGACCGCCACCGCGCAGGGCAGGTCACCCAGCCCGGCGGCGGCGAGATCGGCCGCCGTATAGACGGCGAGCACGCCCGGCGTGGCGATGGCTTCGCGGACATTGATGGCGACGATCTCGGCGTGCGCGTAAGGTGCGCGCAGCACCAGAGCATGCGCCTCGCCGGCAAGGCTGCGATCGGCAACGAAGCGGCCACGCCCGGTCAACAGGCGCACGTCTTCGGAGCGGACCACCGGCTGGCCGAGGCCGAAGCCGCTCATGCGCGGGGTCCCGCGACGGGTGTGCCGGGCACGCTTGCCTGTGCGGGGCCAAGGCCCGCAATGCCCTGGTCGGGAGACGGTATGGCAGGGGCGGTAACCGAACGGATCACGAACCGCCACGCCTGGAAGTCGCGGGACCAGTAATCGGCGCCGAAACCGGCCTTGGCCTTCAGGTGAGCGAGAAACTGCTGCGGCGCCGGCAGCATCTTCCACACCTGCGGCAGGAACAGGGCGCGGCGTCCGCCGCTTGCGATGATCAGGCCGTCCTCGCCCGGGCGCAGGCGCGCGAGCAGCGCCGGCTCATCGGCAAAAACCAGCGGCTGCGGCCGGCTCAAGAACGACAGCGAAATCGAGAGGCCGGGGCGTTCGCGCGGATCAAGCTTCGGGAAGCGCGGATCGCGAAAGGCGGCGGCGAAAGCGTTGGCGCTAACGTCCTCGACCAGCGGCCGATGTGCTTCGGGCGATCCGATGCAGCCGCGCAAGTGCTCGCCCAGCGTCAGGGTCACGAACACGGCGCCCTTGTCGGCGAGTTCCTTCGGGTAGCGGGTGACATCGATGGCCAGCGGCCGGCCGCAGGCCAAGCCGTGGTCTATGGACGCGCCCGCGATGTGCAGGAGCGTCTTGCCGTGCGCTTCCACAAGACGCGCGCTCGCCGCGCCGAATTCCGCCTCGTCATCCGCCGTCTTGTCATCCGCCGCCTCGTCCTGGCGCGCACGCGGTGCCTCGCTGAACATCCAGGCGCCGTAGCCGACCACCCGGCGCCGGTCGCCGGCGGTATCGCCCGAATTGCGCAGATCGAGCGTGGTGACGGTGAGCGCGCGCTTGCGCGCGAGATGCAGGAGCCCGCGCACCGGCACCCGGCCGCAGGCCTGGCGGTCGGAGATGCCGTCCGCATCGAGGGCCTCGATCGCCCGGCAGGTGGCGGCGTCCGAGCGTTTGGCCGCGGCATAATCGAGGTAGTGGCTCAAGTCCGAGCTGATCACGATCAGCGTCTCGTCGCCGCCCCAAAGCTGGTCCAACACCGCGGCAACCTCGGCCGCCGACGCTTCGCCGGCCACCAGCGGCACCAGGGAGAAATCATGCAGCACCGTCTGCAGGAACGGGAGCTGCACTTCAAGGGCGTGCTCCTGCGCGTGCGTGGCATCGAACACGCGCACCTGCGGCAGCGCCAGGAGCACATCACAGGCGGCGCGATCCACCGGCACCGTACCCAGCGGCGTTGCGAACGCATCCGCGCTCGGCACGGCGAGACCCCGCAAAGGTACGCGATGGCACGGCCCGATCAGCACGACGCGGCGGACCCGTGCGGCGATCGGCGCGAGCCGCGCGTAAGCCGCGGCCGCAATCGGGCCGGAATAGATGTAGCCTGCGTGCGGCACGATGATGGCTTTCGGGATGGCTTTCGGGATGGCTTTCGGGATGGCTTTCGGGATCGCTATGGGGATCGCACCGTCTGCTGCCTGCGCCGCGCGCAGGTAGGTTCGCAGCACGCTCTCAAGCTCATGGCTGTCGCCGGGATAGAACAGACCGACGACGGCGGCTGGTCTGATAACACCCATCGTTTCCCCCACGACTTCGGATATAATTGTAGGCGCTTGCGGCCGAAGCGGCCAGCGATTGCGGTAATGGAGCTTGATCGCACGCAAAGGCTTCGACGGGGGTGCGGGCTTGCCGCCAAGGGGGGCATGAATGGGAGGAAAACAATGGCGGAACCCGAGTTCGCCGCGACATTCGAGGACGCGCACCCGGCGCGCTACTGGCACGCGCTCGATGACGGTCGCATCCAATGTGACGTCTGCCCGCGCTACTGTCGGTTGCACGATGGCCAGCGCGGCCTCTGTTTCGTGCGGGCGTGCGCACACGACCGTCTGGTGCTGACCACCTACGGCCGCTCCAGCGGCTTCTGCGTCGATCCCATCGAGAAGAAGCCGCTGAACCACTTCCTGCCGGGCACGCCGATCCTGTCCTTCGGCACCGCCGGCTGCAATCTCACCTGCAAGTTCTGCCAGAACTGGGATATCTCGAAATCGCGCGAGGTCGACACGCTGTCTGACCGCGCGGCGCCGGAGACGATTGCCAAAGCCGCCGCCGCGCTCGGCTGCCGCAGCGTCGCCTTCACCTACAATGATCCGGTGATTTTCCTGGAGTACGCCCTCGATGTGGCCAATGCCTGCCATGCGCTGGGCATCAAGACGGTGGCGGTCACCGCGGGCTACGTCTGCGCGGAGCCGCGCCGCGAGCTGTTCGCAGCGATGGACGCCGCCAACGTCGACTTGAAGGCGTTCTCCGACGATTTTTACGTCCGGCTGTGCTCGGCCCACCTGCAGCCGGTGCTCGACACCCTCGTCTACATCAAGAAGAAGACCGGCTGCTGGCTGGAGATCACCACGCTCATCATCCCCGGCGAGAACGACGGCGAAGCGGAGTTGGACGCCATGAGCCGCTGGATCGTCGACCACCTGGGACCGGACGTGCCGCTGCACTTCTCGGCCTTCCATCCGGACTGGAAGATGCTCGATACGCCGCCGACGCCGCCCGCGACGCTGTCGCGTGCCCGCGCCATCGCCATGCGCAATGGCTTGCGCTATGTCTACACCGGCAATGTGCATGACCTGGAAGGCGACCGCACGCGGTGCCACGCCTGTGCGGCCGCGGTGATCGAGCGGGACTGGTACGAGCTGATCGGCTGGAACCTCAGCGACGACGGTCGCTGCCGCGCCTGCGGCACACCGTGTGCCGGCGTGTTCGCCGGTCCCCCCGGCGACTGGGGCCGCAAGCGCCGCCCGGTGCATCTGAGCGCGTTCCACTGAGGGATTTCGCGGCGGAAGGGAAGGAGCGGACAGCGGTGCGAGGCGAGCAGGCAAACGAGACACCTTCGAAGGCGCGCACCGACCGCGCGGCCTATGCGTTCTGGACCCGGGACACCGTGCGGTTTTCCGACGTCGACCGCTACCGCCACATCAACAACGTGGCGATCGCCACCTATTGCGAGACCGGCCGCGTCGAGTTCGCCGAGGCCCTGTGGCCGGGCTCGACGGCAGGCGAGGTGTCCGGCTGGGTGATCGTCCAGCTCACCGTCAACTTCCTCGCCCAGGGCGCCTATCCGGGAGACGTCGAGATCGGCACGCGGGTCGAGCGCGTCGGGCGAACCTCGTGCACCATCGGCCAGGGCCTGTTCAAGAACGGCACCTGCTTCGCCACCAGCGAGGCGGTGCTGGTCTGGCTCGACCTCGAAGGCGGCGGCAGGCCGGCGCCGTTCCCGGAAGCGCTTGCCGAGCGGCTGGCATCGGAAGCGCAGCGGCCCACGGTGTGCTCCGAGCTGCCGTGAACACGCGGGGCGTCGTTGCCAGCGGGGCGGCTTTGTACCATATTCGCAAGGGCGTTCCGTTGACGCCATGGCGATCGGATATTTGTGAATGGGCAGCTTCAGCATCTGGCACTGGCTGATCGTCCTTGTCGTCGTCCTCGTCCTGTTCGGCGGCCAAGGCAAGGTCTCCCAGTTGATGGGCGACTTCGGCAAAGGCCTGAAGAACTTTCGCAAGAGCCTCAAGGAGGACGAGCCGTTCGAGGAAGAGACGGCCGCGCGCGACCAGCAGAAGGCGCTGCCCAACGAGGCGCCGCGCGTGGGCGAGACCGCGGGCGACCGCGACCGGACGGCGAGCCGCTGAGACAGGGGTCGCTTTCGCGACGGCCGATTCCCGCTCCTCCTCGCAGGTGAGGCCATGTTCGACATCGGCTGGCAGGAATTGATCTTGATCGGGATCGTCGCATTGATCGCGATCGGACCCAAGGACCTGCCGGGCGCGATGCGGGCGCTTGCACGCCTCGTCAGCCGGGGGCGCGCCCTGAGCCGGGAGTTCCAGGCCGGACTGAGCGAGGTCATGCGCGAGGCCGAACTGGACGATCTCAAGCGCAAGGTCGACCGCGCCGGCCGCGTCGATCTCGGCAAGGTGGTCAAGGACGAGGTTGACCCCACCGGTACGCTGTCGGCGGATTTCGATCCGGCCGATTTCGCCCGTCGTCTGAAGGAGGAGGTCGAGGCCGGCGCGCCGCGGCGGCATGGCGAGGGCGCCGGCGACAAGGCCCCCGGCCCCGGCACGCCACCCTCCGGCGAGACCCGCAGCAGCGGCAGCGGCGATGCAAGCCCCTAACGATCGCGCAGACGAGGTCGAAGAGTTCCGGATGCCGCTTCTCGATCATCTGATCGAGCTGCGCCGACGGCTTCTTTACTGCCTCGTCGCCGTCGTGGCGTTGTTCTTCGTCTGCTACTACTTTGCCCCTTCGATCTATAACTTCTTGGTACATCCCCTCGCCGAGATCCTGGCCCAGAAGGGTGGCGAACGGCGGATGATCTATACGGCGCTGCACGAGGCGTTTTTCGCCTACGTCAAGGTCGCGATGTTCGCGGCGCTGTTCCTGGCGTTCCCGGTGATCGCCGCTCAGGTCTGGAAATTCGTGGCGCCCGGGCTGTACCGCGACGAGCGGCGCGCCTTCCTGCCGTTCCTGATCGCGACGCCGACCTTGTTCTTTCTGGGCGGCGCACTGGCGTATTACGTGATCTTCCCGCTCGCCTGGCGCTTCTTCCTCGGCTTCGAGACGCCTGCGCCGGATTCCGGCCTGCCGATCCAGCTCGAAGCCAAGGTCGATCAGTATCTTTCGCTGGTCATGCAGCTCATCTTTGCCTTCGGCCTGTGCTTCGAGATGCCGGTGGTTCTGACGCTACTGGGCCGTGCCGGTCTGGTCACCTCGGCCGGAATGCGGGAGAAGCGCCGCTATGCCATCGTGATTGCATTCATCGCCGCCGCGGTGCTCACCCCGCCCGATGTCATCTCGCAGATCGGCCTCGCGATACCGATTCTGCTGCTCTACGAGGCATCCGTGTTCTCGGTGCGGATGGTCGAGCGCGCCCGCGCCCGCGCCGCCGCCAGCGTCGAAAGTTAAAGCCAGCGCGTCGGTGGCGGCGCCGTCTGTTGCGCGATCGGCACGCGCGCGATGCGGTGTTGGGTGCGGGCCGTCGCCGATCCGTGCCGGTCCTTGACCCATGTGCGGTGTTCCGCTACCCCCAACGCCGACCCCTTTCCTCTAAGTCTTCGACGAGGCTGCCCCCGCGCGATGCTCGACATCAAGTGGATCCGCGAGAGCCCGCAGGCCTTTGATGCCGCCCAGGGGCGACGCGGGCTGGCTGCGGACTCCGGCCGGCTGATCGCGCTCGACAAGGAGCGGCGCGACGCGCTCGCCCGCGGCCAGGAGATCCAGACCCGGCGCAACGCGCTGTCCAAGGAGATCGGCCAACGCAAGGCCAAGGGCGAGGACGCCGGTGCGCTGTTGGCCGAAGTCGCCCGCTCCAAGGATGAGCAGGCCGAAGCCGAAGCCGCGGCAAAGGACGCCGAATCCGCGCTCAATGCGGCGCTGGCCGAGATTCCCAACCCGCCGGCCGACGACGTGCCGGATGGTGCCGACGAGACCGCCAACGTCGAGCTGCGTCGCTGGGGCACACCGCCCGCCTTCCCGTTCGCGCCGCGTGAGCACGACGCCATCGGCGAGGGGCTCGGCCTGATGGATTTCGCCCGCGCCGGACGGATCGCCGGTGCCCGCTTCGTCGTGCTCAAGGGCGCGCTCGCCCGGCTGGAGCGCGCGCTCGCCGCCTTCATGCTCGATCTGCACACGTCGACCTTCGGCTACCAGGAGGTCAATCCGCCGGCGCTGGTGCGCGACGAGACCGCCTTCGGCACCGGACAGTTGCCGAAGTTCGCAGACGATCTGTTCCGCACCACCGACGGCCGCTGGCTGATCCCGACGGCGGAAGTGCCGCTCACCAACCTCGTCGCCGGCGAGATTCTCGACGAGGATGCTCTGCCGCAACGCGTTACCGCGATGACCTGGTGCTTCCGCGCCGAAGCGGGCGCCGCCGGCCGCGATACGCGCGGCATGATCCGCCAGCACCAGTTCACCAAGGTCGAGCTGGTCAGCATCACCACACCGGCGCAGTCGGCGGCCGAGCACGAGCGCATGACAAGCTGCGCCGAAGAGGTGCTCAAGCGGCTGGGCCTGGCCTACCGGGTCATCGTGCTGTGCACCGGCGACATGGGCTTCAGCGCGCGCAAGACCTACGACATCGAGGTCTGGCTGCCCGGCCAGGATCGATTTCGCGAGATTTCGAGCTGCTCGAACTGTGGCGACTTCCAGGCGCGGCGCATGAACGCCCGCTACCGGCCGAGCGGGGAGAAGTCGTCTCGCTTCGTGCACACGCTGAACGGCTCGGGCCTCGCCGTCGGCCGCACGCTGGTCGCCGTGCTGGAGAACTATCAGCGCGAGGATGGCAAGGTCGTGGTGCCCGACGCTCTCAGGCCCTACATGGGCGGCTTGGCGGTGATCACCCCCGATGGCGCTTGAGCCGATCGCGCTGGCGCGCGCGCGCGTTCTGCTGTCCAACGACGACGGCATCGCAGCCGCCGGCCTCAAGATATTGGAGGACGCGCTTGCCGGCCTGGTGCGCGAGGTCTGGGTGGTTGCCCCCGACGCCGAGCAGAGCGCGGCCAGCCACTCGCTCACCATGCGCCGACCGCTGTTCGTCAAGCGCCTCGCGGAGCGGCGCTTCAGCGTCGATGGCACGCCGACCGATTGCGTGTTGCTGGCCGTGCATCGGCTGATGCGCGACACCCCGCCCGATCTGGTCATTTCCGGCGTCAACGAGGGCGCCAACCTGGGCGAGGACGCGAGCTACTCCGGCACCGTTGCCGCGGCGAGGGAGGGCGCGCTCCTGGGCATTCCGTCCATCGCGTTCAGCCAATGCCATACCGACGGCGAGGCGACGCCTTGGGCGACGGCGGCCGCGTTCATCGCGCCGGTGCTGCGCAAGGTCACGGCCGCGGTGTGGCCCGACGGCGCCCTGATCAACGTTAATTTCCCGGCGGTGGCACCCGACGTCGTCACCGGCATCGAGGTAACCCGCCAGGGCCGCCACAAGATCGGCGGCGACTTTCTCGAAGGCACCGACCCCCGTGGCCGGCCCTATTTCTGGATCGGCCGCGGCCGCGACGAAGACCGCAGCCGCAAGGGCACCGATCTCGAAGCCATCCACCGCAACGCCATCGCGCTGACGCCGCTTACGCTCGATCTCACCCATGAGCCGGCCATCGCCGCGTTGCGTGCGGTCCTGTCGTGAGCCCCGACAGCCGCAAGATTCGCCTGATCATGGCGCTTCGGCGCGCCGGCGTCACCGATACCCGCGTGCTCGCCGCGATCGAGAAGATCCCGCGCGAGCTGTTCGTCCCCGACGCCTTCCGCGACAAGGTCTACGAGAACACCGCGCTGCCGATCGGCTGCCACCAGACCTTGACCGCGCCGGTGGTCGTCGGCCTGATGACCCAGGCACTCGACATCGGCGAGCGCATGCGTGTGCTCGAGATCGGCACCGGCTCGGGCTACCATGCGGCCGTTCTCTCCAAGCTCTGCCGGCGGGTGTATACCGTCGAGCGCTACCGCGATCTGTTGCTGGAGGCCGAGCAGCGCTTCGCCCGATTGGGCCTCGGCAACATCACCTCGCGCGCCGGCGACGGCACCCTCGGCTGGCGCGAGCAGGCGCCGTTCGAGCGAATCATCGTCACCGCCGCGGCCCATGACGTGCCGCCGATCCTCGCCGAGCAGCTCGCCGTCGGTGGCCGCATGGTCGTTCCCGTCGACCATGGTCCGGGCGATCAGCGCCTGTTGCGGGTCAGCCGCTGCGAAAACGGCCTGGAAACCGAGGATCTCGGCGAGATTCGCTTCGTGCCGCTGGTTGCCGAGACCGCCTTGTGGCGAACCAGACCCGGCAACTGATACAAATTGATACAAGGAGCGTGCCGAGGCGATACTGAACCCATGTGCCGCTCGATGACCGTTGCCCAACATTTGATCCTGCGTCTGCCGGCGGTACTATTGCTGCTCGCCGTCGCCGGCTGCGGCTGGATCGAGTGGGGCGAAGGCGACGCCGCCCCGGTGGTCGCGGCACGGCCGCAGGCCGGCGCTCCGTCGGCGGCGCCGACGAGGCGTCCCCCGGGCGGAGCAACGAGCGGGCCGGCGAGTGGCTCAACTTCGGAAACACCTCAGTTCACGACCAGGGCGCTGCCGCCCGTCGTCGGTGCCACGCCGACGATCGTCGTCGGCCGCGCCGAGACGCTCGATGCGGTCGCCAAGCGCGCGCACGTCGAACCCGACGCCCTGGCCGCGGAGAACGGCCTGATTCGCCCGTATGCGCTGCGCCCCGGCCAGGAATTGCGTCTGCCGCAGCCGGCCTCGTCTGCTGCCACCGGCGGGCGTGCCGGTGCCGGCGAGGCGAGCCGGACGGCGGAACCGCCGCCCCAGCCCGCTTCGCCCGGCTCCCGATCGCCAGAGAGCGAGGTCGCCGGCCTGCCCCAGGCCCCTGCCGTCGTGGCGCGGCCGCCCGATGCGCCGGCCGGCGGCGGGTTCCTGTGGCCGGTCAAGGGCCGGCTGATCTCGGGTTTCGGGACCAAGGACAACGGTCTGCGTAACGATGGCATCAACATCGCCGCCAAGCGCGGCCAGCCGGTGCGGGCAATCGCGCCGGGCGTCGTCGCCTATGCTGGCAACGAGCTGCGCGGGTTCGGCAATCTCGTGCTGATCAAGCACGACGACGGCTGGGTTTCGGCGTACGCGCATGCGGACAAGATCGAGGTCATCCGCGGCGAGAAAGTTCGTCGCGGCCAGGTCATCGCGCGCGTGGGCGATACCGGCGGCGTCGCCGAGCCGCAGCTTCACTTCGAACTGCGCCGCGACAAGAAGCCGGTCGATCCCTTGCCCTATCTGCAAAAGGGCGGCGCCTAGTGGATCTGATCTTATAATTTGGTAGTTCGATTCAGCC
This sequence comes from uncultured Defluviicoccus sp., assembly GCA_964401555.1. Lineage (GTDB taxonomy): Bacteria > Pseudomonadota > Alphaproteobacteria > Rhodospirillales > Defluviicoccaceae > Defluviicoccus. The sequence goes on from CAYNYW010000003.1 coordinate 51,907, forward strand.
AACGAATGGGATTCATCCTTGGCATCGAACCACCGGCGCATCCTCGGCTGTCGAGGCGCGAGTATGAAGCGCTTGCGCCCGGGACTGGAAATAACCCAAATGGGTTCTTTCCGTTCATCGCAGCAGGGGAGGGCCGGGATGACGGTCGAGGCCTCCGATCCGTTCTTTCGCGATTTCTTCGCGCGCATCGCTGCCGAGACGGCATCGAGCTTTTCCGGCGAGCAACTCGATGCGATCAAGCGGGCGTTTGGGGCGCGGACGCCGGGCGCGCACGCGATCGATGTCCGCATCTCGCTGCCGCTGGGCAGGCGCCGCTACTATGTTGTCCTGCTGATCGGCCGCGAACGGCGCCGGCAAAGCCGCCGTTTGATCGAGATCAGGCGCCACCCGTTGTGGACGCTCGCCAACGCCGTGGTGATCACTTTGTTTTTCGGGATGTTGCTCGCCGCGGTCGCCGCTCTTCTTTATATCGGCAAGCGCGCCTTGGGAATTGATGTATTTCCGGGAGTTGACATGCTTCCCGACGAAGCGATCGAGCGCTGGCTGCACTGAGCAAAGGGTGCCCCGTTGCCGTGCGCGGGACTGGCCGCTTTGCCGTACCCTTTGCTACATCAAGGAAATGGCGGCCGTTGGTCGGTTCAATGCCGACCTTCGGTCGAGGCAATTCTTGTTGAGGACACCATCATGGCACAGGCAAGTACGATGGCCGTCGGTACGACCGCCGCGCTGACATTCAGACCGTTATCGGCGGCGCTGGGTGCCGAGGTCTTGGGGTGCGATCTCGCAAGTGCGCTGCCCGAGGCGGCGCTCGATGCGATGCGCCGGGCGCTCGATGCGCACGGAGTGCTGTTGTTCCGCGCGCAGCACCTCGACCCCGAAGCGCACATCGCCTTCAGCCAGCGGCTGGGCCGCCTGCAGGAGGTCGCGCAGAAGCAGTATCAGATGCCCGGCCGGCCCCTGATCTACGTCATCGGCAACATCGTGGAGGATGGCCGCCAGGTCGGCGATCCGAGCGTCGGCCGGCTGTGGCATTCCGATCAGTCGTTCCTCGCCTATCCGGCCTTCGGATCGGTGTTGCTGGGGGTGCAGTGCCCGCCCGAGGGGGCGGACACCCTGTTCGCCAGCATGTACGCCGCCTACGACGCGCTGTCGCCCGCGATGCGCGCCAGGATCGAGACGCTGCACGCCGTGCACAGCTTTTCGGAGTACTACGAGGCGCTGCGCGACCGTGACCCGACGCAGCCGGAGCTGACCGAGACGCGGCGCAGTCTCTACCCCGACGTGGTCCACCCGCTGGTTCGCTGCAATCCGCGTACCGGGCGGCGCGCTCTGTTCATCAATCCCGGCTATGCGACTTCCATCGTCGAGGTGCCGGGCGAAGACGGCGCGCGCCTGCTCCGCGAGCTGTGCGACCATGCCTGCAAGCCCGAGTTCGTCTATGCCCACAAGTGGCGCGCGGGCGACGTGCTGATCTGGGACAACGTTGCCGTCAACCACAAGGGCACCGAGTTCGACACCCAGCGGTACGTGCGCCGCATGCATCGCACGACGATCGCGGGCGACGAGGCGTCCTATCGGCGTTCGCTGGTACACTGAAGCCCACCGCCTGCGGAGTACCCTGCGGGTACCGTCCGTACCAAAGGCGGTTTGCGTCCGGGGGTGCGGGCGCGGATAATGCGCACACGCCGCCGGCCGCATCTGCCCGCGGCAGGGGAGGCAGGCAATGGATCTCTGGGCGTGCCCGGCGGTGGTCACCGGGGCAGCATCGGGTCTGGGTGCGGAAACCGCGCGCTATCTCGCCGAGGCGGGCGCCAAGGTCACGGTGATCGACATCGACGCCGCGGGCGTGCAGAAGGTCGCCGACGAGATTGGCGGCCGCGCCATCCCGTGTGATGTCGCCGACGCCTTCTCCGCCGAAAACGCGCTCGCCATCGCGCGCGAGGCCCACGGGGCCGCCCGCATCCTGGTGCATTGCGTCGGCCGCGGCCATTCGCAGCCGATCGTCGGCGCCGACGGCCCGCTGCCGCTCGAAGACTTCCGCCAGCTCGTCGAGGTCAATCTGATCTCCACCTTCAACATGATGCGGCTCGCCGCGGCCGACATGGCGCGCCTGCCGCCGCTCTCCAATGGCGAGCGCGGGGTGATCTTCTCCACCGCCTCGGTTTCGGCCTACGAGGGGCAGAGCGGCGAGGCGGCCTATTCGGCGTCCAAAGGCGGCGTCGTCAGCATGATCTTGCCGGCCGCCCGCGAGCTCGGGCCTTTGGGCATCCGCGTCGTCGGCATCGCGCCGGGGCTGTTCGGGACGCAGACGCTGTTCGCGATGGAGAAGAATCTCGACTCCCGGCTGGCGCACCAGATCCCCTTTCCGCACCGGTTCGGCGATCCCGCCGAATTCGCGATGCTGGTGCTGCACGTCATCAAGAATGTGATGATCAACGGCACCGTGCTACGCTTGGACGGCGGCTACCACCGCTGATCGCGCGGCGCGGCGCGCGCAGGAAGGGCCTGCCGTGGGCAAGACCATCGTTCTGTACCTCGTCTCCCACGCCTCGGGTGAGTTGGTCGAGATGCTGGCGCGCAATGCCGTCGCCCAGCTCGAAGGCGTCGAGGTCGAGCGGCGGCTGTGGAAGATGGTGCGCCGGCTGGGCCAGATTCCCGAGATCCTGGCGGTGATCGCCGAGCGGCCCGGCTACGTCCTGCACAGCATCAGCCACACCGATATCCGCGACACCTTCGAGCAGGGCTGCCGCCATCTGCGCGTTCCCTGCCAGTTCGCGCTGGAGCCGCTGATCACCCAGCTGGCCGAGCATTCCGGCGCATCGGTGCAGTTCCACGCCAGTTCGGGCGACGCCTTCGACGAGGACTACTACCGTCGCGTCGAAGCCATGAAATACACCCTCGCCCACGACGACGGCCTCGCCAGCGATGATCTCGACGCCGCCGACGTCATTATCGTCGGCGTGTCGCGGGCGACCAAGACGCCGACCTGCATGTATCTCGCGTCCCGCGGCATCAAGGCGGCCAACGTGCCCTTGGTGCCGGACGCGCCGCTGCCCGACGGCCTGCTCACCGCGCGCGCGCCGCTCATCGTCGGCCTAACCGTCGATCCCGCCCGGCTCGCGCTGGTGCGCGCCGCCCGGCTGCGGGCGCTCAACGAGGATGCCACCACCGACTACGCCGACGTCGATGTCCTGCGCAAGGAGGTGCTCGACGCGCGCCGGCTGTTCGTGCGCCGCGGCTGGCCGATCATCGACGTCACCCACCGCTCCATCGAGCAGACGGCGGCGATGATCATCGAGATGCTCAAGGCGCGCGCCGCGGACCGCCGCTGACCGGCGCGGTTGCGCGGCAGTCAGCGTAGATCCGCCGGCCCGGCGCCGTCCAGCGGACCCGCTCAGCCCGATCTCGACCTCGGCTTCGACCTGACGCCGTGACAAACCACCGTCAACGGAAGGTCCATTCCTGCTCTCTAATGAGTTGCAGGAGCGAGATGCAGATCAGATCCTCCTGTTGGCAGACGTATGGGATGCGCGGGCTGCTGGCCGATCCGCCCTTCTCCTCGGTGACCACGGTCAACACTGGGTTGTGCGCCATGGCGAGCGCAATCACGAACGGATCAGCGCCGGACTTGCCCTTTGCGTTGTCGACTAGCTTCGGATACTTGCCCATTACCGTCGCCATGTGAACCTGGATGGCGTCATCGATTTCGACGAACATCGAGTCGCGCTGCTTGCACCACTCGTGCAGATCGTCCGCCTTCTTTTCGAGTTCGAGCAGAACCTCCTTCGACGCCAGCAGCCGCCCTCTGGCGATGAGTTCGTCCAACCGGTCCCACAGGGCCGGCAACACGTCCGGCGGATAGGCCCTGACCCAGCCGTGAATGAGCGCGCTGGTATCGATGCTGTAGCGGACAAGCGCGTCTGCCACCGCCGGCTACCGTGCGGCCAGCTTCTGTTCGATCACCGGCAGGTGGCGGACGCGCAGGCCGAGATAGCCGGAAACGTCGCTGAGCGTGATCCGGTCCTGGTAATAGGTGTCGAGCACAAGGCGCACGAAGTTTCGGCCAAAGTTGCTCAGTACCTCGACCGGGGGATTGCGTCGTATCTTCAGCTCTCCCTGCTTCTCGCGCTCGCGTTCCCGCTCGGCCTTGTATTCGGCCAGGAGCTGCTCGCGCTGCTGCTGGTAGAACGAGATTGACGTTCGCCCAAGGGTCAGGAGCCGCCTCAGCGCCGCTTCGCGGCTAACGCCATATTGGCGCGACAATTCGATAAGTTCGTCGCGGCTCCACGAAGGCTGATCTTTGCCATGCTGGACGACGACACTCTCGCTGAGAAACCGCTCGCGCGGCATCAGCGCCGCTCCGGCGACCGCATTGCAGAAGACCTCGATCTTCTGTTCGTCCGGTGCCCGCGTGGCGCTTTCGTCGAAGTCGCAAATGCCGCTTCGTCGCAGCATCAGGTGGGTAAATTCGTGTAACAGGCTGAACGTCCGACCGCTCGGCGCGTCCTTGCGGTTGACGACGATCACCGGCAGGACGGGCTCGGCAATCGAGAAACCGCGCATTTCGTCGATCTCGACTCTGGTCGTCTGAAAGACCAGCACGCCGATCCCTTCAGTGCGGGATCGCCACGCATTGAAGCTTGCCCGCGGGTGGTCTTGCCATGACGTTTGCTCCGCGTAAGACATGCCAAGCGCCCTGCGGATGATCAGGCCTACGTTCTCGACATCGTCGTCACTCGACGCCGCAAGGGAGAATTCTGGTGGCGTTTCCCCCGTCGCCTGGAACAGCTCCAGCGCAAGCTGCCGGCGCTCCTGGGCCGTGCGGATCTCGAGGAGCAGACTCGGCGAGTAACGTCCGGCTACAACGCCGGGAAGGCGTCGGAAATCCTCCATGACCCGAAAGCGCGCCGGTACCTCCTGCAGATAGAAGACGCTCAACGGACGCTTGTAGACACGCGCCATGTTCCGCAGCTGGTTGACGGTCGGCTGGTCCGCGCCCTGCTCCCAGCGGACAAGCCGCTCCGGTTTGACATTACCGACTTTCTTCGCCGCATCTTCCAGGCTGAGTCCGGCCGATTCCCGCGCCCAGACCAGGATGTCCGGCTTTACGATTGCGCGGACCGTTGGCATTCGTGAATTTCTCCGCCCGCCGCAACGCAGGCAACATCATAGAGTGATCATTCTAGGCTGTGGCCGGGTGATGCCCAAAGCCTTTCGCTGCCGTGTCGAGACAGTGATGTCATCCGCCCGCCATCGCACTCCAGTCCGGGGTCACGCAACATCGGCAATGCTCCGCTCGATCGGCCGAAGGCGTCAGATCAACCGCAGAGATCCCGGCGCTCATGCCAACGGCGGCAACGCGGCGGGTTGCGCCCGCCCCGGCTCACAAAAACCAGCGCACCATTTCCTTCCAGCGGCGCGGGCCGTGCGCCCGGCCGGCCCACACCCGGAACAGGTGCGGCACGCCCTTGGCCCACAGGATCTCGCTGAGCCGGGCGTTGTCGTCGCGAAACGGGTCGTGCTCGCCGACGACAATCTTGATATCGAGGCGGCGTACCTCCTCCAGCACGACGGGATCATCGAGGTTGGCCATGTAGTGCGCCGGCATGTGGAAATAGACGTCCTGGTCGTAATGGCCGTCGAACAGGTTGCGGAAGCCATCGGGGGCGGTGGTCAGGTCGTAGCGGCCGCTGAACGCCACCACCCGGTCGAAGCGCCGGGGATGGCGCAGCGCGATATTGACGGCGTGGTACGCACCGAAGCTGCAGCCGTGCGCGATCTGGAACGGATTGGGGTTGATCGTCTGGCTGAACGGCAGCACCTCGTCGAGGATGTAGCGCTCGAACCGGGCATGGCGGTGGATGCGGTCCTGCGGCCGGCACCAGTCGCAATAGAAGGACTCCTGATCGATGGAGTCGACGCAGACGAGCTGCAGCCAGCCATTGTGCAGCGCCTCGCCGAGCACCTCGACCATGCCCATGTTTTCGTAATCGTAAAAGCGACCGACGCGCGTGGGGAATACGAGAACCCTGGCGCCGGCATGGCCGAACACCAGAAGCTCCATGTCCCGCTCAAGAAACTGACAATACCATTTATGATATTCCCGTTTCATGTGCGTTACCGTAACAAGTAACAAATGTTACACTGCGCATCAGCGAAATGCACCATAGAAACTGCGGATTTTCACTAGCATGATGCGGTGCAAAATAAAAGCATGTGCATGCGTTCGTTGGGTGTCATAATGTTTGTGTTGTTGATTAGTCATTGATTTTTAAATTATTACACAATAAAGACCCCGGCCGCCGGGCCGCAGTCTGGCGGCCTTGGATCGCACTGCGGCTGCTGCATTGCGGTAGTGGCGCTGGGCTTGAGGGGAGGCAAAGGGCGATGCCGCCGTGGTTCGATGCCGAAGTCGCCGATCTGGAACGGCGCAGCCGTCCGCTGCGTGCGCGCGACAACCTCGTCTTGTTCTACGGAAGCTCGACGTTCACGCTGTGGCACGACATCGAGGGGCACTTCCCGGCCTACAACGTCGCCAACCACGGCTTCGGCGGCGCCACGCTCGCCGACTGCGTCGAGTACTTCGAGCGCCTGGTGCCACCGATGTGCCCGCGCGTGGTCATCTTGTACGCCGGCGATAACGACCTCGATAACGGTGCCACCCCGGAAGCGGTTCTCGCCTGCCTCGATGCCATCGTCACGCGGATGCGAAGCGCCCTGCCCGGCGTCCCGCTCTGCTTCGTCTCGATCAAGATCAGCCGGGCGCGGCTGCACATCATGCACAAGATCGCCTACGCCAACCGGCTGGCCGAGCGGCGATTGCGCGGCGAGCAAGACGCCGCGTTCCTCGATCTCACCGGGCCGATGACCGGGCGGGGCTATGTGGCATGGTCGGATTTTTACAGCAAGGACCCGTTGCACATGAACCCGGCCGGCTATCGGGTGCTCGGCAAGGCGATTTCGCAGTTTCTCGTCGCCGCCGAACGGCGGGTCGGCCGGCTCAAGGCGCGCGACGACGCCATCGAGCCGGTCTGGGCGCGCGGCACCGATCACGCCTGAGTCCGATCACGCGTGAGTCCGATCACGCTTGAATCCGGTCGCGTTCGTCACCGATTCGGGCGATTCGCACCGGGCCGGATCGCCGCCGTCGGGCACGAACGGCGCACGCGACGCGCGCGCTTCGGGGCGACGCAGCGAATCGTCAGCGAATCGGGTGGCTTAGCCGCAATCCCCCCCTCGCGGTTGAAATCCGCCTTGCCAACCTGCGCCTGCGTCTGGTCAAAAAGAACCCATCATCTTGGGCTTCGGCGGGCGAGTGGACCACAACATGATGAAGATGCAGGAACCCACCGGCGGCATTGGGGGATCGGCATGACTGCTTCGGCAAGGCGCAAGGAAACCGAGGGTTGTATTTCGGCCGTGCAGTTCCGCGGCGGCCTCTATCCGATGATGTTGTTGCGGGTCGGCAACCCGCGTGATCAGAGTTTCTTCAACGGGCTGATGGAGCGTATCGCCCAGGCCCCGGACTTTTTCAAGCATGCCCCGGTGGTCCTCGATCTGCAGGACCTGGCCGAGGCGCCGCCGTTCAACATGGCCGAGCTGATCCGCCGGCTGCGGCAACATCAATTGGTGCCGATCGGTGTGGTCAACGGCACCGAGGAGCAGAACCGCACCGCCGTCAATGCCGGCCTCAGCATTCTGCCCGAGGGCCGCGAAGGGCCGCAACTGCGGCCGGCGCCGGTCGCTGCCGCCAAGGCCGCCGACGTGCGCACCGTCGACGCTCGCACCGCCGATGCGTCCGGCAGCGATGCGCCCGTTAGCGATACGGGTGGCAGTGATGACCCCGGCCCGACGCGGACCGTGCTCTCGACCGAGCGCGCCGACGCCCCGTCGCAGTTGATCGCCCAGACGGTGCGATCCGGCCGTCAGGTTTACGCCGACGGCGGCGATCTCATCGTGCTTGGCACCGTCAGCCCGGGCGCCGAGCTGCTCGCCGACCATCACATTCATGTCTATGGCGCCTTGCGCGGGCGCGCGCACGCAGGCGCCAAGGGCGACACCGCCGCGCGCATCTTCTGCCAGTGCCTCGATGCCGAGCTGGTCTCGGTCGCCGGCAACTGGCTGGTTCGAGACGACATGCCCGAAGCGCTCATCGGCAAGCCGGTGCAGATTCTCTTCGATGGCGCGCGCGTTTGCATCGAGCCGCTGGCGTAACGAGAGACCACCGCCAACCGGGGGTACCCCTTGGCAAAGCAAGTGGAGGGAGACTTGGCTAAGATCATCGTGATGACCTCGGGCAAGGGAGGGGTCGGCAAGACTACATCGAGTGCCGCGTTCGCGGCCGGCCTTGCCTTGCGCGGCAAGAGGACGGTCGTCATCGACTTCGATGTCGGCCTGCGCAACCTCGATCTGATCATGGGGTGCGAGCGCCGCGTCGTCTTCGACTTCGTGCATGTGATCAACGGCGACGCCAAGCTGAGCCAGGCGCTGATCCGCGATAAGCGCACCGAGAACCTGTACGTGCTGCCGACCAGCCAGACCCGCGACAAGGACGCGCTGACCAAAGATGGGGTCGAGAAGGTGCTGGGCGAGCTGCGCGAGGAGTTCGATTACATCATCTGCGACAGCCCCGCCGGCATCGAGCGTGGCGCGCTGATGGCGCTCTACTTCGCGGACGAAGCGGTGATCGTCACCAACCCCGAAGTCTCCAGCGTACGCGATTCCGATCGGATCCTGGGCGTGCTGCAGAGCCGCTCGCGCCGCGCCGAGGAGGGCCTCGATCCGGTGCGCGAACATCTCCTCCTGACCCGGTACGATCCTGCCCGCGTCGAGCGCGGCGAGATGCTCAAGATCGAAGACGTGCTTGAAATCCTGGCGATCCCGCTCCTGGGCGTGATCCCGGAGAGCACGTCGGTCCTGAAGGCGTCGAACCTCGGCATGCCGGTGGTGCTCGACCCGGATGCGACGGCGGGCCAAGCCTACCGCGACGCCGTCGGCCGGTTCCTGGGCGAGACCATCGAGTTCCGCTACACCCGGCCCGAGCGCCGTGGTCTGTTCCAGCGCTTCCTGCGGAGGACGGCATGAATATTCTGAGCTTCTTTCGGGCCAAGACCAAGTCGCCGCCGCCGGCCGAGCAGGCCAAGGAGCGCCTGAAGATCGTGCTCGCCCACGAGCGCTCGTACGCCGCCGCGCCCGATTACCTGCCGAGGATGCAGAACGAGATCCTGCAGGTGATCGCCAAGTACGTCGAGATCGATCAGGAAAATCTCACGCTGAACATCGAGAACTCGGACAACGTGTCGCGGCTCGAAGTCAACATCGATCTGCCGAAATCCGCCTGTGGGTTGGTGCTTTCGGCCTTCAACGGCGCCCGGACGACAGGTGCGGAGGCAGACGAGGACCAAGACCAAGACGTGGTCGAGGAGGCCTCTGGCGGCGAGGCTGACGACGCGTCCGACGGCAAGTCCCCGCTGCAGCCACTGCGTCAAGCCGCCTCGCACTAGTGGCGCGGTGCGACCCGGCCCTAGCCCGTCAGGCGCGGGCACGCTTTATTATTAAGTCCGCTGGTATGAAGGCTCCCTGCGTCCGGACCTGCAAGGACGCAGGGGGGCCGTGTCGCGCAGAGATGGCCTCTCCCGTGCCCCCCCCCCCGCTGTGCGGCCGGACGCGGCGTGCCGGGTGCGGGGCGAGCGAATTAACGTTTCGTTAACCGTCTGCGGCAACAATGGCGTCGGCTGAAAGAGGAGCGCGAGCGGTCACGGCGACCACAACCACGTCTGGTGCGCCGCCCCCGCAACCCTAGCCCGCATGGGGGGTGGCGAGGCTCTTTCACGGTCCATTGAAATAGTGTAATAAAGCCGGCCGGAGAATAGCATCTTGCCTGGTTAAGGCGATTGCGTGCGGCGGCTCGATGCCGTCTCTGCAGCCGCCTCCTTCAATCTTGCGCCTCCGCGACGCGCGCGGCCAGCTCACGAGGGAAATCCGTATCGATCGAAAGCCCCGGGTGGTGACACCCGGCGCCAGTGTACCAGTGGAGGTAGTTTCATGCGCATTATGGTCACCGGACACCGCGGTTACATCGGTCCTCACGTCGTCCGCATCGTACAGGAGCGCGGCCACGAGGCCGTCGGCCTCGACACCGGCCTTTATCGTGATTGCGCGATCAGCCCGATGGCGGAGATTCCGACCGTCGAGCGCGACATCCGCGAAGCCGAGAAGAAAGACTTCGTCGGCGTCGACGCGGTCATTCACCTGGCCGGGCTGTCCAACGATCCGCTGGGCGAGTTCGACCCGCAACTCACCTATGACATCAACTGCTGGGGCGCCGTGCGCGTCGCCGAGGCTGCCAAGGCGGCGGGCGTGCGCCGTTTCGTCTTCGCTTCGACCTGCAGCGTCTACGGCGCCCAGGGTGACGAGATGATCGACGAGACGTCGGCGACCAATCCGGTCACCCCGTACGCGAAGTCCAAGCTGCAGGCCGAGGGCGAACTCGCCAAGCTGGCGGACGCCGATTTCTGCCCCGTTTACATGCGGCCGGGGACCGCCTTCGGCATTTCGCCGATGATCCGCTTCGATCTGGTGCTCAACAACCTGGTGGCCTGGGCGACCGCGACGCATCGCGTCCACGTCAAGAGCGACGGCTCGCCCTGGCGCCCGCTGGTCCACGTCGAGGATATCGCCGGCGCCTTCGTCGCCGCCGCGCTGGCACCGCGAGACGCGGTGTTCAACCAGCCCTTCAACCTCGGCGCCACCGATGCCAACTACCGCATCCGCGAGCTTGCCACCATCGTCGCCGACACCGTGCCCGACTCGAAGGTCGAGTTCGCCAACATCCCCGATCCGGACAAGCGCTCCTACCGGGTCAGCTTCGCCAAGATCAACGGGTCGATGGCCGGCTGGAAGCCGAACTGGAACGCGATGAAGGGCGCGCAACAGATCTTCAACACCATCGAGACGCTGAAGCTGAAGGCGGACGATTTCGAAGGCGCGCGTTACAACCGGCTGCCGCACCTCAAGATGCTGATCAAGGACGGCTGCGTCGACAGCGCGTTTCGCTGGGTGCGCAAGCCACAGGCGGCTTGACGCAACAGCCAAGCCGGAATGCCGGGGCCGAATTCCGAGCCCGCACGAACCAGAGGGGCGGCCGTTCGGCCGCCCCCGACTTCAAGATTTTCCACTCACGCCGTTTTCCGGCCGCATGACGGCAGCTATGGCAACGCGAGGCCGCGGCCACCTCGCTGCCAACCAACTGGAGGTAATCCAACGAAAAGCCATGACTAACCCAGCACTCTTTGAGACCATTCAGGCTTGTCGCTCCTGTGGCTCAAAGAACCTTGCGCCGATCCTCGCCCTTGGCGAGACGGCGCTCGCCGACCTCCTGTTGACCAAGGACCAGCTCGGCGAAAGCGAACCGCGCGTCCCCCTCGATGTGGCTTTCTGCGCGGATTGCACTCTGGTCCAGATCACCCAGACCGTGCGCCCCGAAGTGCTGTTCCACGCCGACTACCCATACTTCTCGTCGGTCATCGCCACCTTGATGGAGCATTCGCGCAAGAATGCGCTCGAGCTGATCGAGCGTCGCCGGCTGGGCAAGGACAACCTCGTCGTCGAGCTCGCCAGCAACGACGGCTACATGCTGCAGAACTTCGTCGAACACGGCATCCCGGTGCTCGGCATCGATCCGGCGGATGCGCCGGCGCAGGCGGCGATCGCCAAGGGCATCCCGACGCTGATCGAGTTCTTCGGCACCGATGTTGCGGACAGGCTGGCCAAGGAAGGCAAGCGCGCCGACATCATCATCGCCAACAACGTCCTCGCCCACGTCGCCAATCTCAATGGCTTCGTCGCCGGCATCGCCACCCTGCTCAAGCCCACCGGCATGGGCGTCCTCGAATTCCCCTACCTGGTCGGACTGTTGGACAACTGTGAGTTCGACACGATCTACCACCAGCACTTGTGTTATTTTTCGCTGATGGCCATCGACAAGTTGTTCCGCCGCCATGGCCTCTATGTCAATGATGTCCGCCTGCTGCCCATCCACGGCGGCTCGTTGCGCATCTTCGTCGAGCCGACGGAAAAGGTGGGCCAGGCGGTCAAGGACATGCTCGCGGATGAGCGCAAGCGCGGGCTCGATACGGTTGCCGCCTACCAAGCCTTCGGCGCGCGGGTGGGCAAGATCCGGGAGGACCTGACCGCGATCATCGGGCGTCTCAAGGCCGACGGCCAGCGCATCGCCGCCTATGGCGCCGCCGCCAAGGGCACGACGATGCTCGCGTATTGCGGGCTCGATGCCAAGACCATCGACTACGTGGTCGACAAGAACGCGTTCAAGCAAGGCCGCTACATGCCGGGCAGCCGGCTGCCGATCCTGCCCCCTGAGCGTCTGATGCAGGACCGGCCCGGTTATGTGCTGTTGTTGCCGTGGAACTTCGCCGACGAGATCCTCGCCCAGCAGGCGGCGTTCCGTGAGCAAGGCGGCAAGTTCATCATCCCGATCCCCAACCCGCGCGTGGTATGAGGCGCCGAGCGTCAAGATCGGGAGTTGTCTCGCCTGCCGAGGTGCGCGGAAACAGCCTCTTGCCGGCTTCGGCCGGCAAGAGGCTGCTCGCGCGTCGCTTGAGAGGGGTAAGCCGTTGCCACACGGGTTGATGCCGCGCCCGACATGAGTTGAAATCGCCGCCGGCGGCACGCTCCCCTGGTGCGCCGCAACCGCCCGCCTCGCGTACGGGGCTGTTCGACGAGCCAACGGGAGGGCCGATGCCGCAGGATCAAACCGAAGACGGCGCATCGTTGCGTGGCCGGGCACTGCGCGGCATCGCGTTCACCGCGTCCCGCGGCGTGCTCACCGCGTTGTTGCGGATCGGCACGATTGCCGCGCTCGCCCGCATCCTGAGCCCCGCCGACTTCGGCCTGTTCGCCACCGCGCTGCTGCTCGAAGCACTCGCCTCGATGGTGCTGCAGCGGGGGTTGGGCGACGCATTGGTCCAACGTCCGACGTTGTCGGCTGCCGACGCCGGCACCGCCTGCACGCTGTTGCTCGTGCCCGGGATCGTCTGCGCCGTGCTGTTTTTCGCGTTTGCGCCCTGGCTCGAACGCGTGCTCGCCTTACCGGAGCTTGGCCCTGTCCTGCAGGTCATGAGCATCGCCATTCCCATCGAGGGCATGGTCCAGCTCTATCGCAGTGACGCCAGCCGGCACCTCGAGTTCGAAAAGATGGCCTACGTCGACGCCATCGCCGCCATTATCGGCAATTCCTTGCTGCCGATCGCGCTCGCGCTTGCCGGCTGCGGGTACTGGGCACTGGTTGCCGGCATCGTCGTTCAGGCGGCGATGCAATTAGTCGGCCTCGCGCGCGGGCGCTGGCGCAACTACCCATTGCTGTTTTCCATGGCATCGGTGCGGCGTCTGTTCGCGTTCAGCGCGCTGATCGGCATTTGGAACATCGCCGGCTATTGCGTGCAGAACATCGAGCGCCTGGTGCTCGCGCGCGTGATGGGCGCCGAGGCGGTCGGTTACTTCAGCCGCGCCCGGGGGTTCGTCGGCATGTTCGTCGAGTTCTACGGCATGCCAGTCAACCAGGTGCTGTTTCCGGTGCTTGCCAAGCTGCAGGACGATCACGTCCGGCTGTACAAGGCCTATCGCCACGCCATCGCGTTCTCGGCACTGATCAGCCTGCCGAGCGCGGTCGGCGTCAGCGCGCTCGCCGCCCCGCTGGTCGCTTTGCTGCTGGGGGATCAGTGGGGCGAGGCGGTGCCCCTGGTCCGCATCATGGGGGCCAATGTCTTCTTCATGGTAATGGCGATGCCGTTCGTTGCCATCGTCCGCGGTATCGGCCGGCTCAAGGAGACCGTGCTGTTGACCGTCTGCCAGACCATCGCTCTCGTCATCGGCGCCATCATCCTGTATCCGTACGGCCTGGTCGCCATCGCCTGGTGCACGGTCTTCATCTTTGCCATCGGGTTTGTGGCTTCCAATCAGATCCTCGCCCGCAAGCTCAAGCGTCCCGTCGCCGACTTCTACGTCCCGATGCGCGCGGCCCTGATCATGACGCTCATCGTCGCCGGGCTGTGGGCCGGCTTCGCCCTCGTCGCCCCCGGCGCCATCGACCACTTGGGCGCCGCCGCCCTGTTTGTCGCGGCGTGTGCGGCGATCTTCGCGCTACTCTTCCTCGCCTTGCCGGGGTGGTTCCTTGGCGAAGACCTCGGCTGGCTGCACGAGCTGGTCATGAAGGGCGTCCGTCGCCTGCTCGACCGCGGCCTCGGCCGCCGCGCCGTGGCGCCTTCGGAGTAGCCGAGCAGGCGAAAAACCCTGCTGGCGCAGCGCGGTCCGGGCGCGTCTTTGGCTTGCCATCCAACCGTAACATTCGCGCCCTTGTTGAGCGACGCCGGCCGTCGATCGCTGCGCCGCTTCGTGCCGTTTGGGTGCTCTACTTAAGAGACGCTTAAGGTTGCGTAAGCTTTGCCAACAAAACTCGTAATTGCAGCCTGTGGACGAATCTGCTAAAACCAGAACGGAAACTCTCTTGTTCAAGACCTGCCATACTTGTATTTCGCAGCGTCGCGTCCAGCGGAGCCGTGGAAATGCCTGACAACGGGCACCTCTCAAACCTGACGATATGCGCGTCCCTCCTTTCTCACCCCGCTTCGGCTGAAGCGGGTGCGTGTGGAGGCGGCCAATGATCTCCGTAGCCGCCATCGGCTCGTCGCAGCCGCGGGCACCGTTGAACATTGGGGACGATAGCGAGTCTGCGGACAGCATCGCCGAGCCCCTCGCCCATGTCGACGAGGACAGCGGTGGTACCGTGCCGCCGCTCGTCAGCATCGGCATGCCCGTCTACAACGGTGAGCGCTTCCTGCGCGAAGCCGTGCAGTCGCTGCTCGCGCAGAGTTTTTCGGACTTCGAGCTGATCATCTCCGACAACGCGTCGACCGACGGCACGGCCGATCTTTGCAAGGAGCTTGTCGCCGGCGACCCGCGCATCATCTACTATCGGCAGGCACGTAACATTGGCGGTGCCGGCAACTTCAATTTCCTGCTAGCCAAGGCGCGCGGCAAGTATTTCAAATGGGCGGCGTGTGATGACGTTTGCCGGCCCTCGCTGCTGCAGGCTTGCGTCGATGTCCTGGAGCACGAGCCCGGCGCCATCCTCAGCTTCGCCCGCGTCGACAAGATCGGCGAGGGCGGAGAGGACCTGGGTTCGTTCACGGCAGGCCTCGGTGTTCGCGGGGAATCCCCTTCCGCGCGGTTCGCCCGTCAATTGCGGATGCCGGGCTGGGCGGTGCCGACCCAGGTTTACGCCATGATGCCCACGGCGAACCTGCGCAAGGCGGGCGGCCTGGGCGGGTACCCCGGCTCCGATCTGGTGTTGTTCGCCGCCTTGTCGCTGGAGGGCGAATTCGTCGAGCTTCCGGACGTGCTGGCGTTCCGCCGCATCCACGCCCAGAATTCGGACATCTTGTACAAGAGCGACGTCGATCTCGCCATCGGCTGGTTCGGTGCCGGTGCGACCGGCAAGAGCCTGCCGAAGTTGCGGCGCTGCCGGGAATACCTGCGTGCCATCGGCCGCGCGCCGGTCACGCCTTGGCAAAAGGCTGTCAGTGTGGTCCTGCTGGCGGGCAAGTTGTTCATTGGCCCCGGCGCCGCGCTCGGCCGTCGCGTGATGCTGCGCGAAGCGTTGGCATGTGCTCGTCGCTTGGTTGCGGGCAAGAAGAAGCCCGTCACCGATCCGGCTGCCCCCCCCCCCCCACACCTAGCTTCCAGGAACTGATGCGCCGGCTACTCGCGATCAGCCCGTTTGTCGCCGATCCCCGGCAGTTCAACGTGGCCTTTGCCGGCCTGTTCTGCCTGATCCTGCTCGCGGGGCTCGGCGTGATGGTCGGCCTCGCGGGTGCGCGGCGGCTTCCGGCGCCACCGCTCACCGCCACCAACTGCATCGACGAGAAGATTCAGTTTCTGAGCAGGGCCGACCTGCAGGGCGTCAATCTGCTCGCCGTCGGCTCGTCGGTCACCTGGCGCAACCTGACGATGGACGAGCTGGTGCGCGCACGGCCGGAATTGACGCCGCTGAACGCCGCGCCCTGTTACCTGCACGTCAACCAGATTGCCTACCTGACGGAGTTCCTGCTGGTGCGGATGCCCGTGGTCGAGACCGTCTTGAGCGTGCTGGCGCCGCGCGATTTCGAAGACTGCAGCGAAAGCGACACCCGCTTCTTCGACCCGGACGACGCCGAGCGCTACATTTTCGGAGGGCAGACGCCCTGGCACCTCTACCTCACCAACTTCCAGCCGCTGACTTTCGCCAAGGACGCGTGGCGCCTGCCCGACATGCGCTTCAATCCGGAGAGCTGGCGCACCGTCGCCATGGATCGTTTCGGCAGCAGCCCGTTGCGTGTGCGGGTCGACTGGCGGCCGGAGCCCTCGATCGACGAACGCTGCTTCGCCTCCCTCGCGCGGCTTGAGGCTGCCGTCACCCGCCACGGCGCCCGTCTCGTCGTCGTCAGTTTCCCGATCATGCCGGAGTGGCGGCGGATGTTCGATCCCGATGGCAGCATTGTTGCCGATTTGCACCGGCGCATCGCCGCCTCGCTCACCAACGCCGGCACGACGGTCATTGACGGTGACCAATTTCCGGTGCGCGACGAGCAGTTCGCCGACCCGGCGCATTTTCTCTGGGACCAGGCACCTCGTTTCACCCGTTTCATCGCCGCCAACGCCTTCGGCGAAGACCGCGCGACGCTGACGCGGCCGTAATAACCGCCGCGCCGACAGGGGGACCGCAGCGTGCTGTTCAACTCCCACGTTTTCATCTTCGCCTTCTTGCCGCTCGTCCTGATCGGCTACTTTACCATTGCCCGCTATGCCTCGTGCCGTCCCGCCCGTTTGTTCCTGGCGGCTGCCTCGCTCGTCTTCTATGGCTGGTGGAGCGTGTCGTTCCTGCTCATGCTGCTGGCCAGCATCGTGTTCAACTTTGCGCTCGGCAGGCGGCTGCTCCGCCGGGCCGAAGGCCGCGGATCTGGCGGCGGAGCGTTGTTGGCGCTCGGCATTGCCGCCAATCTCGCCCTGCTTGCCTATTACAAGTACGCGGCCTTCGTGCTCGCCAACGTCCAGGCGCTGACCGGCACCCGTTTCGTGCTCGAAAGCGTGGTCCTGCCGCTCGCCATCTCGTTCTTCACGTTCCAGCAGATCGCCTACCTGGTCGATGCCGCGCGACGTGAGGTCGAGGATCATGGGTTCGTCGACTATGTGCTGTTCGTCACCTTTTTCCCGCAACTGATTGCGGGCCCAATCGTCCACCACCGCGAGATGATGCGCCAATTCCGGGACGGTGATGTCCGCTTCGACCACGCGTCGTTCGCCTGCGGCATCGCCTTCTTCGTCATCGGGCTGGCCAAGAAGGTGCTGATCGCCGATTCCTTGAGCGCACTCGCCGATCCGGTATTTGCCGGCGCCGGCGCGGTGCCGCCGGGACTGTGGCCGGCTTGGTTGGGAGTGCTTGCCTTCAGCCTCGGCATCTATTTCGATTTCTCCGGCTATTCGGACATGGCCGTGGGCTTGGCGCGGATGTTCGGGATCAAGCTGCCCTACAACTTCAATTCGCCGTACAAAGCCACCTCGATCGTCGAGTTCTGGCGGCGCTGGCACATCACCTTGTCGCGCTTCCTGCGCGATTACCTTTACATCGCGCTCGGTGGCAACCGTCGTGGCCCCGCGCGCCGGTACGCCAACCTGATGATCACCATGTTGCTGGGTGGTCTGTGGCACGGCGCCGGCTGGACCTTCGTCGTCTGGGGCGCTCTGCACGGCACCTACCTGTTGGTCAACCATGCCTGGGCCGGCCTCGTCGCCCGTGCGGCGGCCACCGGTCGGGACCTTGCCATCGGCCCGCTGCCGGCACGGGTGCTGACGCTCGCCGCCATTGTCTTTGCCTGGGTCTTCTTTCGCGCCGGCAGCTTCAGCGAGGCAGTGGCGATTCTCGAAGGAATGATCGGATTGCACGGCGCCGGGTTGCCGACCACGCTCGTCGGCGCCATCGATGGCGCACAGACCGCGGGCGGCTTCCCGGTCTGGAGCTTCGCCGGTCTCGCCGGCTTGGCCCACGCGCTGGCCGGGCCACTGCTGCTGGCAACCAGCGCGGTCGTCGTCTTCGCCCTGCCCAACAGCCAGGAGATCGTTGACGCGGGGCGGGCCCTGGTCTCCGGCCGGCGCGGGTCGCGAGCGGCACTCACTTTCCGGCCGAGCGTCGCCTGGGCGGGCGTGATGGTCATTGCCTTCACCGTGACACTGACGCAGATGTCGGAAGTCAAGGCGTTCGTCTACTTCCAGTTCTGAACACGGCGACGCGGTGCGCCCAAGAGCGCACCGGATCACACGTCCCGGCGGCGCTGGTGACGCGGGCGGCGCGCTTCGACCTGTTGCCTTACGGCGCACCTGACAGGGTCGTGCGGCATCGCGATGCCGACATCGCGACCTCCGCGCCGGCGTTTACGCCAACCGCCAACAATCACACTTTGCTGGCACGGCCTGTGCTATAACCTATACGGGTATATAGACGTCATGTGCGTTCTTATGCGAGTTTTACGGGGATTTGTCGTCCTGATATGGTTGTGGCCGGCCGCCGTTTTCGCCGCCGTCGAACCACTGCCGGCGCCGCCGGATCCGGCCATGGCCTGCCACGCCGCCGTTGCCGCGGCCGAACGCGCCGAAGATATCCCCGCGGGTCTGTTGTGGGCGATCGCGCGCGCCGAGTCCGGTCGCTGGGATCCGCGGCGGCGAGCACGAATTGCCTGGCCATGGACGATCAATGCCGAGGGAGAGGGACATTTCTTCCCGTCCAAGGAGGCGGCGATCGCGGCGGTACGTGATCTGCAGGCGCGCGGCGTGCGCAGCATCGATGTCGGCTGCATGCAGGTCAACCTCCACCATCATCCGCAGGCATTCACCAGTCTCGACGACGCGTTCGATCCGGGCAGCAACGCCGCCTATGCCGGTCGGTTCCTGCACGCGCTGCGCGGTGTTGCCGGCTCCTGGGCGGGTGCCGCCGGTCGCTACCATTCGGCGACGCCGGAACTGGGTGGGCCCTATCGCGAGCGTGTGATGGCCCTGTGGGACGGGGCGCCGGACGCGCCGGAGCCTGATGCCGCCGCTCCGGTGGACACCGCGCGCCGGCAGGCCGCTTCTGGCACGTCGTCGTCGGCGCCGCGGGGACGGCTGCTGCTCGCGCCGATCGATCATGCGCGCATGGCACGCATCATCCTTGCCCGGCGCAGCGATGCCCAGGAGCGCGCGGCCGTGGCGTCGCCCCGGTTGCTGGCGTCGGGAATGCCTGTGGGACGTGTCCAGCAGCCCGCCTCGATGCCGGCGACGGCCGTGGCCCGCTCCGATCCGTTTCCGCAGCCGACCCGCTATTTCGCCCAGCCTGTCGGCAAGAGCGTGACCGCCGGGCCGGTCCTGCGCGACGCGCAAGCCGAAGCCGCCTTTGCCACGCGCCGCGCCGAGGTGCTGCGCCAGTGGCGGGCACAACCGCCGGCACCCGGCCGCGGCAAGGCGCCGACGCTGCTGCGCGGATCGCCGTTGCGGCCGACGACGCTCGCACTCCGCTGACGCGCGCGGCGCGGTTCTGCTATGCTCCGCGCGTAGACGCGGCGTGCGTGGCATGCCGATTCACCACACATTGGTTCGACACGCGATGGCGCAAGACGATCTGATCGGTCTGATCCCGGCGGCCGGACTCGGCACGCGGATTGCGCCGTTGCCGCTGAGCAAGGAGCTGTTCCCGATCGGATTTACCGACGCGGCCGATGGCGAGCGCGTGCCGCGGCCGGTGTGCTCCTACCTCCTGGGGCAGATGCGCCGCGCCGGCGTCGACCGCGCGGTGGTCGTGCTGCGCGCGGGGAAATGGGATATTCCCGCCTACCTCAGCGATGGCGCGCGCTCCGGCGTGCCGCTGGCATACATCGTTACCCCCGGCACCGCGGGCGTGGCCGAAAGCATCGATCTGGCATTTCCCTTCGTGAAGGATGCTTGTGTCGTCTTTGGTTTCGCCGATGTCATTCTGGCCCCCGATGATGTGCTGTTGCGCCTGCGCAAGCGCCACGACGCCGGCGGCGCCGATATCGTCGTTGCCGCCTACCGCGCCCGTGATCCGCGGCTCGTCGGCATGATCGACATCGATGCGACCGGACGGGTGCGGCGCGTCATCGAGAAGCCGGCGGCCTCGGCCCTGACGCACATGTGGATCGCCGCCGCGTGGCGCCCCCGCTTCACCTCCTTCCTGCACGCCAATCTCGCGGCGATCCGTGCGGCCAAGGGCGGGGTGGCGAGTGGCAGCGCGGGCGAGCCCAATGCGTGCGACGCGCTGCAGGCGGCGCTGGCGCACGGTCTCACCATCGACGCCGAGGTCATCGAAGACGGTCACTATCGGGACATCGGCACGCCTTCGGAACTCATGGCGGCCATCGCCGCCCACACACCGGGAGTGCACTAGTGCACTGGCACGAACAGATAATACAATCTGTTCGTGCTGAAAGTGCACGCGCTTCAATATGTTGTGCTGCGGGCCGGGTGCCGGGGGGGCGGCGACACCTGGCCGTCATTGCCGACGGCGGTCCGTGGCGAAAAGGAGCCGGATAAAAGGGAGATGTGAAGCCGATGGCGAGCGACGTCGTCATTCACTGTGAGGAATTTGAAATCGTCCAGGAAGCGGGCCCGGACATCGCCGACATTTCAAAGCCACTCGTGCGGATCGTTGCCGATGCCGGGATCGTGGACGGCAGCGCGCAGGTCTGCGCCGTGGGCTCGACGGCTTCGGTGACCACCATCGAGCATGAGCCCGGTGCGATCGAGGATCTCAAGCGCGCGGTCACCCGTCTGGCGCCGCCCGACGCGACGTACGCCCACGAGATGACCTGGCACGATGGCAATGGCCACAGCCATGTGCAGGCCGCGCTGCTCGGCCCGTCGGTCGTGGTCCCGGTGCGTGGTGGGCGCCTGGCGCTCGGTACCTGGCAGCAGGTCGTGCTGATCAATCACGATATCCATCGCCGAAGGCGCAAGGTCGAGGTCACAGTGATCGGAACGCGGTAGGGGGCGCGCTCGCAACGGCGCCTCAACTGCGGATGCGGTTGTGGCTTTGCTCCGCGGCCGTGATCCAGCCACCGCCGAGGACGCGTGTGCCGGCGAAAAAGACGCAAGCCTGTCCGGGCGCCACGCCGTGCTGCGCGTTGTCGAGACGGACCCGGGCGGTGCCGTCGCCTGCAAGCGTGATCCGCGCGGGCTGGACCGCCTGTGCCGAGCGCAGTTTGACGTCGGCGATGATGTCCGCCCCGTCCTCGCAGGAAATGTGCGGATCGCCGATCCAGTTGACGTCCTTGAGAAGGACGACATCGCGGGCCAATGCCGCGCGCGGTCCAACGATCACCCGCCGCGCCGGCGCATCGAGCCCGACGACATGCAGGGCCTCATGCGTGGCGAGGCCGAGGCGTTTGCGCTGGCCGATGGTGTAATGAATGATGCCGCGGTGTCTGCCTAAGAGCCGGCCATCGACATGCACGATGTCCCCCGCCTCGACCCCACCGGGGCGCAGCCGGCCGACCAGATCGGCATAGCCGCCCGCCGGCACGAAGCAGATGTCCTGGCTGTCGCGCTTGGCGGCGACCGGCAGTCCGGCGCGTGCCGCCAGTGTCCTCGTTTCGGCCTTGCGCATGCCGCCCAGCGGGAAGCGCACGCGGTCGAGTTGCGCGCGCGTCATGGTGAACAAAAAGTAGCTCTGGTCGCGTGCGGGGTCGGCGGCGCGGTGCAACTCGGCTCCGGCTGCGCCGACGGTGCGTTGTGCGTAATGGCCGGTGGCAAGCGCATCGGCATCGAGGTCGCGGGCGGTCGCCAGCAGATCGGCGAACTTGATGTGCTGGTTGCAACGGACGCAGGGCAGCGGCGTTTCACCGCGCAGGTAGCTGTCGGCGAAATCATCGATGACGGCGGAGCGGAAGCGCTCTTCGTAGTCGAGCACGTAATGCGCGATGCCGAGACGATCGGCCACGGCGCGTGCGTCGTAGATATCGCGCGCGGCACAGCAGGCGCCGCTCTTGTCGTTGGCCTGGCCGTGGTCGTAAAGCCGCAGGGTGATGCCGACGACGTCATAGCCCTGCTCGACCAGGAGAGCGGCGGTGGCGGAAGAATCGACGCCGCCCGACATCGCGACGACGACGCGGGTGCGGCCGGCCGGCTTGTCGATGCCCAGGGAGTTCGTCATCGGCTCTGCTTGGCGACGTCGCGCGTGGCTGTCAAGTCGCCGCGGTCCGCGCGGGCGAGAAGGTGCCGCCCGACGCGGGTCCATGCGTCGACGAAGCCGTCGACCATCGCCTCGTCACACTGCCAGCCGAGACTGACGCGCACGGCGGCGCTGGCGAGGGACGGCGGCAAGCCCATCGCCTGCAAAACGGCGGACGCCTGCACCCGGCCGCTGGAGCACGCCGCGCCCGCACTCACCGCGTAGCCTTCGAGGTCGAGGGCGACGACCAGGGTTTCCGCGCGCACCCCCGGCAGGGCAATCAGGCTGGTATTGGTCACCCGCGGGCTGGCGGCGGCGATGACCACGCTTTGCGGCAGGGCGTGTACCACGGCGGCTTCGAGGCGGTCGCGCAAGAAGCGCAGGGCGGGCACGTCCGCCAGGGGTGCGGCCTCGCGGGCGACGGCGGCAAAACCTGCGATGGCGGCAACGTTCTCGGTACCGGCGCGGCGCCCGCGCTCCTGGCCGCCACCGCGCAGGAGCGCCTGGAACTCGCCGTGATTGCCACCAACCACCAGGGCGCCCACGCCCTGCGGCCCGCCGAGCTTGTGCGCCGAAAGGCTGAGCGTAGTGATGCCACACCCGGTCATCTCCAGCGAGATGCGGCCGGCGGCTTGCACCGCATCGACATGCAAGACGGCGCCGTGACGGGCAGCGAGGGCCGCCACTTCCGCGAGCGGCTGGATGACGCCGGTTTCGTTGTTGACGGCCATCACCGCGAGCAGCGCGGGCCGCGGGTCGGAGGCGAGTGCGCGTTCGATCGCTGCGAGGTCGACGATGCCGCAGCCGAGGACCGGCAACGGTTCGGCATCGGGCCGGGCAGCGCGGACCGACGGATGCTCGATGGCGGAGACCAGCGCGCGCCGCCGTGGCCAGCCGCGCAGCGCCCAGTTGTTGGCCTCGGTGGCGCCTGAGGTGAAAACGACCTCGGAGGGTGCGGCACCGACCAGCGCCGCGACCGCGGCGCGCGCGTCCTCTACACGCTTCCGCGCGGCGCGGCCGAATCCATGCACCGAGGACGGATTGCCGGCGACGGTAAGGCTGGCCAGCATCGCGTCGCGCGCCACCGGCTTTAGCGGCGCGCCGGCATTGTAGTCGAGGTAAAAGGCGGGACCAGACACGGCTTCTACAGTGGTGACCGCCGGCGCCTTTCGCAATCTGCTGGCGCGGTGCCGGGTGATGGGTGTGTCCACCCACCGAAACCAGCTAAGGAACGGGGATCGCGATAAAGTAGAAAAACCGCAAAGCGTCCATTATAAATCGTTGTCATGGCGGCGGGGGATGATGCTTGAGCGTGAATTCCGTCGTCGGCATACCCTGGCTGCGCCTGCGGCCAGTGGCGGCCGGCGCCGCTCTTGGCCGCCGGCGGATCGAAGCCCTGCTTGGCGCCGAGCGGGAGCGCTGGGTGCTGTGGGTACCGGTGCTCATCGGCATCGGCATCGGCCTTTACTTCTCCCTCGGTGACGAGCCGCCGGCGTGGCTCGCCGGCGCGCTGGCTTTGGCGGCGGTCGCCGCGGCACTGGTGGGCTGGCGCCTTTATAACGGGCGTCCGCTGGCGTCGGTGCTGGTTCTTGCCGTCGGTTTGGTGGCGCTCGGCTTTGCCGCGGCACAGGCGCACACCGCCCGGGTGGCAACCCCGATGCTCGCCGAGCGCGTCGGGCCGGTGACGCTGCAAGGCCAGGTCGTCGAGATTGACTGGTTCGATAGTGGCGTGCGCGTGGTTCTCGACGCGCCTGTGGTGCCGGGACTGCCGCCGGGCGGCGGGCGGGTGCGCTTGCGTCTGCGCGGCGACCAGCCACCGATCCAGCCCGGCGCCGCACTGAAGGTCCGCGCCGTCCTGTCGCCGCCGGCGCCACCGGCCGCGCCGCACGCCTATGACTTCCAGCGTCAGGCTTTTTTCGCGGGGTTGAGCGCGGTCGGTTTCGGTGTCGGCCGCGCGGCCGTCCTGGACGCCACCGCCGTCGCCGATACGGGCTCGCACCGTCTATGGCTGGAGCGCTTGCGCGCCGGCGTCGCCGAGCGCGTCCGCCGCCACGTTGAAGGCGTACCGGGTGCCATCATCATCGCGCTGTTGACCGGCGAGCGCAACGAGATCCCCGCCGACGTGCTGGCCTCGATCCGCGATGCCGGTCTTGCCCATCTGCTTGCCATCTCCGGAATGAACATCGGCTTGTTCGCCGCCTTCGTGTTTGCCGTGCTGCGCGGCGGCATGGCCCTGCTGCCGGCGCTTGTGCTGTCCTGGCCAATCAAGAAATGGGCGGCCGTCGGCGCGCTGGCGGCCGCCGGCTTTTATACCGTGCTTGCCGGCGCCTCGGTGCCGACGGTGCGCTCGTTCCTGATGCTGGCCGCCGTGTTCCTCGCCATCCTTGTTGACCGCCAGGGGATCTCCATGCGGCTTCTCGCCTGGGCCGCCGTGCTGATCCTCGTGGTGCAACCCGAAGCGCTGCTGGGTGCGAGTTTCCAGCTTTCGTTCGCGGCCGTCATTGCCCTGGTTGCCGCCTACGAGGACCTGAAAGGCCGGCACACCCTCGTAGGTGCGCGGCAGGACCCGTGGCGCCGATCGGCGCTGTACCTGGCGGGCACGGCGTTGACCACGGTGGTGGCCACCCTCGCCACTACGCCGTTCAGCGTTTACCACTTCAACCGCATGACCTGGTACGGACTGGTCGCCAACATGATCGCGGTGCCGGCCAACGCCGTGTGGGTGATGCCATGGGCGGTGGCGGCACTCGTCCTGATGCCGTTCGGGCTGGAGGGACTGGCGCTGGTGCCGATGTCCTGGGGCGCCGAGCTGACGGTGTGGACGGCGAAGACGGTGGCGTCGTGGCCGGGCGCCGTCACCCTGGTGCCGGTGCTGCCGACCAGGGCGCTGGTCGCCTTCAGTCTCGGTGGCCTCTGGCTGTGCCTGTGGCGCCGGCGCTGGCGCTGGTGGGGTGTGGCGGCGTGGGCGCTGGGCGCGGTCGCCATCGCCGCCGCGCGTCCGCCCGACATCCTGATCGATGGCCGCGGCAAGCTGTTCGCCGTGCGCGGCACCGACGGCGCGCTGATGGTCTCGTCGCGCAATGCCGCCACCATGAGCCGGGAGACTTGGCTGCGCCAGTCCGGCGAGGACGACGATGCGCCGGCGTGGCCGAAAGAGGGGGCGACCGCCGACGGCCGGCTGCGCTGCGATCCGGCCGGCTGTGTGTACCGCGCCAACGACCACGTCGTCGCGCTCGCCCGTCGCATCGATGCCATCGACGACGATTGCCGGGATGCTCAACTGGTGGTCAGCATGGTGCCCGTGCGCGGCCGCTGCCCGTCTGCGGTGCGTGTGATCGATCGCTTCGATCTGTGGCGTGCCGGCGCGCACGCTGTCTGGCTCGATGACGACGGCATCCGGGTCGAGAGCGTCAATGGCACGCGCGGCCGCAGGCCCTGGGTGATCGCGCCCGCCCCACGCCCGGCCACGTCCGCCGCTGGCGGCGGAGCGAAAGGCGGTGGCGTCTCGCACGCCGGTGGCGACACTGCGGTGCCTAGTAGCGGCGGACCAGAGCCACCAGACGACCCTGAACCTTGACCTGGTCGGGGCCACAGATCCGTGGCTCGTACGCTGGATTGGCCGGTTCGAGCGCGATGGACTGGCCGCGGCGGCGAATGCGCTTGAGCGTAACCTCCTCGTTGTCGACCAGGGCGACCACGATGGTACCGTTCTCGGCGTTGTCGGTGCGCTGGATGATCACCGTATCGCCGTCAAAGATGCCGGCATCGATCATGGAGTCCCCTTCGACTTCGAGGGCGTAATGCTCGCCGCCGGTGAGCAGGCCGGACGGCACCTCGACGAAGCGGCTGTGGTCGGCGAGCGCGGCGATCGGCGTGCCGGCGGCGATGCGGCCGTAGAGCGGCAGGTTGACGACGCTGGTCGTCGCCGCCACCGTACTGACCGGTGGCAACCGCATCTCGCCGCGGAAATCACCCTTGATGACGTTGGGGGCGAAGCCCGCGGCCCGCCTCGGCGCCGGTTCGCCGCGGGCGGCGACGTTCTCGGGCAGGCGCACGACCTCCAACGCCCGGGCGCGGTGCGGCAGGCGGCGAATGAAGCCCCGTTCCTCCAGCCCGGTCATCAAACGATGGATGCCGGATTTCGAGCGCAGGCCGAGCGCATCCTTCATCTCATCGAACGAGGGCGAAACGCCCTTCTCCTTCAGGCAGGTATCGATGTAGATCAACAGCTCGTATTGCTTGGGCGTCAGCATCCCCATCCCCCAAAAAAACAAGCCTCGGCCACGCCACCGGCGCGCCGCAACCGCTCCCGCTCATCTCCCCTGGCACCACATCCCGACCGCACTCCCAGCGCACGCGCGGGCAGCGAACAAAAATAAAACATGTGGATATGTTCTAGTTTGGTTCCGGACCGGCGTCAAGCCGATTCGCGGCTACCACGGCGGTGCCGCCACCGCTTCGGAACGGTCGGACGCGCCCCGGTTCAAGCCCCGGTTCAAGCCCCGGCATCGAAGCGCAGGATCGGGACCGGATCGCCGGCGCCGAGTGGCCCGGCGTGGGGCGGGCGCACCATAAGGCAGTCGGCGTCGGCGAAGTCGCGCAGCATGGCGCTGTCCTGTCGCGCCAGGGGCGTGGCGACCAGTCGGCCGTTATGGTCGCGCTCCAACCGGGCGCGCAAGTAATCCTGGCGCGCGGCATTGGCGGGCAGGGCGCAGCCCGCAAGCGCCGTTTCGTCGCCGGCCGGCAGATCGCAGGCGAGCCCCAGCAGAGCCGCCAGCGCGGGCTTGAGGAACACGCAGGCACCGACACCGGCGGAGACCGGATTGCCGGGAAGCCCGAGCACCGGCAGGTCGGCCAAATGGCCGAACAGGATCGGCTTGCCGGGGCGCATGGCGACGCCGTGGAAGGCGACGACGAGGCCGGCGGCTTCGAGGGCGGGGCGCACGAGATCGCGTGCGCCGACCGAAGCGCCGCCGGAGCTGACGAGGAGATCGGCGCCGCGCGCGGCCCGACCCGCGTCGCGCAGCGCGTCCTCGTCGTCGCCCGCGATGCCGAGATCGATGGCCTCGCCGCCCCAGGCGCGGATCAGCCCGGCGAGCAGCGGGCCGTTGGCGTTGAGAATCGCCTGCGGTCGCAGTGGCTCACCCGGGCGGACCAGCTCGTCGCCGGTGGCGACGCAGGCGACGCGCGGGCGGCGGCGGACCGCCAGCCACGGCACGTTCATCCCCGCGGCGAGCGCGACATCGCGGGCGGTGAGCCGGCGGCCGGCGCGCAGCAGCGTCTCGCCTTCGCGGAAGTCGAGGCCGGCCGAACGGATGTGGCGCCCCGCCGCCCCCGGGGTTTCGACCACCACCGTTTCGCCTGCCGCCCCCGTTCGCTGGGTGTGCTCTTGCCGGGTGTGCTCTTGCCGGGCGTGTTCCTGTCGGGTGTGTTCCTGGATGACGATGGTGTCTGCCCCTGCCGGCAACGGCCCGCCGGTGAAGATGCGCACCGCTTCGCCGGCGCCGACCACGCCCGCGAAGCCGCCACCGGCCGCCGCTTCGCCGATCACCCGCAAGGACACCGGCGCGGCGGCAACGTCAGCGGCGCGCACCGCGTAGCCGTCCATGGCCGAGACAGCCAGCGGCGGCTGGGTGCACCGCGCGCCCACGTCTTCGGCAAGCACCCGCCCATACGCCTGGGTGAGGCCGACGATCTCGGCGGCAACCGGGCGCATGCCGGCGAGCAAGCGGGCGAGCGCCGCGGCGACGGTGAACATGTCAGCCGGTTGTCTGCGCATCGTCATCGGCGGCGAAGGTGCCCGACCGGCCGCCCGCCTTGTGCACCAGGCGCACCTCGGTGATCACCATGCCGCGATCGACCGCCTTGCACATGTCGTAGACGGTGAGCGCGGCGACGGTGGCGGCGGTCAGCGCCTCCATCTCGACGCCGGTGCGTCCCTTGAGGCGGCAGTGCGCCTCGATCTCGACGGCGGACCGTGGCGCGTCGCAAGCGATCTCGACGCGTACCGCGCTCAAGGGCAGGGGGTGGCACAGCGGGATGAGCTCGGATGTCCGCTTGGCCGCCATGATGCCGGCGAGCCGGGCGACCGCCAGCACATCACCCTTCTCGCTGCCGCCGGCGGCGATCAGGGCCAGCGTCTCCGGGCGCATGCGCACGGTCGCCCGCGCCGTCGCGCTGCGGTCGGTCTCGTCCTTGTCGGCGACGTCGACCATCCGCGCCCGGCCCTGCCCATCGAGGTGGCTGAGTGCTGCCATCGCCTGCGTCCGCCCCGTCCTCGCCCGTTGCAGCGCCGCCCGTTGCAGCGTGTGTCGAGCGTAGCGCCAGCCACCCGTGCTGGCAACGCCGCGCCATCGGCCGGCACGCGCCACGCTGGTCCCCCCTTAGAGACTGACCGAAATTGATGCTTTCAAAATCAACGCGTTGCCTGCCCCTGTTTTCGTCATGCGCGGACTTGTTCCGCGCATCCACGGGTCACAATCCGTTGCGCTGCCTGCAAGAAGACATGGATGGCCGGCCTGCGCCGGCCATGACGATGCGTCATAATATATTGATTTTGAAAGACTCTTTTTGAGTCAGGCCCTTAGGCTGCCAAAAAACGGCGGATGACCATGGCATCGCCCCGCCTCCACCCGTTCGTCGCCGTTTCATCTGACCGTTACTTGGACCGGTCTTTCGACCGGATAGTCACGGCGCGGCGGGGGCAAATCATTCTTGCGGCGCCAACCGGTTTCAATTGGGCAGGTCTTTCGACCGGATAGTCACAAGCACAAATTCCCGCCATACGGGACGACAAAATTGCCGTTTCAATTGGGCCGGTCTTTCGACCGGATAGTCACGCAGTGGTCATCGGAAGACGTGCGGTTCAAGGCGGTGCGTTTCAATTGGGCCGGTCTTTCGACCGGATAGTCACCGACCCTGCGGAACCCCTTGATCGCAAAAGCCGATTCCGGGCGGTTGCGAGCGCGATTGTTTCAGTGTAACAGTTCGTGATCGCAGGGTGCTTGACAGTATAGCGGCGTGGATGGCCGGGACGAGCCCGGCGATGACGCTTGAGTGGGAAAACGGCAAGGGCGGGGACGGGGGCGGCGCCTCATGCCGGCAGCGGCGGCAGGTCGCGGCCCTGGCCGAACAAGATGGCGCGGCTTGCGTCGTCGACCACCGGGGCGGTGCTGATGGTCTTGGCGAGTTCGTAAGCACGCTGGACGGCGGGGCGGGCGCGGATCGCGGCGAACCAGCGTTTCAGGTGCGGGAAGTCGTCCAGGTTCTGGCCCTGGCGCTCATGCGGCACGATCCAGGGATAGCTCGCCATGTCGGCGATCGAATAGGCGCCGGCGACGTATTCGCGGTCGGCCAGGCGGCGGTCGAGCACGCCGTACAGCCGCTCGGTCTCCTTGACGTAGCGGTTGATGGCATACGGGATCTTTTCCGGCGCGTATTGGGAGAAGTGGTGGTTCTGGCCGGCCATGGGGCCGAGGCCGCCCATCTGCCAGAACAGCCATTGCAGCACGTCGGTGCGGCCGCGCAGCTCGGCGGGCAGGAACTTCCCGCACTTCTCGGCCAAGTAGAGCAAGATCGCGCCGGATTCGAAAACGGAGACGGGAGCGCCGCCATCGGCCGGCGCGTGGTCGACGATGGCGGGGATGCGATTGTTGGGCGAGATCTTGAGGAAATCGGCGGCGAACTGCGCGCCCTTGCCGATATCGACCGGCTTGATCGTGTAGGGAAGCCCGGCCTCTTCCAAGAAAATGGTGATCTTGTGGCCGTTGGGCGTGGTCCAGTAGTAGAGATCGATCATGTGCTCCGAGGCCTTTGTTGTCGGCCGGCGGCGGTCGGCTTTCGGCCTTCGGCCGCGGGCGCAAGGGAACGCGCATTTTCACGTTGGGTGCGGACGGTGCTTCCGCTAGGCTTGATCTAGCCAATGATGCAAGCGGCCGCCACAGCGGCGCAAGCAACCCGCGTAAGGGGAGGCTTGAGTTACGGCAGGGAGTGCGGTCGGGACGGCCCCAGGGTCGCCCCGGGAGGAACGGGCGCAAGGGCGATCGATGCAGGCGATGGCGGGAGCAGGGGTTTCGCCGGGTGCGGAGCGCCGCGTGGTCGTCTGCCACGACTGCGGGCTGTTGCTGCGCGTGGCACCGCTGCCGGAAAGCGGCAGCGCGTCGTGCCCGCGCTGCGGCGCCGACGTGCTCGGCAGTCGGCCCAACAGCATCGAGCGCACCTTAGGGCTGGTGCTGGCCGGGCTGATCTTGTTCGCCATCACCCAGCTGTTTCCGTTCCTTGCCTTCAAGATGGAGGGGCGCGAGGAGATCAGCCACCTCGCCACCGGGGCGCTGCAGCTCGCGCGCCAGGGGTTCACCTCGCTCGGCATCTTGGTGTTCTTCGCCTCGATCGCCGCGCCGCTGCTGAAGCTGTTGTCGTTGCTCGCGGTGCTGTGGCCGCTGCAGCGGGGCCGGCGGCCCAAGTATCTGCCGCGGCTGTTTCGCTTCGTCGAGGTGATCCATCCGTGGGCGATGATGGAAGTCTACATGCTGGGCGTGTTCGTCGCCTACGTGAAGCTGATCGACCTCGCCACCCTCGAAATCGGCCTCGGCCTGTTCGCCTTCGTCGCGCTCATCCTGGTGATGGTGGCAGCCGACTGGATGTTGGAGCCGGACGCGGTATGGGAGCGGATCGCGCCCGCCCGGGATTTTGAGGCCAGGGAATTTGCGACCAAAGAATTTCAGGCCAAGGAATCTCAGGCAAAGGGGCTTTCGGCCAAGGAGGGTGGGGCCGCGGCGGCTTCGGGCGTCGTCGGCTGCCACGGCTGCGGCCTCGTGCTCTCGGCCGACGTGGGCGGCCACGCGCACCGGCGCTGTCCCCGCTGCGGGGCATCCGTGCACCGCCGCAAGCCGGACAGCATCGCGCGCACGGCGGCGCTCGTGCTGACCGCGGCGATCCTCTACGTTCCGGCCAATGCGTACCCGGTGATGACGGTGACGTCGTTCGGCCACGGCGAGCCCGATACCATCCTGAGCGGGGTCAAAGCGCTGATCGAAGAGGAGATGTGGCCGCTGGCGCTCCTGGTGTTCTTCGCCAGCATCACCGTGCCGATGCTCAAACTCGTCGGCCTCAGCTTTCTTCTGGTCTCGGTGCGGCGGCGCTCGCGCTGGCGTCTGCGCGACCGCACCGCGCTCTACCGGGTGATCGAGGGCGTCGGTCGCTGGTCGATGATCGACGTGTTCATGATCTCGATCCTGGTGGCGCTGGTGCGCCTGGGCTCGATCGCCACCATCGCGCCGGGAATCGGCGCGGTGTCATTCGCAGCCGTGGTAATCGTGACGATGATCGCGTCCATGATGTTCGATCCGCGCCTGATGTGGGACGCGGCGGAGAAAAGCGATGCCGGAAGCGGGACATGAACGGGTGGTAAATGACGTCGCGGCAGGGGCGGCGGAGGCAACGGTGGAGCGGCGCCGGCACTTCTCGCTGGTTTGGCTGATCCCGATCGTCGCCGGCATCGTGGCGCTGTGGCTCGGCTACAAGACGCTGAGCGAAGAGGGCCCGACCATCACCATCGCATTCGAGACGGCGGAGGGCCTGGAGGCCGGCAAGACCAAGGTCAAGTACAAGGACGTCGATGTCGGCGTGGTCCAAGCCATCACGCTCAACGAGGATTTCTCCGGCGTCATCGTCACCGCCAAGATGGACAAGTCGGCCGAGGATTACCTGGGCGAGAACGCGCGGTTCTGGGTGGTGCGGCCGCGGCTGTCGCTGAGCGGCGTCTCGGGCCTCGG
Source organism: uncultured Defluviicoccus sp. (assembly GCA_964401555.1). Classification (GTDB taxonomy): domain Bacteria; phylum Pseudomonadota; class Alphaproteobacteria; order Rhodospirillales; family Defluviicoccaceae; genus Defluviicoccus. The sequence continues at coordinate 83,944 of CAYNYW010000003.1, forward strand.
CACCCTGGTCTCCGGCGCCTATGTCGCCATCGATCCGCACAAAGGGAAGCGAACGCGCAGCTTCGAGGGGCTCGAAGAGCCGCCGGTGATCGAATCGAACGTGCCGGGGCGCGAGTTCGTGCTCACCGCCACCGAGAAGGGCTCCATCGGCGCCGGCACGCCGATCTCGTATCGCGGGGTGCAGGTCGGCGAGGTGATGGGCTCGCAGGTGTCCGACGACCAGCAGCAGATCCTGTTCCCGATCTTTATCCGCGCGCCGCACGACCAGCTCGTCCGCCCCGGCAGCCGCTTCTGGAACGCGTCGGGCGTCGAGTTTTCGGTGAGTGCGTCGGGTCTCAACGTCAAGACCGACTCGCTGCAGGCGATCCTCACCGGCGGCATCGCGTTCGATACGCCGCTGGCCGCGACGGACGGCAAGCCGAGCGAGCCCGGCGCCAAGTTTCCCCTCTATGCGAGCCATGCCAGCCTCGCCGAGGCGCAGTACACCATCAAGCGGCCATACCTCCTGCACTTCAACGGCTCGGTCGGTGGTCTGGTCGCCGGCTCGCCGGTGCAGTTCCGCGGCATCAAGGTCGGCACGGTGACCGATGTCGCCTTAGAGCTGAATCCGGAGACGGCGGAGATCCGCATTCCGGTGACCATCGAGATCGAGCCCGAGCGGATCGCGCTCACCGGCAGTCCCGCGGGATTCCGGCCGTATCAGGGGATGGAACGGCTGGTCGAGCGCGGCCTGCGCGCCAAGCTGGCCAGCGGCAACCTGCTCACCGGCCAGCTCGCCATCGACCTCGATTTCCATGCCGACGCGCCCGCCGCGGCCATGCTCTACGACGGCAAGTACCCGGAGATCCCGACCATTCCGTCCGACATCGAGGAGATCCGCAGGACGGCGACCGGCATTCTCGACAAGATCGCGGCCCTGCCGCTCGACGCCGTGGTCGCCGACCTGCGCACGGCGATCAAGAACGTCAACCAGCTCATCGCATCGCCCGCGCTGCAAAAGGCGGTGCAGTCGCTGGAAGGCGTCGGCCCGATTCTGGAGGGCGCGCGGCGTGCCACCGAAAGCGCGGCACAGACGTTGAGTGCGGCGCAGGGCATGGTCGGGCCCGACTCCGAGCTGCGCCGCGATTTGAACGGGGTGTTGCGCGAGCTGAAGGATACCCTGCGCTCGCTGAAGGGGCTGTCAGACTACCTCGAACGCCATCCGGAATCGCTGATCCGCGGCAAGGAAGGAGGCCGATGATGGGCGCAGGGATCAACGGCACGCGCAAAGCGGTGGCGGCGCTCGGCCTCGTGCTGATGTTGGTGGCAGGGTGCGAGTCGTCGCCGCCGTCGCGTTTCTACACCTTGAAGGGCATCGCAGCGCCGCTCGACGACGATGCCAGGGCCAAGCGGACGGCGGCGGTTGTCGTCGGCGCGGTGTCGCTGCCCAAGTATCTCGACCGGCCGCAGGTGGTGAGCCGGCCGGGCGACTATGTCGTCGAACTGGCCGAGTTCGACCGCTGGGCCGAGCCGCTCGATGAGATGGTGCCCCGCGTGATCGCCGAGAACCTCACGGCGCTGTTGGCGAGCGATCAGGTCTTCTTGGGCACGCGCGCGCGGATCCCCGGGCGCGCCTACGAGGTCGAGATCACCTTTTATCGCTTCGACGTGGCGGACGGCAAAGAAGCGAAGCTGGTGGCGCATTGGGACATTCTCGACCGCGAGAAGGACCGCGTCGTGACGACGCAGCAGAGCGCGATCAGCGTGCCCGTTGCCGCCGGCGGCTACGAAAGCCAGGCTGCCGCCTTGAGCGAGGCCCTTGGCCGATTGTGCCGGGAGATCGCCCAGTCGTTGCGTGGCGGCACGTCTTAGTTCCGAAAGCATCGACGGCACGTCGCAATACGCGCAAACCGCTGGACCATTAGCCCAATCGGGTGGTAGAGAATCAGCCGAGAGCACGCGTCCGCTCGTTCCCGGGATTTGATGTCGTCGGCGACAAAGATCTACCACCGGACGAGCCGATAGTGCGGGCGACGACCAACGATAAGAGCAAAGGGGACGGGGGATGGCGGTCCGGCGGCCAGGGGTGCCGTTGTTCGGACGCCGGGCGTCCGCAAGGCGCCGTGGCGGCCAGGGTGGCGTTCGCAGCGACGGTGGTGCGCGCTATGCGGCGCTGGCAGGCTGGGTGGCGGGCGCCGCCGTGCTGGCGGCGATCAGCGAAGAGGGACGCGCGTCGGGGTTTGCGCTGCGCGAGCAAAGCGTCACGGCGCAGGGCAGCGCCTTCGCCGGCGCGACGGCGGCGGCCGAAGACGCCAGCGTCATGTTTTTCAATCCGGCCGCGCTGACGGCGCTCGCCAAGAGCCAGACGATCGCGGGCGCGACCTGGATTGCGCCGCAGTGGAAGTTCAAGGCCAAGGATGCCAGCACGCTCGCCGGCGTCCCGATCACCGGCGGCAACGGCGGCAACGATGTCGGCGACGACGTGCTGCTGCCCGCCGTCTACGGCATGATCGCCATCGACGATCCGCTGCCGGTGGGACGCAACCTGCGCTTCGGGCTCGGCGTCAATGCGCCGTTCGGGCTGGAGACGGATTACAGCCCGGGCTGGATCGGCCGCTACCATGCCTTGCAGTCGAAGCTGAAGACGATCAACATCAACCCGGCGGTTGCGCTCGAAGTGGTCGACGGCGTGTCCATCGGCGCCGGCCTGCAGGTGAATTACATCGACGCGGAGCTGAGCAACGCCATCGACTTCGGCAGCATTGGTGCCGGCATCCCGGCGCTGGCGGCGATCGCGCAGCCGACCCTGCAGGACGGCAAGGGGCGGGTCGAGGGCTCGGACTGGGGCGTCGGCTACACCTTGGGCCTGTTGTACCAGCCCTGGGACGGCACCCGGCTCGGCGTCGGCTATCGCTCGCACATCCGCCACGAACTCAAGGGCGATGCCCGCTTCCGCTTCGATGACGCCGGCGTCGGTCAGGCAATCTCGACGGCGAGCGGCGCGTTTACCAAGACGAACGCGAGCACCAAGGTGGATCTGCCGGAGACGGTCTCGATCGGCGCGTATCAGGCGCTCGGCGCCCGCTGGGCGGTGATGGGCGAAGCCGCCTGGACCCGCTGGAGCCGCTTCGATGCGCTGAAGATCCGCTTCGACAATACAGCCCAGCCCGACAGTATCACCGAGGAGGACTGGAACGATACCTGGTTCTTTGCGCTGGGCGCCAGCTACCGCGCCCGCGACGACCTGGTGCTGCGCTTCGGCGCCGCCTACGACCAGAGCCCGATTCCCAATGCCAAGCGCACGCCCCGGGTGCCGGACACCGATCGCTATTGGCTGTCGATCGGCGCCACCTACCAGCCGCTTGAGACCATAAGCTTCAGCGCCGGCTATACGCATATCTTTCTCGACGACGCCTCGATCCATCTGCAGGCAGACAGTCCCGGCAATGCGGCGCGCGGCAACCTCGCCGCCGACGTCGACGCCGGCATCGATCTGTTCGGCGTGCAGGTGCAGTGGCGGTTTTGAGCACGCGCAGTCGGATCCCTTGCGTGATTTCGCCAGGGGCGTCGCACTCTCCATCCGTTCAGGTGCCGCAAGGTCGGAGCCGCACGCCATTGACACCCCTGATCCCTGCTTCCACCTGACGGGTACGGAAAAGGGAGGAACGGCGATGCCGGACGCAAGAACCGTGCACGTCGCGAGCCGGTTGCACCATACCGCCTACGTGGTACGCGACCAGCGGGCGACGCGGCACTTCTACGAAGACCTGATCGGGCTGCCGCTGGTGGCGACCTGGGCCGAGGCCGAAGAGCTGTTCGGCGCGCGGCGCGTCTACTGCCACACCTTCTACGGGCTCGCCGACGGCAGCGCGCTCGCCTTCTTCCAGTTCGCCGGCGCCGACGACTACGAGGCGTTCGGGCCACGCTTCCGGCCGACGCCCTTCATCCACATCGCGCTCAAGGTGGACGCCGACGGCCAGGCGCAGACGCAGGCGCGGCTGAAGGCGGCCGGCTGGGAGTGCTTCCTGCTCGATCACGGCTTCTGCCGCTCGCTCTATGCCACCGACCCGGACGGCATGATCGTCGAGCTCGCCGTCGACCACCCGGATGCCGACGCCATCGCGGCGCAGCGGCGGCAAACGGCGGCGGCCGATCTCGATCGCTGGCTGGCGGGCGACCACACGCCCACCAACCCCTACCGGCCGTAATAAGCCGCGGCGCGTGGCAGGCGAGCCACCCGCGGGGACGCGCCCGCCCTACGGCGCCCTGAGAATCCATCTCAACCGAAATGCGCAATTCCCTGTTGCATAAGCACGCGGGGGGGGGGTACATCTGGAGCAGAAGGGTGCTCCATGCGCCCGGCTATGGCATAAGGGCGCGGCACGCGCCCGGCGCCGAGAAGCGGCTGGAGGGCCGCGGCGGAAAGGGGGGGACAAATCCATGCCAGGATTCCGCCTTGTTGTCGGTATTGCGATCGCAGCGCTTGCGGCGTGTACGCGAGTGCACGGTCACGCGCGACAAGCACCGAGGACATAGAAGGGGGGGCTAATGCGGAGACTGCAAGCAGCGACAACCATCGCTTCCATCGTCCTGGTGTTGGCAGGCTGTGCCGCCGCGCACACGGCGATCTCCAAGCGCGATCTCGATGTTCAGAGCAAGATGAGCGATACGATTTTCCTGGATCCTGTGCCGCAGAGCCAGCAGGTCGTCTACGTTCAGATCCGCAATACTTCCGATCAGGCGGAATTCGATATTGATCCCGATTTGCGCAATGCCATCGAGGGGCGCGGCTATACGATCACCAGCGACATCGCCCGCGCCCATTACCTGTTGCAGGTCAATGTGCTGCAGGTCGGCAAGATCGACCCGTCCGCGGCGGACCGTTACTTCGCTGCGGGTTACGGCAGCGCGGTCGGCGGCGCCGCTGCCGGTGCGGTGATCGGCGGGATTGCGTCGCCGACGCTTACTGGGTTCGGCATCGGCGGCATCGTCGGCGGCGCCGCCTCGCTCGTCGCCGACGCCCTCGTGAAGGACGTCACCTATTCCGTGATCACCGACGTGCAGATCTCCGAGCGCTCGGGCAGCGCGGTGACCGAACGCACGCAGCAGAGCCTGAAGCAGGGCCGCAGCGGCACCCGCGAGTTGTCGGCGACCGACACCACCAACTGGAAGCGCTACCAGACCCGGGTGATGAGTTCGGCCAACCAGGTCAACCTCGATCTGCCCGACGCGCTGCCGGCGCTCAAGGCCGGCATCACCCGCTCGATCGCGGGGATGCTGTGAGAGGGATCCTATGCCTGAGGCCCGTGCTCTGATCCCTGACCACCGTTATTGCTCTGGGGCAATACATGGCTCGGATGATCAAGAATGGATGAGATCAGTAACAGAAAGTCGGCCTTAGTCGCCTATGCGCTATTCTTTTTGTTCGGCTGGCTGGGGGGGCATAGATTCTACCTCGGGAGGACCGGCACTGCAATCGCATTGGCGGTTTTGGCGGTATCATCTTTCTTATTGGCGAGTTCCGGAGTAGGGGTTGTAATCATTATCATCCCTGCCGTCTGGTTGGCGATCGATGCCTTCTTGATTCCGGAGATGGTACGATCGTCCAATAGAGCGCTGATTCTAGGAAGATCGTAGGCAATGGCTCGCTGTGTGTAGGCAAGAACAATCGAACGAGGAGCTTTGGCGATGCGTGGTTCGGACGTGGGATGGGGCATCTTGGACTTGTTCGGGGGAGGAGGGCTGCTGCTGAGCCTCTTTGTTCTTGCCTGGTTTATCGCCATGATTTTGCTGCCATTTTTCGTTGCTGCCATTAACAACAAGGTTGCCAAGGCACTGGAATGGCAGATCCTTGTGCTGAAGGAAATCCGCAACATCAGTCTCGCCGTCGCCCCCAATACCGCTTCTCCGGCGACTGCGGAGGCAAGCGCACAGCAACCAGCCGGCGAGAATCCTGAGGCCGCAGCCGCGAGGCAAGGGCTTTCAGTCTGGCCGCCGAGCGAGGCCGATCAGCTCCGCGCGATAATCGATAGCCCAACCAGCAGCTATTCGGAGCGGGAGGAAGCCAAGCGGAAGCTCCAGAAATTGGTGCAGAGCATGGTGGGGTTGCCAACATAAGAGCAAGTGTCCCAGTAAGCGCATAAGGAAATTAGAAGGATTGACGCAATATATCTTCCAAAGATAAGTTGATATGAGGGAAAAGTGCGATGATCCCCAAGAGTCCTATTGGCATCAACGTCACTCCGATGACCAACGGAACGTATCGTGGCACTGCGAACAATGACTGGTTCATCACGTTCACGACCGAGCCGCTCAAATTAAACGGCACGACGATCTACGAGGGTAACAACAAACATACGTTCTACGGGATGGGCGGAGACGACATCTACGCCGGCTATAGTGTGCAGACCCCCGGGTATACCGGCGCGCGCGACACCATCAAGGATTTCGACGTCGGCGACACGGTTAGTTTCCAGCCATTGCCCGGGTTCAACACGAAACCCGTCGCCGGCGGCAAGATCCAGCCCAACGCGCTAACGCTGACTACCAGTGGCAGTAGCACAAACCTCAACTTCGAGGGCACCAGTGACAGCAAGGCCGACTTCGTTATCACCATTCCCGGCAAACACGGCCCCAACGATTTTCTGGTCACCGAGGACTGGCTCGGCGGGTTACTCGCCGTCAATTACACGCTGGTTCGTGGAGCCTCCGGCAACGCTGCTTCAACCACGGCTCAGGCAAGTGCCGCGCCCAAAGGCCCGACCGAAGGCAACGACAAGCTGACCGGCACCGCGGGCAACGATGACCTGCAGGGGCTCGGCGGCAACGACAGGCTCACCGGGCTCGGCGGCAACGACACGCTCCAGGGCGGCAAGGGCCGCGATGCGCTCGACGGCGGCGACGGCGACGATGCGCTCTACGACGACGTCGTGTTCGGCCCGGGTCAGGCGACGCAGCTCGCCGATCAGGACGCCGACGTGGTCAAGGGCGGCGCCGGCAACGACTACCTCGTCGGCGGCCCGGGCGACAAGCTCTACGGCGGCGCCGGCAACGACGGCTTCTCCAACCCGCTCGGCGGGGCCTCGATCTACGGCGAAGCCGGCGACGATCAGATCTCCGGCGGGCCGGTCTACCGGGGGGCGGGCATCACCCGCTACGCCGACGGCGGCGACGGCAACGATCAGTTCTCCGGCCTGATCAAGGAGGTCGCCGGCGGCAAGGGCGCCGATACCTTCGGCTGCATCATCTTCTACAACGCGTATCCATTCGGCGGCGCCGACTGTAAGATCCGTGATTTCCACAAGGGCGAGGACAAGATCAGCTTCGAGGGCCAGAACAACATGGGGCTCAGCGAGCGGATCAGCTTCGCCGGCCTCGACGACGACGGCGACGGCCGGCTGGAGAACGGCGAGGGCGGCCGCTTCGGCTCGCTCGATCTCGCGGTGTCGGTGACGCGCGGCGGCACCAAGATCATCGGTACCGTCTATCCGGACAGTCCCGAGCCGCACAAGTACACCCTCGACATCCCGAAGGTGACCAATCTCGACGCCGATGACTTTTTGTTCTGAGAGTCTGACTCAAAAAGAGTCTTTGTAAATCAATGTATTATGACGCATCGTCATGGCTGGCGCAGGCCGGCCATCCATGTCTTCTTGCAGGCAGCGCAACGGATTGTGACCCGTCGATGCGCGGAACAAGTCCGCGCATGACGAAAACAGGAGCAGGCAACGCGTTGATTTTGAAAGCATCATTTTCGGTCAGCCTCTGAGATGTGCTTTTCTGATGTGTCCTTTGCGGACGGCACCCGCCGCTACGCCGCGTCCTGCGGCGCGCGCACCGCGGCGTCGATCTCGCGCGCCGTATCATCGGCGTAGCGGCGCGGCCGCTCAGCAGCACCGCCATCTTGTTCTCAAACCTGCCGCGCGCCATCAGGATTGGCGCGGGCGGGACGACGACGCCATATGGCGATCTCCGGCAAGGACGCGATCGGAGGTATCTCCTGCAGGAAAGAACGTTGCTTCCCTTCATGGTCGGGCGGCGATGGCTGATGCGCAGTCTCGGGGCCTGCGCCGGACTGGCTGGATTGGCCGGACTGGCTGGATTGGCCGGACTGGCGGGCTGTACGTCGGCGGCGGCGACCCTGGGCGGCGTCCTGATCCCCCGTTCCGGCTATCGCGTCTACGACGGGTTCGCTTACGGCGACGACGCGCGCCATCGGCTCGACGTCTACCGCCCCGACGGCCTCACCGCCCCGGCCAAGGTCGTCGTCTTCTTCTACGGCGGCAGTTGGCGCAGCGGCGCGCGCGGCGCCTACCGCTTCGTCGGCGAGGCGCTCGCCGCCCGCGGTTTCGTCGTCGTCATTCCCGACTACCGCCTCTATCCGCAGGTGCGCTTCCCCGCCTTCGTCGAGGACGGGGCGCGCGCCGTCCGCTGGGTCCACGAGCGCATCGGCGCCTTCGGCGGCGACGGGGCCCGGATCTTCCTGATGGGTCATTCCGCCGGTGCCCACATCGCCGCCCTGCTCGCCATCGATCACCGCTATCTCCAAGCCAACGGCGTACCGGCCGCCGCGATGTTCGGACTGATCGGCCTTGCCGGGCCATACGCCTTCGATCCGCTCGCGTACGACATCTCCCGCGACGTGTTTGCCGGCGCCGACGATCCCGCGGCGACCCGGCCGCTGGCCTTGGTGTCCGGCGATGAGCCGCCGGCATTGCTGCTGCATGGCGCCGACGATCGCGTGGTACTGCCCGTCAACAGCCAGGCACTGGCCGCGAGCCTGCGGGCGCACGGTGGCGAGGCCGAGTGGATCGCGTACCCCGATACCGGCCACATCGATCTCATCGTGGCGTTGGCTTCACCGTTCCGTCGCCGGGGCGGGGTCCGTGACCGCATCGCCTCGTTCATCGATCGGCACTGATGCCCGGCTCGGCCGCCACCGGGACATACTTTGCCCAGACATACTTACTGGGGCGCAAGCGCAATCGCCCCGCCACATCCTTTAGTGGTGCTCCATCTGGGTTGTGCGCGCCCTCTTGACGCGGCCGGCGATTCGAAGGAAAAGGACGGGCAGCGATTCGATGGTACACGAACCATTAATCTGCTTTCCGCTAATCTTCTAAGTGCGTTGCCGCCAGGACGGGTCGACGGAGCGTCAACTTTATGCGCAAACGGTACATTTTTGCTCGCAGGAACCGGACCGGCCAAGGTCGCAGGCTCGCACTCGCCATCATCTTGCTGCTCGGGCTCGCCGTATGGGCCAGCACCCGCGAGGACCCCAATTTGCCGCCGATTTATCTGAAGGCGGCACCGATCGACCCGCAGCTCGGCCGCTAGTGCACAAACCCATTCGGATGATTCAGCCGAAGGGGTTAGATGTGCACTAGAAACAATAGGCTGCGTGCAGCGACCGCGCATTCTTTGAATGCGCCGCTGCGCTAGCACGCGATCCGCCGCCGCGCGGACGCAGGCGGTATTTCGTCGGCCTCGGAAACGGTCCCGCATGGCGTTGCCCGCCGTGCGCTTTCGTGCGAGGTTGGCGGCTATGCAGCGATCGCTTCTGTACACAAACTGTCCGCTCGACCGGGCGGCGCATCTGCGCGAGGACCAGGCTTGGCTTGCCGCGCAGCTTGATGACGTCGCGAGCCGCGTCCTGCCGGTGTGGCGCGGTCGCAATCTGATTGGCCGGGGCGAACCGCCGGCGGTCGTAACGCTGACGGGCAGCGATGCCCGCGCCGTGCGTGCCGCCAGCAGCGAGGTCGTCTTCCTCGGTCAGGGGGAAGACGGCGCCGCCTGGTTCGCGGCCGATCTCTCGGAGCACGAAGCCGAGCAGCTCCCCCCGCCTGCCAATGGCTGTACCTTCGCCGATTTGCGGCGGATTGGCGCCCGACTGGGGGCCGAAAGTGGCGGCGTACTCGCGTATGCGCGTGCGATCATCCACTGGCATCAGCGCCATCGCTTCTGCGGCCGCTGCGGTCGGCCGACGCGGAGCCGCCAGGGTGGTCACCTGCGGGTGTGCGAGGACGCGGCGTGCGGCGAGCAGATCTTCCCGCGCACCGACCCGGTGGTGATCATGCTGGTCGAGGATCGGCGGTCGGCCGAACCACGCTGTCTCCTCGCCCGGCAGTCGTCTTGGCCGCGCGGACTGATGTCAGCATTGGCCGGCTTCGTCGAACCCGGCGAAACTCTCGAAGAGGCGGTGGCGCGCGAGGTGCGCGAGGAGGCCGGTCTTGAGATCGGCGCGGTTCGTTACTTTGGCTCGCAACCCTGGCCGTTTCCCTGTTCGCTGATGTTGGGCTTTCGCGCCGAAATCCGTGGTGCCGACACCATCGCGTTTGACCGGCGCGAACTCGAAAACGCGCGCTGGTTCAGCCGCGATGCCGTGTTGTCCATGGATGCCCAGGGACTGAAATTGCCCTATGGCGGCACGATGTCCCGTGCCCTCATCGATGACTGGCTGCAAGAGCCGCTCGCGCCCGGCCACGGATGATGCGTGCGCGCGCCGGGACGCCATGGGCAGCTCGATAGGCCAGGGTGCATCGGGCCAAGGTGCATCGGGCCAAGGTGCATCGGCCAGGGGGCCGCGCGCCCGCTCGTTGCGCTATGCTCTATAAAAATCCTCTCTGAATAAAAGTCTTCTCTGACCCGCGGTTCGTGCGATGCTCCGATCCACCGCCAAGCCTTCCCCGGTGCCGCTTTCTGCCAGCAACTGGCTCGGTCTTTGGACCCTGTGCGCCCGCGAGGTGCGCCGCTTTACCAAGGTCTACAATCAGACCGTGCTGGCCCCCATCGTCACCACCATGCTGTTCCTTGCCATCTTCGCGTTGGCGCTCGGCCGCAACGCCGATGCCGTGCACGGTGTGCCGTTCCTGCAGTTCCTGGCGCCGGGCCTGGTGATGATGGCAATCATGCAGAACGCGTTCGCCAACACGTCGTCATCGCTGATCATCGCCAAGGTGCAGGGCAACATCGTCGATACGCTGATGCCGCCGTTGACCGCAGGCGAGCTGACTTTCGGCATCGCCTGCGGTGGCGTCGTGCGCGGCGTCGCCGTCGGCGTCTGTGTGACCGTGGCGATCGCCTTGATCGTGCCGTTCCGGCCGCACAACGTCGCACTCGTGCTCTACCACGCGCTGGCCGCTTCGTTGATGCTGTCGCTCCTGGGCGTCGCCGGCGGCGTCTGGGCGGAGAAGTTCGACCACATCGCCGCCGTCACCAACTTCGTCGTCACGCCTTTGTCGTTCCTGTCCGGGACCTTCTATTCGATCGATCGCCTGCCCGAAGTGGCGCGCGTGGTCGCGCATGCGAACCCGTTTTTCTACATGATCGACGGCTTTCGCTATGGCTGGACCGGCCATGCCGACACGCCGCCCGCCATCGGCGTCGTCGTGCTGGCGGTGGTCAACGCCTTGTTGTGGGCGCTCTGTCATCGGATGTTCGCCAAAGGCTACAAGTTGAAGACGTAGCATCGTCCAGCGATGCGTGCGGGCGTTGACAATCGGTGAAGTCGCCACCTAACATAGCTTTTTTCCGGCAAAGGGCCGGTGCACAGCACCGGCCCTTGCCATTTCGGAACGCCCGTCTTCCGCGCGGAGGAACGATGACTTCGGCCTTGATGGCAACCTACGATCGCCTGAACGTCGCGTTCGAGCGGGGCGAGGGCGCCTTCCTCTATGCCACCGATGGCCGGCGTTTCCTTGATTTCGGGGCGGGCATTGCCGTCGTCGGTCTGGGCCATTGCCATCCCTATCTGGTCGAGTGCCTTTGTGCTCAGGCCGGCCGGCTCTGGCATTGCTCCAATCTGTATCGCATCGACGAGCAGGAGCGGTTGGCGGCGCGGCTGGCGGCGGCCTCGTTCGCCGACCAGGCCTTCTTTTGCAATTCCGGCGCCGAAGCCAACGAGTGTGCGCTCAAGCTGGTGCGCCGATACCAGGATCTGGCGGGCGCCCCCGGGCGCTACCGGGTGATCGTGTTCGAAGGCGCCTTCCACGGCCGCACGTTCGCCACCATCGCCGCCGGTGGCTCGGCCAAGCACCTGGCGGGTTTCGATCCGGTGTTCGACGGTTTCGACCGGGTTCCGCTGCATGACTTCGATCGCGCGCGCGCCGCCATCGGTGACGAAACCGCCGCGATCCTCATCGAGCCGATCCAGGGCGAGGGCGGCATCCATGTCGTCGAGCCCGAGTTCCTGCGCGGCCTGCGCGCGCTGGCCGATGAATTCGGCCTCCTGCTCTGTTTCGATGAAGTGCAATGCGGGCTCGGACGCACCGGCCGGCTGCTGGCGCATGAATGGGCCGACGTCAGCCCGGACATCGTCACGCTGGCCAAAGGGCTGGGCGGCGGTTTCCCCATCGGTGCCTGTCTCGCCACTGCCAAGGTGGCGGCGGCATTCACGCCGGGCAGCCACGGTTCGACCTTCGGCGGCAATCCGCTGGCGATGGCGGTGGCCAACGCCGTGCTCGACATCGTGCTCGATGCGGACTTTCTCGCCCGCGTGCGCAGCCTGGGCGCGTTCCTCCACCAGCGGTTGGCACGGCTGCCTGGGCTATTCCCCGGCGTCATCGCGGAGGTGCGTGGAATGGGGCTGATGCTCGGACTGAAATGCGGTCTCGCCAACACGCTGCTGGTGGAACGGCTGTTCGCCAACGGGCTGCTCGCCGTTCCGGCGGCCGATAACGCGGTCCGCCTGTTGCCGCCGCTCATCGTCAGCACCGAGGAGATCGACGAGGCGGCGGCGATTATCGAGCGCAGTTGCGCTGAACTCCTCGAGAAGGTGCCATGACCGCCGGTGTGGCCCCGGCTGGCGATGGTGCGCCCCGGCATTTCCTCGATATCGACCGGCTCGACACGGCGGAATTGCGCCAGATTCTCCGTCTTGCCACCACACTGAAAATGGATGGCTGGGAGCAGCAGCGGACGCCGTTGCTGGGCGGGCGGACGCTCGCGATGATCTTCGAGAAGCCGTCGACGCGGACGCGGGTCAGTTTCGAGGTCGGCATGCAGGATCTGGGCGGTCATGTCGTGGTGCTGACCGATACGGACTCGCAGCTCGGCCGTGGCGAGAGCATGGCGGATACCGCCCGTGTGCTCTCGCGCTACGTCGATGCCATCATGATCCGCACCATCGACCACCGCCGGCTCGACGAGCTGGTTCGCTACGCGACGGTGCCGGTGATCAACGGGCTGACCGACGAATCGCACCCATGCCAGATCATGGCCGATGTCCTGACCTATGAAGAGCATCGTACCACCATTGCCGGCCGCAGCGTTGCTTGGTGCGGCGACGCCAACAACGTCGCCCGCTCCTGGGGCCATGCCGCCGTGCGCTTCGGCTTCCGGCTCCGCCTCGCGTGCCCCACGGTGCTCAGGCCGCCCCATCTCGGGGCATGGCTGCGCTCGGACGATGGCGATGTCGCCTTTACCGATACCGCCGAACAGGCCGTCGAGGACGCCGATCTCGTCGTCACCGATACCTGGTTTTCGATGGGGGTCGAGCACGGCGAGAAGCGTGTGCGTCTGCTCGCCCCCTATCGCGTCGATTCCCGGCTGATGGCGCACGCCAAGCCGGACGCGGTGTTCATGCACTGCCTGCCGGCTACCCGCGGCGAGGAGGTGTCCGCCGACGTGATCGACGGCCCGCAGTCGGTGGTCTGGGACGAAGCGGAAAACCGGTTGCACGCGCAAAAGGGCATTCTTGCCTGGTGCCTCAACGCCAGTCGCGTGGGGTAGCGTTTCTCACCCGGGCGGCAAGCATCGGGAAGCGTGCCGCCGCGGCCAGCTCCGGCGGACGCGCGGTGTGCCGCCCGTTCTTGTTGGTGATGCTTGCCGTAAGTTTGCTCGCGTGCGCCTGTTCACCCGCGCGCGTCGTGGAGTCCTGGCGCGTCCTGGCCGACATCGAAGCCGGCGACGGGCCGAGTACGCTTAAGGAGGCGCGGCCGGCGCCGCAGCGGGCGGCCATCGGCTACACCATCGACGGCCGTGTCCGCGTGGCCGATTTGTATAGTCCCGGGGATCCGCCCGCCGCCAGCATCGTCCTGGTGCCGGGCCTGACGCCCCGCGGCCGCGACGACGCGCGGATCGTCGCCTTTGCCAACACGCTGGCGCGCGCCCGCTTCCGCGTCCTCGTCCCCGACGTCGCGGGCATGCGCGCGCTCAAGGTAAGTGCCGGCGACGCCGAGCCGATCGCGGATGCCATCGCCTACCTCGCCGCGGCCGACGGTGCCGGACAGCCGCTCGGCCTCGCCGCCGTCTCGTTCGCGGTCGGTCCCGCCGTACTCGCGCTGTTGCAGCCACGCATCGCGCACGCGGCGGACTTCGTCCTCACCATCGGCGGCTACTACGATCTGCCGGCGTTGGTGGGCTACATCACCACGGGATATTACAAGGACGCGGGCGACGACGTCTGGCGTTTCCGCCCGCCCAAGCCGTACGGCAAGTGGATCTTCGTGCTCTCCAATGCCGCCAGGCTTGCCGATGCGGCGGACCGCCAAACCCTGACCGAGATTGCGCGCCACCGCCTCGACGATCCGGATGCCGAGATCGACACGCTGGCGAGCAGGCTGGGGCCAGAGGGGCGGTCGGTTTATGCGCTGATCACCAACACCGATCCTGAGCGCACGCCGGCGCTGCTCGCCGCCCTGCCGCCTGCCATCGCGCACGAGATGAACGCCCTCGACCTGGCACGGCAGGACCTTCGCCGCCTCGACGAACAATTCGTGATGATTCACGACGCCAACGATCGCATCATTCCCGCCGCGCACGCGCTCGCCCTGGCGGCGGCGTTACCCGAGGGGGGAGCATCGGTCTTCCTGATCGACAGCCTCAATCACGCCGAGCCACGACCACCCAGCCTCCTCGATGCGATCCGGTTGATGCGCGCCGTCTATCTGGTGCTTTCCTTTCGTGATCAGGGCGCGGTCAATCCCATGCCATGATACTGCCGGCCGTTCCTGCGCCACAGGTCCGGCTGTGGCGATTGGCGCCCAGCAGTGTCCACCAGGAGCATGTCCACGATTTTTCGCCGCTACGCGCAGATAATGGTGCGAAGTTATTGCTGGGAACGGTTCGGAAAGGAAATTTCCAAGACGACGCAGCCCGCGTCCGTTTTGAAAGGGCCATGCAGTTCCCCGGGCGGACGGCTCGCGTAGTCTCCGGCTTCAAGCCATCTTCCGAAAGCCGCGTCGTGGAGACGTCCGCTGACGATGAAGACCTCCTCTGGGTAAGTGTGGGTCTTTCCACCAAAGGGCGTCGTGTCCGCGCCAGGCAAGAACCTGGTCAGCCTCGTGTATTCGCCGGTGGCCTCGTCGATGCTGAGGGTGATTTCCTCCGCGATACCGTCAAGACCCCGAACGGGAGACCATGCCGAGCGGTTCTCCGGCAGGAGGGCATTCCAGTAGGTTGCTGTGGTCTTGGCCATGTATCCGTCTCTTTGACGCAATGTGTTTATGATCGCTCCAGCTATCCTGAAAATTCACCATGCCAATTCTTGAACTAAGTGATGCGAACGGAACGGCGGACAAAAGAAAGGCCCCCGCGGCGTCTACCGGGGGGCCTCGTCAAACTGGTATGGTTCGGCCGTCAGCCGACGAGCTTCAGATTTTCCGCAGAGCTCTTTCCGTTGCGGCCCTGAACGAGGTCGTACTGGACGCGCTGACCCTCATTCAGGTTGTCGAGGCCCGCCTTCTCGACGGCTGAGATATGCACAAACGCATCGGCTCCGCCGCCCTCCGGTTGAATGAACCCATAACCCTTGGTTCGGTTGAACCACTTCACAGTTCCGGTCTTCACAGGATCTCACCTCTGTAGCGATCAATGGCACGCCGCGCGACATGCCGCGGCGCGAGACAGTCTCAACGCATTGCATGGAAAAGGGGGCGACGCCAATAGCGAAGCAGCAACCACAACCCATAACGTCGTCAACTGGCTGGGGGAGATAATAGTCCACCGCCGCTCAATTCTCAAGGGAGGAGCGCAAGCGCCGCAGCGGGGAAGCGCGTGTTTCGATCTTGCAACAAAACCGCCCCGGCCTTGGCGCATTGCAGGTGCTGGGCTATGCTGACCGTTCGTAGGTTTGTTTGGCGCACCCAGGCGCGAGCGGTGGCGATGCGGACGTTGGGACGGCGGGCACTGCTCACCTCGATGTTGAGCGCGGCTGCAGGGCTGGTCGCGGCGCGAACGGTGTTGCCGGCGGGCGCGCAGGAGCTGCGCTTCCTGCGCATCGGCACCGGCGCCACCGGCGGCACCTATTTTCCGGTGGGCGTGCTGATCGCCAACGCGATTTCCAGCCCGCCGGGCTCGCTGGCTTGCGAACGCGGCGGGAGCTGCGGCGTTGCCGGCGTGGTGGCGGCCGCGGTCTCGACCCAGGGCTCGGTTGCCAACGTCACCGCGGTGGCCACCGGCAAGCTCGATCTCGCCCTGTGTCAGGCCGACGTCGCGCAGAGCGCGTTTGCCGGGACGGGCAAGTTTGCCGGCCGGCCATACACTAATCTGCGCACCATCGCGAGCCTGTTCCCCGAACAGTTGCACATCGTCGTGCGCAAGGATGCGAAGATCCCGTCCATCGAGGCGATGCGGCGCAAACGCGTCAATCTCGGTGATCGCGATTCCGGCACGCTCGTCGTCGCCGGTCTGGTGCTGGCCGCCGCCGGGCTGACCGCCAACGACCTGCAGGCGTCCTATGAGAGCCTCGATCGGGCGAGCGACCTGCTGATCGACGACAAGATCGACGGCTACTTCATGGTGGGTGGCCTGCCGCTTTCCGCTGTCGCCCAGTCGGCGAAGGCGGTGCCCGTCGATCTGTTGCCGGTTACCGGCCCACGGGCCGAAGGGCTGATCAAGCGCCATCCGTTCCTGACGACGGGCCGCATTCCGGAGGGAACGTATGACAACGTCGATGCAACGGATACGCTCGCGGTGACCGCCCAGCTCATTGTCGCGGCCGAGATGCCCGAGGATCTGGTCTACGCGCTGACGCAGGCGCTGTGGAATCCGCGCAACCGCCGCATCCTCGACGGCGGTCACCCCAATGGCCGCCTGATTCGGCGCGAAACCGCCACCGTCGGTCTCGCGGCACCCCTGCATGCCGGCGCCGCGCGCTATTACGTCGACGCCCAGAAACCGGCCGACAACCTCTAACTCGCGCGCGGTCCGTAACGGCTCGATGATTCGGCGTGGCCACCAGGGCCATAACCGGTCGGAGGCGGCGGTGCCCCCATCTGGCCGGCTTCCGCCGATGCCGCGTCCTCGAACTGGAGCGCAGCCCGGCACTCCGCGCACATCTTCAGGAGATCGCGCCGTCGGCCGGGGGCGAACATCGGGTGGTCCTGCAGCCGTTCCGCCAGCCGCTCGATGGTCGCACGCGCACCGAAGGGGTTGCCGCAGCGGATACACAGGAACGGCGGCTCGACCTTGAGCGTGAGCGGCCGCTGGCTATCACCGCCGGAAAACAGCCGCGGCTCCACGCCAATGGCGTTCTCGGGGCAGGTGACACGGCACAGTCCGCACTGCACGCACAGGGGCTCGGTGAAGGTGAGCCGCAGGCCGTCGTCACCGCCCCCGATGGCACCGGTCGGGCACGCGCCGACGCAGGCCAGACACAACGTGCAACGCGCACCGTCGAGCACGATCCGTCCCAAAGGTGCACTTGCAGGCAGCGCGACGATCTCGTTCGGGCTCGGAGCATGGCGGTAGAGCTGATCGAGCGCCCGTCGAATGATCTTCGGCTTGTCCTCGCCGGTGACAGGCATCGAAACGGTGCTCATCGGCGGCGGCGGCGCGTCGGAGAGGTGCCGCTCGATGACCGTGGGCTCGCGCGCGTCTTCGATGATCAGCCGTCCGCCCCGATAGCCGAGGCCGCCGGCGATGACATCGATCAGACGGGCGTGTTCGCGGCAGATGGCGAGGCCGTCTTGGTCGATCCGGCCGGCAAGCAGGCGGATCTGCGCCACACCCTGGACCAGGGCGGCGGCAAAAAAGTCGAGGCCGAGCTGGGTGATGCGATGGACGGCAAACGGGATAACGTGGCCGGGCAGGCCGCGTCCGGAACGCGCGATCCGGTTGATCATCTCCGCCCCGTCCTCGGTGTCGTGGACGAGGAGCACCGGGGTCTCGCCGCCGGCGCGCCGATAGGTTTCGATCAGCACGGCGAGCCGTTCGCAGAGGGTTCTGCCGGGCGGTTCTTCGAAGGCGATGGCGCCGGTCGGACATGCGCTGGCGCAGGTGCCATGTCCCATGCAGAGGTAGGGATCGATGGCGACATGGTCCCCCGTGGGAGTGATCGCGCCCGCGGGGCAGGCATCGAGACAACGCCGGCAGCTCTCGATCCGGTTGCGCGCGTGCGCGCAGGCGTCTGCATCAAGTCGCACGTAGCGCGGCTTCTCGATGGCGCCGACCAGATCGATCAGCTCAAACAGCGCGCGATACACGCCGGCCGCATCTCCGGGCTCGACGTGGATGTAGCCCGCCCGCGGCGCAGTGAACAGCGGTGCGTCGCCCGAGAGGTCGAGGATCAGATCGCAGGTCGAGGCGATGCGCGCCTGCGGCGGGGAGAACACGAATGCTTCGCGCGCCGACGGCAGTGCCGGGGCCAAGCCATCGATCGTCACCTCGAAGGCGCCGAGATGACCGCGTGCCGAGCGTATTGTGCCGGAGAACACCGGCACATCCATGACCGAAGGCGGAAGCACGCCGTCCGCAGTCTTCAGAAGGCAAGTGACGTCAAGACGCTTGGCGAGGTGGCGCGCGGCGTCGAGAGCGCCCCGATCACGACCGTAGACGAGAATGACGCCATCGGACTTGAGCGATAGCGTCGGCGGCGGCGCGGCGGCGACCATGGCCTCGGCGATCAACGCGGCGATTTTCGCCTGGGCGCGGCTGCCCTCTTCGCTCCAGCCGGCTCGTTCGCGGACATTGACGAAGGAGACGGCGGGGGCGCGCGGCATCTCCCGTGCGAGGCTGTTGAAGAGAGGCGCCTCCTGGATGCATGCCACAAGCACCGGCGTGCCCTCGTCGAGGGCGCGGCAGAAACTGTCGCTTTCGGCGCCGCACAATTCCGCATGTGGGAACGGCTCTTCGATGTCGAGCGCCGCGGCGATCGCCTTGGTGTCGAGGACCATGCTGTGCTGGCAGTTGCAGAGCAGGACTTGCGAGCATTTTCTTTTCATGGAACCGATCCTCCCTCCGCGCGCACGTCGTGCAGGCGGCAGTTTTATTTTTTAAGCATTGTGGGCGAAAATGATCGCAACCCCAAAGAGAAAATTGCGGAAACCGCTGCCGCCATTTCGCTGCCGGCGTTCGTCAACGCCAGGACAATGTGGCGCTGCAAGTCCACGAGCACCGCGTGGGGCGTCAAAGCGGCGAACATTATTGCAAATGATAATGAATATAAGCGCGTCGCCTCTGTCGCCCAGTCACGACAGTCGACACGCGCGCATTGACAGCCACCTGTTCGCACCGATACGCTGAATCCCAACAAAAAACGGGCGTTGTTTTGATCCACGGCCTGCCCAGCGCTTTTCCCATGCGGATTGGCGGGCGGGTCGGGCGTTCGGAGAGAAGGGTGTATTGGGAGGAAGGCGTCGTCGAGGAGACCCTCGACGAAGCGCGGGTGTGCGCGGGATTGCAGCCGGCCCCCGTGCAGTCGTTGTCAAGTCCAGCGCGTGAGCCCGTGGCCGTTGAGTGTGCCGCGCCAGCGGTGTGCGCAAGCGGTGTGCTGGTCGCGCCACGCGACGCCGGCGCTCCGGGGCGACGGACAAACCGCAGACGCACGGCGCGTCGGTTGGACGGCAGCACGAACGAGCGATCACTCTCGGTCGCGTGTATGGAGTGCGCCGGCGCGCTGTGCATCGCGGTCTGTCCGGCCGCGTGCTTCCACCGGGCCGAAAATGGCATGGTGCTGCACGCCAAAGCCGGTTGTATCGGTTGCGGCTATTGCTTCTACGTCTGCCCGTGTGTGGCACCGCCGCCGCCGAGGGCCAGCGCGCTGCGCGCAAGGGGTGCTGATGCTGTGCCGAGCAGCGTCTGCGATGCACCTCGGCCGACGCCGACGGTCGCACCGGCCATTCCTGCCGAGCCCGGCATCGACGTCTTCGATTGCGGCTTCGAGCGGGCGCGTGCGATCCGTTCGGTTCGTTGAACGGCAGGAAGTCGACCATCGTTCCCGGCTCGACCCCGTTCATGTCTTCGCTTGGGTCCGCGCAACGCGTCGCCGGTGGAGCACACGGCCGCGCCACCTGCCCAGGGTTGCGCCACCGGCCCAAGCAGGAACGCCTCTCGGCAGATGCGGGACAACCACTTCAGACGCGGTGCCGACGGGAGAATCCAGCGTCACTCCTTTCAGCGCTGAAAACAGCATGCAGGCTACGGCCGGCGCAACCATATTGCAGGAAAGTGAGCGTCATCGCTCCGCGCTTACCAGTTACGGTGGCGCCGTCTTGCGGGAGCAAAGGCCCGGTGATTGATCCGTTCGGACGCAGGCTGAAGTACTTGCGTGTCTCGGTGACCGACCGCTGCGATTTTCGCTGCCGATACTGCATGGCCGAAGACATGACCTTCGTTCCCAAGCCCGAGGTGCTGAGCCTTGAGGAACTGGATCGATTGTGCCGGGTGTTCGTTCGTCTCGGCGTCGAGAAATTGCGGATCACCGGCGGCGAGCCATTGGTCCGGCGCGATATCATGCATCTGTTCGCTTCGCTCGGCCGCCTGCTGCCGGAAGGTGCACTGAAAACGCTGACGTTGACCACCAACGGCAGCCAGCTTGCCCGCTACGCCGAGGCGCTGCACGCGTGCGGCGTGCGCCGCGTCAACGTCTCGCTCGACAGCCTCGACCCCGACCGATTCCGCGCGATCACGCGGCGCGGCCGGCTTGCCGACGTGCTGGCGGGGATCTTCGCCGCCAAGGAGGCGGGGCTCGCCGTCAAGATCAACACCGTCGCCCTCAAGGCGGTCAACGACGACGAGTTGGATGATCTGGTTGCCTGGTGTGGCCGGCACGGCTTCGATCTCTGTCTGATCGAGGCGATGCCGATGGGGGAGATCGGCGGCGAACGCTGGAGCCAGCATCTGTCGCTGCGCGTCGTGCGCGAGCGGCTGGAGCGGAAGTGGACCCTCGCGCCTTCGCAGTATCGTTCGGGCGGGCCGGCGCGTTACGTCGAGGTCGCACAGACTGGCCGCCGCCTCGGCTTCATCGCGCCGATGCGTCACGACTTCTGCGAGAGCTGCAACCGCCTGCGCGTGACCTGCACCGGCACCTTGTTTCCGTGCCTCGGCCGCGACGACCACACAGACCTGCGCACACCCTTGCGGGCGAGCGCGTCGGACATTCCGCTGATCGCCGCCATCGAGGACGCCGTCGCCCACAAGCCGCGGGGACACGGCTTTGCCGACAGCCACCTGTTGATCCGGCCGGCCGTCGCGCGCTTCATGAGCCTCACCGGCGGCTAGTTGGAGGCGGCGCGACCGTCCCGGTGCGCCGGGGCAAACCAAAGAGCAAGCCGTGGTGTTGCCGATCGCGCGCCCAATGCAGCGGGGTCTTCGCGCACCAATCCCGTGATTTTGTGGTTCGTTCAGCGAGCGGCCGGGGCCGATCCGGCCGCTTCGAACCACTAGCGGCCGTGCCGCACGGCGTTCGGATGGTAGAGTTGCTGGCCCTCGATCTGGTAGTTGGCGATGGCCTGTTGCCCCCGCTCCGACAGTAGCCAGTCGATGAACGCCTGGCCGTCCGCCGCCTTGACATTGGGATACCTGGCCGGATTGACGCGCATGACGCCATACTGGTTGTTCAGCCGGGGATCGCCCTCGAAAATGAGCTGGAGGATCCCCTTGTCGCGCAGGGAGATCCAGGTGCCGCGGTCGGTCAGCGCATAGGCGCCGTATCCCATCGCGATATTCAGGGTCGCCGCCATGCCCGAGCCGGTCTCGCGGTACCATGTCCCGTTGGCGGCGCTCACATCGACGCCCGCATCCTTCCACAGCGACAGCTCAAGCTTGTGCGAAGCACTGTCGTCGCCGCGCGAGACAAACACCGCGTTCACCCTGGCAATCCTGGCGAACGCCTGCAAGGCATCCCTGCTGTCGCGCGCGCGTGCCGGATCGTTGCGCGGGCCGACGATCAGGAAGTCGTTGTACATGACGTCGTCGCGGCGAACACCGAGACCGGCGGCGAGGAAGGCCTCCTCCGATGGCCTGTGGTGCACCAGCACGACGTCGACGCTGCCGTTCTCGGCGAGCCGCAGCGCCTGGCCGGTGCTGCCGGGGGCGACCACCCGCACCGCGATCCCGCTGTCCTTCTGGAACAGCGGCAGCAGCTCATCGAACAGACCGGAGTTTTTCGTCAGCAGCGTCGATGCCAGCGTGATGAATCGCTCCTCCGCCTGCGCCACCGACGACAGCAGCAGACTCATCATCAGGGCGGCCACGAAGTCCTTGAACGTCCGGCGTCCCCGCTGCACTGCCCGCATCCGCTCATCCTCCGCCGCGGGCGTTCGCGTCACCCGCCACCACATTCGACGCCTGGGCCGTGCCGGGTTCACGGCGATGCCCCCGCGGCCCGCCTCTGTCCGCGTCGCCGGCCGCTCCACATCAACGTCCTCCCTTGCGGGCGGTTTCCGTCGTCGATGTTCGCAGCGGGCGGCAACCGCCCTCCGACGAGGGCAGCGGCAGATCGTGTCCTGATCTACATCGAAGAGCGTAGCGGCGACAATGCCGTCCGCGAAATTGCAAGTTCACAGCATGCGGATACGATTGCGCGGGCGGCTCGCATCGCTCCAATCGTCGGGGTTGATTGGCGCGGCTGCCCGTTTGTGTACTTTTCTTGCCGGCACTGGACAACGGCGGCTCGATCGCCGATGTCATCGTCGCGCGCGCCTTCGTGGCGGAAAGAGAGACGACCAGGGTGCCTGCCTGCCGCATTCGGGCGGGGGGAGTGGTCGTTTTCCTGCCGTTTCGAGGGTGTTTTCATCGGACGGCCCAGCAAACGCCTTCCCAGCCGGAGTGTCCCTTTGACCGACGCCATTGCGAGCATTCGCAACATCGCCATCGTCGCGCATGTCGACCATGGCAAGACCACGCTGGTCGATCAACTCCTCAAGCAGTCCGGCAGCCTCGGCAGCCGCGGCACCAATCCCGACCGCGTCATGGATTCCAACGATCTGGAACGCGAACGCGGCATCACGATTCTGTCGAAGAACACCGCGATTGTCTGGCAGGGCTATCGCATCAACATCGTTGACACCCCCGGGCATGCCGACTTCGGCGGCGAGGTGGAGCGTGCGCTGTCGATGGTCGACAGCGTGCTCCTGCTCGTCGACGCCGTCGAAGGTCCGATGCCGCAGACCACCTTCGTCACCCGCAAGGCCCTCGGCCGCGGCCTCAAGCCGATCGTCGTCGTCAACAAGGTCGACCGGTTGAGTGCGCGCCCGCACTGGGTCGTCGACCAGACCTTCGAGTTGTTTCTGCGCTTGGGCGCCAGCGATGCCCAGCTCGACTTTCCGGTGCTGTACGCGTCGGCCACCCAGGGCTGGGCTTCGGCCGATGCCGAGTTCAGAGAAGGCGACATGACACCGCTCTTCCGCGCCATCGTCGAGCGGGTTTCGCCGCCCGCCGTCGATGCGGAAGGACCGTTCCAGCTTCAGGTCAGCGCGCTGGACTATTCGAGCTACATCGGCGTCATCGGGATCGGGCGGATCCGTCGCGGTCGCGTCCGGCGTAACTCCGCCGTCATCGTTGCCGATGCCAGCGGTGGCCAGCGCCGCGCGCGGCTGCTGCAGATCCTCGCCTTCCATGGCCTGGAGCGCATCGAGCGTGATGAGGCTGGCGCCGGTGACATCATTGCCTTTACCGGGATCGAGGGCCTGCGCATCTCGGAGACCTTGTGTGCGCCCGATGCCGTCGAACCGCTGCCGCCGCTTACCATCGACGAGCCGACGATCGCCATGACCTTTCAGGTCAACGACTCGCCGTTCGCCGGCCGCGAGGGAAAGTATGTCACGAGCCGCAATCTGCGCGAGCGCCTCGATCAGGAGCTGATCCACAACGTCGCGCTACGCGTCGAGGCGACCGAACATGCCGACCGCTTCCGCGTCTCCGGGCGCGGCGAGCTGCATTTGTCGATCCTGGTCGAGACCATGCGGCGCGAAGGATATGAGCTCGCGATCTCCCGGCCCGAGGTGATCTTGAAGACCATCGACGGCGCGGTGCAGGAGCCGTGGGAGACGCTGACCGTTGATGTCGAGGAAATCCATCAAGGCGCGGTGATGGAGCGCCTGGGCGAGCGGCGCGGCGAGGTGCGCGATCTGCAGCCCGACGGCAAGGGCCGGGTGCGCCTCGACTATCTGATCCCGACCCGCGGGTTGATCGGCTTTCGCTCCGAGTTCCTGACCCTGACCTCGGGCACCGGGCTGATGTATCATGCCTTCGAGAGTTACGGGCCGCGTGCCCCGGGCGATCTCGGCCGCCGGCAGAACGGCGCGCTGATCTCGAATGCCACCGGCAAGGCGCTGGCGTACGCGTTGTTCAATCTCCAGGAACGCGGCCGGCTGTTCGTCGCCCACGGTACGGAAGTTTACGAGGGCATGGTGGTCGGCATCCACGCCCGCGGCAACGACCTGACCGTCAATCCCTTGAAGGCCAAGCAGCTGACCAACATCCGCGCCGCCGGCAGCGACGAGAACATCATCCTGGTGCCGAAGATCGAGACCACCTTGGAGTTCGCCCTTGAGTTCATCAACGATGATGAACTGGTCGAGGTCACGCCGCGTTCGGTGCGCATCCGCAAGAAGCATCTCACCGAGATCGCCCGCAAGCGCTCGGCGCGCGCCGCGTGAAGCGGACAACGCCGTTCCATCGCCGCCGGCACCAGCGCCTTAGAACGCCATGCGCAGACCAAGGGCCACCGTCGCCGAGACCATTTCGGCTTCGGCCTTGATGTTAACCCGGCTTTCTGCCGGGGTGCCGGCGAAGAACTGGCGTTCGAGGTCGATGTCCGCATTGTCGAACAGGGTGGCGAAAGCGCCGAGATCGAGCAGCACGCCTTCGCACACGGCATAGCTGAGGCCGACGCCCAGCGAGTAGTTGTCCCCTTCGGGCACGCTGGTTGTGCGAAAGCGATTGCGGGTCGGCGTCTGTTCGTAACGAAAGCCGCCGCGCACGGTGAGTGCCGTGCTCAGCGCGTACTCGCCGCCGATGGCGACGGCGAACGAGTCTTCGTAGTGCTGCGGGACGACCACGTCCGGCTGGTCGGCAGCGTAGCGGGCGCGCACCTCGC
Organism: uncultured Defluviicoccus sp.; assembly: GCA_964401555.1. Lineage (GTDB taxonomy): Bacteria > Pseudomonadota > Alphaproteobacteria > Rhodospirillales > Defluviicoccaceae > Defluviicoccus. Next base: position 109,181 of record CAYNYW010000003.1, read on the forward strand.
GGAACCGGCTCCAGTTGAACCACTGGTATTCGGCCGCGAGCGTCAAGCCGGGCGACACCTCGTGCGCCACGGCGAGCGAGACGATGTCGGGCAGGTCGAGATCGGCGTGCGCGGCGAAACGGCCGTTGAACGCGGCGAGCGGACCGGTCAGCTCGGAGATATCGTAGTGCCCGTCGAGGCGCTGGGTGACGGCCGAGCGGTAATGCAGACCGAAGCGCGTGTCCTGGCGCGGGGTGATCAGGACGCCGATGTTGAAGCCGACGCTCCAGTCGTCGCCCTGCAGGCGGTTGCGGCCGTCGGTCGCCGCGCTCGGTCCGCCCGGGGCGAGCGGGTTGGGGACGGCCGATGCCAGCGTCGCCTGGGCATACTGGATGTCGATGCCGCCGCCGATCGATAGCGTGTCGTTGATGCGCAGGGCGACCGAAGGCGCGAAATCAACGGTTGCCAGGCCTGAGCGCAGCGAGTCGTAGCGGCCAAACCAGCCCTTGGGCGCGCGGGTGGTGAGCCCGAACGGCGCGCTCAGGCCAAGCCCGAGCCACAGGCGATCGCCGGGAACGGGATAGGCGAAGTAGGCGTTGGGTACCATGCCTCGCTCGAACGTGTTGCCGCCGCCGCCGCCCGGGAACGGGACCGGGGCACCGAGGGTTCCGGGCGTCGCCGCCGTGGATCCCTTGTTGTCGATGCTGACCTGCGGGCTGATCAGGCTGATGCCGGTGACGACCTGCGGCGCATGGAGGCGGGTTAATCCCGCAGGATTGAAGAACACCGTGCTTGCATCGCGGGCCAGTGCCGCGTTGCCCGCTGTGGCGCGGCCGATGCCTTCGACGCTTTGCTGGGAGATAAAGAACCCGGACGCCGCGGCCGGTTGCGCCAGATCCAGGAGAACGCCAAGGCAAACGAAAAGACCGCTCGCGTGGCGCGAGGTCGCTTTAAGCATCTGGCCCTCCGTCGCGGGTCTGTATTCGGACCCGTTCTCTTCGGGCGAGACTGCTTCACCGGCAGCATGGCGCCGGCGTGCACCTAGCCGGTGCAGCGGCGACGACTCTGGAGCTCGGTTGCAGACTCGACCATCATTACCGTCAATTGACGTGGTCCCGATCGGCGAACACAAATCGATTGCACGTCAAACTTGACAGCTCGCTTTATTAGAGCCTAGATACCCCCAAATGGAGATATATGGCCAGTCGATCCTGGAACGATCTCGGGGTTTTTCGGAATAACAAGAGAGACGTGTCGCACACTAGCAACAGACGACGGTAAGAAGCGTCGGCCGCGGTGCGGACACACCGGGGCAATTGGCTCGAAAAGTACTGAGGCCTTCGTTTGCGCTGGGCTGCTTGCGCAACATGCAAGCTTTGGCGCCTGCGACGCGGGCCGGATGCACCGATCGTCTTCTGTGTGTCGACCACATCTCCTGCGGCAATGGGCGTACTCGGGATGGTCGCCAATTGAGGAAGGCGCGTGCGTAGTCAGCGTCCAGCCTCACCGAAGCGATGCCAATGTTGGGCTGCTCGCCAACAATGAGTACGTATGATGCGCGTATCCGACTTCATTGAAGAAACCGTCGCCGCCGACACCTCGGAACAGGTGTTCGATACGTTTCGCCGCGCGGTCGGCGATGTGGGCTACGATCGCATCGGTCTCGCGGCCGTCAATCCCGCTGCGCAGATTGCCGTTCCGCCCGGCAACGAGATGTCCTTTGTTCTCGCGGCCGCCGCACCGGAAGGGTGGGTCAAGCACTACACGGCGAAGCGCTACCAGGAGATCGATCCGGTCCTGCAACAGGTGCCTAACCGCAGGATGCCGTTCTTCTGGTCCGATCTGCTGACGGAAGCCAGGCTTTCGGCGAAGCAGCGTGTGCTCTTGGAGGAAAGCCGCGAGCACGGAATGCAGGGCGGCATCAGCATCCCGGTGCACGGACCGCAAGGCGAAGCCTTTGTCATCAGCCTCGCCCGGAGCAACAGCAACGCCAACGATCGTGCGCTGATCGCGCCCTTGCACATTCTCGGCGCCAACTTCTTCTTGGCCTTTTCCAGCCGGCTGGGTCGCCCCGAACCGCGACCCATCTTGACCCGGCTCACCGATCGCGAGCGGGAATGCCTGACCTGGAGCGCCAATGGCAAGAGTGCCTGGGCGATCAGCCAGATTATCGGCGTCTCGGAAAACACGGTGAATTTCCATCTCAAGAGCGCCATGAAAAAGCTCGGCACGTCGAACCGGGTACAGGCCGTGGCGATCGCCGTGCGCGCTGGCCTCATTCATCCGGGCTGACGCGCACCAAGGCGGCAACGCCATCTGCGCCCCGCCGGGCGCCACCAATGAGAGGAGCAGAAGATGCCCTGGAAACCCGTCGATCCATTTCGCGGCGAACGCGAGCGCTTACGGCGCCGCGCGATGGAGTTGGCGCGGCCGAAGGGGCACAACCGGCCTTACAAGAGTGCTGCCTGGCAGCGGATCCGTGCCGAGAAGCTGGCGCGTGATCCGGTGTGCGAGATCTGCGGCATCGCCGCCGCCAACGAGGTCGATCACATCAACGCCAATCCGTGGGACAACCGACCCGAGAATCTGCGCAGTGCGTGCAAGCCCTGTCATTCGGCGCGCACCATGCGCGACCTGCTGAGGCGCATGAACGGACAACCGCCGTCACCGCTCGCCGTGCCGCCGCGCGAGGAGGGCTAGTGCACAGACCCATTCGGATGATTCAGCCGAAGGGGTTAGATGTGCACTAGAAACAATAGGTTGCGTGCAGCGTACGCCCGGCCCGGTTTGACCGATCTTCGGCCGGAAGCCCGGGTCTAGATATCCGCGTAGACGTGGGTCTCGGCCCGCGCACCGGGATGGGTGACCGCCCCTTCGCAGGCATCGCCCACCGTTTCGGCGTAGCGCCACAGTGCACCGGACTGGAAATCGTGCCGGCGCGGCTGCCAGGCGTTGCGTCGCGCCACCAATTCGTCTTCGCTCACCTCCACGTCGAGGCGGCCGGCGGCGGCATCGATGGCGATCATATCGCCGTCGCGCAGCAGGCCGATCGGACCGCCGACCGCCGCTTCCGGCCCGACGTGGCCGATGCAAAACCCTCTGGTCGCGCCCGAGAACCGGCCATCGGTGATCAGCGCCACCTGTTCGCCCATCCCCTGGCCGTAGAGGAGCGCCGTGGTGGCCAGCATTTCGCGCATGCCGGGGCCGCCGCGCGGGCCCTCGTAGCGGATGACCAGCACCTCGCCCGGTTTGATCTCCCGGCGCTCGACCGCGGCAAAGCAGGCCTCCTCGGAGTCGAAGCAGCGGGCCGGGCCGCGGAAGCTGAGGTTCTTCATGCCGGCGACCTTGACGATGGCGCCTTGCGGCGCGAGCGAGCCCTTGAGGCCGACGACGCCACCGGTCGGTGACAACGGGTCGGTCGTCGGCCGGATCACGTCCTGGTCGGCGGGCAGGACCACGTTGCGCAGGTTCTCTTCGACCGTCCGGCCGGTCACGGTCAGGCATTCGCCGTGGATGAAGCCGCCGTCGTAAAGCGCCTTCAAGAGCGCCGGCACGCCGCCCGCCTCGAACAGATCCTTGGCAACGTAACGGCCGGCCGGCTTCAAGTCGGCGATGTAGGGCGTGCGCCGGAAAATGGTGCAGACGTCGTCGAGGTCGAAATCGATGCCGGCCTCGTGCGCGATTGCCGGCAGATGCAGGCCGGCATTGGTCGAGCCGCCCGAAGCCGCAACCACGGTCGCCGCATTTTCCAACGCCTTGCGGGTGACGATGTCGCGCGGTCGGATCCGTTTGGCCAGCAGGTTCATCACCGCGCGGCCCGAGGCCTCGCACAGCGCGTCGCGCGACTCGTAAGGCGCCGGCGCGCCCGATGAGCCGGGCAGGGCCAGCCCGATGGCTTCTGCGACACACGCCATGGTGTTGGCGGTGAACTGACCGCCGCACGATCCGGCCGAGGGGCACGCCACGCACTCAAGGTCGTGCAGCTCGGCGTCCGACATCTTGCCGGCGGAATGGTGGCCGACCGCCTCGAACACGTCCTGCACGGTGACGTCGCGGCCCTTGTAGCGGCCGGGGAGGATGGAGCCGCCATAGATGAACACCGACGCCACATTCAGGCGCACCATCGCCATCATCATTCCGGGCAGCGACTTATCGCAACCGGCCAGCCCGACGAGCGCGTCGTAGCAGTGGCCGCGCATGGTCAGTTCGACGGAATCGGCGATCACTTCGCGCGAGACCAGCGACGATTTCATGCCCTGGTGACCCATGGCGATGCCATCGGTCACGGTGATCGTGGTGAATTCGCGTGGCGTGCCGCCGCCGGCCTTGACGCCGAGCTTGACCACCTGCGCCTGACGCTGCAACGCGATGTTGCACGGCGCCGCCTCGTTCCAGCAGGTGGCGACGCCGACGAACGGCTGGTCGATCTCGGCCTCGCTCAAGCCCATGGCATAGTAGTAGGAGCGGTGCGGCGCCCGTTCCGGCCCGACCGTCACGTGCCGGCTCGGCAGTTTGGACTTGTCGAACACGGGCCTGTGCGTTTCGTCCGGCATCCTCTCGCCTCCCTCTGAATTCCCCAGTCTCGGAAATCCCCGGTCTCGGAATTCCCCGGTCTCGGAATTCCCCGGTCTCGCCGGCGCCACCTTAAGCGAGCCCAGGCGCAATGCCTAGAGGCTGGGCCGGCGGATGTTTCGACCATCCGGCAGGAACTTGTCTGCGTTCCTCCCGACCGGGCGGGAAAGCCTTAGCTCCGGCCGTCCCGCTCCTCCTTCCTCGTGCATTTCCGTCATGCACCAGCAATGGCCTCACCGCTCAAGGTGTGCCGGGGCGGGAGAAATACACCAGGAGTGCCAGGAGGATGATCGCCACGCCCTGGGCGGCGACGCGCAGGCGCATCAGCATGTTGGACCGATCCTCAGCCGCCTTGCCGCCGACGCCGAACGACACCAGGCCTGCGACCAGGAACACGACGACGGCGATGATCGTCAGCAGCAGAAGGAGTTCGAGCGTTCCCATCCCTGGTCTCCATTGCCATCCCGCCGTGAGGAAGCGGGGCCCGATCGTTCTCAACCCCTACGATCGCACGGTGCCGCGGTCGCTGTCACCATCCGGCTCGTAGCGGTGCTTCTATCCGCGTCACATGCGGCGCGACTTGCGCTAGAATATTGGAGGGAGGGCAGGTGCGGTGTCGTACTTGCCCGCGCAACTTTTGGAAGGAGGCATGCGAATGAGGGCGCAGAAAACCTGGATCGTCGTCGCCAATGGCGCGCGAGCCCGCATTGCCCGCCACGACGGGCCGAGGACGGGTCTGCAACCGGCCATGAACTTCGAATTCGCCGCCCCCCACGCGCCGACAAAGGACTTCGTAAGCGATCGACCGGGCAACTACCCCGACCGTGGCGCGCTCGGCACTCACCGCCTTGCGCCGAAAACCGATCGCCGCGATTACGAAAAGGCGCTGTTCGCGGGTGATCTCGCCAAACTGATCGCCAAGGCTGCCGACCACCGCGAATTCGACCGTCTGGTGCTGGTGGCGCCGCCGGCCGCGCTGGGTCGTCTGCGCGCGGCGCTCAACCGGCACGCCCGGGCGATGGTTACCGCCGAAGTCAGCAAGGACCTCACGCACGTGCCGATTCACGCGCTGTCGGCGCACCTGCACGAGGTGGTCGGGTTGTAGACGATCGCGGCAGAAAGACCGTGGAAATGGGGTGGTGGCACCGCGTCGCGGGTGCCACCACCACGCGCCCGTTTTCAGATGAAAACGACGTCGCTCAAGTGGTCGACGCCTTCAAGAACAACGGTGTCGCCGTCACCGACGAGGGTAAGTACCAATCCACCGGTGGTTTCAACCGAGCTGCTCACCGACGCCGCGCCGTCCGGCAGGTCGACGACGTCGCCTTCACCGGCGTTGTAGTCCACGATCGTATCGTGCTCGACGACACTGTTGGCGGTCGCGGTGGTGGTGAACAGGAAGTGGTCGGCGTCGTACCCACCGACGAGCCGGTCATCGCCGGCACCGCCCTGAAGCGTGTCGTTGCCATCGCCGCCGTAGAGGCGATCGTTGTCGGCATCGCCACTTAAGAGATCGTCGTCCTGATCGCCATACAGCCAGTCGGCGCCGGTGCCGCCTTGGAGAGTGTCGTCGCCGGCCCCGCCATAAAGGCGATCATCTCCGACTTCTCCGGCGACTGAATCGGCGCCGGCATCGCCGTAGAGGCGATCATTGCCGCTGCTGGCGAGCAAGGTGTCGTTGCCATCGCCACCCCACAACTCGTCGTTGTCGGCACCGCCCAGGACGCTGTCGTTCCCGGCGCCGCCATAAAGGGTGTCGTTACCGTTGCTGCCACCGACGACATCGTCGCCGGCATCGCCGGCGAGGATGTCATCACCGCTGCCGCCGTAAAGGGAATCGTTGCCCCCGCCGCCGCTGACGTAGTCGTTGCCGTCGCCGCCATCGAGCTTTTCGGCCAGCGCCGCGCCTTCGATGGTGTCGTTGCCACCGTAGCCGTACAGCTTGATCGTCCACGATGCGAAGGGGGTTTCGGTCTGGTAGACGATGTGATTGTCGAGCGCGTTGCCCTTGACCGAGAGCGAGCCGTGGAAATCGGTGTCCACCAGCAGGTTCTCGACGTAGTCGGGCATCTGGAAGGTGTAGATGCCATTGCGTGCCGGTTCACCATCCCGCAGGTGAAGCTCGACGGTATCGGTTCCGCCGCCCGCCGCTTCCTGGATGACGGCACTGCTGCCCGCCGCGACTTCATAGAGATCGTCGCCCGCGCCGCCAATCAGGGTATGTGCGCCGAGATCCCAGTAGCACGAGAAAACGTCGCTGCCGTTGCCACCCTCTGCGCGATAAGGGATGCCGGATATTTGGAACAGATCATCGCCGTCGCCGCCGATGAGCGTATCATTCCCGCCATATTCAAAGTCGTACCAGAAATAATCGTCGCCACTTGTGCCGATAACCTCTTCGTTATCGTCGGAATAATAATATTCAGCCATTCTCCATTCCTTTTTTTCGCAGGCGCGACGTGTGCCGCACTGTTGTGTGACAGTGATGTGTCACCACATGCGTTGCTTGGCGGCATGCATGCGCACTGATGTGTGCCGTTTTGCCCGCATATTTGCTTATTTTTGTTGTGATTTCCGGGAAAGGATAGGGTTTATGTGTTGATATTATGTTAAGGGCAGCGATGTGCACTGCGTGCGCGCTCGGAGCGGCCCCCGCTGCCGTCGATCGACTGGGCCGAAATTCATGAACGAACATCGCGCTGCAGTGGTATGGTGGCGTTCAGCCCACCGCCGGGCGGGACACGAGGCAGTGTGTTTAATGGGAGAGGGAGAGCCACGCCGATGTTCGATCCGAGCCAACTGTTGAATGCGATGCTGAGTGGTGGCGTGCGCGGCTCGCCGCTCAGCGATCTGTTGTCGGGTGCGCTGGGCGGTGGCGCGCCAACCTCGGCCGCGTCCGCTGGCATGGGGCCGGCGAGCGGCAATCCGCTCGGTTCGATCCTGGGCGGCCTTCTGGGTGGTGGTGTTCCGGGGGGTGTCCCGGGCGGTGGTAGCGCGACCGGCCTTGGTGGTGGGGGCGGTCTCGGCGGAGGTGGCCTGGGCGGGGCCCTCGGTCAGGTGCTGGGTGGCATGTTCGGCGGCGGCACGACGGCGCCGGCGTCACCGGCCGCAGGCGGCGGGATGCTCGGCTCCGTTTTGGGTGGAATGCTTGGCGGCGGCGGTGGCCGGAGCAGCCTCGGCGGTATGGCCGGCACCGCGCTGATCTCGGCGCTGGCGTCGGCGTTCTTGAACCGCGGCAGTGGCACGCCGGCGGCGCTCGCCCCGCAGGCGGCGGTCGATGCCCACCCCCAAACCGATCCCACGGCGGCGCACGGCCACGCACTCTTGCTGATCCGCGCCATGATCGCCGCCGCCAAGGCCGATGGCGCCATCGATGCCGAAGAGCAGCGCCGCATCATCGGCAAACTGAAGGAGGCCGGTGCCGACGCCAATGCCCTTGCCTTCGTTGAGCAGGAGATCGCCCACCCGTCATCCATCGATGCGCTGGTTGCCGAGGTGCCCGATCAAATGACGGCGGCGCAGGTGTACATGGCGTCGCTGTTTGCCATCGATGTCGACACGCCGGCGGAGAAGGCGTACCTCGCGCGTCTGGCCGAACGCCTCGGCTTGCCGGAAATGAGTGCCTGAGGGCGTCGACGGCCGCAGCGTGGATCGGATCACACGGCTGGTTGCCAGGCGTGTGATCGCACAAGGTGCTGAGCATGTGCCAACGTGGTTCAATTGGCGAACAAAGGGGGCCAACCCGTTCGCATCGAGCCACGAGAGATGGCAGGCGGATCGCTCAGCGGACCAGCGGTGCGATCAACACCCAGGCGATTGCAAGCGGCACCGGCACGCGCAGGAAATACAGCCACAGCCACGCGTACCACGGTATTTCCGCGCGCGGGCTGACAACCGCGTCGATGGCATGCCGGCCCATCACCCAGCCGACGAACACGGCCGTGCATAGCGCGGCCAGCGGAGGGAGCACGTCGAAGCGGATGGCATCGAAGACGTGCAGCAGCGGATGACCAAGGATGGCGCGGTCGCCGCCCGCGCCCATGCCCAAGGAGGAAGGCACCCCCAGTAGGAAGGCGTAGGTTCCGGCGGCGATCGCGACCTGGTGGCGGCGGAAACCGTGTTCTTCGGTGAAATAGGCGACGATGGGCTCGATCAGCGCGATGACGCTGGTCAGCGTCGCGACGACGAGGAGTGCCATGAACACCATGCCAAAGGCCAACCCCTGGGGTAGCAGGGGGAAAACGCCAACCAGCGCTTTGTAGGCCGCATCGGCGCCTGCGGCGGGCGTCAGGCCGAACAACGCCGTGAGAACCACGATCACCATGGCCCCACCGACCGCGGCCAGGGCGTCGATAGCGGCAACGCCGGCGCCGGTGCCAAACAGATTTGTCTTGCTGCGGTCATAGGAGCCGAAGACGACCAGCACGCCGACCCCGATCGCAAGCGAGCCCACCGCTTCCTCGACCGCGCTTAAGACGCTGCCGGCGCTGATCTCCGTAAAGTCAAGCCGAAAGAGTGCGGCGAGGGTGGTGGTGGCGTGATCAAACGTCAGCGCGCGCGCAACGAGGATGGCGAGCAAGGTCAACAACACCGGCACCAGGATCATGCTGGCCCGCTCGATGCCGCGGCGCACTCCCAACATGACGATACCGACGGCAGCCGCAGTGAAGACGGCCGCGCCGGCAATCGGCAGCAACGGCTCGGTCAGGATGCGGCCCAGCAATGTCGCGCCGTCCGGGGAGCCACCTTCGATGAGTGCCCTGCCCAGCACGATGCCACCGGCCGTGGCCCAACCGGCAACCACGCTCAAGGAAGACGCAAAGAAGAACGCCGCGAGGATCTGTATCAGCCCGAGCCAGGACCAGATGCGGCCGCCGAGAACACACATCGCACCCGCAGGATTGCGCTGGGTGGCGCGGCCGATGGCGAGTTCGGCAACCACAAGGCTGAGGCCGAGACTGGCGACGACGGCGAGGTAGACGACGATGAGGGCGGATCCGCCGTGCCCGGCGGCAACCACGGGGAAGCGCCAGATACCGCCGGGCCCGATCGCCGCGCCGGCCGCCGCCGCAACCAAGCCCACCCGCGAGGTCCAGCACCCCCGCGCCGTGGTCTCGATCGCGCCCTTGTGCGCTGTCGACATTCCCCGGGCACCCTCCCCGAACAGCCTGCTGGCCGAACAGCCTGCTGGCCGAACAGCCTGCTGGCCGAACAGCCTGCTGGAACGACAATCCGTCATCCTTAAGCCAGGGGATGCCGGTCGCTAAGCCCCACCTGGGTAGCCGGGGGATCACTGGATTTATCGGGAGTTTATGGGGAACTTATGGGGGATTTATGGACGGTTGCCGGTGCTTCGGCACCCCAAACGTGGGCGGCGAGGTTGCCACGTATGGGTGAACTGGTTGTTGTTTTTCACCAACAGCCGCGTGGCATCGCAGTGCCAGTGGATGATTCCCTATTTGCATCAACACCTCAGCCGCGCTAGGAGGCGCGTCCCTGGGCCGCATCGGCTCAAGGAACCGTTACCGTGCGCGCACGATAAGGGCGTGTTCGATTCATGGTTCTGCGAAACGTGGCGGCACTTGGCGATTCGGGCACGTCTCTAATCGTCTCAAATAATACAACAGGAGCATTCCAATGGAGGAAGCATACAAAAAACAGTGCCGCGTGGCGCTCGTATCGTTTCTTGTCATCCTGGCGTTGACGCATCTCACGCCTCTTTTCTTCCTGGTTCCCAGCCTGACCAAATCCCACATCTTTGGATTTCCCGCTCACTACTTCATCGCGCTGGTCGTTGGCTGGTTCGGCACGATGATTTTCTACTGGTTTTATATCCAGGTCAGCGAAAAGGTTGACCAGGAAATCGAAGAAACCAGCACGCGCGCCAGCGAGAGCGAGTATGGCAAAGGCAGGCTCGGCGCCCAGGTGACGGGAGCCGCGCGATGAAAATGAACAGGGTTTTGCCCGCGCTGGTTGCGCTTGCTCTGCCGACCGTCGCCTTTGCGCAGCAGGCGGCGCCGCAGGCCACCCCGAACTATTACAAGTTCGAGCCTTCGGCCGGGTTTTCAACGCTCGGCATCATCTACACGATCGCGATGATGGCCGCATTCCTGGTCGTCGGCTGGTACGCCAAGCGCCGTGTGTCGTCGAGCGATGACTACTTCGCCGCCGGTCGCAGCTTCGGCGGTCTCAGCAACGGGCTCGCCATGAGTTCGAACTACATGAGCCTCGCCACTTTCCTCGGCTTTACCGCGTTGTTGTGGCGGATGCAGTACTATCTGATCGCGATCACGCTCAGTTTCCTGGGCGGCTTCGTGCTGATCTCGATCGCCATGGCACCAGCCTTGCGCCGCTGGGGCAAGTACACGTCGATGCAGTTCATCGGCGAGCGTTTCGGCCACACTGCCAAGATCGTCGCCGTGCTGTGCATGATCTTCCTCGCCCAGCTTTACCTGATCGGGCAAATGAAGGGTGTGGGCAACGTCTTTCAGGTTATGTTCCATTGGGACTACACCACCGGCATGGTGGTCGGCGGCCTGGTGGTCACCGCGTACGTGACCATCGGTGGCATGTACGGGCTGTCCTATAATCAGACCCTGCAGGCGGTGATCATGATCATCGCGCTTCTGGTGCCGACCGCGATCATTCTCGGCAATATCGGGGCGGGGCCGATGAGCGTCTTCCCGCCATTCGGCTACGGCTCGCTGGTGCCGGAGATGGAAAAGGCACTGCCGTCATATTTCGATCCGTTCCTGACCGTGAACGGCACCGTGCCGATGAGCCTCAAGTTCCACATCGGCATCATGCTGTCCATCGCCTTCGGCACCATCGGCTTGCCGCACATCGCGATGCGCTACTTCACTGCGCCTTCGATCCGCAACGCCAAGATCTCGACGCTGTGGGGCGCGTTCTTCGTCGGCCTCGTGTTCTTCACCACGTTTGCCGTTGGCTTCGCCGCCAAGCTCTACACGGTCAACGAACTCAACAATAAGCTTGGCATGCAGGTCCAGCCCAAGGAGGCCGATCTCCTGCTGGTGGTGATGACCCAGGCCTTTACGCCGTCCTGGATCGCGGCCATCCCGATCGCCGGCGCGCTGGCCGCCGGTTTCTCGACCATCGCGGGCCTGTTGATGGTGCTCGGCACCGGTATCGGCCACGACATCTACTCGACGATCAACCCCAACGCCGATGACAAGTCCAAGGTGAAGATGGGCTACATCTTCACGGCGTTGGGCGGACTCGCCACCATCGTGCTGGCGCTCGATCCGCCGGATTTCCTGTTGACCTCGGTGATCTGGGCGTTCGTCGTGGCGGCGTCTACCTTCACCCCGGTGCTGATCTTCGGCATCTGGTGGAAGGGTGCCAATCGACTGGGGGCGATCTGCGGCCTCGCCGTGGGCGGCATCCTGTCTGGCTGGCTATGGTTTTCCAAAGGCGTCTTCTTCGGCTTCCCGCTGATCCAGGCCGGCCCGGTCGGCAATCTGGTCACCGGCATCTTCACCGTCTCGGCGGCGTGGTTCACCGTGGTCGTGGTCAGCACGCTCACCGGAGGCGAGAAGGACGAGAAGATCCTGCGCGAGATCGACCGTATCCACGGCTGGCAGAACTACGACCCGAAACGCTACAGTTCCAACACCTTCGCTTACGTCACCGCGGCGATCGCGCTTCTGCTGATGATCTGGTCGGCCATGCCCGATCCGACCTACCAGAAGAAGGCGGGACTACCGGCGTCGCCCACCACCCAGGTGGCCCAGATACAGGCGCAGCAATAAGTCTGCAAAGAGATCAACAAGAAACACGCAAGGCAACTGGGGGCCCGTTCGCGGCCCCCTTATCGTTTCTGCGTTTTGTGTGTTGATGGTCCCGCAAAGGCATCTTCACGCGTCTTCCGACGCGCCCGGGCTTTGCGCGAGCCCGCCCGTGGTGACGATGAAATTGGCGATCGTTCCGAGCCCCTCGCCGGTCTTGAGGTTGGCGAACACGAAGGGCCGGGCGCCGCGCATCCGTCTCGCATCCTGGTCCATCACCGCGAGGCTGGCGCCGACGTACGGCGCGAGATCGATCTTGTTAATCACCAGGAGATCGGAGCGCGTGATTCCGGGCCCGCCCTTGCGCGGGATCTTGTCGCCGGCGGCGACGTCGATGACGTAAACCGTGATATCGGCGAGTTCCGGCGAGAAGGTGGCGGCGAGGTTGTCGCCGCCGGACTCGACGAACACCAGATCGAGATCAGGGAAACGCGCGCACATCGTCTCGACCGCGGCGAGGTTGATCGACGCATCCTCGCGGATCGCCGTGTGCGGGCAGCCGCCGGTCTCGACGCCCTGGATCCGCTCGGGCGCCAGCGCGCCGGAGCGGGTCAGAAACTGGGCGTCCTCCTTGGTGTAGATATCGTTGGTGATCACCGCGAGGCGCAGCCGGTCGCGCAGGCGCTTGCACAGGGCGTCGATCAGCGCGGTCTTGCCGGAGCCGACGGGGCCGCCGACGCCGACCCGCAACGGACCGCGCGCCGATGTTGTGAGTGGTGTGTTCATGAACGGAATAGTCTCACCTCCTGGGTTTCGTGGCGCGCCGATGTCCATTCCGCTACCATCGTGCATGCTGCCATGTCCTCGGGCGGCGTCGCGAGCGCGTGGGCTGCCGTCGCGCGCAGGCACGTCTCAAGACCAGCCAGCACGCGCAGCGCCTCGCTCTGGCCCAACGGGATCAGCCGTACCCCCGCCGAGACCAGGCTGGCGGCAAGCGCGTGGAGGAAGGCAAGCACGGTCGTCGCCAGCGGGATCCGGGCGATCGCCGTACAGACGCCAACGGCGCATGCGTACGCCGGTTCGCGCCCGATGCGCGCCAGCAGCCCGCGGTAGGCATCGAGCCGCGCGACCGGCCAGCCGGCGGCCACGGCGGCGAGAAACGCCCGGCCCTGTGCCCGGCTTTCCAGCGCCGTTTCTGCCGTCGCCCGCCAGCATTCGGCGAGCGCGGCAAGGTCGGCGAGCCGATCGTCGGCACCGGCGGTCTCCGCCCGCCAGTTCGCCGCCACCAGGCTCGCGTCGTTGGCGCCGGCACCATGGCGAACGATCGCCGCGATCCACGTCTGCAAGGTGGTGGCATCGCTGATCAAGCCTTCGGCCACGGCATACTCGATCCCGTGCGAGAAGCTGTAGCCGCCTACCGGAAACGCCGGTGACAGCCAGCTCATCAGGCGCAGCAACGCCCCGTCACCGAGTGCGCCGTCACTGGGCGTCGGTGTGCCGGGCATCGTGGGCGGCGGGAGCGTGGTGGGACTGGTCGTATGCCCCCGGCTCCGGTGAGAACGGCGCATGCGTGCGGATGAGCGCGGCGCCCAGGCCTGCGAGCATCGCTGCGAGCACGGCGTCCTCGGCGACGCGCAGCCGGCCGCCATCGAGCACCTCGACGCCCGTGTGCCGGTTGCCGAGGTGCCAGGCCAATCGGGCGGTGTGGCGGGCGTCGCGGCCCTCGGCCTCGATCACCGGCTCCAGCGCGGCGCGCACCAGGATGACGCCACCACCTTCGAGGGCGAGGCCGGCGCCGTCGGCGATGACCTGGGCGCGGGGCAGATCGAGGAGGAACGGCACGTGTTCGTCGTCGCGCAGCGCTAATCGACGGCGGTAGCGCTGTTCGAAGGTGAGCGTTGCCTGCGCCACCATGTCGGCCAGGGACCAGGTGCCCGGAGCCAACACCGCGATCGCCCGCCGCATGGCCGTCAGAACAGGAAATAGCGCTGCGCCAGCGGCAGCACCGCCGCCGGCTCGCAGGTCAGCAGCACGCCATCGGCACGCACCTCGTAGGTCTCGGGGTCGACCTCGATCGTGGGTGTCGCGTCGTTGTGCACCATGTCGCGCTTGCCAATGTTACGTGTGCCGCGCACCGCCGCGAGCGGCTTGGCGAGGCCGAGCGTTGCATCGATGCCGGCTTCAAGCGCTGCTTGGGAGACGAAGGTGACCGCCGAGGGGGCGCGGGCGCCGCCGAATGCGCCGAACATCGGTCGGTAATACACCGGCTGCGGCGTCGGGATCGAAGCGTTGGGATCGCCCATCGCCGCAGCGGCGATGGTGCCGGCCTTGAGCACGAGGTCGGGCTTGACGCCGAAGAACATCGGCTTCCACAGCACGAGATCGGCGAGCTTGCCGACCTCGACCGAACCGACGTAATCGGCGATGCCGTGCGTGCGCGCCGGGTTGATGGTGTACTTGGCGATGTAGCGCTTGATGCGCAGGTTGTCGGCGCGATCGCTGTCGCCCGGCAACGCGCCGCGCTGCCGCTTCATCTTGTCGGCGGTCTGCCAGGTGCGGATGATCACCTCGCCGACCCGGCCCATGGCCTGGCTGTCCGACGAGATCATGCTGAAGGCGCCGAGATCGTGCAGGATGTCCTCCGCCGCAATGGTCTCACGGCGGATGCGGCTTTCGGCGAACGCCACGTCTTCCGCAATGCGCGCATCGAGGTGGTGGCAGACCATCAGCATGTCGAGGTGTTCGTCGAGCGTGTTGACGGTGTACGGCCGGGTTGGATTGGTCGACGACGGCAGGACGTTGGCCAGCCCGCAGACCTTGATGATGTCGGGCGCATGCCCGCCGCCGGCGCCCTCGGTGTGGAAGGCGTGGATGGTGCGGCCCTTGAACGCGGCAATGGTGTCCTCGACGAAGCCGGACTCGTTCAGCGTGTCGGTGTGGATGGCGACCTGAACATCGGCCTGGTCGGCGACGCCGAGGCAGGTGTCGATGGCCGAAGGTGTCGTGCCCCAGTCTTCGTGCAGCTTCAGCCCGCAGGCGCCGGCGACGATCTGCTCGATCAGCGCGTCGGGGCGCGAGGCGTTGCCCTTGCCGAACAGGCCGACGTTGACCGGCAGTCCGTCCGCTGCCTGCAGCATGCGCCCGAGATGCCACGGCCCCGGCGTGCACGTCGTGGCGTTGGTGCCCTCGGCCGGGCCGGTGCCGCCGCCGAGCATGGTGGTGACGCCGGAGTGCAGCGCGTCTTCCGCCTGCTGCGGACAGATCCAGTGAATGTGCGCATCGATGCCGCCCGCGGTCAGGATCCGCCCCTCGCCGGCGATGACTTCGGTGCCCGGTCCGATAACCAGATCGACCCCGGGCTGGATGTCCGGGTTGCCGGCCTTGCCGATGCCCGCGATGCGGCCGTCGCGCAGGCCGACGTCGGCCTTGACGATGCCCCAGTGGTCGACGATCAGCGCATTGGTGATCACGGTATCGAGCGCGCCGTCGGCCCGGCTCGCCTGGCCCTGGCCCATGCCGTCGCGGATCACCTTGCCGCCGCCGAACTTGACCTCCTCGCCGTAGACGGTGCGGTCGTCCTCGACCTCCAGGACCAGTTCGGTGTCGGCGAGACGCACGCGGTCACCGGTGGTCGGGCCGAACATCTGTGCATACGCGCCGCGGTCGATGCGATACGCCATGGGCTCAGTCCCCGAGTGCGCCGTTGATGCGAGCGTTGAAGCCGAAGACGCGGCGCGCCCCCGCGTAGGCGACCAGCGTGACCTCCCGGCTCTGTCCCGGCTCGAAGCGCACCGCCGTGCCGGCGGGGATGTCGAGACGATAGCCGCGCGCCGCGGCGCGATCAAAGGCGAGCGCGGCGTTGGTCTCGAAGAAATGATAGTGGGAGCCGACCTGGATCGGTCGGTCGCCGGTGTTGGCGACGATCAGCGTGATGGTCGGCCGACCGGCGTTCAATTCGATCGTGCCTTCGGTGGGGAAGATTTCTCCGGGGATCATCGCGTCCAGCCTCGCTGCTAGCGGATCGGTTGGTGGACGGTGACCAGCTTGGTGCCGTCGGGGAAGGTCGCTTCGACCTGGATTTCGTGGATCATCTCGGCGACGCCCGCCATCACCTGGTCGGCACGCAGCACGCCCGCGCCCGCCTGCATCAAGTCCGAGACGGTCCGGCCGTCGCGGGCACCCTCGACGACGAAATCCGAGATCAGGGCGATGGCTTCCGGATAGTTCAGCTTGATGCCACGGGCCAGGCGACGGCGTGCCACCTCGGCCGCCATCGCCACCAGGAGCTTGTCCTTTTCGCGCGGCGTCAAGTGCATGAGCCCCTCCCGAAAATTCTTCGGCTTACGTCGCCCAGACCCGCGGTGCTGCGGCCGGCAACCCGGCGACCGCAGCACGCAGCCCTTGCCACACAGCGACGACGGCGGCACGCAGCCGCCTTGCATCCTCGCTCAACCAGCGCACGATGAGAAGCCCGTTGACGACGCTGGCGCCCGCGCGCAGCCCCCGACCGTCGGCGCCGGCAAGCAGTGCCCGCGCGGTCTCGATCGGCGGCGCCTCGCCGCCGGCGGCGCAGATCAGGGTCGCGGCGGCGGCAGCGTCATCGAGACAGGCGCGGCTGGCAAACGCATCTCCGAGGTTCTCGGCCAGTTCCTGTGCGTCGTACCAGGCAAGCCGCCCGGCGCGGTGCACCCGCCAGATCTCCCGCCACTGACCGGCACGGAACCGCTCGCCGCGGGCGCGCCGGCCGAAGACGACGATTTCGGCGGCGATCAGCCGGCCATCGGGCGCGAGATCGATGTGCGTCGAGCGGCGCAGCTTGCTGCCATCGAACACGATGGTTTCCTGTGGCAGCCATTCCAGCCAGGCGCCGCTTTCGACCGCGATGGCGACATCGATGGTGGCCGCCGGTCCCAGCGAGCGGTAGACCTTCTCCGCGGCCTGGGAGGTGATCAGGGCACCGGCGCCGGCTTCGGCCGAAAGTGCCAGCGCGAGGTGGTCGCCGCCGACGAGACCGCCCGCGGTGTTGAGGACGACGGCGACCGGCACGCCCAGGTCCTCGTGTGGGAACAGCGCGCGCAGCGGTGCTTTCTGCGCGAGATCGGCGAGCCGGCTCGATTGTCGCTTGCGGGAAAAGCCCAGCGTCAGCGCGCCCGTCATGCCGCGGATTTGGGCGTCCGTGTTCGCAGCGGCCGGATCAGACGGTGAGGTGACGGCGGACATCGGCTTCGACCATGCCGGCGGCCTCACCACTGACGACGATCTCGCCGCGATCCATCACCGCGTAGGTATCGGCGAGGTCGCGGGCGAACTCGAAATACTGCTCGACCAACAGGATGGCCATGCTGCCGCGATCGACCAGCGCCCGGATCACCCGCTCGATGTCCTTGATGATCGAGGGCTGGATGCCCTCCGTCGGTTCGTCGAGCACCAGCAGGCGCGGCCGGGTGACGAGCGCGCGGGCGATGGCGAGCTGCTGCTGCTGACCGCCGGACAAATCACCGCCGCGCCGGCGCAGCATGTCCTTGAGCACGGGAAACAGCTCGAAGATCTCGTCCTGGACGTGGCGCAGGGCGCGCGGGACGGCGGCGAACCCGGTTTCCAGGTTCTCCTGGACGGTCAAGAGCGGAAAGATCTCGCGCCCCTGCGGGACGTAGGCGATGCCGCGCGCCGCCCGCTCGTATGGCGCGAGCGCGGTGATGTCCTCATCCTCCCAGACGATGCGGCCGCGCCGCACGGGCTGCTGGCCGGCGATCGCGCGCAACAACGTCGTCTTGCCGACCCCGTTGCGGCCGAGCACACAGGTGATGGCACGCGCGGGCACGCCGAGACTGACCTTCTTCAAGGCCTGGCTCGCGCCGTAGAACAGATCGATCCCGGTCACCGTGAGCATCGTTCAGCGCCCCAGGTACACTTCGACCACGCGGTCGTCGTTCTGCACGGTATCCAGCGAGCCTTCGGCCAGCACCGAGCCCTCGTGCAGCACGGTGACGTGGCAGTCGAGCGCGCGCACGAAGGCCATGTCGTGCTCGACGACGATGACGGTGCGCTCCTTGTTGATCTCTTTCAAGAGCTCGGCGGTGCCGGCGGTTTCGGCATCGGTCATGCCGGCGGCCGGCTCGTCGACCAGGAGCAATTCCGGCTCCTGCATCAGGAGCATGCCGATTTCGAGCCACTGTTTCTGGCCGTGCGCCAGCGCGCCGCCGAGCCGATGGCGCTGATCGCTGAGCGAGACGGTCTCAAGGATCCCATCGATGCGATCGCGTTCCTCGCCACGCAGGCGGAAGAACAGCGTCTCGAACACGCCGCGCCGGCCGGCGAGCGCCAGCTTCAAATTGTCGAACACCGTCTGGTTCTCGAAGACGGTGGGCTTCTGGAACTTCCGCCCGATGCCAAGGTTGGCGATGCGCGCCTCGTCGAGCGCGGTCAGATCGACACCGCCATTGAACACGACATCGCCCGCCTGCGGCCGCGTCTTGCCGGTGACGACGTCCATCATCGTCGTCTTGCCGGCGCCATTGGGGCCGATCATCGCCCGCAACTCGCCGGCGATCACATAGAAGCTGAGCGCGTTGAGCGCCTTGAAGCCGTCGAAGCTGACGGTCACACCGTCGAGATAGAGGAGCGTGTCGCGCGCGTGCGGCTTCGCCCGAATGGTTTCGCTCATGATCCCCCCGCGTCCTCGCCGGCGGTACCGGGCACCGGCGATGGGCTGGAAGCGGCCTCCGTCCGCGACGGACGGCAGCGCAGGGTTCCGACGGCGCCGATGATTCCCTTGGGCAGGAACAAGGTGACGAAGACGAACAGCCCACCAAGCGCGAACAGCCAGGCCTCGGGCAGCGCTCCGGTCAGCACCGTCTTGGCGTAATTGACGGCGAGCGCGCCGAGGATCGCCCCGTGCAGCGTGCCGCGCCCGCCGACCGCGACCCAGATCACCGTCTCGATGGAATTGGCCGGCGCGAACTCGCTCGGATTGATGATGCCGACCTGCGGGACGTAGAGCGCGCCTGCGATGCCGGCGAGCACCGCCGAGAAGACAAAGACGAACAGCTTGTAGTACTCGACCCGGTAGCCGAGGAAACGCACCCGGCTTTCGGCGTCGCGGGTGGCGGTAAGCACGTTGCCGAGCCGGGACGCGACGATCAGACGGCAGAGCGCATAACTGACGGCCAACGCCAAGGCGCTTGCCGCGAACAAGGCGGCGCGGGTGCCGTCGTCCTGGACGTCGAAGCCGAGGATCTCCTTGAAGTCGGTGAGCCCGTTATTGCCGCCGAAGCCCATGTCGTTGCGGAAGAAGGCGAGCATCAGGGCATAGGTCAACGCCTGGCTGATGATGGAGAAATAGACACCGCTCACCCGGGAGCGAAAGGCGAACCAGCCGAACGCGAGCGCCAGCAGTCCCGGGACCAGGGCGACCATGAGCAGGGCGAAGCCGGCGTGTTCGAAGCCCAGCCAGTACCAGGGCAGTTCCTTCCAGTTGAGGAACACCATAAAGTCGGGCAGCAGCGGATTGCCGTAGACCCCGCGGGTGCCGATCTGGCGCATCAGGTACATGCCGATGGCATAGCCGCCCAGCGCGAAGAAGGCGCCGTGTCCCAAGCTCAGGATGCCGCAGTAGCCCCAGATCAGATCGACGCTGAGCGCGAGCAGCGCGTAGCACAGGTACTTGCCCAGCAGGCTGACCAGGTAATTGGGCACATGCAGGGCGGCCGAGGCGGGCAGCAGGAGGTTGAGCGCCGGCACCAGCGCGGCACTTGCCACCAACACGGCGAGCGTGATCATGCTCGCCATGCCGATGGGGGGCGCCGCGCGTGTCATCGCGGAAGGTGGCGTTTGATCGGGCACGCGCGGGCTCACTGCTCTACGGCGCGGCCCTTGAGCGCGAACAGCCCGCGCGGCCGCTTCTGGATGAACAAGATGATGGCAACCAGCACCAGGATCTTGCCGAGGACGGCGCCGGCGTAGGGCTCGAGGAGCTTGTTGACCAAGCCGAGCGTGAAGCCACCGACGAGCGTGCCCCACAGGTTGCCGACGCCGCCGAAGACGACCACCATGAAGCTGTCGATGATGTAGCCCTGGCCGAGATTGGGGCCGACGTTGTCGATCTGACTCAACGCGACGCCGGCGATGCCGGCGATGCCGGCGCCGAGCCCGAAGGTCAGCGCGTCGATGCGCCCGGTGCGGATGCCCATCGATGCCGCCATGCGCCGGTTCTGGGTGACGGCGCGCATGCGCAAGCCGAACGACGTGCCGCGAATGAGTGCCACCAGCGCGGCGAAGACGACGAGACTGAAGACGATGATCCAGATGCGGTTGTAGGTCAGCGTCAGGCCGCCCACAAGATCGAGCGAGCCGCTCATCCAGGACGGATTGCTGACCTCGCGATTGGTCGGACCGAACACGGTGCGGACCGTCTGCTGCAGGATAAGGCTGATCCCCCAGGTTGCGAGCAGCGTTTCCAGTGGCCGGCCGTAGAGGAAACGGATGACGCCGCGCTCGATCGCGATGCCGACCGCAGCGGTGACGACGAAGGCGGCCGGCACGGCGATGGCGAGCGACCAGTCGAGGCTCTCGGGCGCATGGTTGCGCAACCACTCCTGGACGACGAAGGTGATGTAGGCGCCGATCATCACCAGCTCGCCGTGCGCCATGTTGATCACCCCCATGACGCCGAAGGTGATGGCAAGCCCGACCGCGGCCAGGACCAGGACAGAGCCAAGGCTGATGCCCTGAAACAGGCTGCCGACCGCAGACCAGATGGCGAGCTTGGCCTCGACCTTGGCGAGCGCGGCGGCGGCGGCCTGCTTGAGACCGGCGGTATCCGCGGCATCGTTGCTCTCGGCGATGCCAGCCAGCAGGGAGCGCACGTCGGGATCGCCGAACCGGGCCAATGTACCGGCGGCGGCGATCCGCTGTTCGATGGTGACTTCCCTGGCGGCGATCTGAACGCCCGCAAGCGCCCGCTCCAGGCGCTGGCGCACCGACGCCACCGATTCGCGGGCGAGCGCCTTTTCGATCAGCGGGATCATCTGCGCGTCGCGGGTCTTGAAGACCGCATCGGCCGCTTCGGCGCGTCGGTCGGCATCGGTGCTCAGCAGGGAAAGCGAGCCGATGGCGCCGCGCAGCATGCCGCGCAACCGGTTGTTCAGGGTGATTTCGTCGAGTGCGTCCCGCGGGCTTTCCCCCAGCGACGCCCCGGACAGCGGGTCCGAAAGAAGCATCACCTGGCCGCTGGGCGCGGCAACAACGACGTCACCACCGTTGTGCCGGACAAACAGCTTGCCCGCCAAGAGCGCTTCCAGGACTGCTGCCGCCCGCTCGTCCCCCGTCGCGGTGATCGCCTCGATGGCGGCAATCTTGTCGGCGTAGCTGGCAGACGCCAGCCGTGCGAGTGCCTGGCCGATGTCGTCTGCCGATGCAGCGCGCGTCACTGCCGCGATGAACAAAAAAGCGAGGACGACAAGCCGGACGAGGGGCGGTGCACAGCGCAAGGGAGTTTGCTCGATATGGCGAGGTAAAACACAACAGCGATTGTCGGGCGTTGAAGCGGACGGGCGGCGGCGACGTTGGTCGATACGTTGCGTCACCGCGCGACCCGCCCGTCCAATCCGACGCTTACAAGCCGGCCGGAACCGCGTCGCCGTACTTCGGCTTTTCGCAGTTGCCGCACACCCACGGATAGGTCCAGTCCGCGGTCAGCTTCTTGGAATCGGGGATGTAATCCGACCACGCGTCGCCGGGCACCACCCCCTTGGTCTGCCAGACCACCTGGAACTGGCCGTCGGGCTGAATCTCGCCAATCAGCACCGGCTTGGACAGGTGATGGTTGGTGTTCATCACTGCCACGCCACCGGCGAGGTTTTTCACCTTTTGGCCGTACATCGCCTGGCGTACCGCGTCGACATCGGTGGTGCCGGCCTGTTCGACCGCCTGCACCCACATGTTGAAGCCGATGAAATGCGCTTCCATCGGATCATTGGTCACGCGCTTCGGATTCTTGGTGAACGCGTGCCACTTCTTGATGAAGGCTTCGTTTTCCGGCGACTTCACGCTCATGAAGTAGTTCCAGGCGGCGAGGTGACCGACCAGAGGTTTGGTGTCGATGCCGGCAAGTTCTTCTTCACCCACCGAAAACGCGACCACGGGCAGCTCTTCGGCCTTGACGCCCTGGTTGGCGAGTTCCTTGTAGAACGGCACGTTGGCATCGCCGTTGATCGTCGAGACCACCGCCGTCTTCTTGCCTTCAGACGCGAATTTCTTGACCTGTGCCACGATGGTCTGCCAGTCCGAATGGCCGAACGGCGTGTAGTTCTCCATGATGTCGGCGTCGGCGATACCCTTGGAATTGAGGTAGTAGCGCAGGATCTTGTTGGTGGTGCGCGGATAGACGTAGTCGGTGCCCAACAGCACGATACGCTTGGCGCCGCCGCCTTCCTCGCTCAACAGGTAGTCAACCGCAGGGATCGCCTGCTGGTTCGGTGCCGCGCCGGTATAGAAGACGTTGCGCGAGCTTTCCTCGCCCTCGTATTGCACCGGATAGAACAACAGGCCGTTGAGTTCCTCGAACACTGGCAGCACCGATTTGCGCGAGACCGAGGTCCAGCAGCCGAACACCGTGGCAACCTTGTCTTTTTGCAGGAGCTCGCGCGCCTTCTCGGCGAACAGCGGCCAGTTCGAAGCCGGATCGACGACGACTGGCTCGATCTTCTTGCCCAGCAGGCCGCCTTTCTTGTTCTGATCGTCGATCAGCATCAGCATGACGTCTTTCAGCGTCGTTTCGCTGATCGCCATCGTTCCCGACAAGGAATGCAGGATGCCAACCTTGATGGTGTCCTCAGCCTTGGCGGTGGCACCCACCGCGAAGACGCAGGCCGCGAGCGCGGCTGCCAGCCATGTTTTCTTCAGTGCCAGCGATGTGTTCTGAAGTGATTCTCGCATGGAGTCTCCTTCCCTTCTCAACAGGGTCGTCGCACGATGCGTCGCAGCAGAGCAATCTCGGGGCCATGACCGGCGGTGGCCTCGATCGTGGGAGAAGCGTTCTTCGTTAACAATGCGTTAAGGCCGCATGGGCGGCACGCCCCGGCCCCTGCCGGGCAGCGGTTGCGATCCCGCATCGTGCACCGGTCGTGCACAATACGAGGGCAAACGGCAAACTCTGTGCAAATCGTGGGCATTTGAACGCCAGGGCAGCCGAACCCGATCGACCGAGGCGGGGACCGACAACACCCGCTGCCCAGCCCGCTTGTCAGCCCCGGTGCGCGGGGCTACTTTCGCAGGAGCGAACGATCGCCCAACGACAGAACGCAACAAGACGAGGAGAGGGGGAAGACCATGGCGAAAACCGCCCGCCCGCGCCGCAGCATCCTTTACATGCCGGGCTCCAACGCCCGCGCCCTCGACAAGGCGCGAACCTTGCCGGCCGATGGCTTGATCCTGGACCTAGAGGATGCCGTCGCACCCGATCAGAAGGATGCCGCGCGCCTGCAGGTCTGCCAGGCGGTCAAGGACGGCGGCTACGGCATGCGCGAACTGATCATCCGCGTCAACGGGCTGGCGACGCCGTGGGGGTATGACGACATCGCGGCGGCGGCTTCGGCCGGTGCGCACGCGCTGTTGTTGCCCAAAGTCGAGAGCGCGGACGCGATCCGCCAGATGGAAGCGATCATGCGCGCCTTCAACGCGCCCGACGATCTCGCCATCTGGGCGATGATGGAGACGCCACGCGGCATGCTCAACGTCCTCGAAATCGCGTCCGCCAGCCCGCGCATGGGCGGCCTGGTGATGGGGACCTCGGATCTCGCCAAGGAACTCGATTGCGCACACACTCGCGAGCGGCTGCCGATGATCACGTCCTTGGGCCTCTGCCTGCTCGCCGGTCGCGCCACCGGGCTCGCCGTGCTCGATGGCGTCTATCTCGATCTCGGTAACGACGAGGGCTTCGCGTTCGCCTGCCGCCAGGGCGCCGAACTCGGCTTCGACGGCAAGACGCTGATTCATCCCAAGCAGGTCGGCCCCTGCAACGAGGTGTTCTCGCCCAAGCCCGAGGACGTGGCCTGGTCGCGCAAGATCATCGATGCGCACGCCGCCGCCGCCGCCCGCGGCGAAGGGGTGTGCGTCGTCGACGGCAAGCTGGTGGAGAACCTGCACGTCGAGAGCGCCAAGCGTGTGGTTGCCATGGCCGAGGCCATCGAGAAGATGGCGGCACCGGCAGCCTGAGTTACGGTCCACCGTGATGGTGGCGGCAAGGCTCAGCCCAAGGCGGCGTCCGCCGTCATCACGGTGACACCGGCCGGATCGCGGGCTTCGAGCGCGACCCCGTCGCCGCGCGGCCGGCCGGTCAGGCGCAGAGGTGCGCCCGCAAACACCGGCGCCAGACCGCGAAACGTGAAGTCGGTGATCGGCCGGCGGGTCTCGCGGCGGATGAGCGCCAGCAACAGCATCGCGGTCAGCGGACCGTGGACGACGAGGCCGGGATAGCCCTCGGTGCGGGTGGCGTAGGCTTGGTCGTAATGGATGCGGTGCGCGTTGAAGGTGAGCGCCGAAAAGCGGAACAGCAGTACCGGATCGGGGGTGATCGTCTCGCACCACGCGTCCTCGGGCGGCGGCGCTGCCGCCACCGCCACCGCCGGCATCGGTGCCCGACCGGCCGCGTCGCGATAGACGATGTCCTGCTCTTCTTCGATGCACAGCCGGTGATCCTGGCTGATGACATGGCGGACGGTGACGAAGGCGAGCGGGCCGCTGCCGCCGGTCTTTTCCTTGATCGACGCAATGGCGCTCTCCCGCCGTGCCGGCCGGCCGAGGAGCACGGGCGCATGGAAGAAGATCCGGGCGCCGGCGAACATCCGCCGCGGCAGCGCGATGGAGGGAAGGAAGTCACCGCGCGTCGGATGGCCGTCCACGCCCAGGCGCGCGCCGGGTTCGGGGCGCAGGAAATAGAACCAGTGCCACAAGGGCGGCAGCGGCGCGCCGGCCGAGGGGGCAACGCCGGCGTCACCGAAGGTCGCCGCCGCGGCGCGTGCCGGAAACACCGCCATCTCGTCGTCGGCGGTCTCGGTCCTGCCGATCCAGACCGCCGGATCTTCGGGCGCCGTCACGCTTTATGTTCCTCGTCAGGTTTCCCGTCGTTGTCCGGGCGTTGGATCGGCGCCGGGGACTCGTCGTCGTCAAACAGAATGCGATGCGCGGCGCCGTCGAGATCGTCGAACTGACCGGATTTCAACGCCCAGAGAAACGCCAGCAGCCCGAGCAGGCCGAGACTCACCGCCACCGGGATCAGCCACAACAAGACGTCCATCGTTCGTTTCCCACGTTTCGCGCCCCGCTCCGTCCCCTCTCGCAACTCGGGCAGAATCGTACCCCACGCGTCCGCGAACGCAACCACCCGTGCGTGGCACGGTGCGCCGCCGCCGGCCCCCGGCGGTGTGCGCTTGGCTTTGGCTCCGGCCCGCGGTCCTGTGTATGGTGACGACGCGTGACCACAGAACAATCCGGGAGGCAAGGCATCATGCAGGTTCGCGCTGCCGTCGCACATGCGGCCGGAACGCCGCTCACCATTGAGACCGTCCAGCTCGAAGGCCCGCGTGCCGGCGAGGTGCTCATCGAGATCAAGGCCACCGGCGTTTGCCACACCGATGCCTACACGCTGTCGGGCGCCGATCCCGAGGGCCTGTTCCCGACCATCCTGGGCCACGAGGGCGCGGGTGTCGTCGTTGACACCGGGCCCGGCGTCTCCTCGATCAAGCCGGGGGATCATGTCATTCCATTGTACATCCCCGAGTGCCGGCAGTGCGAATACTGCCTCAACCCCAAGACCAACCTCTGCCAGGCGATCCGCACCACCCAGGGCCGCGGCGTGATGCCCGACGGCACCAGCCGCTTCTCGCTAGGCGGACGCATGCTGCACCACTACATGGGCTGCTCGACCTTCGCCAATTTCACCGTACTGCCGGAGATCGCGGTGGCCAAGGTGCGCGCCGACGCGCCGTTCGAGAAGATCTGCTACATCGGCTGCGGCGTCACCACCGGCCTCGGCGCGGTGTTGTTCACCGCCAAGGTCGAGCCGGGTGCACGGGTCGTGGTGTTCGGTCTCGGTGGTATCGGCCTCAACGTCATCCAGGGCGCACGGCTGGTCGGTGCCGACATGATCGTCGGCGTCGATCGCAACCCGGCCAAGCGGGCGATCGCCGAGAAGTTCGGCATGACGCATTTCGTCAACCCGGCCGAAGTCGAGGGCGACCTCGTTCCCTATCTCGTCGATCTGACCAAGGGGGGCGCCGACTACGCCTTCGAATGCGTCGGTAATGTCACGCTGATGCGCCAGGCGCTCGAATGCTGCCACAAGGGCTGGGGTGAATGCATCATCATCGGCGTCGCCGGTGCCGGTGAGGAGATCGCGACGCGGCCGTTTCAACTGGTCACCGGCAGGGTCTGGCGTGGCACCGCCTTCGGTGGTGCCCGCGGCCGGCGCGACGTGCCGAAGATCGTCGACTGGTACATGGACGGCAAGATCAACGTCGACGATCTGATCACCCATGTCCTGCCGCTGGAGCGCATCAACGAGGCCTTCGATCTGATGCACGACGGTCACTCGATCCGCTCGGTGATCACCTTCTGAGAGGGGTTGACGCAGCGGCACCGTGCCGGCAAGCCGCACGGTTACAATTGAGTACGATCGACACACACGCGCGCAACGGCCACCCGCTACACGCCTCGGTTAGGGCGGTTGTGCGAAATTAACGAAGCAAGGAGAGGAAACCATGACGCCTGCGGAAACGTTCATCAAAGCGAGAGACTTCCTGATCGCGCATCGACAAGATTACGAGGCCGCGTACAAGGGCTTTTCCTGGCCGCAATTTGAGACATTCAACTGGGCGCTCGACTATTTCGACACCTACGCCAAGGACAACCAGCGCCCGGCGCTGTGGGTGGTGGGCGAGGACGGCAGCGAAGAAAAGCGCTCGTTCGCCGAGCTGTCGGTGCGGTCCAACCAAGTTGCCAACTTCCTCAAGGGGCTCGGCGTCCGGCGCGGCGACCGCATCTTGCTGATGCTCGGCAACGTCGTGCCATTGTGGGAGGTGATGCTGGCCGCGATCAAGCTCGGCGCCGTGATCATTCCGGCGACGACGCTGTTGGCGCGCGACGACCTGCTCGACCGCTTCGAGCGCGGCCATGTCCGCCACGTCGTCGTCGGTAGCCAGGACGCCGGCAAGTTCGCCGACCTCCCCGGCGATTATACCCGCATCAGTGTCGGCGACGCCGTCGCCGGCTGGACCCCTTTCACCGATGCCGACGGCGCGTCGGCGGTATTCACGCCCGACGGGCCGACCAAGGCGATCGACCCGGTGCTGCTGTATTTTACTTCAGGCACGACCTCGAAGCCGAAGCTGGTCGAGCACAGCCAGGTCAGCTATCCGGTGGGCCACCTCTCGACGATGTACTGGATCGGGTTGCGGGAAGGCGACGTGCATTGGAACATCAGCTCGCCCGGCTGGGCCAAGCACGCCTGGAGCTGCTTCTTTGCGCCGTGGAACGCCGGTGCCACCATCTTCATCTTCAATTACAGTCGCTTCCAGGCAAAGGCGGTGCTGGACACCGTCGCACGCTGCGGCGTGACCACCTTGTGCGCGCCGCCGACCGTGTGGCGGATGCTGATCCAAGAGGACATGGGCGCCTACAAGGTGCGGCTGCGCGAGGTGATCGGCGCCGGAGAGCCGCTCAATCCGGAGATCATCGATCAGGTCCGGGGAGCCTGGGGGCTCACGCTGCGCGACGGCTACGGCCAGACCGAAACGACCTGTCAGATCGGCAATTCACCGGGCCAAGCGCTCAAGGAGGGTTCGATGGGCCGGCCGATGCCGGGCTATCGGGTGGCGCTGCTCGATGCGGAAGGGAAGGAAGCCGAGGAAGGCGAGATCAGCCTCGTGCTCGACCCGCGTCCGACCGGCCTGATGCTCGGCTACAAGGATGACCCGGCCAAGACGGCGGAAGTCACCGCCGGCGGCTATTATCGCACGGGTGACGTCGCCATGCGCGACGCGGACGGCTACATCACCTACGTCGGCCGCGCCGACGATGTGTTCAAGGCGTCGGATTACCGGATCAGTCCGTTCGAGCTGGAGAGCGTGCTAATCGAGCACGCGGCGGTCGCCGAGGCCGCCGTGGTGCCGAGCCCGGACCCGCTGCGCCTCGCCGTGCCCAAGGCGGTGGTCACGCTGGTCGCCGGCGAGCGGCCGAGCCGCGAACTCGCCGAGGACATCTTGCGCTTCGTGCGCGAACGGCTGGCGCCGTATAAGCGCATCCGCCGCATCGAATTCGCCGATCTGCCGAAGACGATTTCTGGCAAGATCCGCCGCGTCGAGCTGCGCAAGCACGAAACCGATCGCAAGCAAGGCGACGAGCGCGGACCGCTCGAATTCTGGGAAGAGGATTTCCCCGAGCTGCGCAAATCGTCCTGAGCGCTGTTTCAATTCACGCCGGACCTGGCGGCGGAATTGCCTCTTCGGCCGGGGCGTCTCGCTCGCGCCCGGCGTTGCCCGAGCCGCCACGGTGGCCGAGAAACGGATACCCCCTGATGATGCTCACCGAAGAACAGTCGATGATCCGCGACATGGCGCGTGACTTTGCGCAAGAACAGCTCGCGCCCAATGCGGCCGAGTGGGATCGCACCCACAGCTTTCCCGCGGACGCCGTCCGCCAGATGGGCGAGCTTGGCTTGCTGGGCATGGTGATCCCCGAAGCGTGGGGTGGTGCCGGTGCCGACTACGTCTCGTTCGCGCTCGCCATCGAGGAGGTCGCCGCCGGCGACGGCGCATGCTCGACGATCATGGGCGTGCACAATTCGGTCGCCTGCATGCCGATCTTCAGGTTCGGCACCGACGCCCAGAAGGAACGCTTCCTGAAGCCGATGGCGAGAGGCGAACTCTTGGGCGCGTTTTGTCTCACCGAGCCGCAGGCGGGCTCCGACGCCGCGGCGCTGCGCACCCGCGCCGTTCGCGACGCCGATGACTATGTGCTCAACGGGGTCAAGCAGTTCATCACGTCGGGCAAGACGGCGCAGATCGCCATCGTGTTCGCGGTCACCGAGCCCGCCCTCGGCAAGAAGGGGATCAGCGCCTTCATCGTCCCGACCGAGACCAAGGGCTACATCGTCACCCGTGTCGAGGACAAGATGGGGCAGCGGGCGTCGGATACGGCGCAGATCGCGCTCGAAGACCTGCGCCTGCCGCCCGACTGCCTGTTGGGACGGGAGGGCGAGGGCTACAAGATCGCGCTCTCCAACCTCGAAGGCGGGCGGATCGGCATCGCCGCGCAGTCGGTCGGCATGGCGCGCGCCGCCTTCGAGGCGGCCGTCGCCTATGCCAAGGACCGCCAGACCTTCGGCAAGCCGATCATCGAGCACCAGGCCGTCGCCTTCCGGCTCGCCGACATGGCGACCGAGATCGACGCGGCGCGGCTTCTGGTCCTGCGTGCGGCCGCGCTGCGCGATCAGAAGCTGCCGTGCCTGAAGGAGGCTTCGATGGCCAAGCTGTTCGCCTCGGAAATGGCCGAACGCGTCTGCTCGAAAGCGATCCAGACCTTCGGCGGCTACGGTTACGTCACCGATTTTCCCGTCGAGCGCATCTTCCGCGACGTGCGCGTCGCGCAGATCTACGAGGGCACGTCGGACGTGCAACGCCTAGTCATCAGCCGCGCGCTTGCCTCATGAGCGGCGAGATCGGCGGGTAGTGTCGCTCAGGCGTTGAAGCCGCCGTCGCAAGTGAGCATCGCGCCGGTGATGTTGGACGCCGCCGGCGAGGCAAGAAAGGCCACCGCGGCCGCCACCTCTTCGGGCTTGCCGAAGCGGCCCAGGGCCGTTGCCTTGGCCTGCTCGTCGGCGCCGGCCCCGGATGCCGGGTTCATGTCGGTATCGATCGGGCCGGGCTCGACGCAGTTGACGGTGATCCCGCGCGGCGCCAGCTCGCGTGCCAGGCCACGGGTCAGGCCGGCGACCGCAAACTTGGTCATCGGATAAAGGCCGAGGCCGGCTGACGGCACCCGCTCGCCCAGCACGCTGCCGATGTTGATGATCCGTCCGGCCGCGGGCATG
Organism: uncultured Defluviicoccus sp.; assembly: GCA_964401555.1. GTDB lineage: Bacteria > Pseudomonadota > Alphaproteobacteria > Rhodospirillales > Defluviicoccaceae > Defluviicoccus. Next base: position 139,565 of record CAYNYW010000003.1, read on the forward strand.
ACCCGGACCACCGCCTGGACCGCCACCAGCAGCGCGCGGACGTTGACGTTGACGATGCGATCGAAGTCCGCGTCGGTGGCATCGAGCAAGCCGCCCGGCGTGTAAATCCCGGCATTGTTCACCAGGATATGGATGGCACCGAACCGCGCGGCCGCGTCTGCGACCAGTGCCCGGACCTCCGCCGGCTTCTCGGTGTCGGCACGAAACGCGGCGGCGGTGCCTCCCTTCGCTGCGATCTCGGCGACCACCCGCTCGGCGGCGTCGCGGCTCCGGCCGTAGCCGACGCAGACGCTGGCGCCGTCGTCGGCCAGCCTCAGAGCGATGGCGCAACCCATGCCGCGGCTGGCCCCGGTCACCAGCGCAACCTTCCCCGTGAGCGTGTTCATCGTCGGTCTCCTCCGATCCTCACGGCCGGCACTGGCCGGAGCCGCGAACGACGTACTTGAAGCTGGTCAACTGCTCGACGCCGACGGGCCCGCGCGCGTGCAGCTTGCCGGTCGCAATCCCGATCTCGGCGCCCATGCCGAACTCCCCGCCGTCGGCGAACTGGGTCGAGGCATTGACCATGACGATGGCGCTGTCGATGCTGGCGACGAAGTGCTCGGCCGCGGCCGTGTCCTCGGTAAGGATGGCTTCGGTGTGCTGCGAGGAATGCGTGCGGATATGCGCGATGGCGTCTTCGAGGCCATCGACGACGCGCACCGACAAGATCGCATCGAGGTACTCGGTATCCCAGTCGGCCGCCGCCGCGGGCACCACGCGGGCATCGAGCGCACAGGTCTCCCGGTCGCCGCGGATCTCGCAGCCGGCCTTGCACAGATCATCGAGGATCGGGGGCAGCACGCGCGTGGCGATGGCGCGATCGACCAAGAGCGTCTCGGTCGCCCCGCAGATGCCGGTGCGCCGCATCTTGGCGTTGAGTACCACCTTGCGCGCCTTCTCGGGATCGGCGGCGGCGTGGATATAGGTGTGACAGATGCCTTCGAGATGCTGGAACAAGGGCACCTTGCTCTCGGCCAACACCCGGCTGATCAGCGATTTGCCGCCGCGCGGCACGATCACGTCGATGACGCCCACCATCCGCAGCATTTCGCCGACGGCCGCGCGATCGGTGGTCGGCACCAGCTGGATGCTGGTCGCCGGCAAGCCTGCGTCTGCGAGCCCCTTGACGAGGCAGCGATGAATGGCCGATGACGAGCGGAAGCTCTCCGAGCCGCAGCGCAGGATCGCCGCGTTGCCGGCCTTCAGGCACAGGCCGCCGGCATCGGCGGTGACGTTGGGCCGCGACTCGTAGATCACGCCGATGACACCCAGCGGCGTGCGTACCCGCGAGATCTGCAGCCCGTTGGGGCGCGGCCACGACGCGATCACCGCACCCACCGGATCGGGCAGCGCGGCGATGTCTTCGAGGCCACGCGCCATCGCCTCGATGCGGGCATCGTCGAGAACCAGGCGATCGATCAGCGCCGCGCTCAGCCTGCGCGCACGGCCGGCCGTGACGTCATCGCCGTTCGCCGCAAGGATCGCGGCGCGGTCGGCGTGCAGGGCCTTCGCCGTCGCGCGCAACGCGTCGTTCTTGGCCGCACTCGACGCCGCCGCCAGCACGGCCGCCGCCCGCTTGGCACCCGACCCCAGGTCGCGCATCAGCGCCGCCACATCGGCGGTCTCCGCCGTCTCGTTCGTCGTGCGCGCCCGTTCGGCCGTCATCGTGCTCACTGTTCGGGTTCCCGCTCCAGCACCAGGTCGTCGCGATGGATCATTTCGTCGCGACCACGGTAGCCGAGGCGCGCCTCGATTTCACTCGATTTCAGCCCGACGATGCGCCGGGCGTCGGCCGAAGCGTAGGCGGACAGTCCCTTGGCGAGGACCTGGCCGCTTGGGCTGCGCACGACCACCGCGGCACCGCGCCCGAAGTCGCCCTCGACGTCGATGACGCCCGCCGGCAACAGGCTCTTTCCCCGGCTCAGCGCCTTTTCCGCGCCGGCATCGACGATCAGCGCACCGGCCGGCTTGAGACTACCGCCGATCCATTGCTTGCGCGCGGCGTGCGGGCTCGCCGCGGCGAGAAACCAGGTACACGGCGCGCCATCCTCGATGCGGCGCAGCGGGTGCAGGGCCTGACCGCTGGCGATAACCATGCGACAACCGGCGGCGACGGCGATCTTGGCCGCAATCAGCTTGGTGATCATCCCGCCGGAGCCGAAGCCGGACTGGGCTTGGCCGGCCATCGCTTCGATCGCGGGCGTGATCTCCGGCACGACACGGATCAGGCGGGCCTCCTCGGAGCCATGCGGATCGGCGGTGTAGAGCCCATCGACATCGGAGAGCAGCACGAGAGCGTCGGCACTGACCATCGCCGCCACCCGCGCGCCCAGGCGGTCGTTGTCGCCGAAGCGGATTTCATCGGTGGCTACCGTGTCGTTCTCGTTGATCAGCGGCACGGCGCCTGCGTGCAGCAATGCCGTCAAGGTGTTGCGCGCGTTGAGATATCGCCGGCGATCCTCGCTGTCGTCGAGGGTCAGCAGCACCTGGGCGACGGTGAGGCCGTGACGGCCGAGTGCGTCTTGGTAGGCATGCGCGAGCCGGATCATGCCGATCGCGGCCGCGGCCTGCTTTTCTTCGAGCCGCAGCGAGCCGCTGCCGAGGCCGAGGTGCCGGCGGCCGCAGGCAATCGCGCCCGAAGAGACGATGAGCACGTCCTGGCCGCGCTGACGGCAGCGCGCCAAGTCATCGACGAGTGCGACGAGCCAGTCCGCCCGTACCGCCCCCGAAGCCTCTTCGACCAGCAAAGCCGAGCCGATCTTGACCACCAGCCGGCGGGCGCCAGCGATGTCGGTATCGTCGCGGTCGCGCATCAGTCCTGTGCCTGCCGCGGCGGTGGCGGCCCTCCAGGCATTCGTGCCGCCTCGATGAGCGTCCACGCGCGGCGCAACACATCCGCGACGCCCTCGCCGGTCGCGCCGGAGGCAACGACCACCGCGCTGTTGCACACTGCCTCCAGGGCGCAAACCTTGGCCGCGATCTCCTCGGCCGCCATCGCATCGGCCTTGTTGAGGACGACCATCTCGCGCTTGGCGCCGAGGCCCGCGCCGTAGGCGGTGAGCTCGGCGCGCACCAGGCGGTAGCTGCCGGCCACATCCTCGAAGGTGCCGTCGACGAGGTGGATCAGCGCGGCGCAGCGCTCGACGTGCGCGAGGAACCGATCGCCGAGGCCGGCACCCTGGTGTGCGCCCTCGATCAGGCCGGGAATGTCGGCAAGCACCATCTCGCGGTCGTCGACGCGCACCACGCCCAAGGACGGATAGAGCGTGGTGAAGGGATAGTCCGCGACCTTCGGGCGCGCCCGCGACACGGCGGCGAGAAACGTCGACTTCCCGGCATTGGGCAAGCCGATCAGGCCTGCGTCCGCGATCAGCTTGAGGCGCAGGATCAGCGTGTGCTCCTCGCCAGGAATTCCAGGATCGGTGCGCCGCGGTGCCTGGTTGGTCGAGGACTTGAAGTGCGCATTGCCGAGCCCGCCGCGGCCACCCCGGGCGACCATGGCTTTCTGCCCCATTTGGGTTAGATCGGCCAGCAGCGTCGTGCGATCCTCGGCGAACACCTGGGTGCCGACCGGAACCCGTAGCACGGCGTCGTGGCCGTTGGCGCCGGTGCGGTTGGCGCCTGCGCCGTTGCCGCCGCGGCCGGCCTTGACGTGCGGGCGGTAACGGAAATCGATCAGGGTGTTGAGGCCGGCGACGGCCTCGGCCACGACGTCGCCACCCTTGCCGCCGTTGCCGCCGTCGGGGCCGCCGAACTCGATGAACTTCTCGCGCCGGAACGACAGGCAGCCGTTGCCGCCGTCGCCGCTACGCACCATGACCTTGGCCTCATCGAGAAACTGCACGAGAGGAGTCCCGAAGTCTCAAGTGCACGGCACGGGCAAGCGCAGGAGGCGGGCGCGATCGCCCGGTCAGTTCGCCTGGGCGACGCTGACGAAAGTCCGACCGCGGGCCTTGCGCTTGAACTGGACGTGCCCGCCCACGAGTGCGAACAAGGTATGGTCGCGGCCGATGCCGACGCCTTCGCCCGGATGGAACTGGGTGCCGCGCTGGCGGACGATGATGTTGCCGGGGATGACAACCTCGCCGCCGAACTTCTTGACGCCGAGGCGCTGCCCCGGACTGTCCCGGCCGTTGCGTGAACTGCCGCCGGCTTTCTTGTGTGCCATTGCTGGTTACTCCTCGCCGCCGGGCGCTGTCGCCGCGCCCGCAACCGAAGTCGTCACGCCCTCGGCCGTCGACACCTCGACGGGGGCTGCCGCCGGTGGCGTGCCGTCGGCGCTGATCGCGGTGATCTGCAGGACCGTCTGTTCCTGGCGATGGCCACGCAGGCGCCGGTGGTTCTTGCGGCGCTTTTTCTTGAAGACGAGCAGCTTCGGCCCGCGTTTCTGGGCCACGACCTCGGCGAAGACGCGCGCCGCGCTCGGCACGTGCGTGCCGAACAGGGCCGATGCCCCGCTCTCGCCCAGCATCAGGACATCGTCGAGGGCGATCACGTCGCCGGGCGCACCCGCCAGCCGCTCAACCACGATCTTGTCGTTGGCGGCGACGCGATGCTGCTTGCCGCCGGTGCGGATGACTGCAAACATTGCTGTTCCGATAAAATGCCACTCTTGGCCGGGCACGCTTGGCACCCGGCGCGAAGCGGTTTGTCTAGCCGGCCGATGCCGCTCTTGTCAACGCCAGCTCGCCATCAATCCTCGTCAGCTCCCGGGCTGCAGGCCGGCAACGCCGCCTTCTCCCGCCGGCCGGCTGGGCTGCTTGTTGATCTGGCCGCCCGACGGCACCGACGATCGCCGGCCCGGGGTCTGATCGGCGGCGCCGTCGCCGTCCTTGCGTACGACGGGCTCACCGCGCAACAGCCCCTGCACCTCGTCGCCATTAAGTGTCTCGAATTCGAGGAGCGCGCCCGCCAGCCGGTCGAGATCCTCGCGGTGCTCGGAAAGGACCTGGCGGGCACGCGCTTCGGCGTCTTCGATGATGCGGCGAACCTCGGCATCGATCAGCCGCGTCGTATCTTCCGAAACGTTGCGCGTCCGGGCGATCGAGCGGCCGAGAAAGATCTCGTCTTCGTTGTCGGAGTAGCGCAACCGGCCCAGGGTCTCGCTCATCCCCCACTCGGTGACCATGCGCCGAGCCAGCTCGGTCGCCTGCTGGATGTCGTTGGACGCGCCGGTGGTTACGTTGTCCGACCCGAAGATGATCTCCTCGGCGACGCGGCCGCCGAACATCATCGCGAGCTTGGCCTCGATCTCCGCCTTCTTGAAGGAGTAGCGATCGCGCTCCGGCAGATTCATGGTCACGCCGAGGGCCCGGCCGCGCGGGATGATGGTCACCTTGTGCAAAGGGTCGTTGCCCGGCACGAACAGGCCGACCAGCGCGTGGCCGGCCTCGTGGTAGGCGGTGAGCCGCTTTTCGTGCTCGGTCATCACCATCGAGCGACGCTCGCTGCCCATCAGCACCTTGTCCTTCGCCGCCTCGAAATCGACCATGGTCACCAGACGCTTGTTGGCGCGTGCCGCGAGCAGTGCGGCCTCGTTGACCAGGTTGGCGAGATCGGCGCCGGAGAAGCCGGGCGTGCCGCGGGCGATGGTGCGCGTATCGACGTCGGGCGCCACCGAGACCTTGCGGATGTGCACCTTCAGGATCTGGTCGCGGCCGACGATATCCGGCGTCGGCACCACCACTTGGCGGTCGAAGCGGCCGGGGCGTAACAGAGCCGGGTCCAGCACGTCGGGGCGGTTGGTGGCGGCGATCAGGATCACGCCTTCGTTGGCCTCGAAGCCGTCCATTTCGACCAGAAGCTGGTTGAGCGTCTGCTCGCGCTCGTCATGGCCGCCGCCGAGCCCGGTGCCGCGGTGGCGGCCGACGGCATCGATTTCGTCGATGAACACGATGCACGGCGCATTGCGCTTGGCCTGCTCGAACATGTCGCGCACGCGACTGGCCCCGACGCCCACGAACATCTCGACAAAGTCCGAGCCGGAAATCGTGAAGAATGGCACGTTGGCCTCGCCGGCGATGGCGCGGGCGAGCAGCGTCTTGCCGGTGCCGGGCGAGCCGACGAGCAGGCAGCCCTTGGGGATGCGCCCGCCGAGCTTCTGGAACTTCTGCGGGTCCTTGAGGAACTCGACGATCTCTTCGAGTTCGTGCTTGGCCTCATCGACGCCGGCGACGTCGACGAAGGTCACCCGCCGCTGGTCCTGCTGCAGCATCCGCGCCCGGCTCTTGCCGAAGCCGAGCACGCCGCCCGGCCCGCCTTGCATGCGGCGCATGAAGTAGGCCCACACCCCGATCAGCAGCAGGACCGGGAACGAGGAGATGAACAGCGACATCAGAAAGCTGGGCTCGGGCGGCGGGCCCGCCTTGATGCGCACCCCCTTGCCGGCGAGCGGGCTCACCACGTCGGCGCCGTCGGGCGCGTAGGTACGGAAGGGCTGGCCATCTTGGAACACCCCGCTGATCTCCTGGCCGCGGATGACCACGGACTGCACCTGGCCGGATTCCACGCTGTTCAGGAAATCGGAGAAGGCGACCTGGGGATCGGCGTGCCGCCCGGCCGGGCCCTGGGCCTGGCTGAACAGCGTGACCAGCACGATCGCGATCACGATCCACAAGATGGTATTACCTTTGATATTCATCGCTCGCCTTCCGGCCGGTGTGGCGCCGGCCCCTCGCCCAGGGCATCAAGCGCGTCCTCGGCGTGATATATGGGGGTGGATTCATTCCTTGGGCAGTCCCGCAAGCGTCTTGGCCGCCGCCTTGATCGCGTCGACGATCGTATCGTAGCCGGTACATCGGCAGAGGTTGCCTTCGAGCCAGGCGCGGATCTCGGCGTCGCCCGGATCGGGGGTGTGCGCCAGGAGCTCGCACGCGCTCATCACCATACCCGGCGTGCAGAAGCCGCATTGCAAGGCATGGTGGTCGCGGAACGCGGCCTGGATCGGGTGCAGCACGCCATTCGCCGTAAGCCCCTCGATGGTCGTGATCTCGGCGCCGTCGGCCTGCACCGCCAGCATCGTGCACGCCTTGATGCTGTGCCCGTCCAGCAAGACGATGCACGCGCCGCACTGACTGGTCGTGCACCCGACATGGGTGCCGGTCAGGCCGAGCCGGTCGCGCAGGAAATCGACGAGCAGCAGGCGCGGGTCGACCTGCGCGGCGACCGTCCGGCCGTTGACCGCAAGCGAAATCTCGACCATGCCGTCGCCTTGAGACATTCACAGCACCGAGAAAACATAAAGGAGGCCGGCGACGAGGGCGATCAACGCCGGCACCCAGATTGCGGGGGCCAGCTTCGCGGTGGCGAGCGGTGCGGTGCCGCCGGGGCGCGCCGCAATCTCGCTATCGAGTCGCGCGAAGAAGTCATCGCTCAATTTGCGGACGGCGGCATCGATGATCCTTGTTCCCATCTGCGCGAGCTTGCCGCCGATGGTGGCCTCGATGTCCCAGGACAGCCGCGTGCCGCCGCCGTCGCCTTCGAGGCGGATGGTGCCTTCACCGTTGGCGAAACCGGCCCGACCGCCCTGCAGCTCTCCCGCGATCCGGTAACCATTCGGAAAATCCTCGTCGCGCAAGGCCAGCAGTCCCGAAAAGCGGCCCTGGATCGGGCCGATCCCGAGGACGGCATCGCCCTGATACCGGCCGTCTTCGGTGCGAACCAAGCTTTCGCAGCCGGGGATGCTGCGCTTCAGGCATTCCGGGTCGTGCAGGGCCTGCCAGACCGTTTCCGGCTGCGCCGCGATGGTACGCTCGGCGGCGATGCGCATGCTACCGGTCCCCTGGTGACAGCGGCCCCGGAACAACAACCACAGGGGGGAGCCGCCCGCACGGCCAGGATACCGCAAGGTGCTGCCGCGGCAAAGGGTTCCGGCGCGCGGGCCGCTGGTGCCGCCCAAAGGCACTTGACGGCTCACGGCCGACGGACAACTCTTGATCCGACGCCGAGAGGCTCAGCGAGCAGCGTGTGCCCGGCGTCGTCGCCTGCCGGATCACGACATCCGAGAAAATGGGAAGAAACGACACGGAAAGGACGCCCGATGACGACGCCCGAGGTGGTTGAGCATGCAGGCGCGCCGGCTTCGATGCCGGTACTGCGCTTCTTCGATTTCGAGGGACTGGTCGAACTGCTGGAGACGGCGACCCTGCCGTTCCAGCGCTGGCTCAATGCTTCGGCCGAGGCCGAGAGCTTCCTTTACCGCCGGCTGCCCGATGCCCTGATCCACGCCGCCACCACCCCGCCGCCGCAACCCCGTGGCCGGCTTGAGCGGTGGTGGGCCCGCAAGGAGCGCGAAGGCGAAATGGAAACGGTGCTGGACCTTATCCGCGCGTTCCACTTGCCGGCACCGGCGTGGATCGACCGCTGGTATGCCGAGACCGCCGACACCACCGCGGTGTGGCAGGTGCAGGCGGCGTCCGACCGCACCATCGCCATCCGGTCGACGGTGGGGCGGGTCGCCGCGGCCATCGCCGCCGTCCCCGATCAGACCGCGCGTGTCGAGCCCGTGGTGTACGATGCGGCCGACGGCAAGGAGGCGCGCTCGGTGCAAGACGCGCTGCGCGGCCGGGGCGAGCAGGCCTTCGAGCACGAGGTGCGTGCCGTCCTCACCCACGGCATGCCGGCGACCGAGACGACCTCGCCCACGCTGGCCGTAAGCGTCGACGTCGCCGCCCTTGTCGAGGCCGTCGTTGTGGCGGACGGCAGTGCCGAGCGCCGCCAGACGCTGATCCGCAAGCTACTGGAACGCTACGGCCTCGATGTTCCGTGTGGTGGGCCGCTGGCGGCGCTGCCCGCCCCGCTGCCGCTGCCGATGGTGATCGAGCAGTCTTAAGGACGCGCCTGGAAGCGGGGGAGGCGCGCCGGCATCCGTCGTCGTAGCCTCGGGCGAGCCGGCGCTCAACCCTCGTCTTTGGCGGCGGGCTGCAGCGCCTTCTGCGCCTGGACGGTCCCCCACTCCTTGACCAGCGTGAACACGACGGCGAGCAGGATCGGGCCGATGAAGACGCCGAGGAGGCCGAAGGCGAGGACGCCGCCGATCACGCCCAGGAAAACCAGCAGTAACGGCAGGGCGCTGCCGCGGCTGATGAAATAGGGCTTGAGAAAGTTGTCGATGGTGCTGACCACAAAGAAGCCCCAGATCCCCATGAAGATGGCGTGACCGGTCTGTCCTTGTGAGAAAAGCCAGAGGGTGGCCGGCAGCCAGACCACCGGCGCCCCCGGCGGCACGAGGGAAAACACGCACGTCAGCAAGCCCCAGAACAGCGCCGACGGCACACCGGCGATCACGAACCCGAATGTCGCCAGAGCGCCTTGGGCGAGCGCGGTGCCGATCACGCCGTAGACAACGCCCTTCATGGTGGCTTCGGCGACCTCGATCAGCCGTCGCGCCCGTTCGCCCGCGAGCCGGTTGCCCACGGCGTGCATCGTCGCTACGCCGGCGGCACCGTCCCGATAGAAGAAAAATGTTGCGAACACGCTCAGTGCGAGTTCGAGGACGCCGCCGCCCAGCTTGGCGCCGGTCGCGAGCAGCCATTCGCTGATCGGCCGGATGTTGCCGCGCACGCTGTCGGCAAGCGTCGTCGGATCGAGAGAGAGTTCGTGCCAGTGCCGCCATGTGGTCGTGCCGAACACCGGGATTTCCTGCAACCAGTCGGGCGGGCCGGGCAGGCCGTGCTCGATCAGGGCGCGGGCCATGTCGGGCAATCGCCGAACGGTCTCGGCCGCAGTGGTGCCGACGACGGCGATCGGCAGCAAGAAGGCGATGAACAGCAATGCCGTCATGACCGCCGCGGCCAGCGTACGCTGACCGCCCAGCCACCACCGCAGCCGGCTGTACGCAGGCCACGTCGTGATGCTGAGGATCAGGGCCCACAGGAGCGCCGCCAGAAACGGCCGCAACACGATGAAGCAGCCGATCATCAGGACGGCGAGGATCGCGAGAACCGCGATCAGCTCGATGCGATCATCGCGCATGGCAGAGCCCTGGGGAGCGGGCAGTCAAAGATTGGCCGCCGCGGCGACCCCGGTTCGAGGCGTCTCGAAACCCGGAGCGCCGCCGACGGCCTCCTGTCACCGCTTAGCGCTCGATCTTTTCGACCTTCGCGCCCTTGAAGGACAGATCCGCCATCAGGCCCTTCTCACCGAAGATGAAACCGACGACGGGGTCTTTCACGGTTTCCGTATCGAAACTGCCGCTCTTGCCGGTGTCAATAACAGCCACGGAGGCGTTGGCGCCCACTTCCCAGCCGGTACTCTTGCGGAAATCATCGAGCGCGGCCTGCGTCAAGAACATGATGATCTCCGAGCGCTCCTGGGCACCGATCGACAGGCCGATCGAGGCCGAGGACGTGCTGTAGTAGCCGGCGGTTCTGTCGCCGACGCGCAACGCGCCCTCACCGTAGGAGCCGCCGATGCCGACCGCCGCCTTGGTCACATCGGGGAACACCAGCATGCCGACCGACTTGTGGCCCAAGGCCTTGCAGCCGGTGATCTGCGCGTAGCACTTGGCAACGGCGGCTTCGACCTTCTTGTCGATCTCGGCCGCGCTGCCGGCGTAGGCGTCAATGCCGCCGAGCCCGATGGCGGCAGCGGTCGCAGCGCCTGCGACCATGCGCATCAAACCTGTCGTGATCCGCGTCATCCGTACACCCCTCTCCTAGGAAGAGACCCATTCGTTGCTCTCACGATCGCCCGCTACAACGGCTGCGATCGCAGGCGGGCACACCCACCCTCTGATTGTGTGCCACGTTTTGGGCCTTCCCGGCAATGGCAATCCGGCAGGGGGATGAGCAGCGCCCGGGGCCGCCCGTGCTTCCCGTTTCCGTGATGGCTTTAACGATTTGCTAGAGGATTACCGCAAAAATGCCGGGAATTCGCGATGGTTCATGGAGGCATTGGGATGCGCCAGCCTGGCGAAAAGGACACGAGATCGCAAGCAACGCACCGCGCGGTGCCGAAGTCGAGCGACGCGGTGACCCGGGTCTTTGCCGTCCTTGTCCTATGCGGTGGTCTCGCGGCGATGACCGCCGGTTGTGCCGCACCCTTAAGCGAATCCGTTGAGTTCGCCTCGACGACCGGAGACTTCGCGGTCGGCACCGGCAGGCGCGGGGACGTGACCGCCGCGAGCGGTTTCCTCGGCACCGGCATGGAAGGTGCGACCGGTCCGGCGAACTTCGCCGATGGCACGTCGAGCACCGTGATCCTCGGTGCCAAGTATTTCGCTGCCAGCGGCCGCTGGTGTCGCCATTACCAACCGCTCGCCGCGGCCGCCGGGCAGACCCCGACGAGTAGCACGGAGATCGCGTGCGCGGCCGGCAGCGCCTGGAACCGCGTGCGGCCGGTGGTCGTCACCCGTTTCAGCGACGAGAGCCGCTCGTGACCAACAGTGTCCCGCCGCTGACGGTGATGTCGCGGGTCGTGCTCGCGGTGTTGTTGCGCGAGATGCAGACCCGCTTCGGCAAGAACCGGCTCGGTTATCTGTGGGCGTTGTTCGAGCCGCTCCTGCATGTCTCCGTCTATCTCGCGGTGTTCATCGTGCTGGGACGCAGCACGCCCTTGGGCGACAGCCTGCCCCTGTTCCTGATCACCGGCGTGACGCCCTGGCTCCTGTTCAGCCATGTTCTCGACCGCACCATGCGCGCGGTCGACGGCAACCGCGCGCTGCTGACCTACCCGCACGTCATGCCGCTCGATCTGATCATCGCCCGCAGTGTGCTCGAAGCGACGACCAAGATCGTCGTCTTCGTCATCCTGTGCGCCGGCTGCTACGTCGGTTTCGGCCCGTTTGCCGTCGAGCGCCCGTTGGACGTGCTGGCGGCCTTGGCGTCGCTCGCGCTGATCGGCGCCGGCGTCGGCATGATAGCGGCAGCCATCGCCGCAGCGTTTCCCACGTTCGATCGGTTGTTCCCGGCAATCAAACGTCCGCTGTACTTCACCTCCGGTGTCTTCTTCCTGGCCGAGCGGCTGCCGCCCCAGGCTCGGGACTGGCTTGCCCTCAATCCGCTGTTGCACGCGATCGAGTGGCTGCGCTCGGCGTTCTTCCCCGATTTCGAGAGCACCGTCGCCAACCCGCTCTATCCCGTCGCGTTCGGCTGCTGCGCGCTGTTTCTCGGCCTCATTGCCGAGCGGCTCACCCGGTTGCGGATCAGGCTCGCATGATCGAGCTCGAACACGTCTCGAAGGCCTATCGCACCAAGGCCGGAGTGAAAACCATCCTCTCCGATGTCAGCCTGTGCTTTCCGCGCGGGCGCAGCGTCGGCCTGATGGGCCTCAACGGTGCGGGCAAGTCGACACTGTTGCGGATGATCGCCGGCACCGAGCGGCCCGACCGCGGCCGTATCATCCGCAAGGCCAAGATCTCCTGGCCGCTCGGCTTCTCCGGCGCGTTGCACGGCAGCCTCACCGGCATCGAGAACATCCGCTTCGTCGCCCGCATCTACGGCCTCGATTTCCGCTCCACGCTCGACTCGGTCGCCGATTTCGCGGAGATCGGCGCCTACCTCGAGATGCCGGTGCGCACCTACTCCAACGGCATGCGCGCGCGGCTCGCCTTCGGACTGAGCATGGCCGTCGATTTCGAATGCTACCTGGTCGACGAGATCACCGGCGTCGGTGATTTTCAGTTCAGGCAAAAATGCCAGGACGCTTTCGCCGCGCGTCGTGAACGTGCCGACATCATCATGGTCTCGCACAGCATCTCGACACTGAAGCTGTATTGTCAATCGGCGGTCGTCTTGGAAGGCGGCAAGACGTTTTACTATGAAAACATCAGCGACGCCGAGGCGATTTACGGAAAGAGGCCGAAATGAACGTTCCGTTTAGTCCCTCAACCCTCGCGCTCGACGCCGGCGATCAGCAGACGGTGGCGACGCCGCCACGCTGGCATCGGCGCCTGTGGCGGAAGATCCCGTGCTCGGTGCTCGCGTGCATCGTCCTGCCCACGCTGGTCGCCGGCCTATACTTTGGCGTGATCGCGTCGGATCAGTTCGTCGCCGAGGCCCGGTTTGCGGTGCGCGGCAGCGAGCAGACGCCAACCGACTTCCTCGGCGCGCTCACCGGTCTTCCCGGCCAAGGCTCGTCAGCGGCAGACGCCTACATCGTCCACGACTACATCTTGTCCCGCGAAGGGCTGGAAGCCATCGGCAGACACCTCGATGTCCGCACGATCTTCGGTCGCAGCGACATCGACTGGTTTTCACGCCTCGGCCGCGATGCGCCCATCGAGGATGTCCTCGAATACTGGCAGGGCATGATCAGCGTCGCCTTCGAGCCGTCGTCCGGCATTTCGACTCTCAAGGTGCGCGGATTTTCTCCCCAAGATTCAAAGGCGCTCGCCGAAGCACTGCTCACCGAGGGCGAGGCATTGGTCAACCGGATGTCCGAGCGGGCGCGCCGCGATGCGCTCGCCTTTGCCGACACCGAAGTGCGCCGGGCCGAGGTGCGGCTCAAGGAGGCGCGCCAGGCGGTTACCGACTTTCGCAACCAGCGTCAGGTGCTCGATCCGACCCGCTCCGCGGAAGGCAAGCTGGGACTGGTGGCCGAACTCGAAGGGCAACTGGCCCGCGCCCAGACGGAGCGCACGGCGTTGCGCGCCTACATGCACCCCAACGCCGCCGCCATTGTCTCCCTGGACAACAAGATCGGCGCGATCAAGGACCAGCTCGCCCAGGAGCAGCGGCAACTGGCCAGTCGGCAACCCCAGGATAGCGATGTCATGAGTGCGCTGGTTGCCGACTACCAGAAACTGCTGGGCGAGCAGGAGTTCGCCGAACGCCTCTATACCTCGACGCTGACCGGCCTGGAGGCTGCCCGCGCCGAGGCGCTGCGCCAGCATCGCTACCTCGTAACCTTCGTCGCACCCAGCCTGCCGGAGGATTCGACCCGGCCGCGCCGGTTCCTCGCCATCTTCACCGTCTTCGTCGGTGCCTGCGTCTGCTGGGGCTTGGGTGCATTGACCGTCGCCGCCGTAAAGGATCACTCAGGATGGGTATGATCATGCTGCTTCGACGCCTGCCGCCGTTATTGCTCATCATGTCGCTGGCTGCGGCGTCCGCGCGCGCCGCCGCGCCCGAGGACACCAAGCGCTTGGTACAGCTCGAAAACCGGCGCGTCGCCCAGGAGTCCGTCATCCATCACGCCCCCACTTCGTTCGGCGCCTACAAGGCTGCGTCGGCCGGCGGGAACCCGGCCGACAGCGGGAGCGAGGAGGAAGATACGGTGTGGCCCGGCGCGGAGTCCGCGTTGAAGCACACGACGGGTCGCGCGGGTGAGCCGCTCCTTGACCCGCCGCCGTACGGTGCCAACCTGTTCGCGCGGCCGCTGCAGGCCGAGCGGCCGGGCGCCATGAACCCGGACTATCTGCTCGCACCGGGCGATCAGGTCGGGGTGCACGTCTGGGGCGCGGCGCAGGCCGAAGAGGTGTGTGCCGTCGACCCGCAGGGCAACATCTTCATCAACACCATCGGGCCGGTTCGCGTCGCGGGGACGCGCGCGGGCGACCTGCAGCGTCGGGTTCAGCAGGCCGTGGCGTCCGTCTACACCCAGAATGTCGATGTCTACGTGAACCTGCTCAAGTCGATGCCGGTGGAGGTGTTCGTGACCGGCTCGGTCCGCTTCCCCGGTCAGTACGCCGGCAATCCCAACGACAGCGCGCTCACCTATCTGCTCCGCGCCGGCGGCATCGATCTCGACCGCGGCAGCTTCCGCAACATTCGCCTGGTCCGCAACGGCCGCGAGCAGGCGCGCTTCGATCTCTACCGGTTCTTGCGCGAGGGCTCGGTGCCGACATTCCGCTTCCAAGACGGCGACGTCGTCATGGTCGAGGAGCGCGGCGCCACCGTCACCGTCGAAGGACCGACCCTCAATCCGTTCCGCTTCGAGCTGAGCGAGGCGCAGACGCAGGGCAGCGAGATCGCGTCTCTCACCCGGCCGCTGCCGCGCGCCTCGCACGTGGCGATCTCGGGCAACCGCATCGACGGGCCGTTTTCGGTCTATGTCGACTACGAGACCTTCCGCACTTTTGCGTTGCGCGACGGTGATCGCCTGCGCTTCGAGGCCGACGAGCAGACGCCTACGATGACGGTCAGCGTCGAGGGCAGCTACCTCGGCCCCTCGGCGTATACCGTCGGCAGGGATACCACCTTGCGGGATTTCCTCGACCACGTCTCCGTCGACGGCCAAGTTTCCGCCTACAATGCCGTCTATCTGCGCCGGGCAAGCATCGCTCGTCAGCAGCAGGAACTGCTCGACCGCACGCTCCGCCAGCTCGAACAGAGCGTGCTCACCGCGCCGACGCGCAGTGACGGCGAGGCCGAGATCCGCGTGCGCGAAGCCGAGCTGGTCCGCCAGTTCGTACAGCGGGCCCGCGAGGTCAAACCCGAAGGGCGCGTCGTCGTCAGCAGCAACGGGCAGCCCGCCAACATCCGCCTCGAACCGGGCGACGTCGTCGTCATTCCGGCCCATACCGACGTCATCTTGATCGGTGGCGAGGTGCTGATGCCGCAGGCCATCGTCCATCACAAGGGGTTCACGGTCAGCGATTATGTCGCGCGCTCCGGTGGCTATACCGACCGCGCCGACCACGGCCGGGCCATGATCATCCACCAAAACGGCCTGGTCGAAATCACCGGCGATGCCGACGTCCTGCCGGGAGATCAGGTCGTGATCCTGCCGGCGGTCGAGTTCAAGAGCCTGCAGATCGCCAAGGATATCATCCAGGTTCTCTACCAGATGGCCGTCTCCAGCGCCGTCGTCCTGACGCTGCTGTAACGGCGCACCTTCGAGGGCTTGCCGGCCGTCCCTGCACCCGCCTGAAAATACCCTATTTGGGGTAATATGGGCGGGTGCAGTCGCGCCGGGCACGATGGCCACCCCGCTCAGCCTGTCCTCTCCCCAACCACAGTCTCCGGCTTCGCGACCATTGCGCCCCATTAGGGTGATGTTAATCGGCGCGCGGCTACGTTCGGGTCCAGCACGACGAAAGGTGATAACAATCATGGAAGCCGTCGTCCTGTCGCCGGGGATGCGCCGCATCCCGCATCTAGCCGCCTTCCTGCCCGAGTACTCGGCGCTTCGGCGATCGGTGTCGCGCTGCTGCGAGGCGGTGCCGCCGGTCATCCTCGGCTGGGGCAACAAGCCGACCAGCCGGCGTGCCCAGGCGATCGCCGCCCGCCGTGGCCTCGCCTATGTCGCCCTCGAAGACGGCTTCCTGCGCTCCTTCGGCCTCGGGGTCGAGGGGGCACCGCCGTTGAGCCTGGTCGTCGATCCGCAAGGCATCTATTACGACGCGACCCGCCCGTCGCGTCTTGAAAGCCTGCTCGCC
Organism: uncultured Defluviicoccus sp.; assembly: GCA_964401555.1. Lineage (GTDB taxonomy): Bacteria > Pseudomonadota > Alphaproteobacteria > Rhodospirillales > Defluviicoccaceae > Defluviicoccus. The sequence goes on from CAYNYW010000003.1 coordinate 155,925, forward strand.
AGCAATGGCTGGGAGACGCCCGCGCTCCTCGATCGCGCGGCGAGTGCCATCGCCGCGATCCGTGCCTTTCGCTTGAGCAAATATAACGCGGCGGCCGAGGCCGACCTCGCGCATCTCGCCGCTCGCGCGGGGGGGCGCACCGTGCTGGTCGTCGACCAGACGGTGGGCGATGCGTCGGTTGCCGGTGGCGGCGGCGACGCCGCGACCTTCGCAGCGATGCTCGCATCGGCCGAAAGCGCGGTGGGCGACGGCGGGCGCATCATCGTCAAGACCCACCCCGATGTCATCGCCGGCCGCAAGCGTGGCTATCTCACCGAGCTTGCCGCCGCACGCGGTCATCTGGTCTTCGCCGACGCGGTCAATCCGTGGTCCCTGTTCGACGTCGTCGACGGGGTCTACACGGTGACGAGCCAGCTCGGCTTCGAGGCGCTGCTGGCGGGGCTGCCGGTGCATTGCTTCGGCCTGCCGTTCTATGCTGGCTGGGGGGTGACCACCGATGCAAGTGTGTGTGCCCGTCGCACACGCCGCCGCGATCTGCGGGAAATCTTCGCCGGCGCTTATATCGCCTATGCCCGCTATGTCGATCCGTTCACCGGCAAACCGGGCTGCCTCGAAGCCACCATCGATTTGCTTTCCGACCTCAAGCGCCATGCCGCGCGCAACCAAGGTTCCGCCGTGTGTCTGGGGTTTTCGCGCTGGAAGCGCGGGTTTGTCCGCCGTTTCCTGAGCGGTCCAGGCGGCCCGCGTGTCTCCTTCCGCCGCTCGCCCGAGGCGGCGCTGGCCAAGGCCGCACGCGACCACGCGCGGCTCGTCGTCTGGGCGTCGTCGGAACCCGACGACCTGGCGGAAGCGGCGAGGCGGCAAGGTGTCACCGTCCAGCGGATGGAGGATGGCTTCCTGCGCTCGGTCGGGCTCGGCTGCACGCTGGTGCGACCGCAGTCCCTCGTCCTCGACGATACCGGCATTTATTTCGATCCCAATCGGGAGAGCGGGCTGGAGCGGCTTTTGCTCGACGACGCGGTGCCGGCGCCCCTTATCGCCCGCGCGGCCCGGCTGCGCGCGCTGATCACGCGGCTCGGCATCAGCAAGTACAACCTGGGCACACGGCGGATACCGCTGCCCGTGCCGGAGGATGGCCGGCGTCGCATCCTCGTCCCCGGTCAGGTCGAGGACGACGCCTCGGTCCGGCTGAGCGCCGACGCCATCCGCCGCAACCGCGATCTCCTGCGTGCCGTGCGCGCCGCCGCCCCCGATGCCTTCCTCATCTACAAGCCGCATCCCGACGTCGAGGCGGGCTTGCGGCGCGGTCACGTCGGCGAAGCGGACGCGCGGCGCTGGTGCGATGCGGTTGCCGGCAACGCGTCGATCCTCGATCTGATCGCCGCCGTCGACGAGGTGCATACCATCAGCTCGCTCACCGGCTTCGAGGCGCTGCTGCGCGGCAAGGCGGTCACCACCTACGGCGCGCCGTTCTATGCCGGCTGGGGACTGACCACCGATCGCGTCCGCATCCCGCGCCGCACCCGCACACTCTGCCTCGACGAACTGGTTGCGGCGGCGCTGATCCTCTACCCGCTGTACGTCGATCCGGTTAGCGGCCACCCGTGTCCGGTGGAAACCGTCATCGAACGCCTCGCCACCGCGTCGACCAAGGCACCGCCGTGGTTGTCGCGCGCGACTGTCGTCCGCTCGCTCGCCCGCCTGTTCAAGCCGATCCCCCGCCCGGTGACCGCCCGATGACCCAGAGCTTCCTGTTCCTGCAAGGCCCCCACGGGCCTTTCTTCCGGCAGCTTGGGCGGCTGCTCTCGGCGGCCGGGCACCGCGTCCTCCGTGTCAACTTCAACGGCGGCGATCTCATCGACTGGCCGGCGGGCAATGTCGTCTTGTTCCGCGATCCGGAAGCGGCCTGGCCGGCGCGGGTGGCGGCGCTGGCCCGCCAGCATGCGGTGAGCGACCTCGTGCTCTACGGTGACTGCCGGCCGTTCCATCACGCCGCGATTGAGGCGCTTCGTCCCGCCGGCGTGCGTGTGCACGTCTTCGAGGAAGGCTACTTCCGGCCGGACTGGGTCACGCTGGAGCGCGACGGCGTCAACGGCAACTCCCGGCTTACCCTCGAACCAGACCAGTTGTTGGCCGCACTCGATGCGTCACCGGCGACCGAACCGGCACTGCCGCCGCTGGCGCCGACCATGGCATCGATGCTGCGGCTGTGCAGCCGCTACTACCTGGCGTCCGGTTGCCTGCGCGCACTGTTTGCCCATTACCGCTCGCATCGTCCGCATCCCGCCCGACGTGAGTTCGAAGCATGGATCGAGCGTTTCCGGCGCCGGCGCCTGGCCCGCGGCAGCGAAGCCCGGCGCATCGACGCCATCCTCGCCGACCCGGCGCCGATGTTCCTGTTCACGCTGCAGCTCGATTCCGACGCCCAGATCCGCTGCCATTCACCCTTTTCCGGCATGATCGAGGCAATCGCTCTCGTCATCCGTTCCTTCGCGCGCGCCGCCGTTCCAACCGATCGCCTGGTGATCAAGAACCATCCGCTGGACAACGGCCTGACCGACTACCGCCGGCTGATTGCCGATCTCGCCGCGTCTTACGGCTGCGTCGATCGCATCGAGTTCATCGAGGGCGGCCATCTGCCGACCTTGATCCGTTGCGCCCAGGGCGTGGTCATGGTCAACAGCACGGCGGGTCTGCAGTCGATCCACCATGGCCGGCCGACCAAGCTGCTCGGCCGCGCCGTCTATGCGCTGCCCGGTCTCGTCGATCCCAAGCCGCTGGACGCCTTCTGGCGGGCACCTGAGGCGCCGGACGCGCGGCTCTACCGGGCGCTCCGCTCCCACCTGATGGCGTCCTGCCAGTTCAACGGCAGCTTTTTCACCGAGCAGGGCCGGGCCAGGCTGCTACCGTTGATTGCCGCCAGTCTCACCCAGCCGTCGGTGATCCCTCTAAGCGAACCGGCACACGCCGTAGCGCCCGCGCGGCCCATCGACGCCGGGATCGCCTGGGCCGATCCATACCCGGTCGCCGCCTGAGGCGGGGGCCGTTTCCGCCGGCGCAGGCGCCTGCCGATGGCCCAACCCGCCGTCCGCGGTGCTTCCCGAGCGCGGCACTTGAAGGCCGCGCCAGGCTTTACGCCTGTCCTCCGGGATTACGTGTGGCACCCCAACTTACGCCTGAGGCCGGCAGGTGCCGATGGCGCGCTCGATGCCGCTCCAGATCTGGGCCGCGGCAACCAGCATCGGCTTGCGCTCGATGGTATAGGTGATCGTATTGGCTGCCGGGTCGTGCACGTAGGCGAGGACGATCTCGCCGATGACGGTGCGGGTGGTGGCGACGCCGCGGTCCGTTCCTTCGCCGGTGTAGACGGTGCCGTGTTCGGCCTGGCCAATTTCGCACAGCCGCGCCCACATTTCCGCCGTTACGCCTTCGAAGGTCCGCTGCTCGGCCATCACCCGCTTCTCCCGCCCGTTCACGCCGGCAAGTCCGTTGACCCTAGAAAGAACGCCTAGCCAGCGGACTCTACTGTTTATTACTACACGCCGAGCGTCTGATGCACACCCGCGATCGCCGCGGCGTCAAGGCCGAGCGCGTCGGCGAGCCGGCGCAGATAGTCCTCTTCGGCCGGCGTATCGACCTCGATGGCCAGCAGCGAGGCGGCATAGACCTGGACCCCGACGGCGCGGTCGGGCACGTCGCGGACCAGACCGTCGAGATCGAGCGGCTTCTGCATTTCCGCCTCAACGAACGCCCGTTGTGCCTCGTCGGCGCCGCCTTCTTCGAGCTTGCCGAGGATGCGGGCCTTTTCCTGCGCGTCGATCTCACCGTCGGCCTTGGCCGCCTCGATCATGGCGCGGACCATCAGCCGGGCGGTGGCCTGCTGCGCCTCTTCCGTGGCGCCGCTCGCCGGCGCGGAGGCGGCGGCAGGGGTCGCTTCGCCTGCCGCGCCCGCCGCACCACCCGGCGCGGCGTCCTGGTCCTTGTTGAGCGCCTTCATCGCGATGCTGCCAAGCACCGCCAGGAGACCACCGCCCAGCGCGCCCCGCACCGCGCCGCCGCCGCCGCCGAGCACGGCGCCGGCGATCGCGGCGAGGCCGCCGATGGCGAGCGGGCTACCCTGCTGCACCGCCTCCTTCGCTTTGCCGTAGAACCCCTCGGCCTCGTCGGCCAGCCCGCCCAGGCCGGTTCGCGCCTGGCCGCTGACCTTGGTGAACAGCTCGGAGAACTGCTCACCGGCGCCGGCGAGACCGCCCGGGCCGATGGCGGTGTCCAGCCGGCTCTTCGCCGACTTGGCAATCTCGGAGTCGAACAACCGGCCCAACAGGTCACGTGCGTCGAACATCGCCTTCTGCCTCCCCAATCAATGATCGATCCGTCGTACCCTCGAAACCCGCGGCCGCCCTCTGGTCACCCCGGCGGCATGATCGCGCTTCCTTGGCGGGCCGGCACTATGCGCGCGGCCGCGTGACATTTCAAACCGCACACGGGTGCCCCTGCCGTACGGCGGGGGCGTCGGCCGGGAGTCCGCGAAGCTGCCGACGGATCGACAAGATGATTTCGCCGGGGATTTCGTCGGGGATTTCGTCGGGGATTTCGTCGGGGACTTCGTCGGGCAGGTTCGCCCATCTGGGCGCCGGCTTACGGCTCCTCCGTTGCACCCGACCGCTCGGCCGCAGCGGCAGCCACTGCGGCGGCTCGCAGCGTGTCCAGCCGGGGCCGCAGGCCTTCGAGATCATAGCCGGCGCGCGCGGCCACGCCCAGGATCTCATCGGGTGTCCGCTCCGCCGCTTCGGCCAGCGCCCATAACATCGTGCAGCGCGTGCCGCTGCGGCAGAACGCCAGCACCGGCTTGGGCAGGAGCCGCACGGCGGCGGCGAAACGCGCGACGTCGGCGTCGGTGATCTGGCCCGACACCACCGGCAGGAAGCGATAGGCGAGGCCGAGGTTGCGCGCGGCGACGTCGATCACCCGGTTCTCGGGCTGGCCGACGCTTTCGCCATCGGGGCGGTTGTTCATCAACGACTTGAATCCGGCCGCCGCCAGCAGTGGGACATCGACCAGGCGGATCTGCGGGGCCACCGAGAACGATGCCGTCAATCGCCGGATATCCGCCATGGGTGTCTCTATTTCCTTGAGCGCGTGCGGCGGCGCGGCGCGCCACTGTCTTTCGCATCAATGGCCGCGGCCGCGCCGCTTTTCAAGCCCCCCGTCTGAAGTCCCGCGTCTCAAGCCCCGCGTCGCAACTGCACGACCGCAGCGAAGCCGTTGGCTAAAGCAGGCGTCGCAGCTCGTCGACAGTCAGGCCGGCGTCACGCAGCAATGTGCGAAGTGTTCCCTTTGCAAGTTCGGCGTGATCGGGAACGGTCAGGCGCCTGTGAGGAGGCTCGGTTTGGCGAAGGATGATGTGGCTGCCGCGCTGACGATCGATCACATAGCCGAGTTCGCCGAGCACCTTCACCAGTTGCCGGCCGGACAGGACGGGCAACGTGCTCAGACGGCGACCTCAATGATCTCTTCGGAAATCGCGGGCGGAATGGGCTCATCGTGTGCCCGCAGGCTTTCGAGATAGCCCTCAATCGCTTCACGAACATTCGCCAAAGCTTCGTCGCGCGTTGAGCCCTGCGAAATGCAGCCCGGCAACGCCGGTACGTGCGCGACAAAGACGCCGTCTTCATCCTGACCGATCAGTACCCGATATTTCATGGCCCGGATCCTTGCGGGAGCAGCGCCTTGGACACGGATGCAAGGAGTACAGGACGCGATGAGGTTCCGCAATGGAGAGCCCGGCCGGAGGCAACGTGTGCTCCGCTGCCGCTCGCGCACCCGTGTGCTTTTCCGGGCGGCTCCGGCGCGGACTCAGTTGTCGGATGCGTCATTTTGCGGCAACTTATCCGGATCGGCAAGCGCTGTTCCGCCTTTTATAAGGATCCGTTTAACATTATTATGCCTCAGAGGAATAGTGATGGCTACGTGCTTTATGATTCAACCGTTTGACTCGGGCAAGTTCGATAAGCGCTTTCACGACATCTACAAGCCTGCGATTGAAGCCGCAGGCCTAGAGGCGTATCGGGTTGACCAAGACCTTCAGGTACAGGTCCCGATTGACTCAATCGAGAAGGGCATTCGGCAAGCCGCAGTCTGTCTTGCGGATATCACGGCTGACAATCCCAACGTGTGGTACGAACTCGGCTTCGCCTACGCTGCAAACAAGCCGGTGGTGATGGTCTGCTCGGAAGAGAGAACGGGAAAGAAGTATCCCTTCGACATTCAACACAGAAGCATCATCCCGTACTTGGCAGATGCTCCGAGTGATTTTGATAAGCTCCGCACGAGTCTCACAGACAAGATAGCGGCGATCGTCAAGCAAGATGCCGTTCTGGAGAAGATCGCGGAAGAGAGTCCGGTCACGCCTCTTCACGGCCTGTCGAGCCACGAAATTCTTGTCCTCGCTGTAATCGCGGGTGGTGCCGATCTACAGGACCGAGCGACTGCTGTATACGGTGTAAAGCTTGCGGCGGAACGAGCCGGCGTCACAAACATGGGCTTCAATCTCGCCGTTCGGAGACTGTTGCAGAAAGAATTCATTCGCGAGCAAACTCTCTATAGAGACATAGATGGGGAGCCCTTCGCCTGCCTTGCCGTTGCTGATCTTGGCTGGGAGTGGATTGACGCGAACGAAGCTCAGTTCGTCCTAACCCGCCTTGAAAAGAAGGAAGACGACGAAATACCGTTTTAGGCATGAGGCATAACAGGTCGATCGACAAAGACGTCCTATCGACGGGTGTTGTTCCCTACTGTCCGCTGGTCATTTCCGACGTTAGCGAATAGACCGGATTGCGTAGATGCGGTGACCTGCTCCCCGTTTTGTCTGCGTTTATAAGTTAGCCTTGTTCCTGGTTTGCTCTCTCGTTGCTGATTGCGGGAAGGGGCGCGGCGCGGAGCCCCCAGATCGCTCAAGCGCCGCACCCCGGCGATCCAGATAGGCCAGCGGTGAGAGTTGGCCCAGGCTAGAATGGGGACGATGGTGGTTGTAGTCACCGCGCCACGCCTCGATCAGCCGCCGTCCGTTCCCGGAAATGACGTTGGGGCAAGCGGACACGGACGATGCAATTCCCTCTAACCGCTGCTACCAGCTTGGGTGGCGAGTTCTTCGATCGACGCCGGGGCCCGACGGCGATATCCATTGGCCAGTTTCCTTACCTTGAATTCAGGAGAACATATGATGAAAGGGATGAGCGGCGGGCGTCTTAGCGCGGTGACGGCGACCGTCATTCTCGCGGCACTGGCCGCCTGCACCAGCGATCACGCCAGCGATGCCGCTTCCGTGGCGCCGCCACCACCAGCAATGGAGCAACTCCCCACCGTCATCGGCGAAGCGCAAATCGATACCGAGGCGACCATCCAGTCGATCGACCGGAAGAGCCGCAAAGTCACCCTGCGGCGGGCCGATGGTAACACCGAGGTTATCGAGGCCCCGGCCGATGTGGACCTCGCCAAGGTGAAAAAGGGCGACGTGGTGATTGCAAGCGCGTATCAGCGGCTGAGCGTTCAGGTCATGGCGCCCGGTACTGCTCCGCTCGGTGTGGTCCGCCAACTGGCAACGGCGAAATCGCAGCCCGGCGAGCAACCCGGTCGCGCCGGCGCGGAACTCACCCGGATGGTCGCCGAGGTTGCCGCCATCGATCTCGTCAACAACACGGTCACCCTTCGCGGCGCCGACGGTGGGCTGCAAACCCTCAACGTCAAGAACCCCGACAACCAGCGTAAGCTGAAGACACTGAAGTTGGGCGACCTCGTCCAGATTGATCTTCTCGAAGTGGCTGCCATCGGCCTCAAGCCGAGGACCTGAACCGACCGACCGGTATCCGTGCGGCGGGACATCGTCCCGTCGCCCGGGGCACGGTGATCAGAACGCGACCAGCCCACCGGCCCTGTCGGCCCGCTCTCCGGCGGTTCTGCTGCGCACACCTTGGTTTGTTACTCTTGAATCGCCGCGCTTACGCCTCGAAAAGCTAAGGGGGCAGGTTCACATACTATATTTTGCGTGTCCGTAGACTAGCTGCACCATACGTTTGGCGCGCTGTGGTAGCGTCGGAAAAAATGCAGATTATCTAGGAAAATAAGCTTGCGCTGCGCCCATGTGCTTGTGTATAAGCCGTTCCCGCGAACGCACTTCGTGTGTTCGCCGTATCCCTCCCTCCCCGCCCCCGGCGAGAAGGCCCTTCCCCCCTCGGGGCCTTCTCGCCACTCCGGGGATGGAGAGGCGCCTACAGGGTAACGATGGTAGCGGCGGTGCCCGCTTCGCTCAGCAGCGTTGCTGCCCCCGCAATCTCAAACGGAACGTCGTCGCGCAGATCGGCGGCTTCGATGCCCGCTGCTCGCAGTGCCATCTCGCAGACGAGGAAGCGCACGCCGAGTTCGGCGCAGGCGCCGAGCAGGGTCTCGAAGGTGGCGATACCCCGGTGCCGAAAGCCGTCGTCGACCGTCGCCGCCGACCCGCCGTCCGCCGTCGGCAGCGCCTGCCATGAGGGCGCACCGTCACCTGCGGCTGTAACCAGCGCGCGCACGGCCGACCCCGCGAAGAACAGCGTTGCCGGTCTACCGATGGCGGCCGCCGTCGAGGCGAGCACCAGGGCATAGTGCACGCGTTCGAATTCGCGCGAAAAGGCAATCACGGACAGCCCGTTACCGGCGTCCTCAGGTCCGAGCACGGACATCTACCGATCCAGCGCTGGTGGCGACGATCGAGGGCGCATCACCGCACAATGGGCATGCCGGGTCGCGCCGCACCCGGATCTTGCGCAGCATTCCGTCGAGGCCGTCGACGATGATCAGGAAGCCGGACAGGCCCTCACCGATGCCCAGGATCTCCTTGATCACTTCCGTGGCCTGCATCGAGCCGATCACCCCGCAGACGGCGCCGAGCACGCCGGCGTGCACGCAGTCGGGGACTTCGTCCGGCGGCGGCGGTGCGCGAAACAGGCAGCGATAGCATGGCCCGTGGTCGCTGGCGCTGGCGCCGGTTTCGTAGGCCTTGAACGTCGCCACTTGGCCAGAAAAGCGCACGACCGCCCCGGAAATTAGTGGCTTCTTCGCGAAGTAGCACGTGTCATTGAGAAGAAAGCGCGTCTCGAAGTTGTCCGAGCCATCGGCGATGATGTCGTAGCTGGAGACCAGCGCCCGAGCGTTGCCGGCCGTCAATCGCTCGCCATGGCAGAGGACGCGAACGTCCGGGTTGATCGTGGCGATGGTCTCGCGCGCGCTTTCCACCTTCGGCCAGCCCAGCCGCGTGCTCGGGTGCACCACCTGTCTTTGCAGGTTGCTGGCCTCTACCACGTCGTCATCGACGATGCCGAGCGTGCCGACGCCAGCCGCCGCCAGATACAGGAGCAAAGGCGAACCAAGGCCGCCGGCGCCGACCACCAGTACCCTGGCTGCCAGCAGTCGCTCCTGTCCGGTGCCGCCGATCTCGTCGAGCAGGATGTGCCGCGCGTAGCGCCGGATCTGGGTCTCGCTTAAGGGCCGAGGGATCGTTCCCTCGCTATCAGGTGCCGCCGACGCCATCGAACAGCGCGGTGGTCAGGTAACGCTCGGCGCACGACGGCAGGATGGCGAGGATCAGCTTGCCCGCCATCTCTGGGCGCCGCCCCACCTCGATGGCCGCCGCCAACGCCGCGCCCGACGAGATGCCGACGGGCAGGCCTTCGAGTCTGGCCACCCGGCGGGCCATGGCGAACGCCGTCTCGTTGCCGATCTTGATGATCTCATCGATGGCGTTGACGTTGAGGATCGCCGGGATGAAGCCGGCACCGATGCCCTGGATCTTGTGCGGGCCCGGCGTGCCACCCGAAAGGACCGGGCTGTCCTCGGGCTCGACGGCAACCATCCACAATCCCGGACGGCGCGGCTTCAAGACCTCGGCGCAACCGGTCAGTGTGCCGCCGGTGCCGACACCGGAAACGATGACATCGACCAGGCCGCCGGTATCGCGCCAGATTTCTTCCGCCGTGGTGCGACGATGGATGGCCGGGTTGGCCGGATTGGCGAACTGCTGCGGCATGAAGGCGCCGGGCGTCGCCGCAATGATCTCCTCGGCCTTAGCGATGGCGCCCGACATGCCTTTGGCCGCAGGGGTGAGCACGATCTCCGCGCCGAGCAGTGCCAGCATCTTGCGCCGCTCGATGGACATGCTGTCCGGCATGGTAAGGATCAGACGATAGCCGCGTGCCGCGCAGACGAAGGCGAGCGCGATGCCGGTATTGCCTGACGTGGGTTCCACCAGCACGGTGCCGGGGCCGATCTGGCCCGCAGCCTCGGCAGCCTCGATCATGGACAGGCCGATGCGGTCTTTCACCGAACTGAGTGGATTGAAGAACTCGCACTTGCCGACGATGTCGGCGCCGATGCCGCACGCGTCGGCGAGCTTCTTCAGCCGCACCGCGGGCGTATTGCCGATGGTCTCGATGATGCTGTCGTAAATGCGGCCACGGCCGATGCCGGTAGCGGCTGGGTGCGTGCTCTCGTTCATGGGGACGCCCTCCTCCCTTGTCTCAATGCCCGTTCCTTGTCATATGCGCCGCGTGCCGGCCGCACTCAATGCGCAAGGGGCTGTGCCCTGGACCGAGGCGGGATCCCGCCGGGCTCAGATCGAAAAATCGAGCGCCGTATGCCCCTCACTCGCAATGCCGGCATTGCTGGCGCGCAGACACAGATCATCGAGCGTCACCGCATCGAGCCGCCCCATGACATCACCCTGCAGCTCGCACCACAATGGCTGGACGACGAGGCGGCCGAGCGGCGAGCCCGCTTCGACTGCAGGCGCCTCATCCTCGCTGCTCGTGGCGTAGACGATCCGCACGATCTCACCCACCGTGATCTTGCGTCGCTCGCGCGCGAGCGTGTAGCCGCCGCGCGGTCCGCGCATGCCGGCGAGCACGCCGTGGCGCACCAGGCTCTGCAGGGCGTGTTCGAGATAGCGGCGCGGAATGCCCTGGCGCCGCGTGATTTCGCCACTCTGCACCGGACCGTTGCCGGCATGGTAGGCGATGTCGAGTACCGCCTCGATGGCGAACAACGCTTTGCGTGAGAGTCGCAGCATGGCTTCAATCCGTTGCGACGCCGGTGGAGCCGAAGCCGCCCTCGCCGCGGGCGGATACCGGCAGCGCATCCGCCTCCTGCCAGACCAGCGTGCGCACCGGGGCGACGACGAGTTGAGCGATACGCAATCCGCGCTCGATGGTGAACGCGGTCTCGCCGCAGTTGATCAAAATCACCGCGATTTCTCCGCGGTAATCGGCATCGATGGTGCCGGGCGCGTTGAGCACGGTGACGCCGTGCCGGAGCGCGAGGCCGGAGCGCGGCCGCACCTGCGCCTCGAACCCATCGGGCAGGGCGATCGCGATGCCGCTCGGCACCAGCGCGCGCGCCAAGGGTGCCAGCACAACGGGCTCCGTGACCGCGGCCAGCAGATCGACGCCGGCGCTTGCCGCGGTCGCGTGCGCGGGCAGGGGCAGATCCCGGGCATGGGCGAGCCGCCGGATCGCAACGCGAAGCGGTTTGGCGGGTTCGTTCATCGGGGGGCTCACGAGGTCACCTCCAGCGCGCGCGCGATCTCTCCCGCGAGCCTGCGACCGATTTCGTCCTTGTGCAGCGCCGGCCACGTTTCGACGCCCTGGCCGCGAATGAGATGCACGCTGTTGTGCTCGCCACCGAAGGTGCCGGTGCCGGCAGAAACATCGTTGGCAAGAATCCAGTCGCAGCCCTTGCGCTCCCGCTTGGCGATGGCGTTGTCGACCACGTTTGTCGTCTCGGCGGCGAAGCCGATGACGAGCCGCGGTCGCCCACTCGCGCGCCGGCTCAAGCGGGCAAGAATATCGGGGTTCTCGACCAGCCGAATGAGCGGCGGCGCGCCGGCACCGTCCTTCTTGATCTTCTGTTCCGCTGGTATCGCCGCCCGCCAGTCGCTGACTGCGGCGGCGCACACGCAAACATCCACCGGCAATGCGGCTTCGCACGCCGCCAGCATCTCTTCGGCGGTCTCGACGCGAACCACAGACACGCCCGCTGGGTCGGGCAGGTCGGTCGGGCCGGTCACCAGCGTCGTCGCGGCGCCGTCGGCCGCCAATGCTCGGGCGATGGCGTGACCCTGACGGCCTGACGATCGGTTGGACAGGAAGCGGACGGGATCGATGGGCTCGCGTGTCGGCCCGCTCGTCACCAGCGCGCGGCGACCGGTGAGCGATTTCCCGGTTCCGCCGTCCGCCGCGAGGCGCGCTTCAACGGCGGCGACGATCTCGTCCGGCTCGGCCATCCGCCCCAGTCCGAACTCGCCACAGGCCATCTCGCCCGCATTGGGACCGACAAACGCAATGCCGCGCGCGGCGAGCAGTGCCACATTGGCCTCGGTCGCCGGGTGGTGCCACATCCGTACGTTCATCGCGGGCGCGATCAGCACCGGCTTGTCGGTGGCGAGCAGCACGGTTGCCGCCAGATCATCGGCGAGTCCCGCCGCCATTCGTGCAATGAGATCAGCGGTCGCCGGGGCGACGACGACGAGATCGGCCTCGCGCGACAGCCGGATGTGTCCCATCTCGCTCTCGTCGGTGAGCGAAAACAGCTCGGTGTAAACCTTGTCCTCGGCCAGCGCGGCGACCGAAAGCGGGCTCACGAAGGCTTGCGCTGCGGGCGTCATGACGCAGCGGACGCACCCACCCCGCTCCTTCAGGCGCCGGATCAGTTCCAGCGACTTGTATGCAGCGATGCCACCCGAGAGGATGAGAAGGATACGCCGGCCGGCGAGCCCCGCCATCGGACCCATAACCCACATTCATCTTGTAGTTTGCGCCTAATTGGCACTCCGGCGGCGGCTATGCAAGCACAAACTCCTGTGCCGTCTTGCGCTTAGGTAAGGATGAGCGCGGCGATGGCGATAGCGACCAGGGTCCAGGCCAACCACGCGGGTGGTTGCGGCAGGCGCTGCCGGGTGCGCAGCGCTTCGAGGGAATCCGGATGCAGCCGCAACCGGCCCTCGGCCAGCGCGGTAAGACTGCGCTCGGCGTCGGAGATGATGTTCGGCAGCCGCGACAGCGTCGTGCGCAGCGCATCGACCGTCTGGCGCACGGCGACCTGGGGGCCGAAGGTTTCGGCCACCCAGTCCTGGATCAGCGGCCGGGCGAGCAGCCACATGTTCGCTTCCGGGCACAGCTTGCGCCCGGTGCCTTCGGCGACCAGCATGGTCTTCTGCAGCAGGAGAAGCTGCGGCTGCGTCGGCATCGCAAAGGTCTCGGTCACCTGGAACAACTGGCCCAGGAGCCGCGCCATGGAGATTTCGTTCTGTGGGCGGTCCATGATCGGCTCGGCGATCGACCGGCACGCCTGGGCGAAGGCATCGACGGAGCGGTCGGCGTCGATCCAGCCGGCCTCGAAATGCACCTCGGCGGCACGGCGGTAATCGCGCGTCAGGAACGCCAGCAGCAGTTCGCCGAGGTAGCGCCGGGTGTTGCGATCGAGCCGGCCCATGATGCCGAAGTCGATCGCCGCGATGGAGCCGTCTTGGCGCACGAACAGGTTGCCGGCGTGCAGATCGCCGTGGAAGAAGCCGTCGCGGAAGACCTGGAAGAAGAACATGCGTGCGGCGCGTTCCAGGATCGCGAGCGGATCGTGGCCGGCGTCGAGGAGTGCCGCCCGCTCGTCGATCTTGATCCCATCGATCCGCTCGATGGTCAGCACCCGGCGCCCGGTACGCGTCCAGTCGACGGCCGGGATCTTGAGCGTTGGATCATCGGAGAAGTTTTCGGCGAGCTCGCACGCCGCGGCCGCCTCGAACCGTAGATCCATCTCTGTGGCGACGGTCTCGGCGATCGTGCGGATCGAATCCATGGGCCGCAGTCGTCGCCACGCCGGCACGGTGTCCTCGATCATCTCGGCGATCCAGAAGAAGAGATCGAGATCACGGGCGAAGGCGCGCTCAACCCCCGGGCGTAGCACCTTGACCGCCACCTCGCGCCCCTCGGTATCGACGGCAAAGTGCACCTGGGCGATCGAGGCCGCCGCGATCGCCTCGTCGTCGAAGGAGCGGAACAGCACAGAGATGGGGCTGCCCAGCTCCTCTTCGATGATGGCGCGCGCCGTCTCGCCGGCGAACGGTGGCAGGCGGTCCTGCAGTTCGGAAAGATCGGCGGTGAGCGCCTCGCCCAGCAGGTCGGCGCGCGTCGACAGCGCTTGACCGAGCTTGATGAAGGACGGTCCTGCGTCCTGCAGCGCACGCGCCAGTCGTTGCCCCGGCCTGCCGGGTTGATGCCGGCCGGACAGCAGGTGCGCCAACGCCGAGAGCGGTTGGGCGGCGCCCAGGCCCTCGAAGACGAACATGGCATCGTGGCGCGCCAGCGTCCGGGCGAGCGCGAACAGGCGCCAGCCGTTGCGCAGGCTGCGTATCATCGCGCGTTCGCGATGATACGGGCTGCCTGCCGCTTGGACAGTGGCTGCCGAGTGGGGCGAAGGTGCGCGGCCGTCACGTGCGCCATGCCGAGTGGATTGCCGCGATGCCGCCGGACAGATTGCGGTATTTGACCAGATCGAGGCCGGCGGCCGCGATCATCGAAGCGAAACGCTCCTGGGACGGGAAGCGGCGGATGCTCTCGGCCAGATAGCGATAGGCATCGGCATTGCCGGCAACCATCTGCCCCAGCAGCGGCAACACACGAAACGAGTAGAGGTCGTAGAGCCGATCGAGCACGGGCAGGATCACCCGGCTGAACTCCAGGCACAGAAAACGGCCGCCGGGCCTGAGCACGCGCCTGGCCTCCTTGAGCGCCGCCTCGGCGCGGGTGACGTTGCGCAGGCAGAAGGCGATGGTGTAGGCGTCGACCGAGGCATCTGCGATCGGCAGGTGTTCGGCATCGCCGCACACCCAGGCGATGCCCTCGATCAGGCCGCGCTCGATGCCACGGTCGCGGCCGACCGTCAGCATCGCCTCGTTGATGTCGCACACGATGACAGAGCCGCCGCCGTGCGCACGGATGCGAAAGGCGATGTCGCCGGTGCCACCGCCGACGTCGAGGACGCGCATCCCCGGCCGCGGGTTGAGCCAGTCGATCATCGCCTCTTTCCACAGGCGGTGGATGCCGCCGCTCATCAGATCGTTCATCAGATCGTAGCGGCCGGCAACACTGGTGAAGACATCACCGACCAGCGACGCCTTTTCCTCGATGCCGACGGTGCGGAAGCCGAAGTGGGTCGAAGCGCCCGCGTGGGGCGGCGACGGATCGGCGGGGCGGGGGGAATGCGGCTCGGCCATGGCAGCCAACCATAGCCGATGCCCTGTGCCTGCGCTAGGCTGCGCCCATGCCGGAACTCCCAGAGGTCGAAACCATCCGTCGCGGCCTGGCGCCGGTGCTGACCGGCCGCACGCTGGCCCGCGTCGTGCTGAACAGGGGCGATCTTCGTTTCCCGCTGCCGAAGGCGTTCGCGCGCGCGCTGTCGGGCGCAACGGTGACGAGGATCGACAGGCTCGGCAAATACCTGCTGGTCCGCCTCGAAGGCGATCGGATCTGGCTGATCCACCTCGGCATGTCCGGACGAATCCGCATCGTCGGCGGTAGTGATGACGGCATCGGTATCGGTGTCCACGACCACGTGATCGTCACCATCGACGACGGCCGACGGCTGATCTATTGCGATCCACGACGCTTCGGCTTCATGGATCTGTTTACGGCCGACGCCCTCGCCCGCCACCCGCGTCTGAACGGTCTGGGCCCCGATCCCTTGAGCGCGACGTTTTCGGCCGCGTACCTGGCCGAGCGGCTGGAAAAGAAGGCGGCCGCCATCAAGGTGGCGATGATGGACCAGGCCGTGGTCGCCGGCATGGGCAACATCTACGCATCCGAAAGCCTGTTCCGCGCGGCGATCGCGCCCGCCCGCGCGGCATGCGGTCTTGCAGCCAAGGAGGTCAGTCGGCTTGCGGGAGCGATCGTCGCCGTGTTCACCGAGGCGATCGACGCCGGTGGTTCGACCTTGCGTGACCACCGCCGGCCATCCGGCGAGCTTGGCGAATTCCAGACCCGCTTTGCCGTTTATGGACGAGCGGAAGAGCCATGCCTGTTGTGCGGCGCCGGTGGGGATGCGGGCCGCATCCAGCGCATCGTGCAGGCCGGCCGTGCCACCTACTACTGTCCCTCGTGCCAGCGCTGAGGATCACGCCCCGAGCGAGCGGCCGGCGCTGTACGCAGGCTCGGCCCCTTGTCATAATCACCGCGCACAGCAAGGGGTATCATCATCGCAGGTGCACGACGCGTCGCCGGCGCCGATCGGTAGCGCGGACAACCACAACGAACACGGATATGAGGGGACCATGACCTACGAAAACATCATCGTGTCCACCAGCGGCGCGGTCGGCGTGATCACACTCAATCGACCGAAAGCCCTGAACGCGCTCAATGCCGCCTTGATGCGGGAACTGGGCGAGGCGCTTGACGCCTTCGATGCCGACGATGCCATCGGCGCCATGGTGTTGACCGGCAGCGAACGCGCCTTTGCCGCCGGCGCCGACATCAAGGAAATGAAGGACAAGTCCTTCATGGATTGTTTCCTTGACGATTTTCTCACCACGAAGTGGGAGAAGGCGTCCCTGTGCCGCAAACCGCTGATCGCAGCCGTGGCGGGCCTCGCGCTGGGGGGTGGCTGCGAGCTTGCGATGATGTGCGATTTCATCATCGCCGCCGACACCGCCGAATTCGGCCAGCCGGAGATCATGATCGCGGCGATCCCCGGCCTCGGCGGCACCCAGCGCCTGACCCGCGCCGTCGGCAAGGCCAAGGCGATGGAGATGAACCTGACCGGCCGGCGCATGAAGGCCGATGAGGCCGAGCGCGCGGGCCTGGTCAGCCGCGTCGTGCCGGCGGGCGAGCTGGTCGACGACGCCATCAAGACCGCACAGAAGATCGCCTCGATGTCGCGGCCGATGGCGCTGATGATCAAGGAATCCGTCAACCGCGCCTTCGAGGTGCCGCTCGCCGAGGGCCTGCGCTTCGAGCGCCGGATGTTCCACGCCATCTTCGCGACCCTCGATCAGAAGGAGGGAATGAACGCGTTTGCCGAGAAGCGTAAACCAGCGTTCCAGAACCGCTGACCGCGAGCGCCACTGACCCGATCCCAGCGGGCGCCTGTGTTGCCAGTACGGCGGGCGCCCGCTGTTGACGGATGCGGCGACGATGGCTATGAACAGCGGCTTTGATCGTAACTGCATGCCAGCGTCGGGAGCACACGCAAGCCATGGCCCATCATGCGTCGGCCAAGAAGCGCATTCGCCAGACCATCAAGCGCACCGCCATCAACCGGGCGCAGACCGCACGGGTGCGCACCTTCCTCAAGAAGGTGGAAGCGGCCATCGCGACCGGCAACAAGACGGATGCCGCCGCCGCGCTGCGCACCGCACAGCCGGAACTGATGCGCGGCGCGCGCCACGGCGTGCTCCACCGTAATGCCGTCGCGCGCAAGCTCGCGCGATTGTCGGCACGGATCAAGGTAATGCCCACGCCTTAAGCTGTCGGGCGTTGCACGCGCGAAAGCCAACGAATCATCCGTTTCTTTAGGCCATCTACACTTTTTAGTTGTCGCTTGGAGACAGTTTACCCTGTCTGTCAAGCGATTTTTTTTTGGCGTTCGCCATACGGTCCCGTTGCGCCGAAAGAGCGGCCTTGGGTATCTTCTTGAAAAGGATCGCTCGCAAACGGGCATAATGCAGTAATTCACAAGAAGAAATGTCAACAGCTCTTATAATATGGGGATGCAAGCGTGACACTGTCATGGGGAGACATGTGCTCGCGGGAAAACGCAGCAAAAATGTTGGGCGCAACCAACTCTGTGAAGCTTATAATGCGATCGGGATGTACTTGTAGGAAAGTGCCTTGCGGGCTGGGCGCGCTTTTTGCCAATTTTTGTTTTGTTTGGTAAATATGATGCCGCCAGCCTGCGTGCGAGGAGCCAGGCGGCCCGCTCGGGCCAAGATGGACACCTGAGGAGGTGCGCAGAATAAATAAAACTTGTCGCTGACATTCCGGCAGTACTTGGTTTCGCGGCGTCGGCGCCGAGTTGAATAAAGTATTAGTGCAGTCTTTAGGTGCCTTGAGGGTCAATACAAGGCATCCCGTTGCGACCCCAGCGGGTGACGTCAAGAAGCAACGGGAGCATGATGAAAACGGAAGCAGGTTCATCCACGGGTGGGGGCTGGGGTGCGTCCCTGGACACCCAGTGGGAAAAAGTCAGCGGATTGCTGCGCGCCGAAATTGGCGAGGCCGCTTACCGGAGCTGGCTGAAGCCGATGAGCGTGCGCGGTGCCGGCAACGGCATGGTGACCATGGCGGTGCCGACGCGCTTCATGCGTGACTGGGTTCTGGCACATTACGCTGATCGTTTGCGCAGGTTGTGGTCCGACCAGGACCCCTCGGTGCGGGGGATCGATATCATCGTTCAGGCCTGCGCGGCATCGGCGCCGGCCAATGCGTGTGCCGTCAACGGCGGTGCACGGGTGGTCGCGGCCGTTGGTGGCGCGACCAACAAGGCGATGCCGGCGCCCGTGCATGGCAAGGCGACGGCTGCAGGCGGTGGTGGTGGTGAACCGGTGCGCGTCGAGGCGAGCGCAAACGCGAAGGCGAGCTGGAGCGGCGATATCGGCGCACCGCTCGATGCACGCTTCACCTTTGAGCGCTTCGTGGTCGGCAAGCCGAATGAGTTCGCCTACGCCGCGGCGCGCCGCGTCGCCGAGGCTCCGAGCGTGCCCTTCAATCCGTTGTTCCTGTACGGCGGTGTCGGCCTCGGCAAGACGCATCTGATGCACGCCACCGCATGGCTGATCGAGAGCCGGCAGCCGCGACGGTCGGTGGTCTACTTGTCGGCCGAGAAATTCATGTACCGCTTCATCCGCGCGCTCAAAGAACAGACCACGGTCGATTTCAAGGAACAATTCCGTTCGGTCGATGTCCTGATGATCGATGACGTGCAGTTCATCGCCGGCAAGGAGTCGACGCAAGAAGAGTTCTTCCACACCTTCAACACGCTGATCGACCAGGGCCGGCAGATCATCTTGTCGGCGGACAAGTCGCCGAGTGACATCGAAGGCATGCAGGAGCGACTGAAGTCGCGGCTCAACTGCGGCCTCGTCGCCGACATCCACGCCACGACGTACGAACTCCGGCTCGGAATCCTGGAATCCAAGGCCGAGCAACTCGGCGTGGCGGTGCCGCGCAAAGTCAAGGAGTTCCTCGCGCACCGCATCACCGCCAACGTCCGCGAGCTCGAAGGTGCGCTCAATCGCGTGGTTGCCCATGCCCAACTGATGGGCCGCGACATCACGATCGAGGCCACCCAGGACGTCCTGCACGATCTGTTGCGCGCCAACGACCGGCGCATCTCCATCGACGAGATCCAGAAACAGGTGGCGGCGCATTACAACATTCGCATCGCCGATATGCATTCGGCAAGACGCGCCCGTTCGGTCGCCCGGCCGCGCCAGGTGGCGATGTACCTCGCCAAGCAGCTCACCGCCCGCTCATTGCCCGAAATCGGCCGCAAGTTCGGCGGCCGCGACCACACCACCGTGATGCACGCAGTGCGCAAGATCGAAGAGTTGAAGAGCCAGGACGCGGCGTTCGCCGAGGATCTGGAGCTGCTGCGCCGCATCCTGCAGGGCTGAGCCTGCGACCGGTTCTGCAAGGGCCGCGCCCGCATGCAAGGCGGTCTGGCTCTTGCGCACACTTCTGGTATAGTCCCTTTCGGCAAACTCGGGCCGCGCCGGGACCGAGCGGGCGGCCAGCCGCCCAGGCGGCCTACCCCTCCGCCCGGACGGGTAGCGGCGCCGCCGGCGAGAGGTCGCTGCCTGCCAGCGGCGTTCTGCTTAAGGATAGATTCCCAACAAGAAAGAGACGTGCAAGGGATCCGCGTTCCGCAATGAAGGTCACCATCGATCGCGCCGTGTTGCTGAAGGCGCTTGGCCACGTCCAGAGCGTCGTCGAGCGCCGCAATACCATCCCCATCCTCTCCAACGTCAGGCTGGAGGCAAACGGCGAACGCCTCGCGCTGAGCGCCACGGATATGGATCTCGAAGTCGTGGCAGAGGTGCCTGCCACGGCGGTCACCGGCGGCGCCACCACGGTGCCGGCGCACACCCTCTATGACATCGTGCGCAAGTTGCCCGAAGGCGCCCAGGTCGATCTCGATGCCACCGGCGGCGGTGAGCGTCTGCAGCTTATCTGTGATCGCTCCCGCTTTACGCTGGCCACCCTGCCGATCGAGGATTTCCCGGTGATGACCTCGGGCGAGCTGCCGTTCGCCTTCCGGCTCGCCGCGTCCGAGCTGCGCGACCTGATCGACCGCACCCGCTTTGCGATGTCGACGGAGGAGACCCGCTATTATCTCAACGGCGTCTACCTGCATACCGTCGTCCACAACGGCGTCTCGGTCCTGCGCGCCGTCGCCACCGACGGCCATCGGCTTGCCAGCGTCGAGATGCCGCTGCCGGCCGGCGCCGAGGGCATGCCCGGTGTCATCGTTCCGCGCAAGACGGTGACCGAGGTGCGCCGCCTGGTCGAGGACGGCGAGGCGGAAGTCGAGATCGCGCTGTCCGAAACCAAGATCCGCTTCGCGGTCGAAAGCGCCGTGCTCATCTCGAAGCTGGTCGATGGCACCTTCCCCGATTACGAGCGGGTGATTCCCCGCCATAACGACAAGCAACTCGACGTCGAGTGCAAACGCTTCGCCGCCGCCGTTGACCGGGTCTCGGCCATTTCGTCGGACCGCTCGCGTGCCATCAAGCTGACCATCGAGGCGGGGACGCTGACGCTGGCGGCATCGGCGCCTGAGCACGGCAGCGCGACCGAGGAAATCGAGGTGCAATACCGGGGCGAGCCGATGGAAATCGGCTTCAATTCGCGCTATCTCTTGGACATCACGCAGCAGATCAAGGGCGACAACGCGCGCTTTCTCTTGGCGGATTCGGGCTCGCCCACCATCGCGCAGGAGCTTGGCGATGCAAGTGCGATCTACGTCTTGATGCCGATGCGGGTCTAAGCGTCGCTTGTTATCGTCACCTCTGCAATCGAACGGCGCTCTTGGGGTGGTTTCTTCGATTTGGAACCGAACGCCGCACCGAACCTCGGTCGAACGCATCATGCTGGCCTCGTTCCGCTGCCATCGTGCCCTCAGGCTCGAAACCGGTCCGCAATCGGTGGTGCTGACCGGCCGTAACGGCGTCGGCAAGACCAGTGTTCTCGAAGCGCTGTCGCTGTTGTCGCCGGGCCGCGGCCTGCGCCGGGCGCGGCTCGATGAGCTGGCGCTGAACGAGGACGGCCGTCGCGCGGACACCTGGGCGGTTACCGTGCGCCTGCGCACGCCCGAGGGCAGCGTCGATATCGGCACCGGCTGTCAGCCCGGCACCGGCGCCGCCGGCGAGCGCCGCCAGGTGCGCATCGCCGGTGAGCCGGCGCGCCGGCAGGACGACCTGAGCGCACAGCTCGGCGTGCTGTGGCTGACCCCGGATATGGACCGGCTGTTCACCGACGGCGCGGGACCGCGGCGCCGTTTCCTCGACCGGCTGATCTTCGGCGCCGATCCGGCGCATGCGGGGCGCGTCGCCGCCTACGAGCGCGCGGTCCAGGAGCGCGCCCGGTTGCTGCGCGATGGCCCCGCCGATGCGCTGTGGCTGGGCGCGCTCGAAGAGCAGATCGCCCGCACCGGCATCGCCGTCGCCGCCGCGCGCGCGCTGCTCGCCGAGCAACTGAGCGAGTTTGCCGCCGACGCCGGGCCGTTTCCGGCCGCGACCATCGCGCTTGCCGGTGCCGTCGAGGACTGGCTTGCCCTGATGCCGGCACTCGCCGCCGAGGAGCGGTTGCGCGCGGCGCTCGCCGCCGCCCGGGGCGTCGATGCCGAAAGCGGGCGCACCACCGTCGGGCCGCACCGCAGCGATGTCGTCGTTTGCGAGGCCGCCTCGGGCCGGCCGGCGCGCGCGTGTTCCACCGGCGAGCAGAAGGCGCTCCTGATCGCGCTCGTGCTCGGAGCGGCGCGGCTGCAGCGCAGCCAGACCGGCGCGGCGCCGCTCCTGCTGCTCGACGAGGTCGCGGCGCATCTCGATCCCGTCCGCCGCGAAGACCTGTTCGCCGCGGTCGAGGGCCTGGACAGCCAGGCGTGGTACGCCGGCACCGACGCCGAAGTCTTCGCGCCGCTCGCCGGCGGCGCCCAGTTCTTCACCATCGACTCGGACGAACGCGCGCCTGCGGCCCGCGCCCGTCCCGTCGCGTAGAGCGTAACAACGAGACCCGAGAGCATGATCGAACAGACCGCCGATGCCGCCGAGAGCTACGATTCCAGCGCGATCAAGGTGCTGCGCGGGCTCGACGCCGTGCGCAAGCGCCCCGGCATGTACATCGGCGACACCGACGACGGCTCCGGCCTGCACCACATGGTCTATGAGGCCGTCGACAACGCCGTCGACGAGGCGCTCGCCGGCCACTGCGACGAGATCGTCGTCCAGCTCAATGCCGACGGCTCGGTCAGCGTGCGCGACAACGGCCGCGGCATCCCGGTCGACATCCACGAAGAGGAAGGGGTCTCGGCCGCCGAAGTGATCATGACCCGGCTGCACGCCGGCGGCAAATTCGACCAGAATTCGTACAAGGTCTCGGGCGGTCTGCACGGCGTCGGCATCTCGGTGGTCAATGCGCTGTCCGAATGGCTCGACCTGCGCATCTGGCGTGCCGGAACCGAGCACCGCATGCGCTTTCGCGGCGGCGACGCCGAGGCGCCGCTGGCGATCGCGGGCGACGCGCCCAGGGACCACGAAGGCCGACCGCGGACCGGCACCGAGATCACCTTCCTGCCGTCGCCGGACATCTTCACGATGACCGAGTTCGACTTCGCCACCCTGGAGCACCGGCTGCGCGAGCTGGCCTTCCTCAACTCCGGCGTGCGGCTGCGCCTGATCGATGCCCGCGACGTGACGGCCAAGGAGGTCGACCTTCACTATGAAGGCGGCCTCAAGGCCTTCGTCGCCTGGCTCGACCGCTCCAAGGCGACGCTGCTGCCACAGCCGGTGATGATCGCGGGCGGCAAGGACGACCTCATCGTCGAGGCCGCCGTGCAGTGGAACGACAGCTACCACGAGACGATGCTGTGCTTCACCAACAACATTCCCCAGAAGGACGGCGGCACCCATCTCGCCGGCTTCCGCGGCGCGCTGACGCGCACCATCAACAACTACGCCGCCAACGCCGCCAAGAAGGAGAAGGTGGCGATCACCGGTGACGACGCCCGCGAGGGGCTCACCTGCGTGCTCTCGGTCAAGGTGTGGGACCCCAAGTTCTCCTCGCAGACCAAGGACAAGCTGGTCTCCTCCGAGGTCCGCCCCGTCGTCGAGGCCACCGTCGGCGAGCAGCTCGACCGCTGGTTCGAGGAGCATCCGGCCGATGCCAAGCGCATCCTCGGCAAGATCGTCGAGGCCGCCGCCGCCCGCGAAGCCGCGCGCAAGGCCCGCGAGCTGACCCGGCGCAAGGGCGCGCTCGATATCGCATCGCTGCCCGGCAAGCTCGCCGACTGCCAGGAGCGCGACGCGGCCAAGAGCGAGCTGTTCATCGTCGAGGGCGATAGCGCCGGCGGCACGGCGAAACAGGCGCGCAACCGCGTCAACCAGGCGATCCTTCCCCTGCGCGGCAAGATCCTCAACGTCGAGCGCGCGCGCTTCGACAAGATCCTCTCGTCCGCCGAAATCGGCACCCTGATCGCGGCCTTGGGCACCGGCATCGGCCGCGAGGACTTCGACGCCGAGAAGTGCCGCTACCACAAGATCATCTTGATGACCGACGCCGACGTCGACGGCAGCCACATCCGCACCCTGCTGCTGACGTTCTTCTACCGCCAGATGCCGGAGATCATCGACAAGGGTTTCCTCTATATCGCCCAGCCGCCGCTCTATCGCGCCAAGCGCGGCACGTCCGAGGTCTATCTCAAGGACGACCCGGCGCTCGAAGAGCACCTGCTCTCGGCTGCCGTCGATGAAGGCGCGGTGTTCGCCACCTGCCGCGGCGAGCAGATCGCGGGCGCCGATCTCAAGCGCGCGGTCGACGAGGCGCGCGGGCTCAAGACCCGGCTCATCCGCCTCGCCCAGCACGTCCCCTTGCACCTCATCGAGCAGGCCGCCATCGCCGCGGCGCTCGATGCCGCCGTGCTCGCCGATCCCGAGCGCGGCTCGGAGGCCGCCGCCTACATCGCGCGCCGCCTCGATGCCCTGGAGACACCGGCCGAGCGCGGCTGGCAGGGCACGCGCCTCGAAGGCGGCGGGCTCGCGCTTGCGCGAACCTTGCGCGGCGTCGCCGAGCGCCACGTCATCGACGCCCACCTCATCGATTCAGCCGAAGCGCGCAAGATCAACGCGCGCGCCGGCGCGCTGCAGGAAACCTACGCCAGACCCGGCGTACTCAAGGTCAAGGACAAGGAGCACCCGGTCACCGGCCCCGTCGCCCTGGTCGAGACCGTCATGGCCCTCGGCCGCAAGGGCATCGCCATCCAGCGCTACAAGGGCCTGGGCGAGATGAATGCCGACCAGCTCTGGCAGACGACGCTGGACCCGCACGCCCGCACGCTCCTGCAGGTCAAGGTCACCCACGCCGACGACGCCGAGGAGGTGTTCTCGACCCTGATGGGCGACACGGTGGAGACCCGGCGCGAGTTCATCGAGACCAACGCACTCGCGGTGGCGAACCTCGACGTCTGAGCAAAGCCCGACAAGCAAAGCCCGAGCCGGCGGCAAGCCGGCGAAGGTGACTTTGCGGCCATCAAGAAACGCCGGCCGGGCTCACGGCTCCAGAACTCGGGCACAGCGGAAGCCAAGGAAATCTGTGCGGCGCCCAGGAATGGAGGCCCATCGGCTTGCCGAACGCCCGTCAAGGGCCGGCACGCTCCACGATCCACCCCGGAAAACCTGACCGGCACCAGCTTCATCCATCCAAGCACTGCCGTCGACTGGTGCACCTCGATAACTCTCATGTAAAGCGTCCTCAACCCACTCGCACACGTTGCCATGCATGTCGCAAACACCCCATGGGTTAGCCGGATAACTGCCAATCTCCGTTGTTCCTCGGATCTTCATTTCCGCAAAATGTGCTTGCTTTCGGGTGAATTGGTCGCCATAGCTGTATCGAGTTGTTGTGCCAGCGCGACAGACGTACTCCCACTCGGCCTCCGAAAGCAATCGATAGTGGGATCCCGTGTTGTTCGACAACCATTTCATATAGCTTCGCGCATCATTCCAACTCACGCCGACCACAGGGTGTTTATCTGATTGCGCGAACCCTGGGTTGTGCCCTCAGGAATCCCCTCATTTTGATTTTATTTATGGATCAATGGGTTGTAGCGG